>DIXA01000069.1 GCA_002428565.1 Anaerolineales bacterium UBA6092 | reverse complement strand
TGCCCACCAGGTCCCAGTTGCCTTCTTCGGTGTAGAACTTCATCGCAAAGCCGCGGATGTCGCGCTCGGCATCGGCTGCGCCGCGCTCGCCCGCCACGGTGGAGAAGCGCACAAAGGCCTCGGTCTCCTTGCCGATCTTGGAAAAGATCGCCGCCTTGGTGTAACGGGTGATGTCGTGGGTGACGGTGAACTTGCCGAATGCGCCCGAGCCTTTGGCGTGCATGCGGCGCTCGGGGATCACCTCGCGGTCGAAGTGAGCCAGCTTTTCGAGATACCAGACATCTTGCAGCAGCATGGGGCCGCGCGGGCCAGCGGTCATGGCGTTTTGGTTGTCGGGCACGGGTGCGCCGGCGGCGGTGGTCAGTTTGGTCAATTTCTTTTTAGCCATTGGTTGTCTCCCTTTTTTTGAGTTTAAGTAGGTGGGTCGGTTGGTAAAAAAAGGCCTCAGCCGCTGCTGTGTATGCAATCGGCGCAAAGCCCGTAGAACGTGAAGTGAGAACGGGTGATCTGGTAACCGGAAATTTGCTCCAGCTTCCGGATGGAGGAGAGGTCAGGCTCAAATTCGCCGTCGACAATCTTATTGCAGCGTGTACAGATCAAATGGGGATGCGGTTCCGGGCGGTTGCCGTCGTAATGACGGTCATCGTGCAGATCTATCTCGAAGACCTGGTGGATCTCTTTGAGCAAGGTCAGCGTTTTGTAGACGGTGGCCTGGCTCATGGTGGGAAAGCGGGTTCTGATCTGGGCGTAGAGCTGCGCCGCGCTGGGATGCCCCTGGCTGGCAGCGATGAGGCGCACCAACTCCACCCGCTGGGGGGTCAGGCGGAAGTCGTGTGCTTTGAGCAGGGCGATCAACTCATCGAAGCGGGCTTGTGGGTCAGGCATGGTCATCCGATTTGGATAATAAACTTCTATGGAAAATCATTATCCATAGTATAACAAAAAATTTCCCCTTTGGCAAGGGGAAATTGCAGGTGCGCTATGCCGGGGCGTTGGGCTGGTCGTCTGGGCAGGCAGCGTTCTCGGCTGGAGGGGGGGATTCGGTGCGCCGGGTTTTGATCCTGGCCAGGTGGATGGTGACCCCCACGGCGATGGCCCCCAGCAGCAGGCGCAGCCACCACGTCTCAGCCACAAAGCCGATGGCATAGCCGATGCTCAGCCACAGCAGGGCGATGGTGATCAACTTCTGCTTGAGGGGGATGCCGCGGCCCTCACGGTAGGATTGGATGTAACCCCCCGCCCACGAGCGGTACACCAGCCAGTGGTAAAAGCGCTTTGAGCCGCGCGCGTAGCAATAGGCTGCCAGCAAGAAAAGCGGCGTGGTCGGCAAGATGGGGATGAAGATGCCCACGATGCCCAGCCCCAGGCTGATGGTTCCGGCGATAATCCAGATAGATTTACGCATATTAAGTGGGCATAGTGTACAACAGTACCGCGGGGGTGTCAACTCTTTTACTCCCCTGGCAAATATTCAATGCGCGGTTTGACCCATAGAGCAATCTGCGGCACGACTTGCTCGATCTCGCCGGGGTCGGAATTGATTGTTTCCAGCACAAAGGGGATAACAAAAGCCTGATATTTGAGATGCGGCATATACATTCTTCATGTAAAACGGATGGCTTTTGACACTTTTTGCGAGGTTTTGATAGGAATTCTGCGTCGGGTGTTTTACCTATGTTATAATTTCCCTGTTATGGGCAATCTATTCTCTTGTTTTGGGGCGGCGCGTTGAATTCGAATGGGATGTCTCACTATTGTGGTGAGGCATCCCCTTTCTTGTTAATCGATCACGAGACCCAGAAAAAGATCTGCGATCAGCGGGTGAGATCCCGGGACTAATTTTTTAACCATTCAAAAACCAAGAACAATATCAGGAGATTAAGTATGGATCAAACAGCACTCACCAAGCTCTTGCGGCCTAAATCGTTGGCCGTTGTTGGCGCTTCGGCAACACCGGGAAAGATCGGGTACACCGTCATCGATAACCTGGTCAAGAACGGATATAAGGGAAAGATCTATCCCATCAATCCCACCGCCACCGAAATTCTCGGTCTGAGGGTTTACGCCGAGATCAAAGATGTCCCCGGCAAAGTGGACCTGGCGGTGATCACCGTCCCGGTGAATCTCGTTTCTCAAGTTGCCGAAGAATGCGGCAAAAAGGGCATTGGGGCGCTGAGCGTGATCACCTCCGGCTTCAGCGAGGTAGGGCGCAAGGACCTGGAAGACGAATTGGTGAGCATTGCCCGCCAATACGGCATGTGCGTTCTGGGGCCCAACATTGTTGGTACGCTGTCCAACTCGGACAAGCTGAACGCCTCCTTCGCTCCCTTCCTGCCCTTCCCTGGCAAGGCTACGCTGATCACCCAGAGCGGCGCGCTGCTGATCGCCATGGACGCCATCACCTACACCCGCAAGGTGGGCTTCGATAAGATGATCTCCATTGGCAATATGGCCGATGTGGACTTTGCCGACCTGATCACCTGGCTGGACACGGACGAGGACACGAACTGCATCTGCCTGTACATCGAAGGCTTTAAGGATGGGCGCAAGTTCATCGAGGCCAGCCGCAAGTGCAAGAAACCCATCATTGCCCTCAAGGCGGGCGTTTCGGCGCACGGCGCGGCGGCTGCCGCCTCGCACACCGGCTCACTGGCGGGTGCGGTGAAGGTGTATGGCGCGGCCTTCCAGCAGGCGGGCGTAGTGCAGGCCTCTGACCTGAGCAACCTCTTCGACCGCACGCTGGCCCTCTCGCTGCAGTCGCCTCTCAAGGGCGATAATTTGCTTGTCATCACCAATGGCGGCGGCGTGGGCGTGTTGGCAACCGATGCCGGTGAGCGTTACGGCGTGCCGTTGCAGTTCGCCCCGCAGGATGTGCAGGAAGAGCTCAAGAAGCACATGCCCGCATACGGCAGCGCCAAGAACCCGGTGGATCTGACCGGTATGGCGGGCAACGATTGGTATTATAAATCGGTTAAGTTCGCTTACGCACACCCCTGGGTGGATGGGCTGGTGGTGCTCTACTGCGAGACCGCCATGACCAACCCGGTGGAAATTGGCCAGGCCATCAAGAAGGCTGTTGACGAGACTGGTGTCAAAAATCGCCCGATCATCGTCTCGATGACCGGCGGCACGCGCTGCGATGAGGCGATGGCATGGCTGGTGGAGAATGGCATCCCGGCTTACCCCGCCCCAGACCAGGCGATGAACGCCATGGCTGCCCTGCGTGAGTATCACGACATCCGCAAGGACATCGGCGGCTCGGAAGAAATCTGCCTGCCCGAGAGTTCCAAGAAAGCCCGCGCCATCATTGCCAAGGCGCGCGCGGATGGCCGCAGCATGCTGACCGAGGTGGAGGCCAAGAAGCTCTTTGGTGCCTATAAGCTGCCGGTGGCTGAGACCAACCTGTCTACGAGCGAGGAAGAAGCCGTGGCGCTGGCGAACAAGACCGGTTACCCGATCGTGATGAAGATTGTCTCTCCCGATATTATTCACAAATCCGACGCCGGCGGCGTGAAGGTCAACATCAAGGACGAGGCGGGTGTGCGGGCTGCTTACAATGCCATCCTGGCTGGCGCCAAGGCCTACAAGGCCGACGCCCACATCTTTGGCGTGGCAATACAGGAAATGGCCCCGCTCGGCACCGAGGTGATTGTTGGCTCGATCAACGACCCAACCTTCGGCCCCACGGTGATGTTCGGCCTGGGTGGCATCTTCGTTGAGGTGCTCAAAGACGTGACCTTCCGCGTGGCTCCTGTCACCAACGGCCAGGTGAAGCAGATGATCAACGAGATCCGCAGCGTGGCCATTTTGGCTGGCGCCCGCGGCGCGGCCCCGCGCGACCGGGTTGCGCTGGAAGACCTGATCGCCAAGTATTCCTGCATGATCTATGACCTGCGGGATGAGATCTCTGAGACCGACGCCAACCCGGTGTTGGTGTACGAAGAGGGCAAGGGCCTGAAAGTGGTCGATGCCCGCATCATCCTGAAGAAACAATAAGATTTTTCAAAAGAGTGGGATGCAGCGCGAAGCGCTGCATCCCACTCTTTTTTTACCTCTTGACATTAACGTTACGTAAAGGTTTATACTATGCCCATGTTCACGGTAAAACAGCTTTCCCAAATGGCCGGCATCACGCCGCGCACCCTGCGCTACTATGACAAGATCGGCTTGCTCAAGCCATCCCGTGTGGGCGAGAATGGCTATCGCTACTACGGGGAGCAGGCCTGGCTGCGCTTGCAGCAGATCTTGCTGTACCGCGAGCTGGATATGCCGCTGGAGGCCATCCAAAAGATCCTGAGGCGCCCGGATTTCGATGTGCTGAGCGCCCTCGAGCAGCACAAGGTGCAGTTACGCCAGCGGGCGGCGCGCATGGAACGGCTGATCCACACCGTGGACGAGACCATCTCTCACTTGAAAGGAAACCAACCCATGAGTCCCAAACAGTTGTTTGACGTTTTTAATGAAAAACAGCAGGCTGAGTACGAGAAAGAGGCTATGCAGATGTATGACCCAGAGGTAGTGAAAGCCTCCTACAAGAAGTGGAACAGCTACAGCAAGGCAGAGAAGCAGCGCATTGGCGAGGAAGGCAACGCCATCTATGCGGAACTCCTGGCGGCCATGCCCAAGGGGGCGGCCTCGGCGGAGGTGCAGGCCTGCATCGAGCGCTGGCGCCGCCACATGGATTACTTTTGGACGCCGAACCTGGAGCAGCTGCTGGGCCTGGCCAACGGCTACAACGATGACCCGCGCTTCAAAGCCAACTTCGACAAGATCGATCCCCGTCTGGCGCCTTTCATGCGTGAGGCGGTGGCGGTGTACGTGGAGCGGCAAAAAGGATAGGTTATCTTCTGGTGGTGATTTTGCGAGCGAAGCTCGCAAAATCACCACCAGAAAAAAAACTCCCCCGATTTCGGGGGAGGGGCCAGGGGTGGGGGAAAAATCAAGCCTGCCGGGCGTCTTGCCTTTTGCTCCACCAGGCTGCCAGCAGCCCATTGGCGAGCATGATCAGCGACAGGACAATGAAGAAGATTATCGCAATGCGGGTATCATTCTCGGGGGTGCCATGCGATACGCCGTAATAAGTCCGGTAGTCCCAGGTAGCGCCATTGATAAAGCCGATCACCATTTGCAGCGCCAGAGCGCCGCTCAGTGCCAGCATACGGCGTAGCGGCGAGCCACTGCGGAAGTAGCCCCAAACGCCCAGGCCGAGAGTCAGTGTGGTGGCGATGACCAGGGCTAGCAGGTAGGGGTTGTGGTTTTCGTCGTAGAGCATGAACACATGGGCATATAAGATGTAAACAGCGAAAGACAGCAGCGTCCATTCTTGCCACAAGCCGGAGAGCAAGGTGCGCAGCGGCTGGATGGAGCGCCGCAGCAGCAGAGCCAGCACCACCACGCCCAGCAGCGGCAGCCAGATGCCTCCGCCGATCTTGTAGCCGAAAAAGCGCATATCGCTCCACCACCAGCCGAACAGGATGGCCCAGCCCAGGTAGGCGTAGCCCCAACGAGGGAAGCCCTTGAGCAGGCTGATGAACAGGCCGATCAGCACCAGCCAGTTGAACAGCAGGAAGGGCTCGATGATCAGGATTTGCCACAAAGGCAAGCTGCTGATCTTCAGTACATCCAGTTTATTCACCAGAGAGACCAGACCAAAGCCCAGGAAGGGCAGCAGGGCCATCCAGGTCTCGGCAGCTGAGAGCGGCTTGACCCCGTCACTGCGGTTGAGAAAATTGGTTTGCGTCATGTTTGTTCTCCGTTTCAGCAAGTGTTGGCCCCACAGGGTGACCCCGGTCCAGGCCCAATCCCACAGCGCGGCCAGCCACAACCAGGCCAGGCCGTGCCCGCCCGACTCAGCGTAGGTGGCGCAGCATAAAGTGCGGAACACCTGGGCCGTCTCGGCGGCGAAGCGCGCCCGAAAAGAAGCCGGGTAAGCGCGCAGCAGCAGGCGGTAGATCCGATCCGAGCAGGCCAGCCAGGGCGAATCCATCAGCGCTCCTCGCCCACGATGTGGATGCCGTGGTTTTGGGCGGTGCGCAGCAGGCTTGCCAGGCGCTCGGCCTCCAGGCTGGCAACCTTTTCGCCCAGGGCAGTCAGGCGGTAGTAACGGCGGCGCTCGTCGTCTAAGGCCGGGTCGGGGCGCTCATCGAGTTCCTCGATCCAGCCGTCTTCCAGCATGCGCTTGAGCAGGTTGTACAGCGTGCCGGGCAGCAACCGTACCGCGCCATCCGATTGCTCGGCGACCTGGCGCAGGATGGTGTAACCGTGCTTATTGCCGTCTTTGAGGGCCAGCAGGGTGCAGAATGCTGCTGGGGAGAGGGGCAGGCGTTTGCGAAGTTTGTCGGGAAGGGTCATGGTATGTTTCCGAAAAATGTATTTAGTGTAAATATATTATCGCAAGAGGATGGGTTTGTCAAGGCTGAGTGCGCCTTCTGTGTATTTTTATATGAAAAGAGAATTGGTTTTTGAGGCTGCCTATAACGAAAAGTGTTACATAAAAAACAGCGCGTACACCCAATATTGCGCCA
Source organism: Anaerolineales bacterium UBA6092 (assembly GCA_002428565.1). GTDB lineage: Bacteria > Chloroflexota > Anaerolineae > Anaerolineales > UBA4823 > UBA6092. The sequence goes on along the minus strand of DIXA01000069.1, from coordinate 6,467 downwards.
GCACCGAGCCATTGGCAAAGCCGTGCATGCCCAGGCTGGCGGCTAAAGAGCGCGAGCGCCAAACGATCAGCCCGAAGAGCAGGGCATTGACAAAGGTGATGCCGAGGTACAGGGCGGGCTGAGGGGTGTTCAGCAAGTGGATGTGGGCGACGGCAAATAACACTGCTTGGATAAGCAGGATCCAACCTTCTCTTACGTTTGCGCGCTTCAGCCCGCCCCACAGAAACCCCCGGAAGAGCGGCTCTTCTGCCACCGCGGCGTAGCCTAATTGGTAGAACGGCGCCAGCCAGGCGGTTTTGCCGGGGTCGGGTGGCACAGGCTGGCCAAACCACTGGATCATCAACACGCCATACAGCACGTAGAGAACGACGCCAGCCAGACTGCCGCCGAGGAACCACAGCGCGCCTTGCCGGGTGGGCTTGCCCAGCGGGACTTTCTTCCACAGGATCAACCCGAGCAGGGCCAGGGCGATCAGCAGGATGGCGATCCCGGCAGGGTTCGGCAGCGCCAGGGGGTGCCCGGCGGCGCCGATGGCGCTCAACAAGAGCACGGAAAGCGGCTTGAAGATCAGGATGATCAGGATGGCCCAAAAATCGAGGTGGTGTTCTGCCAGCCGCTGGCGCTCCCACCAGATGAGGAAGACGATCAGCCCGTAGGTGAGCACCTCGTAGACGGGCGTGATCCAGGCCGCGGGGAGCCAGTGATCCAGCCAGGATGCCAGCGGAATCCGCAAGAAGAGCAGGGCGCTCAGCGCCAGCCAGAAAACGGTCTTTTTCTGCACATGTTGATTATACCCGCGCTAACTTTTTCCCTGTGAAAAGATCATATACAATAGAGATGTAACATCTCAATAACCCCCCAACTTATTGAGATGATCCATGGAGAGGCTTCTCATCAATGCTTATGGAAGGATGCGCATGGAAGAAGGACAAGCAATCCGCCTGTTGAAGGCGGGCGACCTGGCAGGTTTGGATGCGCTGAGCAGACAATACTACGACCGCGCCGTCAGGGCGGCTTACCTGATCCTGCATGATCGGGCCGAGGCGGAAGATATCGTGCAGAACGCCTTTCTGCATGCCTACGATAAGATCCACCAGTTGGCCTCGGACCGCTTTGGCCCCTGGTTCTTGCGCAGCGTGGTACATGCAGCCATCAAAGCCGCCCGCAAACAGCAAAGGCAGGTTTCGCTCAGTGCCCCGGCGGGAGAGGCAGACCAATCTTTCGAAGATCTGCTGGAAGACCGCCTGCCCTCGCCTGAGACCCAGGTGGAGCAAGCCGAGTTGCGCCAGGCCGTATGGGAGGCGCTGCAGCGCCTCTCGGTGGAGCAACGGGCCGCGGTGGTGATGAAATACTACCTGGGTTTCAGCGAAGCGGAAATCATGGCAGAACTCCACCAGCCTCTCTCCACGGTCAAGGGCCGGCTGTATGCCGCCCGGCAGCGCCTGAAAGACCTGCTGCGCCCCAGCCATGCCAATGGCCAATCGACCCCCAAACAACCCTCCGCTTCCGCGGAGGAAGAGGAATAGGAAGGCAAAGATGGACGAGAAGCAAATCCAAGATGCTTTGAACGAACTGGCTGATCAAGCCATCCCAACCAACTCCGACCCTGCCCGGTCGGTGAGAACACGCCTGGAAGCGCGACCGCGCCCGCAGGGCAAGGCCGCCCTGCGCCCGCGCCTGGGCTATGCCGGGCTGGCGGCTGTGCTGCTGATCCTGGCGGGGACGATCTTCTTCCTGACCCCCTCCGGGCGGGGGGTGGCCCAATCCGTGATGCGCTTCTTCAGCGTGGCAGAGAGCGACACCCTGCCCCTGCCCACCGGCCAACCCACGGAGGCCCCGCCGCCCACGCGCACCCCCGCCCCGACGCAGATCGCCGCGCTGCAAGAAGTGACCCCGGCAGGGCAGGCGCTGCCCCCACAGAGCTACCCCAGCGCCACCCCGGCTCCGCAGGGGAACCTGACCCTGGACGAGGCGCAGGCCCTGGCGGGTTTCGAGCTGCGCGTGCCGGGAATCTTGCCGCCGGGCTACCGCCTGGACAATGTGATCTACGACCCGCAAACCGGCGAGGTGATGCAGTTCTACGGCTTCCATCCTTACATGGCAGGTGAGCAGTTCATCCTGCACCAGCGCCTCTCCCGCCCGGAGGATGTGATCGGCGCGAGCGCGGAGGTGAAGCAGTTAACCATCGGCGGGATGGTGGTGGAATACGTGGGCGGCTCGTGGTTCAACGATGCCAGCGGCGACACCGAAACCTGGCAGCCGGCCTCCATCTTCCACACCTTCTGTTGGATGGAAGGCGGTGCTTACTTCACCCTGGAAATCTTGTTTGATGATAATGATACCTGGAGCCCGGCCTATTGGACGGAGGATGGCATGTCGGCTATGGTGGAGATCGTCATGGGCCTGCGGGACGATTTTCCTGCGCTGCTCAACGCCAATTACCTGCTCAGTGTCGAGCAGGCAGAGCAGATCTCGGGGCTGGATCTGCTGGCCCCGGCAGTGCTGCCGGAGGGTTTCATCTTTGCCCGCGGCGTGTACGATGCCGAGACGGGGCTGGTGGGCCTGTTCTACCAGCCGGAGGATGGTTCGCGCGGCTCCAGCGGCATATCGCTGGTGATCATCCAGGGCGCGACGGGCAGCCAGCCTGATCTCACCTGGGCAGGCTACCCGCCCGAGGCAGTTGAAGCGGTGAGCGTGGGCGGCAGCCCGGCAGTCTTTGCCCGCGGCGGCCTGGCCGATGGGGTCTACGACCCCGAGGCGGGCCTGCACCTGGCCTGGGAGGTGGCGGGGCTGTCCATCCACATGTTCTTCTCCGCACCCGTCGATACGGCGTTCCGCCTGGATCAGGCCGAGATGCTGGCCATCGCTGAGAGCATGCAGTAACTAACCCCCATCCGGAAATAACCCCAAAACGAGTGTGATGCGGCGCTTTGCGCCGCATCACACTCGTTTTGGGGAGTGATCTCAGAGGGGGGGCTTTACTTCGGTTTGCGATCCCGGTTGGAGATGGTCAAACCGATCAGCCGAGAGACCACCACGGTGACGTACCCAACGCCAGAGAACTGCTCGAGCATCACCAGCACCCGCGCCGGCGCGGAAGCCGGCAGGGCATCGCCCAGCCCCGTGGCAGACAGGTTGGTGAAACTGAGCGAGAGCAGTTCGATGAAGGTCAACGGCTGCCCGGGATGGAGACCGTTATAAATGCTGCCCGGCAGCCATTCTTGTAAAACCAGGTGTAAATGGGCGAACCCCCATGCCAACAGGGTAAAGGTAGCCCCGGCGGCAAAGAGCTCATCGGTGGTGACGCGGGTATCTCGCAGCATGTAGGTGATCAGGCTGCCGGCGGCGTAGAAATAGAGCAGGCCCTCCAGCAGGGACGACCACGCCAGCAGGTTGGAGTCGTTAACGATGGCAGAGAGTATGGAAAGAATGAGCGCAGGGATTGCCAGCGCCCAGGCGATCCAATTCAGCAATGGGCTGCGGCTGACCACCCACACAACCAGCATCAGCACCAGCGCGCCAAAGGCGCTGATAATGGCGCGCTCGCTGCTGAGCCCATCAAACACGGCGTACAGGATCAGCAGCAGGAGCTGCGCGGCGAGCAGGAAGGCAGAGGGGTGGTGGCGGGCAAGTTCCCGCCGGATACGGGTAGACCGAGGGTGATTTTTCATCATAACCTGTGGCTTTTGGAGGTTAATCCAGGTATTTTACCCAACACTCGCTATTGTACACTTTCTTGAAGCCGATGGCCTGGTAAAACGTCTGGTCTGAGCCGACGTAGGCAATTTTGGCGCCGAGCAGGCCGCAACGGCGGATGCCCTCCAGCACGGCGGCTTTGCCCAGCCCCAGGCGGCGGTAATCCGGGTCGGTAGCCACCGGCTCTACGTAGGCGAATTTCCCCTCAGGCTCGTAGAACATGCCGCAGAAGGCCACGAAATCTCCGTTGGGGGCGACCACGGCGATCTTCAAGTCTCGCCGCGCTTTGGGCGTATCGAACATCTTGCGGCGATCTACGAGTTCTGCCTCTGTCATGGGCGGCTCGCCCTCGTGGTTGAAGCCGCGCCACAGCACCCGGTGTACCTTGGCCCAATCGCACTCCTCCGCCAGGCTGGTCAGGCGGAAGCCCTGGGGTAGGGGGATGGCAGGAAATGGGTCGGGGAGATCAAAGCGGTACACCGGGCGGGTGCCCTCGGCATCCTTCTCGTAGCCGCGCCCCTGCACCAGGGTGATGAATTCTGGGTCGCTATCATTGACGTAAGCGCCCAGGTACTTGCGCCCATCTTTGCGCGAGATGCCCGTCAGGTTGGCTTCGGCGTAATCAAGCATCTCTGCACGCAGAGGGTGGTAATTTGGGTGGAATTGGAAGAAGGCCTCGCCCAGGTACCACTCGTAGTGACACACGGCGACGATCTTTCCGTCTTCTTCCCAGATGCCGATCTTGCCCAGGGAGGCACTGTCCAGCATAGAGTGAAAATGCATGTATTCCCAGGCTGGCTCGATCCAGTTACCGTCCTGGTTACCGGGTTGGTGGTGGGCGATGAGAAACTCACTCACGCGTGGGTAGTCTTGGATGTGGTGATAGTGCCGGAATGTGACAGACATCATGCTCTCCTTACTTAATCCTGAGCCGCGGGCGGCTATACCGTGCCTATCTCAAGCGGGTAGGCCTCGACTTGTAAAACCAGCTCGATTTCGTCGCCATAGTGATCGCCGGTGGGACGGAAACCCAGCCGGCGGTAGAATCCTTCAGGGCTGCCCTCGCCCTGCCCGCAGGAGGTGTAGAGCAGCGGCACCCCCATGGCCTTGAGGTGCAGGATCAGTTTTTCCAGGGCGCGCTTGCCATAGCCCTGGTCCTGGTACGGCGCGGCGATCATCAGCCGCCACAGGAACACCCCCGGGCAGTCGATGCCATCCTCGTAATCGGAGCCGGTGTGGGTCATGATGAAGCCCACCGGGGTTTGGTCGGCGTAGATGGCGCGCATCCATGCGCTGGGTGAGAAATGCGCCTCGGCAATGGAGTGTACGTTATCCGCCACCATCTTGCGCTGCTCAGGGGGCAGGGTCTCGCTCAATTTGCATATTTGCTCCAGGGTTGTGGCAGTAATGCGCATGAAGTGGACATCGGGGGTGGTTTCTGATGGGTGGGTGTTCATATTGCTTTCTCTATCTTTATGATAACTTGGGCCAAACCTTGGCCCAGGTATCGGTCACTTTCATATGGGTCATTACGGAATGGTAGAGAGCATCGGCGGGTTCTTCGTTGGCGGTGGAAAAGAGGCGCGTGCAACCCAGGTGTTTGAGCCGCCGCATACCTTCGAGCATCACGGCTTTGCCCAAGCCGCGCTGCCAATGCTCGGCGGCGGTGCCCACCAATACGGTGACGGCGCTGCGGGTGTAATCGTCGTAGTAGATGGTGCAGAAGGCGGCAATCTCCCCATCCGGCGCAGCGGCGACAATATCCAGATCGCGGCGGTAGAGCGGGGCGGATTGGAGGTTGCGAAACCAGGAATAATCGCCATCGTAGTTTGAGGCGGGCTCATCCGAATGAAAGGAGCGCCAGGAACAAAAAGAGCGCGCGGCATGTTCACTTTCGTCGCCCATCGAGCGGATGCGATAGCCAGGCGGGGTAGGCGCCTCGGGCAGGGGGGCGTCCAGGTCGCACCAGTAGTGGTGGTTCCAGCCGGGGTGCTGCGTGTAGCCGCGGCGGGTGAGCACTTCCTGGCGCAGGGCATCGTCTGCGAAGACCGGGGCGATGATGAAACGCCGGCCGCTTTCGGCTGCCTCGGTAAAGTTTTCGTCGACGTAGGCAAAGGCTGCATCTTCCAGCTCTGCGCTGCGAAAGGCGGGGTGGATGTGCAGGCGGATCTCGCCGCCGCCGTAGGGGTGTGCCACAGCGGCGATCTGGCCTTCTTCCGTTTCCCAGGCCACGGTCACCTGCTCGAAGGGCGGTGTGCTCTGACAGGTGGCGATGAAATGCCAGCGCCAGTAGTCCAGGCGTGCCACGTGCCAGGAATGTTCCAGGCGGTCGTTGCGCAGGAAGACTTCGCGCAGGAAATTCCGCACGCGGAAGTAGTCGTTTTCGGTCTGGCAGCGACGAATATGCGGGTTCATCTCTCTCTGAAGTTCTTCGAACCCTTGCCAGGCCGGGATGCGGGAGATGGCCTGGTGAACGGGTTCCATTTTTGGATGGGCTTTCTGGGGCAGGACAGGGGTTGGAAAAGGCCGGGGGGCTGCGGATGCCTACAGCCCCCCGGCTCTTGACTGTGTTGACGGGCTGCGTGAACGCTTTAGCCCGGGCGCATCATCAGCAAGTCCAGGTCCTCGTCCAGAGATTGCAAATCCTCTTCGTGCTCCACCTCATCCTGGAGAATGGTCAGCACAACATTGTAAGTGACCGGGTCTTTTTCCCGCACCAGTTGGAGCAAATTCTGGTAAACACCAATGGCGCACTGCTCGCCCTTGATGTT
>DIXA01000032.1 GCA_002428565.1 Anaerolineales bacterium UBA6092 | reverse complement strand
TAAACCAAAACTGTCAGGTGGCTAGCTTTATTTTAGTACAAATGTTCTATACCGTCAAGGATTTGCTGATGAAGCTCACCCGCATTATAATAACCAAACACCATTGACACAAACCCAAAGAAAGCGAGACCTGCACACTATGGAACGCCTGACCTACCCCCCAACCATCACCGTCGAACAAATAGATGATTACCACGGCACATCTGTATCTGACCCCTACCGCTGGCTGGAAAACACCGACTCGCCAGAGACAAAGGCTTGGGTCGAAGCGCAAAACCGGCTGACCTTTGGCTTTTTGGAGGGCATCCCGCAGCGCTCCCAAATTCGCCAGCGCCTGACCGAGCTGTGGGATTACCCCAAAGCCTGGGCCCCACTGCGCAAAGGCGGGCGCTACTTCCAACTGCGCAACAGCGGCCTGCAGAACCAGGATGTACTGTACGTGCTCAACAGCCTGGAAGCCGAGCCGCGCCTGCTGCTCGACCCCAACACCCTCTCCACCGACGGAACGGTGGCCCTGAACGGCTGGGAGTTGAGCGAAGATGGCCGCTACCTGGCCTACGCCACCAGCGCCAGCGGCTCTGATTGGCTGACCTGGCGGGTGCGGGAGGTGGACAGCGGGCAGGATCTACCGGACCTGATCGAGTGGAGCAAGTTCTCCGGTGCCGCCTGGACGAAGGACAGTGCCGGCTTCTTTTACGCCGCCTATGACCGGCCTGCCGAGGGCCAGGAATTCCAAAGCGCCAACTATTACCAGAAGCTGTACTTCCACCGCTTGAACACGCTCCAGACCGCGGATGTGCTGGTGTACGAGCGCCCCGACCAGAAGGAGTGGGGCTTCAGTCCACTGGTGAGCGAGGATGGGCGCTACTTGATTGTGTCGGTGTGGGCCGGCACAGATGTGCGCAATCGCCTGTTCTACAAGGATCTGCAAAGCGAGGGGTCTTTTGTCGAATTGATCCGCGAGTTGGAGGCCAACTACAATTTCATCAACAATGACGGCCCGGTCTTTTACTTCCGCACTGACCTGGCCGCGCCACGCGGCCGCCTGGTGGCAATTGACATCCGCCAGCCCGACAAAGCCCATTGGCGCACCATCATCCCCCAGGCTCAGGATGTGCTGGAGGCAGTCAAGATCGTCAACCAGCAGTTCGTGGCCATCTACCTGCACGATGCCTATCACCAGATGCACCGCTTTGGCCTGGATGGCACCCCGCTAGGCGAGATCAAACTACCCATGATCGGCACCATCTTTTATGGAAACGAGAACTGGGGATTCAACGGCGGCCGCAGCGATCCCGACCTGTTCTACGCCTTCCAATCCTTTGCCTGCCCGACTACGATATACCGCTACGACTTTGCCAGCGATACCAGCCAGGTGCTCTTTAGCCCACCCATCGCCTTCGATTTCAGCCCCTACATCACCCGACAGGTATTTGTTGCCAGCAAAGACGGCACCCAGGTGCCTATGTTCCTGGTTCACAAGCGCGATCTGCCAACCTCATCGCCCCAGCCCACCCTGCTGTATGCCTATGGCGGCTTTGCCTACGCCCTCACGCCCTCCTTTGCTATCAGTCGCCTGGCCTGGCTGGAACTGGGCGGGGTGCTGGCAGTGGCGAACCTGCGCGGCGGCGGCGAATACGGCGAGGAATGGCACCAGGCCGGCACTTTGGAGCGCAAGCAGAACGTTTTCGACGATTTCATCGCCTGCGCCGAGTACCTGATCGCCGCGGGTATCACCTCCTCCGAGAAGCTGGCCATCCAGGGCGGTTCTAACGGCGGTCTGCTGGTGGGCGCCTGCATGACACAGCGCCCCGAACTGTTCGGCGCGGCCCTGCCAGCCGTGGGCGTGATGGATATGCTGCGCTTCCACAAGTTCACCATCGGCTGGGCCTGGACAAGCGATTATGGCAGCGCCGACGACCCCGCCCACTTCAAATTCCTGTACGCCTACTCTCCCCTGCACAACCTGAAGCCCGGCGCCCACTATCCCGCCACCCTGGTGACCACCGCCGATCATGATGACCGAGTGGTGCCAGGCCACTCCTTCAAGTTTGCTGCCACGCTGCAAGCTGCCCAGGGCGGCCCGGCTCCGGTGCTCATCCGCATTCAGACCAAGGCCGGGCATGGCTTTGGCAAGCCCACCGCAGTGGTGATCGAAGAGTATGCTGACATGTGGGCTTTCCTGGTCAAAGCGCTGGGGATTTGATCCAGATAAAGAGGAAATGATGCCTGAGCTACCTGAGATTGCCATCTTTGCCCGCGACATGCAAAAAGAACTGGTCGGCAGAACGATTGCACGCGTTGAGGTGCTGCAACCCAAGTGCCTGAACATACCCGAAGAAGAATTCTGCGCCGCGCTGACCGGGGTAGAGATCCTTTCTGTCACCTCTCATGGCAAGTGGATACAGGTACAGATAAGCCGAGGCTGGCTGCTGTTCAACCTGGGCATGGGCGGGGAAATCCTGTTAACCAGCCGAGAGCATTTGCCTGAGAAGTATCGACTGGTATTTGATCTGGCAGACGGGGCAGCCCTGGCAGTTAACTTCTGGTGGTTTGGGTTTGCACACTTTGTTGCCAGGCTTGCCGATCACCCCATGGTCGGCAAGCTTGGCCCCCATGCCCTGGATCTGTCCCTCGACGAATTCCACACCTTGCTCTCTGGCCGCCGTGGTGCGATCAAGGCATTTCTGCTGGATCAGGATCGGATCGCAGGCATCGGCAATGTTTACATCCAGGATCCCCTGTTTCGGGCCAAGATCCACCCATTACGACCGATACAAACGCTGACCGGCGACGAGGTTGCAACCCTGTGGCAAGCGCTCCGTGATACACTGCAAGAGAGCATCCGCTTGGGCGGCGCTCCCTTTGAATTGAACCTGTATGGGCAGAAAGGCGGCTGGAACACCAGCTTCCTGGTTGGTTATCGAGAGGGCCAACCGTGTCCGGTTTGCGACGCCCCCATCACGAAGATCAAGACTGGCAGCACCAGCAGCTACATCTGCCCAAGCTGCCAGCCGCTTGAGCCAAAGTGATGGGCAGGCAGACCAATAAGAGATCTAAATCTTCTCTTTCTCAAGCAGGTAGGTATGGATCGCCGCGGCGGCCTTGCGCCCCGCTCCCATGGCTAAAATAACCGTTGCCCCACCGGTAACAATATCACCGCCCGCAAAGACGCCCGGCTTGCTGGTTGCCATGGTCTCCCCGTCCGCAAGGATATTGCCCCAACGATTGAACTTGAGGTCGGGTGTTGTTCTCTGAATAATGGGGTTACTGCCATTGCCGATGGCGATCACAACCACATCCACTGCTGACTCATATTCCGAATCCGGAATGGGCAGCGGGCGCCGCCGGCCTGAGGCATCCGGCTCACCCAAAGCCATGCGCACCAGGCGCATGGACCGCAAACGACCGTTTTCATCGCCTAGAAATTCAACCGGCGTGGAGAGAAACTGGAACTGCACACCTTCGTCTTGGGCATGCTTGATCTCTTCCACCCTGCCAGGCATTTCGCTTTCACTACGGCGGTAGATCATCTCCACCTGGCGAGCGCCCAGGCGCAGCGCCACCCGGGCTGAGTCCAGGGCAGTGTTGCCCCCACCGATCACAGCCACGTGTTTATCCTTGAAATCCGTAATCGGCGTGTCCGTCATGGGGAACTGCCAGGCTTTCATCAGGTTGACACGGGTCAGAAATTCATTGGCCGAGTAGATACCCACCAGGTTCTCGCCCGGCAGATTCATGAAATTGGGCAAGCCGGCCCCCACGGCAATGAATGCAGCGTCATAGCCTTCCTGGCTTAAGAGTTCATCAATGGTGACGGTGATACCCACCATCGTATTGGCTTGAAATTCAACCCCAAGCCCTCGCAGGGCAGCGATCTCTTCCCGGACGATATCCTTGGGCAGGCGGAATTCAGGGATACCATAGATCAGCACCCCTCCGAAATCATGAAAAGCCTCAAACACGGTCACTTCGTGCCCCGCGCGGATCAGGTCACCAGCGCAGCTGAGCCCAGCCGGGCCCGAGCCAATCACCGCCACTTTATGACCAGTCTTTTGAGCAGGAGGCATCTCGCGCGTGGTTTCATGTGAGCGCGCAAAATCAGTGACAAAGCGCGCCAATGCACCGATAGCCACCGCATCGCCGCGTTTGGCAAGCACACAGGCTCCTTCGCACTGTTCCGATTGCGGGCAAACGCGTGCACACACCTTGGCAAGCACATTATCTTCCTGGATCTTGCGGGCCGCCTCCAGAAACTCTCTTTTTTCCAAGAGAGCAATGAACTCCGGGATCTTCACACCGACCGGGCAACCTTCCACGCAGGCGGGTTTACGGCAGTACAGACAGCGCTGCGCCTCCCGAATGGCGATCGCCTCCGCGAAACCCAGATTGACCTCCTCAAAACTCTTGACCCGCTCCTCAACCAATCGCTCCGGCATCGATTGGCGGGGGATTCTTCGGCGCTCCGCGGCTGTGGCAGGTTTTTGGTTGGCAATGCTGGCATCCAGAGCACATTTTTCTTCATGGAAATAAGCCCGGTTGCGATTAACCAGGGTGCCGAAATCCACCAGGTGACCATCGAACTCCGGTCCATCGACACAGGTAAAACGGCTCTCGTTACCCACCTTGACGCGGCAGCCCCCGCACATGCCTGTGCCATCCACCATAATGGTGTTCAGGCTGACCGTGGTAGGGATCTGCTGGGGTCGGGTCAGCTCTGAAACCGCGCCCATCATCACCAACGGACCAATGGCAAAAACCTTGTCAAAGTGTGCACCGGCATCGATCAGGTTTTGCAGCTGCTGCGTTACGAATCCATGGAAGCCATAACTGCCATCATCCGTGGTAATGTAACATTCATCACTGATGGCTTTTATTTCCTCTTCAAGGATGATCAGCTCTTTGGTGCGCGCCCCGACGATGGTGGTGACATGATTACCGGCCGCCTTTAAAGCCTTTGCCACCGGGTAACTGACTGCCGCGCCAACACCGCCACCGATTACAACCACATTGCCATACCGCTGGATGTCCGACGGATTGCCCAAAGGCCCTACAATATCCAGGATCACATCGCCAGCTTTCATTTCAGCCATCAGGTGGGTCGATTTTCCCACCTCCTGAACGATCAGAACAATAACGCCTTCTTTGGAAACCGAATCCACAATGGTAAGCGGGATGCGTTCTCCATTATTTTTCAAGCGCACAATGACGAATTGCCCTGCTTTCGCTTTGCGGGCAATTTGGGGCTCATAGATAGTGTATTTATTAATTCTTTCCGCTAAGGTTTCAACGGCAATGATTGTATTGGCCTGCATGCGGGTACCTCCTCGAGAATTTCAGGGCATGATAATACTACGCATCTTGAAATTGAGGAAGGGAGAACAAATCTCATCTTAAATTTGTGGTAGAATCATAGAACATCTGTCCGACGAATTAGAACTGACTTACTCCACTTACAACGCAGCCTTGCTGCATTAACCCTCTCCCCTCAACCATCTTCCTATGGATGAAATCCTTTCCTTTTACGCCTCACAAAGTCCGCTGACCGACCCGGGTCCCTACACCCCTCTCTACAACTGCCTGCCCGATACACCCATTGAACTGGCCGCGGTGGTACAGGGTCTGCTGATCCACAAACTCACGGTTGAACATTATCAGATCAGCTTGAGCCGCGCTCAGCGCGGCGAACAGATGCTGCGCTCCGTTGAGCAGCGCCTGAAGCGTATGGTCGAAACGGATCCATCGCCCCTCTCGCTGGAGCGCGAGCCGGTGCTGCGTCAGGTGGGTGTATGCCGCGATTTCGCCCTGCTGCACGTTTCCTTCATGCGCCACAAGGGCATTCCAGCACGCATGCGCGTTGGCTTTGCCAAGTACCTGGATCCGCGCGGTCCCTACCGCTTTGACCATTGGATCAGCGAATATTGGGACGGCGAGCGCTGGCGGCTGTTCGACCCGCAGATTGACACCCTCCAGCACAGCCTGTTTGAAATTCACACCGATGTGACCGACCTGCGGCGGGATGTGGATTTCTACCTGGCAGGCAGCGCCTGGAAGCTTTGCCGCGCCGGGCTGGAAAAATCACTGCTTTTCCGCTTCAACGGGCACTGGAAAGGCCTGCCCTGCATCCGCGGCAACCTGCTGCATGATTTCCAGGCGCTCAATAAGGTGGAACTTTCCGTTTTCGACTATTGGGATGACCTTTCAGTAAAGTCTGAGACCGCCCTGACCATCGAGGAAAAGGCTCTGCTTGACCGCATTGCCGATTTGTGCACCGCACCCTCGCAAGAGGTTGACTCTGCTGCCCACTTTGTCGAACTGACTGAGCTGTTCGCCTCGCTGCCGCGCACAAAACGCATCTTCGATAAGCTGCACCTGCTGGGCTACCTCGGTGCACCGGACCTGTGCGGAGCAGAAGAGCTGAAGCCCTCTGGCATGCAGCGCCTGGCAGGACGCGCTGCGCCCGCCCAAACCAGCGCACCAGTCCTCGCGCCGCGCCTCCTGGGCGAATACCAGCCCTATGATCTGCCCGACGACCACCCGGCAAACTTTCAGGGCGCCTCCCTGCCCGGCATGGGCGATATCCTCGTGCGCGGGGCACGCCAGCATAACCTGAAGAATATCACCGTACGCATCCCGCGCAACAAACTGGTTGTGGTCACCGGCGTCAGCGGCAGCGGAAAATCCTCCCTGGCCTTCGATACCCTCTACGCCGAGGGTCAGCGCCGCTACGTGGAAAGCCTGTCTTCCTTTGCCCGCCAGTTCATGGATCAGATGGAAAAGCCGCAGGTAGACCAGATCACCGGCCTCAGCCCATCCATCGCCATCGAGCAAAAGAGCATCAGCCGCAACCCGCGCTCCACGGTGGGCACCGTCACGGAGATCCTGGATTACCTGCGCGTGCTCTTCGCCCGCCTGGGCACGCCGCACTGCCCGCAGTGCGGGCGCGCCGTCCAGCCGCAGAGCGCCCAGCAGATCACCGACCAGTTAGCGAACCTGCCCGCCGGAACACACTTCCAATTGCTGGCCCCGCTAGCGCGCAACCGCAAGGGCGCTTATGCCACGGTTTTCAAGAAAGCCCTGGCAGAGGGGTTCAGCCGCGCCCGCGTGGATGGCACTCTGGTCGAATTAGCCAACGGCCTGCCTGCGGTGGATAAGGATAAGAAACACAATATCGAGCTGGTGGTAGACCGTCTGGTCACGCCGGGGGCAGCATCCCCGGATGCCGCAGAGTTTGCCCGCCGCCTGATGGATTCCGTCGAGACCACGCTCAAGGCCGGGCAGGGTGTGATGATTGTAGTGCTGGACGACGAGGAGATACTACTCAGCGAGCACAACGCCTGCCCCGATTGCGAGCTCAGCTTTGCCAAGCTTGAGCCTCATTTGTTCTCGTTCAACTCGCCCTTAGGCATGTGCGACGAGTGCAATGGCCTGGGCGTCAAGCTGCAAGTTGACCCCAACTTGATCATCGAACACCCCGAGCTTTCGCTGCTGGATGGCGCCTCGCGCTGGTATCGCGACCTGCGCAAAAAAGGCGAGAACGCCTGGCAGATGAGCAACCTGAAAGCCATCGCTGAATTCTGCGGCGGGGTAGATTTGAGCAAACCGTGGAATGAGCTGCCAGAAGAGTTCCATCAGGTGCTGCTCTTCGGCTCCGAGGGGGCGCGCGTGAAGTTTGCCTTTGAGGTTGAAAATAGCTACGGCGCCTGGCGCGGCGAGAGCGAGCGCGAGGTGAAAGGCGTGGTTTTCCACATCAACCGCCTGTTCCGCCAGACCCGCTCGGAGTACACCCGCCGCTGGTACACCAGTTTCATGAGCCAGATGCCCTGCCCCAAATGCCACGGCGAGCGCATGAACGCCGAAGCACGCCTGGTAACCGTGGATGGCAAGCGCCTGCCCGAAATCACCACCTGGAGCATTGAAGCCCTGCATGCCTGGATCAGCGGGCTGCCTGAGCGCCTGAGCGAGGAACAGCGCCAGATTGGCCTGGAGTTGGTCAACGAGATCGCCCTGCGCCTGGGTTTCATCCGCAACGTGGGCCTGCACTACCTGACCCTTGACCGTTCTGCCCCCACCCTTTCCGGCGGCGAGGGCCAGCGCATCCGCCTGGCCTCCCAAATCGGCAGCGGGCTGGTGGGCGTGCTTTACATTCTGGACGAGCCTTCCATCGGCCTGCACTCGCGCGACCACCGCGCCCTGCTCGACACCCTGACCCACCTGCGCGATACCGGCAATACCGTTCTGGTGGTCGAGCACGACGAGACGACTATGCGCACTGCGGATTGGATCATTGACCTGGGGCCCGGGCCGGGCATCTTGGGCGGTGAACTGGTGGCGGCAGGCACGCCCGAAGAGATCGTTCTCAACCCCGATTCCCTCACTGGGCGTTATCTATCCGGCGCGCGCTCTGTCACCGCCCCCAATGGTCACGACCGGCGCACGCCCTCCGGCTGGCTGACCGTGCGCCGGGCACGCCTGCACAACCTGAAGGAAGTGGACGCACGCTTCCCCCTGGGCACGCTCATCTGCGTCACCGGTGTCAGCGGCTCGGGCAAGAGCAGCCTGGTCGCCCAAACCCTCTACCCCGCCCTGACACGTCTGCTGCACAGCGCGCAAAGCGTGCCTGGCCCGCATGATGGCATTGACGGGCTGGATCAGGTGGACAAGGTGATCAATATCACCCAGGAACCGATCGGACGCAACCCACGCTCCAACCCTGGCACCTACGCAGGCGTGCTGGATGATATCCGCCAGGTTTTCGCCACCACGCCCGAAGCGCGCGCCCTGGGCTACAGCAGCGGTCGCTTCAGCTTCAATGTCAAAGGTGGGCGCTGTGAGGAATGCATGGGATATGGCTTCAAGAAGGTTGAGATGCACTTCCTGCCGGATGTGTGGGTCAAGTGCAAGGCCTGTGAAGGCCAGCGTTTCAACCGCCAGACGCTCGACATCCTCTACAAGGGCAAGCACATTGCCGACGTGCTGGATATGGATGTTCAAGAAGCGTTGGATTTCTTTCAGAACTATCCCGATATTCGCCGCATCCTGCAAACCCTGCACGATGTGGGCCTGGATTACATCAAGCTGGGGCAGTCCGCACTGACTCTCAGCGGCGGCGAGGCCCAGCGCGTCAAGCTGGCCAAAGAGCTCAGCCGTAGCGCCACCGGCCGCACAGTGTACATCCTGGACGAGCCCACCACCGGCCTGCACTTTGCCGATATCCAGCGCCTGCTGGACGTGCTGCATCGCCTGACCGATGCTGGCAACACCGTCATCGTCATTGAGCACAACCTGGACGTGATCAAAACCGCTGATTGGGTGATCGACCTGGGGCCGGAGGGCGGTGAGAAGGGCGGCTATATCGTCGCCCAAGGCACCCCAGAGCAGGTAGCCGCGGTCGAGGCCAGCTATACCGGGCAATTCTTACGCCCATATCTCCCCCAATAAACAGAAAAAGAGAAGTGCGGGCACATAACGCCCGCACTTCTCTTTTTCTTGACTACTGATTATCCGCAAACCTTCTCAACAATGTGGATATTGTGCTTCTTCAGCTCTGCGATCATGTAATCGTAGGCCTCGCCATAAACGGCATCTTCGGGAGGCACAATGCCCTTTTCCTTGACCATGCCCTTTGCCAGCAGCATCGCCCCTGCCGCCGCAGAGAAACCGGTCACCCGGGCCATCGAGGTGAAGCCTTTAGGCTCGCCCTCATCCCACATGTGGTAGGTGATGCAAATATCCTTGCCATCTTTCTTGCCTTCCACCGTGTTGTACATCACGCAGGTATCCAGGTCACCGGCCTTGGGGGTTAACTTGGGGGTCAATACCTTCGAAAGCACCAGGCGCGGCACAAAGCAATCCACCGCTTCCATCTCTAACATACCACATTCCTTCAGCGTCTGGATCGCCTGCCAGTGCCCCGGCCAACGCACCGTCTTCTCGGCAAAATAGCCTACGTTGGGGCGGGTATGCACAAAGCTCGGCATCCCAGGCGTGATAAACGCCTCCAAATCCTCATTCCGGCCAAGTTCCGCAAAGTGGAAGTTCTCGTGCTCATCCATCGCTTGCACCTCGGTCACCTTGCCGTTCTTGATGATCTGCACAGAGATCATATACTCGCGCAGCACATGCGAAAATGCCCAGGTAATGAGGTACTTCAAAGGGTGACGCGCGGCAGTTTCCTTCGAGGGAATACCGCCCACGCGCGCCACTGCCCGGCTGACCGTATCCATCTCGCGCATGGCTTTCCCCACGGTCACGTTGCTCAGGCCCGGGGCAAAGCCCATCCCATCCAGGATGGTGATGCCTTTTTCCTTGGCGCGCTCGTGCAGCCAGTCGCCATAATCTTCGTAGCTCA
Source organism: Anaerolineales bacterium UBA6092 (assembly GCA_002428565.1). Lineage (GTDB taxonomy): Bacteria > Chloroflexota > Anaerolineae > Anaerolineales > UBA4823 > UBA6092. Next base: position 78,526 of record DIXA01000032.1, on the reverse strand, counting down.
TCCCATGGCGGTTCAGGCCCTCATCCTCTTCCACATCTGGCCGACGGTGGTATTCTTCCAACACATCCACAATATTGACCCCGGCATCGATCGCCGCTTCCAGTGCCAGGTAACTGGTGTGACGGTTCGGCAAGGTGGTCACCACCACATCGTACCCCTTCATCATTTCCATTGTGTTGCATTCATCATCGATGTTCAGCGGGTGCACTTCAATCTTTTTTCCCAGCCAATGCTTCACATCCGATAACGCCGCCACATTGGCGTCGGCAATGCCCACCACGTCACAGCCATAATTCGTCACCAGGTCCCAGGCCACGGCGCGGCCAATTTTCCCACATCCGCCAATTACAAGTGCCTTCATATTTTTCTCCTTTACATTCCTTTATTATGGATTTACTTGTATCTTCTCAAAAAGACGGGGGAAGCGGGGTGTTTCGAGCGTGCGAAGCACGCTCGAAACACCCCGCACCCCGATTTATTGAGAAGTTCCATTTACTTCTTCTCTTGCAAAATACGCTGGCGAGTGTAGGGGATCAGTCCGCCGGCATCGATGATCGCCTGGCGCGATTTGGGCAGCGCCACGATTGCATAGGATTTACCGCTGGTTTTATTGGTCACCTTGTCTGCGCCGATTTCCAGTTCATCGCCCTGCTCTGCCTCAATATCCGGGCAGATCACTGTACGCATGCCCAGGTTGATCGAATTTTGCAGGAAGATGCGCGCAAAATGCCGCGCCACCACCACCAGATCAGGCCCTTTCAAACAGGAGGCCGCCTGCTCGCGCGACGAGCCGCAGCCGAAGTTCTTGCCTGCCACGATAACGCTGCCGGGCGGGATCTCACCTGCCTTCAACTGCTTATTGAACTCCACTGAATCCGCGAAGGCGAACTGCGGCGTCTCGCTGGGCAAGACAGTAGCCATGAAACGCCCCGGGTAAATGATGTCGGTCGATATATCATCGCCAAGCAGCAATACGACTTTTCCCATTTCAGCCTCCTTTGCGCGGATCAGTGATCACGCCGGTCACGGCGCTGGCTGCTGCCACCGCCGGAGAACACAGGTAAACTTCAGCCGCGGGGTTGCCCATGCGGCCCTTAAAGTTGCGATTGGTGGTGGCCAGAGCCACATCGCCATCCGCCAGCGCCCCCTGGTGGATACCCAGGCAAGGCCCGCAGCCCGAGTTCATCACCACCACTCCGGCTTCCATTAGCGTGGACAGGTAGCCCAGTTTCATGGCCTCCTGGTAGATGCGTGAGGAAGCGGGGAACACCAGCATGCGCACACCGCGCGCAACCCGCTTGCCCTGCAAAACCTTTGCCGCAATCTCAATATCGTCCAGGCGTCCGTTGGTGCAAGAGCCAATCACGATCTGGTGAATAGCCTTTCCAGCCACTTCTTGCACCGGCTTGACGTTATCCACCGTATGTGGGCAGGCGATTTGCGGGTCCAGCGCTGCGGCATCGATCTCAATCGTCCGTTCGTAGACAGCGTCCGCGTCCGGGCCAAAGGTCGGCACGGCTTCAGTAACGTGGGCAGTCTCTTTGAGATAGCGCAGCGTCTCGGCGTCTGGCGGGACGATGCCCGAGGTGGCCCCTGCCTCAACCGACATGTTGCAGATTGTCAGGCGGCCGGAGGTGGGCATGTTGCGGATGGTCTCGCCGTGGAATTCGATCACCTTGAAATTGGCCCCCTCGGCGCTCAACTGACCGATCAGATACAGGATCAGATCCTTTGGAAGCACATGCGGGGCAAATTTACCATTCACCACCACCTTGATCGTACCGGGCACTTCAATGTTCAGAGCAATGCCCAGCGCCCAAACGGAGGCCATCTCGGTTGCGCCAATGCCAAAGGCAAAAGCGCCCAGCGCCCCATGGCTGGTGGTGTGGCTATCCGTGCCAACCACCACCGCACCCGGGCGGACATAACCGTTCTCCGGCAAGATCTGATGGCAAATGCCGCCCTCGTCCCCGCGGATATCATGGAATTTGACGATACCCTGCTTGTTGACAAAGTCACGCAATTTCTTCTGGTTGGTGGCGGTCTTGGCGCTTTCGGCGGGCACACGGTGATCGAAGATGATCGCAATCTTCGACGGGTCCCAAACATTGGCATCCAGGCCGGTGCCCTTGTAGATCTCGAGGAACTGGTTGAGCACCAGCGCCCCGTTCTCGTGCGACATCGCCAGGTCAATTTTTGGCTCGAGCACGTCCCCCGCGCTGACTGCGGCCTGCCCAGTCGCTTTGGCGAGGATTTTTTCCACCATGGTCATTGCTTTGGTCTTTTCTCCCATAAGTTTCTCCTTCCAAACTTTTCGATAAAATTTTAGATGACCATCTTCTGTTTCAAAGCCTGGATATCATCTGTGGTGTAGCCCAGTTCAGCCAGGATATCTGCGGTATGCTCAGACAGGCGCGGCGGCGGCGCAGTGATCTCGGCCGGGGTTTTGGAAAACTTGGCCGTCATGTTGAAGATCTTGATCGGGCCAATGCCTGGCTGCTCCACATCCTCGATTGCCTGGCGGTATTTCACCTGCTCAGAATTGAGCGCCGCCTCCAGGCTGAGGATATCCCCCGTGGGGATGCCCTTGGCGTTCAACACATCCACCCAATGAGCGGTGGTCTTCCGGGTCAGTTTTTCCTCCAAAAGCGGCGTGAGATGGAAGCGGTTGGCCTTGCGGGCGTCTCGCTCTTGGAAACGGGCATCTGTTTTCAGTTCCGGCAGGCCAAGCTCGTCAGCCAGGTCTTCCCACTGCTGCTGCTGATTGGCGGCGATGTTGATATAGCCATCTTGGGTGCGGAACATGCCCGACGGGGCCGCGGTGAAGTTATCGTTGCCCAGCAAAACCGGCTGCTGGCCTCCGATGAGCAGGTTAGCAGCCACCCAGCCCATCAACGGCATGATCGAGTCCAGCAAGGCAATGTCAATGAATTGACCTTCACCGGTATGTTCCCGGTAGTACAGGGCCGCCATGATGGAAAAAGCCGCGTTCAAGCCGCCGACCGTGTCGCACACCGGGAAACCGCAGCGCAGCGGGTTGAGGCGCTCATCGCCGTTGATCGCCATCACGCCCGAGAGGCCCTGGATGATCTGGTCGTAAGCCGGCTTGAAGGCATCTGGTCCGGTCTGCCCAAAGCCAGAGATGGCGCAGTAGATCAGCCGGGGGTTGATCTTGCACAAATCTTCATACGAAAAGCCCAGGCGTGCCATCACACCAGGGCGAAAGTTTTCCACCAACACATCGGCGGTTATCACCAGGCGGCGAAAAACCTCCTTGCCATCCTCTGTCTTCAGGTTCAGCGTCAGGGAGCGCTTATTGGCGTTTTGCGCCAGGAAACTGGTGCCCAGCAGTTCCTTGTTGTACTTGGGAACATTGCCCAACTTGCGCGCCAAATCGCCGCCATCGGGATTTTCGATCTTGATCACATCCGCACCCAGCAAAGACAGGTGCAGGGTGGCAAACGGGCCCGAGAGCACGTTGGTCATATCTAAAACGCGTATTCCTTCCAGCAATCTCATGCTCACTCCTTTCCCTGAAAACCCACAATCGAGCCAGATTTGAGGATAAAACCAGGCAGCGGTCGCTCGAAGAAGGCGCCTACCTGCTGCGCCACATCCAACAGCGCCTGGAGTTGGATCTCCTGGCACAGACCCATGCGCTGCAGCGAGTGCACCAGGTCTTCTGTGCTGACGTTCCCCGCCGGCACCTTGGTAAAGGGACAACCGCCCAGCCCACCGAAGGCCGCCTCAAAGTAAGTGACCCCGCTCTTTAGTGCGGCGTAGCAGTTCGCCAATCCTAACCCGTAAGTGTTATGGAAATGGCAGGCCAGTTTCGTCCCCGCGTCCATCTGGCGGATCGCCCCGTATAGATCTTCCACCTGGGCGGGATTGGCATGCCCGGCCGTGTCAGCCAGGCTGATATTGGTCATCCCCGCCTCCAGATAAGCGGCAACGATCTGCAACACCTTCTCTTGGGCGATGGGGCCTTCATAGCCGCAGCCAAAGGCAGATTGCACCGAGCACTGCACCGCTTTGCCAGCCGAAACGGCCTGTTTCGCCATCTGAATGATGCGTGTTTGCGCCTCGCTGCTGGTCATGCCAGTATTCTTCTGGCTATGCGTTTCGCTGGCAGAGACGCCCATGCAAAACATCTCCACCCCGCAAGCCAGGCCGCGCTCCAGGCCGCGCTCATTTAAAACCAGGCCAGATAGCGTGACATGCACCGGCTTGTGCGCGCTGAAATGGGCAAACAGCGCATCGGTATCGGCCATCTGAGGCACTTTTTCGGGATGAACAAAAGACCCGATCTGGATGATCTCAACACCCGAAGCGAACAGACCCTCGATCCAGCGGATTTTTTCCTCGCTCGGAACGGTCACCTTCTCGGCCTGCAGCCCGTCGCGCAGCCCCACTTCATGAATGATGATCTTGTCCATTGCCAGGCTCCTACAGCTTTGCGGCAATGGCTTCGCCCATCTGCAGGGTGGTATCCGCGCCGCCCATATCGTAGGTGCGCACTTTGCCTTCCTGGATCACCGCTGCAGTTGCCTGCTCCAGCGCAGCGGCCTTCTCGATCTCGCCCAGCCATTCCAGCATCATCTTCGTTGAAAGGATGGTAGCGATGGGATTCACCTTATACAAGCCCGCATACTTGGGCGCAGAGCCGTGGCTCGGTTCAAAGACCGCCAGTTTGGCGCCGATATTGCCCGAACAGCCAAAGCCCAGCCCGCCCACCAGTTGGGCAGCCAGGTCTGAGATGATGTCGCCGAACATATTGGTCGCCACCATCACATCGTAATTCTTCGGGTTTTTCACCAGCCACATGCAGATGGCATCCACATTGGCGTCATCCATGGCGATCTCAGGATACTCCTTGGCAATTTCCTTGGCAATATCCAGGAACATGCCCTCGGTGGCTCGCACCACGTTGGCCTTGTGGATCACGGTGACCTTCTTGCGCCCATACTTGCGCGCATACTCGAACGCCGCCCGGATGATGCGCTCGGAGCCTTTGCGCGTCACGATCTTGCTTGAAATGGCATACTGGTCCACGGGAAGATCTTTGAAGGCTGCGAACGGCTTGGATACTCTACTCAGAACATCTGCCAGTTCCTGCGGCACCGGGTTGAACTCCACCCCCGAGTACAGGTCTTCAGTATTCTCGCGGAACACCACGATATCGATATCATCCTTGTAATTCAGCGGGTTACCTGGGTAAGCCTTGCACGGGCGCAGGCAGATGTACAGGTCGAACAGTTGGCGCATGCGCACGATCGGGGAGCGGTATATTAATCCCTTACCTTTCAGTTCCGGCACCAGTTCCGCTTCGGCGGCCTTCACCGGCTTGGAGGTGATCGCTCCAAACATAGCTGCATCCACATTCTTCAGCAGGTCAATGGTGCGGGCCGGGAAAGCATCCCCTTCCTTGCACCAGAACTCCCAACCGATATCGCCGTGGAGATATTCTGCATCCAGTTGCAGCTTGTCCAGCACGATCTTGGTTGCATCCAAAACATCGACACCAATGCCGTCGCCCGGCAACCAGGCGATTTTGTACTTGGGCTTCTTTACAGTTTCACTCATCATATCTCCTGATTCTCCTATCCTGCATGAATGGTTATGGATTCTGGCAATTGTGCGCCATTTTGTTTATTCAGCGCCGAAAACAGGTTCAACGCTGGCGTGGATGGAATCCGAGCCTGCTTGGACGCCCGCGGGCTGCAACGCCTGAACAGCCCCCCAGACGCCTTTTTTATGCCAATGGCTCGATTGGCCTGATTATACCTAAGTTTCCCGCCGAATTGGAGGAAGGACATCCCATAAATCACCCTACCAACATCCTGATATGGTAACAAGAACATGATCAAATGAAAGCAAGCGGCCGGATGTTTTGACATCCGGCCGCCTGTAAACTCAATCGCTTGAAATCGGTGATGCGATCAAACCAGTGAGGTGAAGCGCACACTTTCCACAGCCCCACCCCGAGCAAACACTTAGAATCCCCCCGGAGCAAACCCATACACGATCAGCACCACCACCGTGATGAGCGCCGATAGAATGGACCCCACGATAGTCTGCGACAGCGTATGCCCCTTTGTTTTCACCCGCGCCCACATCGTCAGCGGGATCAATGCGATTAATGGCGTGGCAATCAGACCATACAGGTAGATCATCGCGCTGACCGGCCCCGCCACCCCGGCAGCGTGCCCGCTGGCCTTGAAGAACAGGTTGATCAAGATCAGCCCCAACACCACCATCACATAAGACATCATCACCGCCTCAAAGATAGGCGGCGCATGGAAGATTTTCAGCAGCACATATCCAACCGGGTAACTCGAAGCCATGAATACAAAACTCATCACCCGCTGCCGCTTTTCCGTTGAGCTCCACGGCTCGTTGCGCCGCGGAATATAGAACAGCAGGCTCAACGCCGGCACTACCGTCAGAAAAACGAGAGACAACCCCCATCCCAACAAACGTTGCGGCACGTCCGGCCGTAGGCTGAACAGCAGCAGCGTGATCGCTCCGCCTGCCACAAAGGGCGTATTCACAATGTGCGAAACCACCACCCCAATGATATGCACAGTCCGTTGGATATTCTTGCCCATGCGTACTCCTTTCGATATAGACATTGTCTAGATTCTACCGCGGCAACTTGACGATGTCAAGATTTTAGCGTAAGATTGGGGCATGCCAGGTAAAAAATACCATCACGGTGACCTCAAGAATGCCCTCATCGCCGCGGGCATCGAGATCCTCGCCCAAGAAGGCTTGAGCGGTCTCAGCTTGCGCGCCGTGGCCAAACGCGCTGGCGTCAGCCATTCTGCCCCCTACGCCCATTTCGCCGACAAACAAGCCCTCATCGCCGCCATTTCCACCGAGGGTTTCAGGCAACTGGATGCCGCCCTCGAGGCAGCCGCCTCCCTCTACCCTGAGGATCCCCGGCAGCAACTGGTCGAAGGCACCTGGGCCTACGTTCAGTTCGCCATCCACAACACCGGCGTCTTCAAACTCATGTTTTCTGGCGTCCTCGAAAAAGAACTGGATTACCCCGCCTTTATCGAGGTCTCTCACCGCACTTTAGCGCGCGTCGTCACTGCCGTCCAGGCCGCGCAAGCCGCTGGCAGCCTGCGCCCAGCCTCACCGGAACTTGTCGCCGCGGCCATCTGGGGTCAGGTGCACGGCCTCACTCAGCTTATGCTGGAAGGCCAGTTCACCCACACCGTCATCGATCGCTACACCATGCGCGAGATCGTTTTCTTCGCCATCAATTTGATCGCCTGAGCAATCTTCACCCGCTTGCCATCCACATGGATTTTGGTGGTCCGAAACAGCTCATTCTTGACCCCCAAAACGTTTTGGGATAGAATAAAATCACCTAAATCGTTTTGGGAACGGAACCTTAGATGAGCATCACCATCAAAGATGTGGCCCGGCGTTTGAATTTATCCATCACCACCGTTTCGCGCGCCATAGATGGGTATGATGATGTTTCTGAAGAAACCCGTCATTTAGTTATCCAAACCGCCCACGAGATGGGCTATGTGCCCAATCAGGCCGCGCGCCAGCTCCGCCGCAAGCGCTCCGATACGATCGGCTACATCCTGCCTGCGGATCAGCCGCGCTTCTCTGATCCGTTCTTTGCAGAATTTATCGCCGGCCTTGGCGATGAGGCCTCCATGCACGGTTTTGATCTGCTCGTGTCCACAGCGCCTCCCGGCAGTTCGGCTGAACACCAGGCTTATGAGCGCTGGACGCATGGTCGGAAGGTAGACGGCGTGGTGCTCAACCGCATACAGTTAAACGACTGGCGCGTGCAGTACCTGGCGCGAGCCCAATTTCCCTTTGTGACCCTGGAGCGCTCGCTCGATTCTTGTGATTACCCATCGGTTGAAGTAAACGGGCGCCTATGGTTCAAAAAACTGCTTGATCACCTGGTTTCTTTGGGACACCAGCGCATTGCCTACATCGGCGCATCGCCCAATTTGAAGATCCAGGCCGACCGGTTAGCAGGCTACCGCGATGGATTGGCGCAGCACAACCTGGCCTACGACGCCAGCCTGGTGCTGGAAGGCGACCTGACCAGCGAGGGCGGTTACCGCGCCGGAGAGCACCTGCTCAACCTGCCCAAACCACCTACCGCCATTGCCTGCGTGGATGACATGACCGCCATGGGCGTGCTGCACATTGCCCGCCAGCGCGGCCGGACGGTTGGTAAGGAACTGGCTGTGACCGGATTCGATGGCATTGCGGGTTTTGAGCATACCCAGCCCCCACTCACCACCATCAACCAACCCGTGTACCAGATGGCGCGCTGTCTGGTGCAGATGCTGGCAGATCAGATCGCCAGGAAGCCGCTACCGGAAAAATACGTTCAGATCGAGCCAGTGCTAGAGATCCGCCAATCAACCGTCGGCGAGTAATGGATCGCCGCCCCTTTGCCGGGGCTATTTCTTCGCCGTTTCCCAGATCGTTTTGAAAAGGAGTTGTTCGTATGAAAACTGTGATCGCCGCCGCCCTGGGTGAATGTGTGCACGTTGCCGGGATCAGCAACTTTCTGCGCCTGGCTGAGGCGGCTGGTTGGCGCACGGTGTTTCTTGGCCCAGCCGTGCCCATTGCACAGGTGTTAGAGACCGCCCGGCGAGAGAAAGCCGATCTGGTGGGCGTCTCTTACCGTCTGACCCCCGAAACCGGCGAGCGCCTGCTGGGCGAATTTGCCGAGGCCGCATCAGACCTGCACGAGGCCGGGGTGCGCTTCGCCTTTGGTGGTACACCGCCGGTAGCCGAACGCGCCCAGGCGCTGGGTTTCTTCGAGCGCGTCTTCGATGGCAGCGAGCCGCCCGAGGCCGTGCTGGCTTATCTCAAAGGGCAAAGCGCGGCAAGCCCTACCGAGACCGATTTCCCCCACACCACCGTAGAGCGCATCGCCTGGAAAGCCCCCTTCCCGCTCATCCGCCACCACTTCGGCCTGCCAACCATGCAGGCGACCCTGCGCGGCATTGAGCAGATCTCCGATGCGGGGGCCTTGGATGTCATCTCCCTGGGCATCGACCAGGATGCCCAGGAGAATTTCTACCACCCCGAGCGGCAAGACCCGCGCCGCACTGGAGCCGGGGGCGTGCCGGTGCGCTCCGCCGAGGATTACCGGGCGCTGTATGCTGCCAGCCGGCGTGGCAACTATCCCCTGCTGCGCACCTACTCAGGCACCGATGACTTCATCCGCCTGGCAGAGATGTATGTGGAAACGATCCACATTGCCTGGTGCGCCATCCCGCTCTTTTGGTTCAACCAGATGGATGGGCGCGGGCCGTGGGATCTGGAAGGCTCGATCCGCGAGCACCAGCAGGTGATGGCCTTCTACGGCAGCCGGGGCATCCCGGTGGAGCTGAACGAGCCGCACCACTGGGGCATGCGCGACGCCCCCGATGTGGTTTTTGTCGTTTCAGCTTACCTGGCGGCATACAATGCACGTGCCTGCGGAGTAAAGGATTACATTGCCCAACTGATGTTCAACAGCCCACCGGGCCTTTCTGATGCCATGGACCTGGCTAAAATGCTGGCGGTGCTGGATCTGATCGAGCCGCTGGCTGGGCCGGACTTCCGCATCTGGCGGCAGACCCGCACCGGCTTGTTGAGCTACCCGCTTGACCCAGAGTCGGCGCGTGCCCACCTGGCGGCCAGTGTGTACTTGCAGATGGCGCTCAAGCCGCACATCGTTCATGTGGTTGGGCACACCGAGGCGCACCATGCCGCCACCGCCGAAGATGTGATCGCCGCCAGCAAACTGGCGCGCCGGGCGATTGAAAACGCCCTGGCCGGGCAGCCCGATATGACTGCCGACTCAGCTGTGCAGGCGCGCCGGGCCGCGCTCGTGGCTGAAGCACAGCTTACGCTGCAATCCATCGCCAGCCTGGCCGATCCCAGTGTGGATCACCCCCTCGCCGACCCCACCACCCTGACTCGCACCGTCACCAGCGGAATATTGGACGCGCCCCAACTGCGCAACAATCCTTTTGGGCGCGGGCGAGTCTCCACCCGCATCATGCAAGGCGCCTGCCTGGCAACCAACCCGGCGGGTGCACCACTTATCGAAAAAGAACGCCTAGAGTCTTTATTTCTGGAGGATATCGAATGACAATCAACACTTGCTATACTGTGCTTGGCGCCGGACACGGCGGAAAGGCCATGGCTGCTCACCTGTCATTGATGGGTTTCAATGTTACATTGTGGAACCGCACATTCAGCCACATTGAGGTGATCAAAAAACGCGGTGGAATTGAAGTCGAAAGCCCCGAAGGCGGACCACACGGCTTTGCAAAAATAGCCCTGGTCACATCGGATATGGAAGAGGCACTTAAAGATGCCGAGATGATCATGGTGGTACTGCCATCTTCTGCCCATGCCGACGTAGCCAAAGCAGCTGCCCCCCACTTGCGGGAAGGGCAGATCGTAGTGCTGCATCCCGGCCGCACCTGCGGGGCGCTGGAGTTTGACAAAGTGATCCGCGATAACGGCTGCACGGCTGATATCACCCTTGCCGAAGCCGAGACCTTTATTTACGCCTCGCGTACCGATGGCCCGGCCCAGGCACGCATCTTCCGCATCAAAGAAGCTGTCCCCCTGGCAGCCTTGCCCGCCATCCGCACAGGTAATGTGCTCCAAAAGATCAACCAGGCTTATCCACAGTTCATTGACGGCGGCAATGTGCTGAACACCGGAATGAATAACATGGGCGCCATCTTCCATCCCGCTTTGACGCTGCTCAACGCTGGCTGGATCGAGGCCACACACGGCGACTACCAGTTCTACATCGATGGCGTAACCCCCTCCGTGGCCCGCGTACTGGAGGTGCTGGACCGCGAGCGAGTGACGGTGGCTTCTGCACTGGGCTTGCGCGCCCGTACCGCCCTGGAATGGCTGGAAATGGCTTACAACACCACCGGCGTAGACCTGCACGAGGCCATCCAGAACCAGCCGGGCTATTACGGCATCAAAGCCCCCAGCACACTCGCCCACCGTTATATCTTCGAGGATGTGCCGATGAGCATGGTGCCCATCGCCTCGCTGGGGCAGCGCTTTGGCGTCTCGGTGCGCGGCATGGACAGCATCATCCGCCTGGCCTGCATCGCCCACCGTACGGACTACTGGAAACGCGGGCGCACGGTGGATAAGCTGGGCATCGGCGACCTGAGTGTGAGCGAGCTGACGCGCTACGTCAACGAAGGCGTGCGGGAATAATGCATTTTCGCCATTGCCGCACAGATCTGCCCGTTGTTCTGATCTATGATGTAGATCCTTCTTGGCCATTGCAAGATGTCACCGTCAGAGAAGATTCGGCGCGCCAGTTAGCTCAGGCGCTGGCCGATGTTGGACATCCGGTTGAAAAATTATCGATCCAATCCGCCGATTTGCAAACAGCTCTGCAGGATATCTGTCCAGACGAATATCTGATTTTGAACTGGTGTGAGGAATTTCCGGGCGTGCCCCATAGCGAATCGCAGGTAGCCCAGACCTTGGAACGGATGGGTTTCACCTTTACGGGCACAGATTCACGCGCCATCTCGCTCAGCGAGAACAAAAGCCAGGTTAAGCATCTGCTGCAGGAACGAGGGATACCAACCCCGGCCTGGCAGGTGTTCGACTCGCCTCACAATGTACGCTGGGATCATTTCCCTGCTATTGTCAAAGCGGCCTTTTCTCATTGCAGCTATGGCATCACCCGCGAATCGGTCGTCCTATCCACCACAGAGTTGGTGCAGCGGATTCAATATGTTTTGGATACACTCCATCAGCCCGCCCTGGTTGAGAATTTCATTGACAGCCGAGAATTTCATGTGGGCGTAATTGGCAACGGGCAGTTGCATGTGCTTCCGCCTGGCGAGATTGATTATTCATCCTTCTCCGATATCCATGACCGATTATGCACATATGAATCCAACGTCGACCCAACCTCGCTGGCGTTCAAATTAACCGCACCCAGGATGCAGGTGGAACTGCCCAAAGAGCAGATGAAACAATTAGAACAAATCGTGATCGCCGCTTACCGGACGACTGGCTGCCGGGATTATGCGCGCATGGATGTGCGCCTGCAAGATGGAATCTTCTACATGTTGGATGTTAACCCAAACCCCGACATTAGCGCAGATACCAGCTTTGCCCTGGGAGCCGAATTGGTCGGTATATCTTATGGCATGCTGGGCAGCCTGTTTGTCAACCTGGCTGCCCAGCGTCACCCAATATTTGGCTCATCTTGCCAGGAGAAAGACAAATAACAAAAGAGCCGTTGGCTCCCCAACAAATCAGGGCTGGAGGTGGAAAATGAGCTTTGTGGATTCGAACCTATACATTTGGTTGGTTCTACCGCTGCTGGTGTTCTTGGCCCGGGTGATTGACGTGACCCTGGGTACCATGCGCATCATCTACATTTCGCGTGGCAAGAAGTACCTGGCCCCCCTACTGGGCTTTATCGAAGTTTTTATCTGGATTGCCATGGTCTCCCAAATTGTGCACAGTGCCAATAACATCATCGCCTATTTTGCTTATGCGGCTGGCTTTGCGGCGGGCAACTTTGTGGGAATGTTCATTGAGGACCGCCTGGCGATCGGTACACAGATCATACGGATCATCATCGCAAACGGGGCCGAGGGGTTGACCAAAAACCTGCATGTGGCCGGCTACGGCTTGACCCAAGTGGATGGGCAGGGCGCCAACGGCCCGGTGAAACTGATCTACACCGTGGTCAAACGCAAAAACATCCCCACCGTAATGGGGATCATCCACCAGACCCACCCACACGCCTTCCTGTCCATCGAGGATGTACGCTCAACCCAGGAGGGTATTTTCCCCGCTCAGATAACCCATAGAGAAGGGGCTTTTTTGGGCAGAAAGTCAAAATAACAGAGTAAGCAAAGAAAACGGCAGTAGAGAACAATTCTTGAACAAGCAAAAGATTGAACGAGGAAAGTTATCCAGGCCTGCCTGGCAGGAATCAACCACCGTCAAAAGAGAAAGGAGTTCTCGCAATGAACCGCAGAATCTTGGCAGCTATCGTCATGTTGGTTTCAGCAGTGCTCTTGATTGTCTCATTCGGTATGGCTACAGCTTCATCGGCCCCAGGTGCGCCGCCACCGAGCGCAGATAAGGAGCAAGAGATCACCTGGAGCGGCGCCGCTGGCGACGGCGCCTGGAGCAACCCGCAGAACTGGTCCGGGGGGCGCGTGCCCGGATCAGCAAATACGGTTCGCCTGAGCGGCCCTACCTCCAGTGCCCGGGTGGATGCTGCATTTAGCGGCGTGATCGGGGGGCTCACCCTGGATGCAGACTACACCGGCACACTGATCCTCGAGCGTTCTCTATGGGTGCAAGGCAACCTGGAGATGGCTGGCGGCACGCTGCGGGGAGGAAAAGCAGGGCTTGAGATTAGCGGCGCGGCCTACGTGCGCGGCGGGGCCTTGGTCACCCCGGCAAATGCGACGATGAACGTGATCACACTAGAAATCGCCGCCCCGGGCGTGGTGCAGATGGGGGCCAACGGCAAGCTGAACTTATCGGGCAGCGGCCAGCCCCTGTGGGGAGACGGCCTGCTGGATACAACCACCTACCGCCCCAACAGCGTCGAGTACACCGGTGCAGCCACCGCCGACCTGATGACCGCCGGGCCAATGACCGGGTTGGGCGCAAAAATCCCGGATGCTTTCTCGCGCATAGACGCGCTGACATTGAACACTGGAGAAACCAGCCTCACCTCCGCAGTGATCGACCCGGCTAACGGCTATGCATACTTTGGCGTTCAAGCCAACCCTGGCATTGTGGTCAAGGTAAACCTGGATACATTTACCCGAGTCGGCGCGCTGACACTGAACGCTGGAGAAAGCTACTGCATATCTGCGGTCATCGACCCGGACGATGGGTACGCCTATTTTGGAATGAGCACCCACCCCGGTATTGTCGTAAGGGTTGATCTGGACACCTTCACCCACGCTGGCGCACTGACATTCAACGCCGGGGAAAATCGCGCCAGAAGTGCAGCAATTGACCCTTCCGGAGGGTATGCCTATTTCAGCACTTATACTTCCCCTGGCATCGTCATTCGGGTGGATCTGGCTACTTTCACCCGCGCTGGCGCGCTGACGCTGAACACCGGGGAAAATGATCCTCGTTCAGCGGTGATCGACCCGGCTGGCGGGTACGCCTACTTTGGCACGAACACAGACCCCGGCATTGTGGTCAAGATAAAACTGAGCGACTTTACCCGCACCGATGCACTGACACTGAACGCCGGAGAAAATGAACTCTTCACCAGTGTGATCGACCCGGACGCCGGGTACGCCTATTTCAGCACCTATACCTACCCCAGCAGCATCGTCCAGGTCGATCTGGCTACTTTCACTCGCACTGGTGCGCTGACTCTGAATGATGATGAAGACCTCGTCGCATCCGCGGTGATCGACCCGGTTGGGGGATATGCCTACTTTGGCACTTACGTCACCAGCTGCAGCATCGTCCGGGTAAAGCTGGCTGACTTGACACACGCTGGCGCGCTGTCTCTGATCTACCCAGAATGCGACTTTCTCTCTGCAGTGATCGATCCAGACGCCGGATACGCTTACTTTGGCTCTCAGCACGCCGTCGTGGTTAAGATCGGCCTGGAAAGTGGTGGCATCCAGGCCATCTACCTGCCCATGGTAGTGCGGCGGTAAGAAAACAAAACGTGTTGGCGCATTATGTGAGGCACCCAGGTTGCAAGCTAAAGCTTGCAACCTGGGCATAGAGGAATGCCTTTGAACGCCAGAGGCTCCTAAAACGTACACAACTGAGACGATGCCTGTCAATGTACACGCGCGGCTTGACGAGGTCGCCAATGCTGCAAACGCGCACTGCAATCTACACAAGAATTGCACCGTGCTGTAAAATGGATTATAGTTGCTTGCGAGTGCTTGTTTATTCAATACTCGCAAAATTCGTCGTTTAGAATACCACCCCTATGGAACAATTCCTGCACACTGAAACCCTGATCATTGAACTCCTGCTGATCGCTTCACTCGTCGCCATCATTGTGCGCCGCTTGCAAGTGCCGTACACCGTAGCGCTGGTGCTCGTTGGGCTGCTATTGACGGCGCAATCTCAACTCAACATCGCATTAACCCCCGAGTTGATCCTGGCGCTGTTCGTTCCGCCTCTGGTTTTTGAAGCAGCCTTTCACTTGAATTTTAACGAACTGAGACGGAATATGGGCGCCATCCTGCTGTTGGCGGTGCCGGGCGTGATCCTGACCATGCTGATTGTGGGCGGCATCGTTTCCGTCGGCGCGGGACTGACCTTGCCTGTTGCGCTGACCTTCGGCGCTCTGATTGCCGCCACCGATCCAGTTGCTGTGGTCTCGCTTTTCCGCATGTTGGGTGTGCCCAAGCGCCTGGCGGCCTTGGTGGAAGGCGAGAGCCTGCTGAACGACGGCACGGCATTGGTGCTGTTCAACCTGATGTTGGTGATCGTTGCTACCGGCAAGTTCAACCTGGCGGTGAGTGCGCTCGATTTTATGCGCATTTCAGTGGGCGGCATCGTCGTTGGGCTGGTCTTGGGTTGGGCCATTTCGCGCCTGATCGCCCGGATCGATGATTATCTGATCGAAACCACTCTGACCACAGTGTTAGCCTTTGGCTCTTACCTGATTGCCGAACAACTGCACTTCAGCGGCGTTCTGGCGGTGGTGGCAGCAGGATTGATCAATGGCAATCTGGGGCCGCAGGGGATGAGCCCCACCACACGCATTGTATTGTTCAATTTCTGGGAGTACGTGGCTTTCCTGGCCAACAGCCTGGTGTTTCTGCTGATCGGCCTGGAGGTGGATATTCCGGCGCTGCTGCAGGCCTGGCAACCCATTGCCTGGGCAATTGGAGCCGTGATCCTGGCACGCGTGATCGTGGTTTATGGACTCAGCCTGCTGACGCGCCGGCTGACAGAGCCGGTGTCGCTGCGCTGGCAGCATGTGTTAGCCTGGGGCGGATTACGCGGCGCGCTCAGCCTGGCACTGGCGCTCAGCCTGCCGGATTCTTTTGGCCCAGACCGGTCGTTGCTGCGCACCATGGCGTTTGGAGTGGTTTTATTCACCCTCTTGGTGCAGGCACCAACGCTAAAGCCGCTCATTCGCCGCCTGGGGATTGTTTTACGCAACCCCGAACAGGTTGAATACGAAAAACGACATGCCCGCTTAACCGCTTTACGCTCTGCCGAAAGCCACCTGGAGCGGCGTTACCGCGAAGGACTGCTTTCTACCTACACCTGGGAAACACTGCGCCCCAAACTGCAAGAACAACTCGCGCTGCTAGCGGAAGCGGTGCGCGAATCGCTGCGCTCAGCACCCACATTAGAGGCGGAAGAGATGGATATCGCCCGCCGCGAAATCCTGCGGGCGCAGCGCAGCGCTTTTATGGGTTTGCTGCAGGACGGTGTGATTTCAAACGAGGTGTACGAAAACCTGGCGGCAGAAATTGACGCCACGATCACCAACGGAGGAGATGCCTTCTGGTTCGTTCCCGGCGATTCTCTACCCCAGCGTCTGAAAGCCAAACGTGGGCGCGTGGACGTGCAGGAAATCGTTGTAGAAAAAGGTTCCTCATGCGAGGAAAAAAGGGTGCGCGAACTAAACTGGCCGCAGAACGCAGTGATCGCCAGCCTACGGCGCGGCGACCAAATGCTGATCGCCCGCGGCGATACCGTGCTGCTGACCGGCGACACCCTGATGATGATTGCCGACGATGCCGCGATTATCGAGGTTCAGCGTCTCACCAAAGGAAAAGCCTGAACCTGGCCCGGTCACAATTAAAAGTTCACCCTACCACTAATGCCTCTGCATCATTGGCAAAAAGAACCTGCTCACCGGCGGCGGGAGCGCCCCAAACTCATACGCTCCGATGTCCGGTTGCATATCGCGTGAGAAACCATCGAAATCAACCATGGGGGCCACACCCACCAAACCAGCGTTGATCGCCGGACTGCCAGGCAGCAGGTGTGCGTCGAAGCTATCCACACTGCTGTTGACCACTCCCAAGGTCACAGCGCAAAGATCGTGCGCACCGGGGCAGGCATCATTTTTCACGCCATTGATAACCGAATAATCCACATCAAAGGGATCGTCGGGAAAAGTTTCCTGGTAAACCAGGCAGGTGTTCTCAAACGGTTGCAGGAAATCCACCTGGCCCTGGAACAGGTTATTGCGCAGCAGCACCTGCTCGCTGCCGTTGCAGCTCTCGGTGCATTCCGCCACCACCAGGCAGTCTCCCTCGCTGGTGAGGGTGTTGTTGATCACGGTTACCTGGTCGCCCTCCGTCACGCCAATCTCCAGCGCGGTGCCCAGGGCGCGGCAGTTATCCACACTGTCATCCGGGATACTATCGCCATCGAAATCTTCCACCCAGATGTAGGGCGAGCCGTGAAAGAAGCCGCAGTTGCCAATAAGGATCGAGTTTTCGATCAGGAACGGCCCGCGGTAAGTTTTCACCTGGTTACCGGCATTGCCTGCCGACAGGGTGCGGCGGATGGTAACAGAAGAACCCACCTCATCGATATACAGAAAGTCCAGGCCGTCGGAGGTGTTATAGCGAATGACCGAGTCTTCCACCAGCCAGTTGCCCCCGCTGTGCCCGGTTGCCACGCCGTCGCCGTAACCCCCGGCGATCTGCCCCCAACAGCCGCCCAATTGCTGATCGGGGAAAGTCTCGCCGCAGCCGTTCCATTCCACCGTCACCCGCCGGAAGATCATATCCCCGGAGTTCGAATCGCTGCCCGAGTCCCACAGGTCGCCATCCCAACCTGCCCAGCCGTTTGCGGCTATGCGCACATCCTCCACCACCCAGTTCGTCAGCCGCCCCGCAAGCACCCCCCCATGCGCCAGGCCGTGGATATTCAGATCATGCAGGTATACACTGCTTGAATCTTCAGCATACACACCAATTGCCGCCCATTCGCCGTAGGGAGAAGTGTCCCGCTCGCACTCCAGGGTGCCGGAGTGCGACTCAATGCAGCCGGAGTGGTCGGTGATCTCCATGCAGCCGATCTCGATGTTGCTGGCATCGGTGAGGTTGAGGATGTAATCGGCCCGCTCCGTGCCCCAAAGTTGAGGCGGATTGGTGCAGCCAGATTCCCAGCCTCGCCCCAGGATGCGCGTAGGGTTCGCCGGGCTGGAGCCGCTGGGGATGGGCGGCATCACGCACTCATAGGAGGCCGTGGCATCGCAGGCCTCCGCACCGGGCGCGCCATAACCCATACTGTAATTTCCCGCCCCGATGATCAGGGTATCGCCTCCGGCAATGTGCGCCGTACCATAGGGGGGCAAAGCCTGGAAAGGATGATTCCAGGCGCAGGGCTGGCCCGTACCGCTGCCCGGATAGGGCGCATCCACCAGCCCGGTGCACTGCGTGGTATTGCCGCCATCCATGCGCACGTAATAGGTGACGCCCTGGACTGTCTCCGGCGCGGCCTGACTGGAAGGGACAAGGCTGCCTTCTGGTTGGCTTGGAATGCCTGACGGTACCGGCGAGCCGCCCGCCGCCGTCAGGCAGCTCACGAGCAAGAGGGAAAGGCACAGCCAAAAGCACACTTTGCGCTTCATCATTCACCTCCTTGCAGTGGTCGAAAGAAAAGGTTGTATAAACATTATAGGCCGCTTTTGGCGGGGAAACATTAATACACATCTCCTCTCTACGAGCAGGATGGGCTGGACCCCCATCCTGCTTCGTTTAACCCCCAGGCGTGTTTTCCCCAATGTGTGCTAGAATCAGGCGATACTCCGCCGGCCTCCACTGGCCTTGCGAAAAATCGGACAAAACAACCAGATGAAACCTGTTCAAATCCTTTTCTTCGTGCTCTTGAGCTTCGCCCTGGCTGCGTGCAGCCAACCCACCGCTTCACCCACCCCCAGCGCCCCCCTGCCAACCCTGGCAGCCACCACCGAGGCAGCCCCTCTGCCCAGCAATACCCCGCTGCCTACCAACACCCCGGCGCCCAGCGCCACGCCCAGCCTTGTGCCCACAATCACGCCCACGCCCACGCCGCTCTACACCCCCACCGAGACTCCCTTCCCCAGCCTCATCACAGACGCCCAGGGCGTGGAGATGGCGCTCATCCCGGCGGGCACCTTCCAGATGGGCAGCCTCAGCGGCTATGATGATGAAAGCCCGGTGCACACGGTAACCCTCAGCCAGGCCTTCTACATGGATATCTACGAGGTGACCAACGCTCGCTTCGCCGCCTTCCTGAATAACGCGGGCAACCAGACCGAAGGCGGCGACACCTGGCTGGAAGTTACGGATGACGATGTGCGCATTCACCAAAGTGACGGCAGCTTCCAGGCAGACGAGGGCTATGCCAACCGCCCGGTCGCCGAGATCACCTGGTTTGGTGCCCAGGCCTACTGCAACTGGCGCGGCGGCAGGCTGCCCAGCGAATCTGAGTGGGAATATGCCGCTCGCGGCGGGCTGGAGGGCATGGATTACCCCTGGGGCAATGAAACCCCGGTCTGCACCCCTGGCGCGGTCAATGGCGCCCAGTTCGCCGAGTGCAGCGGAGGTACGGCTGATGTGGGCAGCTTCGCCCCTAACGGCTACGGTCTGTACGATATGGCTGGCAACCTGTGGGAGTGGACCGCGGACTGGTACTGGCTCTATCCTCGAGACGCCGTTACCGACCCCACCGGCTCAGCCAGCGGGCAGCACCGTGTGCTGCGGGGCGGCTCATGGTATGCCAACCCCTTCGATCTGCGCCTGACAGCCCGCGGCCGCGGCTCCGTCGATTACGGGGACAGTACGCGCGGTTTTCGCTGCGTCAGCTTGCCCTGAGCCTGGTTTTTAGGTTATAGAAGCTCGTCCGCGCTGACCTGCAAGGCCAGTTCGATGAACACAGCCGCCGTCCACCCAAACGCGCCCGCCGCCCTGGGTGGTGGATAACCAGTCTGCGAATCATAGTATTCCCACAGGCCCGGGTGCCGCATCAACAGTTGGAGCGTTTTATCCCGCAGCTGTCTGGCCAATTCGCCCTCGTTGGCTTGCCGCAGCGCCTCAATGAAAAAGTAATTGATGTTCGCCCACACCGGCCCACGCCACATCGTGGACGAACTGTAATGCGGGTCGTTGCGCGCCACAGTGGGCAGCATATACTCGCCCCCAAACATCTCCGGGTTGCGCAAATGGGCCACCAGGCGCTCTTGGACCTGCCCAGGCAGATTCCCTGTCCATAACGGATACAGATTAAACGGCGTGATCACTGGGATGGGTTGCTTATCATGGTAAGCCCGGAATACCCCCGCCTCTTCGTCCCAGAAATCTTCCATCATCCGCCGCACCACCGCCGAGGCGCGCCGCCGCCACTCTCCCCCTTCCACGGGCTTACCCAGCGCATCTGCCATGGCAGCCAATGACCTCATTTGCAGATAGAGATAGGTGTTCAAATCCGGCGCTTCAACCGGCATGCCGTAATCCCATAAGGGGTTGTCGTCCAGGCCGGATGAATAAGGGTGGTTATACTGTGCCAACCCATCAGAATCATCATCATTCAAGCGGAACCACCACTCGTTCCACCGCACCAGGGGAGCGTAGATTTCCCGCAGAAAATCCAGATCCGGTGCGGTCTCGTGCAGCTTGAGCGCAGCCCAGGCTAAGATCGGCGGCTTGGTAACCCTGCCCGGGATCGGGTGGCTGATCTCGGACACAACCCCTTCGTCATAGATCGCATCCGGCAGCATCCCATCGGGTAATTGGCAAGCCAAAAACGTCCGGATCTGGTTACGCGCCAATTCCGGGTCCACGTGCCGGTAGGCCAGGGCATGCATGGCGCTGTCCCATAGCCACAGGCCAATATAAGAGACCTTCGAGGGCATCATGGCTTCATAGGCCACTTTGCCCAACGGGCTGATCAGGTTGTTCGCCATCACCCACCAGGCGTAGGCATACTTACTCTGGTAAGTCGCAGAAACAGGCGGCACCTTTTCAAACCATTTGGACCAGCGCTCCTGAGCCAAAGCAGCTACCTGAGAAAAAGGCAGCACCTCGCACCGGGCGCTTCGATGGGCGCTGATCTGCATCGCAATCGCGCTGTCCTCGCCCGATTGCACAATGAATGTGATCTCCGCCCCACCCGAATCGGACGCCAAGCTGTTTTGGATGACCCTGCCATTCGTCGTATACGCCAGGTGGCGGACCGCTTTCACTTCGCCGCCGTTGCCGGTATTCTGCCAGGATTCAAGAGAAATGCCAAAGCGCAGCCCCACCCGAGCGTGGGCAGGCAGACCAAAACACAGCGTGTGTTGATCCTGGAAAGCCAGGTGGAACTCCCCTATGCCGGTGTAGAAATGGAGCACATCTGCTGCGGTCTCCGCCTTAAATGCAAGCTCCTTGCCGGTTTCGTCCACCAAACACAGATCAGTGATAAAGGGAACCCCACTCAGGCCCATCTCAATTCCAGTCAGACGCTCAGCCAGTTTGACCAACAAGCGGCTCTGTTCCGGCACCTGATAGGCCAGAAGGCGAGAGCCTCGGTCGCTGAAGGGAACCCGGGTAATATCAATCTGGTTATGCAACAGCGCCAGGTACGAAACATTGCCTATTTTTTGCATTCTGCCACGCTCGTCCTGCCTGCATTGACCCAAATGCTAGCCCAGCCGCAGCCAAACGTACCCGAATGGCTCCAGGTGGATCGGGGAAGCATCCTGCCACACATCCGGGTGATCTTTCCCCGCCAGGATATCATGAACCTTGGCCCCCTGCCAATTGGGGAGGTTGAGCCACACCTCTTGCTGTTCGCCAGAGAGGTTATGCGCCGCCAGCACGGCCTCACCGCGACAGCTACGGATGAAGGCCAGCACGCCCTGGTTTTCAGTCTCCACAAATTCCAAACCGCCGCAGCCAAAGGCGGTCATCTTTTTGCGCTCGGCAATCATCTTGCGCATCGCGTGCCACAAAGAGCCTGGGTCGCTCATTTGCGCCGCCACGTTCAGAGTCGCAAAACCAAACGGGCCCTTGTCGATCGGTGCGTAGTAAAGATGGTCAGATGATCCATCGGAAAACCCGGCGTTCGGGTTTGCATTCCACTGCATGGGCATGCGGACGCCATCTCGATCAGGCAGCCAGATATCATCGCCCATCCCGATCTCGTCGCCGTAATAGATGATCGGAGACCCTGGCAGCGTAAACAGGATCGAGTTGAGCAACTCAATCTTGCGCCGGTCTCCGCCGAGTAAAGGGGCCAGCCGCCGGCGGATGCCCAGGTTCAGGCGCATGCGCGGGTCGGGAGCATAGGTATTCCACATGAAAGCCCGCTCTTCGGCTGTGACCATCTCCAGCGTCAGTTCATCGTGATTGCGTAAAAACGTACACCACTGGCAAGTTTCCGGAATCCCCGGTGTCGCCTTCAAAATATCCACCACTGGCTTCCGGTCAGTAGTTGCCAGGGCCATGAAAATGCGCGGCATCACCGGAAAATGAAAACCCATTTGAAATTCGTCGCCGTCGCCAAAGTAGGCTCGCACATCCTCAGGCCACTGGTTGGCCTCGCACAGCAAAACCCGGCCCGGGTAGTGCTCATCGATATATTGTCGCAGACGTTTCAAATATGCGTGTGTCTCCGGCAAATTCTCGCAGTTGGTGCCCTCGCGCTCAAATAAATAGGGCACAGCATCGGCTCGGAAGCCATCCACCCCCAGGTCCAGCCAAAATCTGACCACCTTCAACATCTCTTCTTGCACCGCGGGATTATCATAGTTCAGGTCCGGCTGAGAGGAGAAGAAACGGTGCCAGAAATACTGCCCTGCCTTTTCATCCCACGTCCAATTGGATGTTTCAATATCCAAAAACACAATGCGCGCATCCGTATATTTATCCGGTGTATCGCTCCAGACATAATAGTCACGATAAGGCGAATTGCGATCAGCGCGCGCCGCCTGGAACCAGGGGTGCAGGTCAGAAGTATGGTTAAGCACCAAATCCAAAATAACGCGGATACCCAAGGCATGCGCATGCTCCAGGAAGGCCTTGAAATCTTCTAAAGTGCCGAAATCGGGGTGAATATGATAAAAATCAGCGATATCATACCCGTCATCGAGCAGCGGTGAGGCATAGATTGGCAGCAGCCATACACAATCCACCCCCAGGCCATGCAGATAATCCAGTTTGCTGTTCAGCCCGCGCAGATCACCGTGCCCATCGCCGCTGCTATCCCGAAAAGCACGGACATACAGTTCGTAAAATATCGCATTTTTATACCAGAGTGGTTCGCTCATACCCCGCGCCTGTTCTAAAGGTTATCCAGCTCGTGCTGGATTCTCCAATGTGGTTTTGTTTCGGGTGTTGCAGGCTGATCTACCCACAACACCCGAAATGGTTACTTTGTTCTCCCAGCATGCTGGGGATCAAACGATATTACCCCTTAACCGCACCTGCCAGCATCCCGCGCACAAAATAGCGTTGGAATGCGAAGAAGATGACCATGGGCAACAGCATCGACAAGAAAGCCGAAGCCGTCAACAGGTGCCAGCCCGCCCCCAGCGATGATACCATATTACTGATTTGATAGGTCATCACCGGCTTTGTGCCGCCCAAGAAAACCAGCGCTACCAGCAGATCGTTCCAAACCCACAAAAACTGGAAGATCGCCAGCGATGCTACTGCTGGCATTGCCAGCGGCAGCGCCAACATGCGGAAGGCCGTCCAGTGCGAAGCCCCATCCAGGTACGCCGATTCAAACAGATCGCGCGGCAGCGTACCTAAGAAGTTGCGCATCAGATAAATTGAATAGGGCATGCCGAACCCGGTGTGGAACAGCCAGACACCCAAAAAGGAGCCGTTCAAGCCCAGCTCCGCATACATACGCGAGATCGGCACCAGCGTCATCTGCAGCGGGATCACTTGCAAGCCCACCAGAATGGCGAACAAGAAGTAGCGGCCCTTGAAATCCAGCCAGGCAAAGGCATACCCGGCAAACGCGGCGAACAAGATCGGCAGGATTGTTGCCGGTACCGTGACGATAACGCTATTGACGAAGGCCCGTCCCATACCGCGCGGGTTGAGCAAATCCGAGATATTGCAGTTGATCCCCGACGCCTGCACGCCCGCTTCGCAATCAGCCAGGTAGTTTTTGGTACCGCGATACCCCACCATGGAGTCGATGTAGTTGTTCAGCGTCAGCCGAGGCTGGCTCTCGATACCGGCCAACCTTTTCATCTGAGTGGCAATATCCGCGGCTTGCTGCGCATCGGGCAAAGGCAGTGTGCCCATGTGCGGCTGCCCATCGATCTCCTGGCCCAGCATCGCCAACAGTTGGATCGAGCGCGGGAATAACCCAACAACCTCCGGATCGCTCAGATCGGCCTCGGGGAGATCTTTCCCATCCGTGCCATGGCAATCTGCACAAAGCTGGTTATACTCCTCCTCTCCAGGAAGAGCCGCAAGCGTCATCCACCACCCGTTGGTGTTGATCGCCTGTACTGGTCGGAGAGAAGTAACCAGCAACCCAATCGCTGGCACAACCCAGATAAGCATCAGTCCAATGACTGCCAGGTGCAGTGGAAGACGGTTGAAGAAATGGTTGATCTTGCTCTTATTCATCTCATCGCCTCCTGTTCCAGAAAGCGGCGAATATTCATGTAAATAAATGGGATAATGAGCACTACCAGGATCACCGCCACTGCTGTGCCCCGCCCGGTGTTGAAGTTGATGTACATTTCGGTGTACATGCGGTTGGCAATCACTTCGGTGCCATAGTTGCCGCCCGTCATCACATACACGATATCGAACAGCTTCAGCACATTGATTACCATCGTAGTCACTACAACCGTAATGGTCGGCATGATGATCGGCACCATCACGGCCCAAAACACACGCCATTCGCTTGCGCCATCTACGCGGGCCGCCTCGAGCACCTCGTCCGGCACCGATTTGAGCGCCGCAGCCAGTACGGTCATGCAGAACCCAGTCCAGGTCCAGATGCCCACCACAACCAGCGCCAGAGTGTTGATCCCTGGCGTGGACATGAACGCCATCGGCTTGAATCCCAGGCCGGTAATGATGGCGTTCAGCAAACCAATCTGATCCGCTCCAGTGCCGTAGTTATATACGAACCCCCAGATCACGCCAGCCCCCACAAATGAGATCGCCATCGGCATAAAGATGATCGATTTTGCCAGCGCCTCATACTTGACCCGTTCAGCCAGCACCGCAAACAGCAGGCCGACAGACACGGTACCGCTGACCATCAGAGCGATCCATTTGATGGTGTTCCCATACGATGACACCCAGAAAGTTTTCCAGGCTGCCTGGAGTGAGCTTGAGTCTACTTCCGCGGTCAGCGCATAGCGGTAGTTCTCGAATATTCCCCAGCACGGCTTCCCTTCCATGCAGGTTGTGCTGGCGGGTTGCGTACCATCTCCGTTCTTAAAGGACAGCGAGATGGTGGTAAACATCGGGTAAATAATGAAAAAGGCCATCACCAGGATCGCCGGCGCCAAGTAAAGCCACGGCGTCAACTGGCCTTGTTTCATGATTTGGGGAGTAGGGCTATTGGCCATTGCTTTTGCTCCCTTACATGTTTCGATATGCAGCTAGATGATACAAGGAGAGGGGCCATCTCATCGATTTGGACAGCCCCTCTCTTCAGAACCAAATGCTTATTTGAGCGCTTCTGCCTGTACCGCGGCAGCAGCCGCCAGGGCCGTATCCAGATCGCCGCCGCTCAGGAAGGAGATGATGGCTGCCCACTCAGCGCTGCCAAAGCCGCCAGGGATGGAGTCGCCAATGTCGGGGGTGAAGCCCGATGCGCTAGCCAGGATGGCACCCTTTTTCTGCAGTGCCGCATCGGTGTAGGCGCTGGCGCCAGCGGTGTTGGGGGTCAGGTCAAAGCCCGCCGCCGCCCATGCCTCGCCGCCCGCCGTGCTGCTCAGGTAAGCCACCAGTGCTTGCACAGCCGGGGTGTTGTTGAATGCCATCATCCAATCCGAGCCGCCCTGCAAACCCTGTGCGCCGGGAACACCGAAGAAATCGTAGTCGGTGCCGTAGACCAGTTCAGGGAACTGCTTGGCGATCTCGCCGCCAGCAAAGCCGGACTGTTTGACCATCATGGCCGCAGCCGGATCCTGGAAGGGCAGATAAATCGCATTCCCGAAACCAGTTTCAAGCGTGCCTTGTGCACCACCCACGGTGTAGACCGGGTCAGCTGCCCACTTGCCATAGATTTCGTAGGCTTCCTTCACCCCGGCATCATTGTAGGGGATTTCGCCGTTGATGATGCCCATCACGTACTCAGGCCCTTGGGTGACCAGCAAGATGTCCTGGATGAAGTCCGAGCCGGTCCAGCCAGTTGCATCACCAGACTCGAGGCCCATCGACCAGGGCACGTTGCCATCCGCAACCATCTTCTCAACCAGTGCGTCCAACTCAGCCCAGGTGGTTGGAGTTTTGTAACCAAAGGCTTCAAAGACAACCGGGCTGTACCAGATCAGGGTCTTGGGATCAGCCTTGACCGGCAGGCCCAACCACTCGCCGTTCACGGTGCCAATCTCGCGCCAATAGGCGGGGTAATTGGCTTCGTTCACACCAAGTTCGGTCATCGGGATCAGTTTGTCCTGGTATTGCTCCAGCTGGGTCACGTTGAAGAAGGCAATGTCTGGCGGAGTCCCAGCCTGGACGCGGGTATCCAGCAGGGCCTGGTCGCGCGAAGCTTCGGGCTGGATCACAATCCCGCAAGCATCCACCAGGGGCTGCAAGATCTGGTTCAGGCGCTCTTCTTCGTTGCCCGACCACTGATAGAACATGGTAATGACGTCGCCGCTCTTGGCACCCATGCAGTCAATTGTGCCTGCATCGCCGATCTCCGGCACTGCGGTGGCTTCGGGAACTTTGGTGGCAGGTACTGCGGTAGGATCTACGGTGGTTTCTGCTGGCTCACAAGCAGACAGGATCATCGACAGGATGACCAGGATCGAAACCAGATACAACGCGTGCTTTTTCATTTTTCTCCTCCGAAAGAATAGTCGTGCCTTGGTTATTTGGTAGTATCCGGGTTAGGTAACCCGTTGAAACTTACAATCTCTTCTTCGTGATGCAAATGCCGCAAAATCTAAATTTTATACCTCATTGCCCTTCCTTTCTAATCGGCTACAACCAAACGAGAACGGAATGCTATTCTGCTAGAGTGCGTTGTAAAACTACTTAAGGTCGCTCCGGGGCGCCGCAAGAACTGCGCACCACCAGCTCGGTTCCCAAAAGTACGTAGGGGTTGATGATTTCCTTATTCAATATCATCCGGATCAGAAGGTCTGCCGCCGCCCACCCCAATCCATAAGCAGGCAACTGCACGGTAGTCAATGGGGGGTTGAGAAATTTAGCCAGGGGGATATCATCAAAGCCGCATATGGCAATATCCTGCGGCACTTGCAGCCCTGCGTTTTGGATCGCCTGCAAAGCACCCAACGCCACTGTATCAGAGGCGACAAAAACCGCACTTGGCCGCTGGTCGATCGTCAAAAGATCATCCATGGCCTTGTAGCCGCTATCCATGGTGAAGTCGCCAAGCCTCACCAGGGTCTCGTCATAAGCCAGGCCCGCTTCATCCAAAGCAGCCCGATAGCCAGCCAGGCGATCAGCACTGGCGGTATATGCCAACGGAGCGTTGGTGATCATACCGATCCGGGTATGGCTCAGGCTAATTAAGTGACGGGTGGCGATCTTGGCCCCGTCTATATTGTTCACATCCACGTAGGGAATTTTTTGGCCGGGGATTTGGCCAGCCAAGACGATATTTGCCCCCTGCTCACAGGCACGCAGCAACTCTGCGTCATCTGAGCGCGGACCCGAGAGCACGATCCCATCTACGTGCCGCTCATTGATCAGCTTCATGTAGACACCGCCTTGATCTTCTGGCGGGATGATCTCGAACACCAGGTGGAAACCCTGCGCAGAAACTGCATGACTCATTCCGTGCAACACCTGCGGCAAAAAGTGATCCCCAAAAGCCTGGTCAGGGCTCTGCCGCAGCACAAAACCGATCATTTTCGTTTGCCCCGTTACCATCCGGCGGGCGGTTGAATCGGGGTGATAGTTGAGCAGTTGGGCTGCCTGCAAGACCCGCTGGCGGGTCTCTTCACTGATCCGCATCCCAGGCACGTTGTTCAACACGAACGAAACAGTCGTTCGGGATACCCCTGCTAACTCGGCAACTTCTGCGGCACTCGTTCGTTTACCCATCTTTGTTTCCTCGTGAACATTAATGGCTCAAATTAGTGTGCTAAACCGCGTTGCTAACACGTGTTAATAAGATTCTATGATAAATTTTACAAATGTCAATAGGCAAATGCTGTTTTTACATCAAGAAAAGACAATGCCTCATCCCTGCAGATTATTGCCAAGAAGCTTGAGTTTTGGGATAATAAGACTCGTTGCAACCGAGGCAACTCAGAGGAAACCCTATGGACATGCTCACAAAATTTATCTTACCCGCACTTCTTTTCTTGCTCACCCTGGCCCTTGGCTTTTGGCTGAGCAAGACCGGCAGGCCGTATAATGGCCTGCTCTTCAATGCGCACAAGCTGATTGCCCTGGCCGGGGTTGTGGTAGCGGCGATACAGGTAGCCAAAAATCTCGCCCCTGCCAATTCCACTGCACTGCTGACCGCCCTGCTGGTTGTGGCAGCCATCAACATCATCGCCCTATTCGCCAGCGGCGCGCTGATGAGCGCAGGAAAGCTGAATTATTTCCTCTTGCGGGTTATCCACAACATTGCCTCGGTGATGGTATCCCTGACCCTGGCAACGGCGATCTATCTGTTTACAAAGTGAGGCACTATGGCTGATCGAGTAATAATCGTCCCCTACGACCCCCAATGGCCCACTCTCTTCACGCAGACCGGAGCACCTCTTCGGCTGGCTTTGGGCAAGGCCGTCCTGCGCATCGATCACATTGGATCGACATCCATACCAGGGCTAGATGCAAAACCCGTCATCGATATCCAAATCTCGGTAGCGGCATTAGAACCCACGGGTCCTTACCGGATTCCCATGGAAAGTCTTGGATACGTTTTCAGGGCAGATAACCCAGAGCTGACCAAGCGCTATTTCCGCGAAGCGCCCGGCCAGCACCGCACGCACATCCATGTGCGGCGAGCGGGAAGTTGGGCGGAACAATGCGCGCTATTGTTTCGTGATTACCTGCGCGCACAGGCAGATGATGCACAGCGCTATGCCGCGTTAAAACGTCGCCTGGCGCACCAGTTCGGCGAAGACCGCCTCGGTTACACAGAAGCCAAAGGGCCGTTCATCTGGGAAATCATCCAGAAGGCTGATCGATGGAGCCAGAAAGTTGGTTGGGAGCCTGGCCCCAGCGACTTATGATCGCACACCACCCCAGTTATCAGCACCCGCCCACATCTGACTCATGACCAACAACCCGCTTGTTCATCCCAAGGCACACCTCACCGCAATTTTACAGGCCCTATTGGTCACCTTCCTCTGGTCTACCTCCTGGGTGCTGATCAAGATTGGGCTTAGAGCCAGCCTGCCCGCCATCACCTTCGCCGGCTTGCGCTACACCCTGGCATTCCTGTGCCTGCTCCCGTTTGTTCTCTTCAACCCGGCCCGGCGAAATATGATCGGCGGTTTTTCTCGTGCAAACTGGCTTCAACTCGCCTTCCTGGGGATCGTATATTACACCCTGACACAAGGGACGCAGTTTGTCAGCCTGGCTTACTTGCCTGCCTCTACATTGACCTTACTGCTCAATTTCTCGCCCATTGTGATTGCCATGTCAAGTATAGCCTTTAATCACGAACCACCCTCACCTGTTCAATGGGCCGGTATCGTTTTATCGGTCTTGGGCGCACTGGTTTATTTCGTTCCGGTACATATACCTGCCAGCCAAAGCCTTGGACTGCTGGTTGCGCTCGTCAGCCTGCTGGCGAATTCAGCCTCTTCCATATTAGGCAGGCAGGTCAATCACCAAAGCGGCTTACCGCCCATTGTGATCACCACCGTGAGCATGGGCATCGGCGGTTTGATTTTGCTGATCGTGGGGGGAAGTACACAGGGCTTTGGCGCGCTCGACCTGAAGCAATGGCTCATCATCGCCTGGTTAGCAGTGGTCAACACCGCCGTTGCATTTACCTTATGGAATAACACCCTACGAACACTGACTGCGATCGAGTCCAGCATCATCAATGGCACGATGCTGCCGCAGATTGCCATCCTGGCATGGCTTTTCCTGGATGAACCACTCAGCCCGAAGCAAATCCTTGGCCTCGTTCTCGTTGGGATCGGCGCGCTAATGGTTCAGTTGTGGCGGTACTTGCGCATCAAGCCGGTTTCTCAGTGGAAATTTTCGGCATCCAAAAAGCCATCAACAGCACCGCGATCAAAGCCAGGCTTCCGCCAAAAAAGAAGGGCGCGGATGGTCCAAAACCGGGCCAGGAACCCGCACCCTGCCAGAGTAGCCCTGCAATGAACGAGGCCGGGAACGCCAAAATCCCGATCACGGCGTTATAAGTACCATAAGCAGTGCCGCGCAAATGTTCCGGCACCAGATCCGCCACCAGCGCGTTGGCCGTGCCATAAGCCATGCCGTAATACAAGCCGTATACCACATACAACATCCAAACCTGCCACGCCGCCTGTGCCAATGCAAATCCCAGATAGATCACCGCATACACCAACCAGCCGCTAACGATCAAGCGGCGGCGGCCCACCCGATCGGAAAGAGAGCCCGCGGGGATGGACACCAGCGAATAGATCAGGTTGAACATCGCCAACATGATGAGAATGCCCATCACAGAGATGCCCAAATCCTGAGCACGCAGAACCAGGAAAGCATCTGACGAATTGCCCAAGGTAAAAATGCTGACGATCACCAGAAAGATGGTAAAGGGTCTTCCCATGCCGCGCAGAGAAAACTTGGGCGCGGCGCGCTGTGTGTGGACGGGCACATCCTTCGCCCCCACCGCCAGCGAGATCACCGCCAGAACGGCAGGCAGCAGGCTGAGCAGCACTATTGTTTGGAAAGTGGGTTTGGAGAGCGTTAACGTGTTTTTCTGCGCCAGCCACACTACCAGAAGCGCGATCAGGATGCCAATCATCGCCCCGGCGGTATCCATCGCTCGGTGAAAGCCAAAGGCCAGCCCGCGGGCCTCCTTTGTCACCGAATCTGCCACCAGCGCATCCCGCGGCGCGGTGCGGATACCCTTGCCCACCCGGTCCACCCAGCGCACACCGGCAATCAACCCCCAGGTATTGGCGAAGTAGAAAAAAGGTTTCGTTACCGCCGATAGGCCATACCCGAGCACAGCCAGCCACTTTCGCCCGCCCACCTTATCTGAAAACCAACCCGAGAATAGCTTCAAGATGCTGGCGGTTGCTTCGGCCAATCCCTCGATCAGACCGATGATGTTCGTCTTCACGCCCAGCACATTGGCCAGGAAAAGCGGCAGGATGTTCAATACCATCTCGCTGGAAACATCCATGAAAAAGCTAGTGAGGCCAACCGCCCAAACATTGCGCGGCAGTTGTTTGATGGATTGGAGTTTGCTTGATTTTTGCGGCGTTTCTGCCATTGTTTACCCTTCGCTCAATCGATACGCACTGATCAGGATATTATCGCCATATTTTACCCCCCAAGACGTTGTTCCATCCTTCAAGAAGTGCGTAAACCCCCTGATAAATAACCAATCGCGCCTATTTTTCGTCGATATCCACCAACCCATAACGAATAGCCGCCACCGCCGCCTGGGTGCGGTCAGAGACACCCAGTTTCTTGAAGATATCACTGGTGTAGTTACGCACAGTCCCCTCGGTGAGGTAGAGCTGCTTGGCGATATCCACATTGCTCAGGCCTTGCGCCAACAGGTTAAGCACGGCTTGCTCGCGCTCGCTGAACTGGAAGTGGGTAGGGCGCGGCCGGGCAGTCGGGCGGGTGGTGTAATCGCCAATAAGTTTGCCGGCAATGTTTGGATCGAGAAAGGTTTTACCTTCCACCGTGCCCTGGATGGCAGCGATGAGACCGGCAGGAGGAGTATCTTTGAGTAGGTAGCCGGCCGCGCCGCTGCGCAGGGCATCGAAGAGCCACTCGTCGTCATCGTAAGTAGTAAGCACCAGCACATGGATGTGGGGATACTTCTCGCGGATCTGGCGCGTGGCAACGATGCCGTTCATCAAGGGCATCTTCAGGTCCATCAGCACCAGGTCAGGCCGGGTGGTGGGGATCAGGCTAAGGGCTTCCACCCCGTCATGGGCAACCCCAACCACCGTAATGCCGGGGTCTGAACCCAGGATCTTGCTCAGCCCCTCACAGACGATCTGCTGGTCGTCACAGATCAAGATCCGGATCATCATGCACCTCAACGTAAAAACGGATGGCCAGGCCCTGTCCGGGCTGGCTGGAAACATCAAACAGGCCACCGACCTCGGCGGAGCGCTCTTGCATACCCTGTAAGCCCAGGCGATCCTCCAGGAGCAGGTGGTCCAGGTCAACGCCGAGACCATTATCGCTGATCTGTAATTCCAGGCGGCCCGACTCCACCGTCAGATTGAGGCGCACCCGGCTGGCCTGGGCGTGACTGACAATATTTTCCAGGCTTTCTTGGGCGATGCGGAAGGCGCACTGCTCGACCTGGGTGGGCAGATGTGGGATGGTTTCGGGAATATTGAGGGTCAGCTCAAAGGCGGCGCGGGAGGCGGCATCTTTGGCAAGGTTGCGGATCGCAAGGGCCAGGCCAAGATCTTCGAGGGGCTGGGAACGTAGATCTTTGAGGGCGCGGCGGGTCTCGCGCAGGCCGCTGCGGGTAGCCTCGAGAGCCTGGTCAAGCATGGCAAGGGTCTCGGTCTGCTCGGCAGGAATGCTGAGCTTGATGGCCTCCAGGTTGACCGCTTGCCCGCTGAGGGTATGGGCAAGAGTGTCGTGCAGCTCTCGGGCGAGGCGGTTGCGCTCGCGGCTGAGGGTGAGCTGCTCAAGGGTCTCCGCCTGGCGGCTGAGGCTGTAGTTGGCCTTGAGCAAGGCCTTGCTCTGCGCTTGCTGCGTCTCAATGAGATGGGCAACGATCTGAGCGACCGTGCCAAAGGCAAATGCGCGGATGAAAGGCAAGCCCAGGATGGGCAGGGTGGCAAAATCCACCTCGCCCAGCACGGGGAAGAGCACGCCCAACTCGACGATGGCGGTGACGATCGTGAAGGCCAACGCCATACGGAAGCCGTACTGCCAGGCGATCAGCACCAGCGGCACAACCAGAACGGGGAACAATAACCAGGAGCGGACAATAACCAGAGACAGGTTGCGGGCAGTGGGCTCGGCCAGGTAGAAAAGGTTGCTGAAGATGGGCACCACCGTGGCCACCAGGAGGGCCACCGGCAGGTACCAACGCTTGAGGCGCGTGCGCAGCCAGTCCCAGGAGAGGTAAGCGAGCAAGCCCAGGTTGATCAACAGGTTGAGAAAGAGCTGCATCTGGGTATAGATGGCGCCTACCCCACCCTGGATGGCAGAAAAGGCCGCTACAACGGCGTAGTATCCCATGGCTACAACGGTGAAGTAGCGAAAAATGCGCAGCAAGCCGGGCTGGATGGGAACGTTCATATACCCATGATAACATAAGTGCAGGTGGGTTTGATCTAACAACTGCTTGGGGACTGGCAAGTGGTGACGGGCATCACCCAAGGGTTGACAGGTGTCATGCCAGGGGGTGGTGCGCCGCACCTGTTGCCGAATTCGCAAAGGGGATATAACCAGGGGGAGAGGTATGAGCGTAAAGGCACAGGAGTCATTTGATGGAATATGCAATCGAAGCACACGACATTGTGAAAAAGTATCCATCTCAAAAACAGCACGCCGCGGTGGCAGGGCTGAGCCTGGCCATCCCCCAGGGGCAGTTATACAGCCTGGTAGGGCCAGATGGGGCAGGCAAGACCACCACGCTGCGCATCTTATCCACGGTGATGGTGCAGAGCAGCGGCAGCGCCCAGGTGATGGGCTACGATGTGCGCAAACAGGCAGAGAAGGCCCGGGCACACATCGGCTACATGCCGCAAAACTTCAGTCTGTATCCCGACCTGAGCGTAGCAGAGAACTTGAGCTTTTTCGCAGATATCCAGCGCATCAAAGGCGATCACAAAAAGGAGCGCATGGAAGAGATGCTGGCTTTCACCCGGCTGGATCGCTTCCGCTCCCGCCGGGCGGGTGCGCTTTCGGGCGGCATGAAAAAGAAACTGGCCCTGGCCTGCGCCCTGGTGCACAACCCGGCAGTACTGCTGCTAGACGAGCCATCCACAGGGGTGGACCCGGTGTCGCGGCGCGAGCTTTGGGTGATCCTGGCGGACGTCGCGCAGCAAGGCGTGACGGTGCTGGTGAGCACGCCGTACATGGACGAGGCGGAGCGCTGTCACCAGGTGGGCATGCTCTACGATGGGCGGCTGCTGACCAGCGGCTCTCCGGATGAACTAAGCGCCCGACTGCCGTTCGAGATCATCGAGGTGAAGGCCAAACCGCGCAAAGCCATGCGCCAGATCGTCAGTGAGATGGATGAAGTGATTGAGTGGAGGCCAGTGGGCGACCGGCTGCGGCTGGCTGTGGCCCACCACAATGGGGATTTGGAGAAAGTGATGGATGCGCTCAAAAGGCGGTTTGAGGCCGAGGGACTGGAGGTGCGCCTGCTGCGGCGGGTGAAGCCTTCGATGGATGACGTTTTCGTTCACCTGGTGAACGAGCAGCGGAGAACCCAATGAGCGAGAAGATCAATGCCATCGAGACCAACTTGCTGACCAAGCGCTTCGGCAATTTCACCGCGGTGAAGCAGGTCAGCTTTTATGTGCCCCAGGGCGAGATCTTTGGCCTGCTGGGGCCGAATGGGGCTGGTAAAACCACCACGATCCGCATGCTGTGCGGGATCATGCTGCCCAGCGAGGGGCAGGGCCATGTGCTGGGCTATGACATTGCCAAAAAGCCAGAGGAAATCAAAAAGCGCATCGGGTACATGTCGCAGAAGTTCTCGCTGTACAACGACCTGACCCCGCCAGAAAACCTGGCCTTTTACGCCTCAGTGTACGCCGTACCGCGGGAGGGACGCTCTCGGCGGGTGGCAGAACTGCTGGAAATGGCTGGGCTGGGCGAGCACAAACGCGAACTGACCCGCAACCTGTCGGGGGCATGGCGCCAGCGGCTGGCATTGGCCTGCGCCATTGTGCATAAACCGCCCATGCTCTTTTTGGATGAGGCCACCGCAGGCGTAGATCCAGTTTCGCGGCGGGAGTTTTGGGATCTGATCTACCGCATGGCAGGTGAGGGCGTCAGCGTGCTGGCGACGACCCATTACATGGATGAGGCCGAATACTGCAATACGATTGGAATGATGTACCAGGGCGAGATGATCGCCCTGGCCTCACCCGACTCGCTGCGCGAGTCACTGCCGGGAACGCTGGTGCAGCTTGACTGCGACCGGCCGATCGCGGCAGAGAAGGTGCTGGACGAATTGGAGGGCGTCATCGATACTGCAGTGCATGGCGCGCAGATACACGTATCGCTGGAAGCGCCCGAGCTACTGGCCAAAGTGGAGGCCGCACTGGCCGAGGCCGGCTTGATAGTGAGCCAGGCGGAACTGATCCAGCCCTCGCTGGAAGATGTCTTCATTCACATGGTCGAAAAAAGCCGCCTGGAAGCCAATCACGCCGGGCCGGAAAGCGATCAGGGAGCGTAAACATGGAACGTTTGTGGACCATCATGCGTAAGGAAATCTATCACATCTGGCGCGACCCGCGCACACTGGGCTTGATCCTGGCATTGCCAGCCATGCTGCTGATCCTGCTGGGTTTTGGCATCTCCGGCGAGCGGACGAGCGTGCCCATGGCAGTGGTCGATTACTCCAAGACGGACGCCAGCCGCCGCTACGTGGAATATTTCACCGCCAGCGACGATTTCAAAGTGGCCTACGATGTATTGAGCGAGGCAGAGATCCTGACCTTGATCGACCAGGGTGATGTGGACGTGGGTCTGCTGATCCCGGAGGATTTTGGGCGTATGCTGGACACCAACCAGGGAACCTCAGTGCAGCTCTACATCAACGGCTCGTCAGACCCGACCGATGTGCAGACCATCCAGCTTAAGATCAGCGCCATCAGCCAGATGGTTTCGCAGCATATCCTGGTGGATATGCTCAGCGTAAGCCCAGCGGCGGCCTCATTACAAAACCCGATCGAAGCCTATACGAAGACATTGTACAACCCCAACGGTGACCGCAAGCTGTTCATGATCCCCGGGCTGATCCCGATCATCTTACAGGTACAGGCGCTGCTGCTCTCCACCCTGGCGATCGTTAAGGAGCGCGAGCAGGGCACCATGGAGCAGTTGATCGTGACGCCGATCAAGTCGTGGGAACTGATGCTGGGCAAGACCATTCCCTACATGCTGGTGAGCCTGTTCAACCTGTTCGCCCTGCTGTGGCTGTCTAATCTGCTGTTCGGCGTGATGATTGCAGGCAGTCTCTGGGAGCTGGTAGGGCTGAGCCTGGTATTCATTATCGGCTCGCTGGGCATGGGTGTGCTGATCTCGAACCTGGCCCAGTCGCAGATGCAGGCCATCTACCTGGCAGTCTTCGTGGTGCTGATCCCCGCCATCATCCTGTCGGGGCTGCTCTACCCGCGCGGCGACATGCCCCTGGTGACCTATTGGTACAGCGAGCTGCTGCCGGTGACCCATTACCTGGAGATCACCCGCGGCATTATCATGCGCGGCATCCCCGCCGGTTTGCTGTGGTGGAGTTCTACTTTCCCGCTGCTGATCTTGAGCGTGATCTATTTCTTGGCCAGTGTGCTGGCCTTCCGCAAGCGCATCTAACCATTCGACCCATTGGAGATTAACCATGAAACCAAAAACCATTCTTTTTTTCCTGGCAGTGATCCTCATGCTGGCCCTGAGCGGCTGCGCATCTCTGGATGGCAGCGAAGGTGACGAGAGCCTGACTGCCTCGGGCACGATTGCCACTGACCATATCCGCGTGGCCCCAGAGGTCAGCGGAAAGGTATTGAGCATCCACGTAGCCGAGGGCGACAGCGTCCAGGTGGGGGATGTGCTGTTCACGCTGGACGACGAGCTGATGCAAGCCCAGGCAGCCCAGGCCCAGGCCGCCGTCGATTTAGCAGCGGTCTCGGTGGAAGCGGCAAACGCACAGTTGAGCGGCGCCCAGGTGCAATACAACCTGGTGGTGCAGCAAGCGCGCCTGGCTGACATACAGAACCGCGCCACAGCCTGGACGGTCGTTTCACCAGAGGCGTTCACGCTGCCGAGCTGGTATTACGAAGACAATGAGCTAAGGGTGGCTGCCCAGGCTGAGGTGGACTCCGCAGCCGCCAACCTCGAAACCAAAATAGCCAGCCTGGAGGCTGAACTGCAAGACGCCAGCAACGAGGATTTTGTATCCGCCGAGGCCCGGCTGGCCCAGGCGCAGGTAGCCTACACCATTGCCCAACAAACGCTGCTGCAAGCCCAAGCGGCTGCGGACAAGGATGTGCTGGAACCGGCCGCGCAGGAAGCGCTGGATGCAGCGACTTCTGAGCTAGAGAATGCCCAACTGGTATACGATCGCATGTTGAGCACCTCCGCGGCTGAGGCAGTGTTGGAGGCGCGCGCCCGGGTAACCGTGGCGCGTGCCCGCCTGGATAACGCCCTGGATGTGGTTACCAGCTTGCAAACCGGTGAAGATTCCCTGCAGGTAGACGCTGCCCAAACAGCAGTGGCGCAGGCGGAAATGGCTGTTGGGCAGGCCAACGCCAACCTGGTGCAGGCGCAAGCCGCCCTCAACCTGCTCAACCTGACACTGCAGCGCTGCACGGTGACCGCCCCAGCCGCGGGCACGGTACTCTCGCTCAATGTGGAGATCGGTGAGCTGATTGCAGCCGGCAGCGTGGTGCTGACCTTGGGGCAATTGGAGCAGGTCAACCTGGTGGTGTACGTGCCGGAAGACCAGTACGGCCAGGTCAACCTGGGGCAGGAGGTAGCGGTTTCGGTTGACTCGTACCCCAATCAGGTTTTCTCTGGACAGGTGACATCGATCGCAAACGAGGCAGAGTTCACCCCACGCAACGTGCAAACAGTGGAGGGGCGCAAGTCCACCGTGTACGCGGTGGAGATCACCCTGGAGAATCCCAACGGGTCGCTTAAGCCGGGCATGCCGGCAGACGTGGATTTCCTCTTACCGTAGGAAAGGTTACCCAACCGCGCAGTAATACTTCTTTCCACGCGCACCTATGTTTTTCGGGCTCTATGGGAATCGTCGTGGTGGGGCGGTTCTGTGAGGGTGTTTTGCAGGCAAGGCCCGCAAAACACCCTCACAGCTACCGCGATCACGGTAACTCCCATAGAGCCGTTTTCCATGTTAGAATGAATCATCAAACGCAAACCGGCCACGTGGAATGGAGGCAATCCTATGTTCCAAGATCGCACGAATGTTTGGAATCGACTTTCTGAATTGTGGGCGCGAAACGATGTCCCCGTATTGGAACTAAAAGACCAGAAATATGCCATCTTGAGCGATATTCACCTGGGCAATGGCGGCGCTTCCGACGATTTCGCCAAAAACGAGTCGGCCCTGCTCGGCGCTTTGGATTATTACTATGAGCATGGCTTTTCCTTGATCCTGCTCGGCGACATGGAAGAGCTCTGGCAATTCGACCTGCATGCCATCAAAGGACGCTACGACGAAACCGTCTATACCAAACTGCGCAAATTCAGTCCGGGCAGGGTGACGCGTATCTTTGGCAATCACGACTATGAATGGGGAGGCTTTGTGGACCCCATCCATGGCGCGGGAACAGCCTCCATAGCACCCGAGGCGATCAAGCTGGCAGACGAACAAGGAAAACCTCGTATTCTACTGGTGCACGGGCACCAGGGGACGATCGAGTCGGACAAATTCTCCTGGTTTAGCCGTTTTTGGGTGCGCCTGTTCAGCTTTATCGAGCCATTGGCCATCACTGCCAAAATCTACACCAGCCCAACCTCCACCAAATCGCAGATCGCCCAGGATTACGAGCGTACGCTCTACCAGTGGGCAAAAGAAAATAAGGTTCTGCTGATCTGCGGACATTCACACCGCGCCATTTTTGCCTCAAGGTCCTATGCCGAAAAAATCAACGAGCAAATCTTGCAGCTAGAGGCAGAAAACTCCCGGAGCAAGACATCCGCAACCCAGCGCCGCAAAAACTTTCAGAAGATCCGCGAGTTGAACGCAGAACTACTGGACGAAAAGGCTAAAGGCCGGATGATCGAGGCCACCGATCCGGGCAAAACCCCGCTGCCCTGCTACTTCAATACCGGTTGCGGCCTGTACTCCGATGGGCTGACCGCCCTGGAGATCAGTGACGACAAAATCCGCCTGGTGAAGTGGTGCAGTGACGCTCTGCCCAGCTCTGCATACCAGAAGTACGACGAGGACAACCTCAGCAGCATTCTCCAGAAGATCGCCAAATAAGCGCAAGAGACTCCCATGACCGAAAACCTCGTCAGAGACTACTACACCCAGTCGGTTCGGCAAGAGTGGCGACGGCTGGTCAAAGACGCCTACCACCACCTGGAATTCGAAACCACCCTGCACTTCCTGGAAAAATATCTGCCCAAGCAGGGCCTGATCCTGGACGCAGGCGGCGGGCCAGGCCGCTACACGCTTGAATTGGCCCGGCGCGGCTACCGGATGGTTCTGCTGGATATGACCCCCGCCAACCTGGAATTTGCCCGGCGGCAGATCAAGCGCTCCCGGCTGCAAGGCCAGGTTGAGCGGGTAATTGAAGGCTCGATCGTGGATCTTTCTCGCTTTGCAGATCACACCTTCGATGCCGTGATCTGCCTGGGCGGGCCTCTCTCACATGTACTGGATCAACGCAAAAGAGAAAAGGCCATTGCAGAGCTGAGCCGCGTCAACAAGCCCGGCGCGCCGCTGTTTGTTTCCGTCATGAGCCGCTTGAGCGTGATGGTGATTGAGCTGATGATCGCCCCGCACGAGTTCGAAGAACCTTTCTTCAAATCCCTGCGCGATCAAGGCGATTATTTCGGCGGTTTCGGCTTCACCGCCTGCCACTTCTTCTTGCCTGAGGAATTTGCCGATGCTTTTCGTTCCCAGGGTATCGATATCCTGGAAATGGCCGGGCTAGAAGGGATTGGCTCGCGTCACAACAAGAAGATCAACGCGCTGGCAAAAAACGAACTGCGCTGGCGGGTCTGGCTGGAAACCCATTTTCAAACCTGCACCCACCCCGCGGTGATCGGTATGAGCGAGCACATGTTATTGGTTGGGAAGAAAGTTTAGCCCTGCACCTGTTCTCTGCATCCAGGCTTGGCCCCCATCCATTTCACACCTCACTTGCCCAAACAGGCAGGTGAGGTTTCGGGCACGATCTGATAGTCCGAATCGAGACTGATATCTTCTAACAGGGGCAGGTCAGCCGCAAAATACGTATTGAAGATCACGCGGAATGAGTTGACCGGCGATATCGTATCATACAAGATCATACCCTCGCCCGAAACGCCAGGCAAGTAGTAGGCGTTCAGGATCTCATAGCGGTTATCATCGCGCCAGCCGTGATCGCCCTGGATAATGATGATCGGCGGCACCTGCGATTCAGCAATGATCGCCTCAACGATCTCAACGATCGCCTGGTCGATAAACTGCACCTGATTAACGTATCCCTGGTCGATATAACTGGCATCAGCAGGCATGGCGTTTTCGCCATCGTAGAAACGAGGGTCGTCAATCAAGCTACCGTCGGGTGCAAAGATGAATGGTGGGTGGGGGATAATAATGTGAGCAAAAACGAATTTTGGGCCAGGATAGGAAGGTATCGCAGGAAGCTGGTTCAGGATGAAGCGCTGGCTGCTCATGTAAACGCTGTACGGGAAATTGACTTGTTCAAAATGGACACCCAATAACCGGCTTTGCGAGTCTGCCAAGATCAACCCGGCTGTGCTTTTGATCAGCATGGCCTCGAAGGGCGTTACCCCTTGCAGCATCTGGGCATCGCTGCCCAGCCTAAGATAGATATCAGCATCTGATAAGCGGCTCCAATCGTAGGTGGTATCGAAGGCAACCGTCTGATAGCCGAGACTCTCCAACCATTGCCGAACGCGGCTCTGCTTGAGCAAAACCCAGATATTCTCCTGCGCATCTGAGGTGGAAGAGGCCGGT
Organism: Anaerolineales bacterium UBA6092; assembly: GCA_002428565.1. Taxonomy (GTDB): domain Bacteria; phylum Chloroflexota; class Anaerolineae; order Anaerolineales; family UBA4823; genus UBA6092. The sequence goes on along the minus strand of DIXA01000032.1, from coordinate 37,354 downwards.
ATCTGGAGTTGATCCAGGTAATCCATGTTAAGGGCAGAGGTTAAAGATCCCAGGGTATAGCGGTAGTTGCTCCGGCTGCAATCGGCTATAAAAAATCCCAAATCTCTGAGGCGATCCAGATCAGGGGTATTATCATAATTGAAATCATCCCGCAGGGCATCATTACGGGTATGCGAGTCCAATACAATGTAATAGATATCGGGCAAGTTCTCTGGCGGCACAAGGGTCAGGGCGAGCTCCCCATCGCTCTGTACTTGCTGGCGCGTTTCGGCCGTGAAAACCGCATCCTTTATATAATGGCCCGCAATCTGCAGCAACGGTAAAACGACCAGGACCGCCCCCACGATATTGAGCAAATAAGTATATGAGGATAACTGCCTGGCTTTCCGCGCAGTCCACCACAGACCGACGATCAAAACCAATGCATAGATGATTACCAGATACCGGTGGCGGCCAATGATGAACCCACCCAAAGAAACCTTGGTCAATATGGCATAGACGCGCCCATAAGAGATGATCAGGAAAATCACGAAGGATGTGGCCAGCCCAGCCCGCATCCAATCGCGCAGCAACAGGCGGGCAAGGCCAAGCATGACTGCCGCACTCGCCAAGGCAAAGAGAAGCGGGCGCACCGCCACCCGCCAGCTCACCTCAGCAATATTGTATGTCAACAAACTCAGCACCGGAAATGCGGCAATGGCAAAGGTGTGGATCGGCGGCCCAGCTCGCCGCGGCGATGGAACGGGTTGGGGAATCGATTGAGAGGCCATAGAGGAAGTTGACGCTAATTATATATCGATTGTATCCCTTTAGTTAATGCAAATATATCAAAACCGCTTCCCCGCCTTTACACTTGGGGCTGCTGCTCCTGGGCGGACTGGTTGTTTGGGCCGGACGGCGAAGGCGCGAGCGGTTTTCAATCAGCCGGAGAGGAATCCCCACCCCGAGCCAATTCTTTTGCCTCATCCAGCAACCGATCCAAATCGCCGCGACTCAAGTATCGCCCCCTCAGGAAAACCCCTTCGACTTGCTGCGCATTGCGGATGTCTTCCAGTGGGTTTCCCCGAACGAGAAGCATGGAGGCCTGCTTGCCCTCGGTAACCGTGCCCAGGCGGTCTCCCAACCCCATAAAATGTACGGGGACCGTCGTTGCGCCGCGCAGCACCTCTGCGGGTGGGATGCCAGCCTCCTGCCAGATAACCATTTCTTCGTGAACAGAGATTCCCGGCAGGATTCCAGGCACCATCAGATCAGTGCCCACCATCAAAGGCACCCCCGCCCTGTTCAAGCCAACCACCATCTGCGCCCATGTTTTCCAGATGAAATCCGGCAGATCGCTTTGTGACGACCACAGCGAACTCCATACAGACAGGATAGCAGGAGAGACATATTCGCTCCCCTGTAAATGACCGGCTTTGATGGCAGCCATCTGAGTGCCAACCTTGAAAACAACCACCGTCGGGCAAATGGTCAGACCGCTGGCGCACAGCCGCTGGTAAGCAAGCAGCAGATCGTCTGGATGCGCCTCGCCCAACCGCAAAAAGTAACCTGCATCTGCGCCCATGCCTGCGTAGGCAAAACGGAGCGGCTCCCCGAGCAGCCTGGCAATCACTTTCTCAAAACCAAAGAAATGCTCGCTGCTGCACAATCCCGCTGCTGCGGCATCTTCAATGTAAATCTCTTCGGGAACGTGCCCCACCACCTTTCGTCCCAGCTTCTGCGCCTCATCGGCGATCGCCAGGAAGGTTTCCTTCTTGAGGCTGCTGTAAACTTTGATCATGTCCACACCGGCTTCAACCTGCCGGCGAACCGCGGCTCGACCATCTTCGGGCGTTTTCGCCCCGATGGAGATGAGCGGGATCAAGGGCGGGTCGCCATCCAGGATCGCCCCGGTGGTCACCATCTCAGGCCCCAAGATCTCTCCCCGGTTCAATTGATCCCGCAAACCCAGGCTGTACTCGGTGGGCATGCCCATGTCTCGGACCAGCAAAACGCCATTGGCGACCATCAAGCGCCCAAAGATCGAGGCATCGAAATAGTGCGCATGCGCGTCGGCCAGACCGGGCATGAGATAGAGCCCTTGCCCAGGCACCACTTCAGCGTCTGGTGGAATCTCCACTGCATCCTGCGTGCCAATCCGCACAATGCGCTCGCCCTGGATCAGCACCGTCTGGCCCGGGAGCACACACCCTTTCTCGACATCAACGATGCTTACATCCAAGATTACATAACTCATCGCTAACTCCTTTCTTACAGGTTCGAGAAGATGCCCAAAATCACCGGGATATCCATACCGGCATGGAAAAGGATCGAGCCCCAGACGCTGTCCATAGGGAGGCCTCTCAAACCGCTATGATTCATGGATGTCTTTCTGGCACTGCTGCCACTCGGGGTCGCGGGCGTAGCCTAACTTATTGAACAGCGCTTGCATCGGAGCATTCTGGACGGCCGTGCATGTTTTGAGCAGGCGGTAGCCATGCTCTTTGGTATAGGCGATGCCGCGCAACTGCATAGCCAGGCCCACCCCGCGGTTGCGGTATTCCCTGCGCACACCCAGCAAGCCCCCCATCAACAGGTCGCTGTCCGGGTATTTTCCCAACTCCCGCAAGCCAATGTACTCAGCGCCATGCATGGCAATGAAATACGCATCCGGCAAGATCGTCGGATCGTTGATACCCCAGACCAGCCATTCATCAAAGTCTGGTTTCTCCTCCGGGTCACCTTCATGGGGGACATCCTTAACAGCCTCCCAGAAGAGGTCATAGAGCTTCCGGTTTCGCTCCGGGTCGGATTCCATCTCGCGCAGAGTCTTGATCGCGATTCCCTGGGCTTGCAGTTTTGCTTCCAGGCCCGCATACGGGCTTGGGTCAAACGTGGCCACATCCAGGTGCACGGGTGTTTCGCGAAAAGCCTCATAGAAACCACGTCTTTGTAGGAAAGTAAAACCTTGCGGCAGGTTGGCAAAGGCATCTGCACGCAGGGCAGGCGGATTGAACACGGTCAGGCCTTCCATCACCCGATCATACAGCGCCGCCCCAATGCCGCGGCGCTGATACTGTGGATGAACTTCCACATTCACATAAAAGCTCTGCGGCGGATAAGCCCCTGGACCTTGACTGTAGGATGAGAAACCCACCACGCGGTCATCTTCAACCGCCACCCAGCGTTGATACTTGACTTTCGGGCTGCGGTTGCGATCCACCTCCGCCCAGGCCTCCGGGGTGTGCGGCCGTTCCGGCCAAACGATGTTCAGGCTGTTATGGATATCCACAATCGCGGAGTAATCTTCGGGCGTAAATGAGCGGGTGAGCATCTTATCCTCGACTTGAATTCGGTCTTTTTACGAGAGCAGGAATATGCCAACGATCGATGGCAACAGAACCAGCAAAGCCAACAAAGGATGCCCGCGCCGCGTGGTGTTGCGGCTGTCCCAACTGAACAGATAGACTGCCAAACCAAAAGCCAGAATGCCGCTGGCCAACAAAATGATCACCGAGCCCCAGGGCGAAAAATCCGCCACTTTTCCCATCGCCAACCCAGTCAAGGCATTCATCGCCTGCGTGGCGGGTAAGAGTTGAGCGAATTTTCCGGCAATGGCTGGGAGCATGCTGTAAGGCAGCATCAGGCCGCCCAGCAGCATGGAAGGCACAAAGATGATCTGCGACCACAGCACGGTCATGCGCGAGCTTGGAGAAATCACGCCAATCAGAACACTGATCCCCGCGCAGGCAAAAGCAGTTGCCACAAACACAATCGCAAAGTTGAGCCAGTTCTCTGGCAAGGGGGCATCGAACAGCCAGGAAGCGCTGAAGGTAATGAACAACGTCACAATCAACAAATGCAGCATGGTTGTGATCGCAGGGATCACCAGGATGGAGATCGACGGAACACCGTTGATCTTGTAGCTGCGAAAAACCCCATTCTCGCGGGCATTCACCAACGGATCCGGTATCCCCAACAAGGTTGCCGCCAAGATACTAAATACCACCATGGCAGGGATGAGAACTTCCCGAAACGGCGGGTTGATCTCCGGCATAATGAACCCCATCATCAGGTAAAAGCCCAGAGGGAACAGGTAATTCATCAGCAGCAACTGCTTGTTGCGGATACCTGTGCGGAATTCAAAAGCAAAGTGATGCAAAAACGCGTTCATTGTGAGGCTCCTGGTTGGGTGATCTCAAGGAAGCGATCTTCGAGCGAGGGCCGCTCGACGCGCAAATCGATCAGCGTGTCGGCACGAGCCTGGATAGTAGCAATAATCGCTGCGAGCAAAGAACCGATGTCGGAAGTATAGTAGATGTGGTATTCATCCTTATCAAAATGCTGGCTGACAGCCGGTAAAGTAATGTCCGCTGCAGAGAGACAGGCATTTTGGGTATGCACCGAAACCTTGGTCAGCCCGGCGCCGGTGGCAGTAATTTCCATGGGTGTTCCCACCGAGACGATTTTTCCTTTTAGCAGAATGGCCACCCGGTCCGACATCTCTTCAGCCTCTGCCATATCATGCGTGGCTAAAACAATGGTTGTACCTTTTGCCTTAAGCTCTTTCATCAGGCCATGCAGCTCAACTCGCGAAGCCACATCCAGCCCAGCCGTCGGCTCATCCAGGAACAGCACTTTGGGATCGTGCGCTACCGCCAGTGCCAGGACTAAGCGCCGCTGCTGCCCGGCTGAAAGCTCGTAGAACTGCGTATTCCGCTTCTCCTGTAAGCCCAGGCGTTCCAGCAGATCGTAGCGGGGCGCAACTTCATGATATGCGCAGAAAAACCGGATTGCCTCGTTTGGCGTGATGCTCTCCGGCAAGCCGGCCGATTGCAGTTGAACGCCAATCAGGTTACGCAGTTTACGCGACTCACTGACGGGGTCAATGCCTGCCACACGCAGCGAACCGCCGTTGGGCTGGCGCAGCCCCTCCAGGCACTCCAACGTGCTGGTCTTTCCCGCCCCATTGGGGCCCAGTAAGCCGAAAATTTCTCCTGGCAGGATCTCAAAACTGATGTCGTCAACTGCAATATAGCTGCCGTAGGTCTTTCGGAAGTTCTTTACTTGAATTGCTGCATCATTCATAAGCAGGCCTCCATGAAATGTGATCTAAAAACCTTGCCATTTTAACCTGTTTCTACTCAAACAGGATACTTTCCAGGAAATGGTTATAAAGATCCCAATCTTCTTGATCGCCGGTATGGCCAATCACAATCATATATAACTGGCCTCCCCTGGCAAAGTAATAGCGGTCATAAGCATATGATTGTGGGCTGCGTTCGTGGCGCAGGTGGATCGCCGTGGTCCCGGCAATTTGCACATCGGCAGCCCGCTCATCACCCAGGAGATAATGGTCGGTCAGCCACTGCAACAGGTCTGCATCCGCGGGGGGGCGATAATCCTCCCGGTCGCCCGGGTGGCTGATGCTAAAAAACGGCCAGGATTCGCCGTTGACCGTCGGGCCCACCACCGAGATGCCTTGCAACGGGTCATCATTGTTCACGATCTGCGCCTCTGCGGGGTAATGGAAACTGTAGCCGAGATCCTCATTGCGGTAGATCCTGCAGCCATCACTGGCAAATTCGGCCGTCGCCTCTGGTGACGGCGCAGGCGTCGATGCCGCGCTGATCGGTTGGCATTCCCCACGGTAGTAAGCCCATTCATCACACTCGCTCCCATCCGTGAAGATGCACCAGCCGGTCTGGCTGCCATCTTCTGCTGTGCGGATTTCCAGGATATAGCCCTGCTGCTCGCAGAAAACAGAGGCCGGGTTGGGCAAGCCTATGGTCGGCTCGAGGGTTGGTGTGTTCGGGAGGCTGATGGGCATCTCCGAGGGAACAATATCCTCCGGCTGGGAGTTTGATGGGGTGCAGCCGGTCAACAGGAGGCAAATGAGCACAAGAAGAAATTTGGTTTTCATTTTCAATCCTTTCTTTTTATGTGATTGAAGAGTCTTATTTTCAATGCACGGGGCCCTAACGTGTAACCAACCAGAACGACAGGGTCGCTACGAGAGGCACACCGGCGATTTTCGAGGCGCCCAGCAGATGGTAACGCATCCAGCGCTCAGCCCTGCCCGGCGACCGCTGGCTAGTGGAGAGAACCCACAGCGCCATGAGGAGCGCAGGCAGTGTCGCATAAACCAACACGGGGTAAAGCAGCCCTGCCGGAAGCGCCGGTTGCACAGGGAAGATCATAGCCAGCCAGATCAAGACGATGATATGAATAGCCTGGTCCAGCACAAAACGCGCCAGCGCAGACCCGCGCCAGTAAGGCTTGAATCCATCCACTGCGAAGTGCAGCAGGCCAACCAGCACCAAAATCAACCAATAGCCTGTGACATCCTTCAGGATCAGCGCCGTAACCATGACATGGATCGCCGCATGCAGAGCCAGGCCTGCCGCGGAGCAGCTCCGCCAACGGTATACCCAATCTGCTTGCAGCGGGAAGTCGGCGATCAGATGCGCCAGCAATAAGCCAGCAAAGGCCGGCACTATCCTGGCAGGAGCAGGGTGGAGCAGGCAAATCAAAATTGCCTGGACACAACCGATGAAGGCGAGGCACCAAAGGCAAACGCGGGTTCGAATTTTCATGGCATAGCTCCATTACAGCCGGTTCCATTCTTTCGATAGAATATAAACAAACCAGCCTGCATAAAGGTTATTCCATTTCGGACGCCATGTCATCACCTAAATTAGGGGAAACAAAAATCCCTGCCCAAGCAGCAGGGACGAAAATCACTCACCCATCGCCGGTGAAAAGCGCAATCTATGTCAGCAGCCCCAATTCCTTCGCCCGCCTGACCGCCCCGCTACGGCCGTGAACACCCAATTTGCCATAAATATTCTTGACATGTGTTCGGATCGTATTCGAGGAAACCACCAATTGTTCTGCAATCTCGGGCGTAGAGAGGGGGCCATTCAAATGCTGTAAGATTTCCAGCTCGCGTTCGCTCAACGCATCAACCAGCGCCTCAGGCGCAGACACATCCATAGGTAAACGCTGCGCTTCAAACGCGGCCAGCAAGCGCCGTACGAATTGCGGTGCCATCGCTCTTGCCTGTGCCAGGCGCAGCAATTTCTCCATCGCCACGCCCTGGCGCAGAAAAATGGCAATCCAATTTTCAGGTTCAGCCAGATTCAACGTCTGTTGTAGAGCGACCAGCGCCTGCGGCTCATGGCGCTGAAGCGATAACGCTATGGATTGTACAACGCTCAGACGCGCCGCTTCTAAGGATGGGCGGTTCAATTCTACCGGAAGGGCGCGCTCGATCACCACCAGGGCTTCATCGATGCGGTTTTGCTTTACCAACAAATCTGCCTTCAAGTGTGGCGCCAGCTTCGCACCCATCCTGGCGGCCAGGCGGGCCGCTTGCTCAATTTCTCCCGACACCAGATAGACGCGCATCTCCGCTTGATCTACGAAGAACACAAACCAGGGAGAGATGTGCCGGGCAAGTTCTCGAGCGCGCCGGAGCACTGTCAGGGCCGCATCGGTTTCATGCGCCAGTGTTAGGCCATTTGCCAAAGCCTGAAAGCACAGCATCTTGGCATCAGCCTGCCCCCACAGCTCGCTTAAAGCCAATCCCTTGTGGGCAACCTGGATGGCTCTTTCAATCTCCCCCCACTCGCCCAGAATAACTGCCAGTTCTGCATAGACGCTGGCCGCTGCCGGCAACGGCCGCCCATTCAGCCGCTGGTATGTCTCATCTAGTTCGACCGCCTCCAGGCAAACCGCATAGGCTTTACGAAACCTCCCCATGCGATAATAGGCATACTCCAGAGCCGTGATAGCGGGTATCAACACATGAGATTGACCGGCTCGTCGCGCCAGTTCCACGGCCTGCTCCAGCACTTCCACAGCACGCGGATCAGCATCGTACTGCGTCAATGCATTGCCCAGCGTGGTCACATTGAGCGCCCGCACAGCATATTCTTCACGTGGCAGAAGGGGCGCCGCCTCCATGGCAAGCTCCACCGCAGCCTGCTGGTCTCCCTGCACCCAGGCAATATATGCCCGCACCGCGCCGATATGGCCCATCATGCGGCCGCGCTCATCCTCTGATAATGCATTCTGGTGTGGCTCAGCCTGCGATAAGGCTGCTTCAGCCCGTTCCATTTGGCCGGTATATGCCAACGCCCAGGCATGGGCAATTCCTAGCCAGGGCAGGGAGGCTCGTTGTTCACGCGGTGCGGCATCCATGCGCGCCAGGATCGGCGCCAGTTCAGCATGATCTACCAACACCAGCACATTCGCCGAAACCAGGCGCGCCGCCAACTCCATGTCTCCCGCAGCCAGGGCATGGTGCAGCGCTTCGGGCAGCATCCCTTGCGCCTCGTACCAGCAACAAGCGCGGCAGTGAAGCTGTGCTGCCAGCCCAGGATGGTTTTGTTCCAACATCAAGCGCAGCAGATCGGCAAAGAGGTGATGATAACGGTACCAGGCGCGCTCATCATCCAGCGGCACCAGGAACAGGTTCGCTCGTTCAATCAAATCCAACAGGCCACGCGCCGCTCCGCCTGTATCCGCCACGGCATCGCACAGGGGCGCAGAAAACCGCTCCAACACCGATGTTCGCAGCAAAAACTCGCTCACTTCTGGAGATTGGCGATTCAGCACCTGCTCCACTAGGTAATCAAACACAAAGCGGTGGCTGCCTGCAAATGCAGCCACAAACGCCGCCGGGTCCTCACGCCCGCGCAGCGAGATTGCCGCCATTTGCAGTCCGGCGATCCACCCCTCCGCACGCGCATTCAGTGCTGCCACATCCGCATCGGACAATTGCACCCCGGCGACATGTTTCAGGAATGCCCCCGCTTCCTGTGCCGTAAAGCGCAGCTGATCCATGCGCAACTCGGCCAATCGACCAGACACGCGCCGGCGCGCCAGCTCCAGCGGCGGGTCAGAGCGGGTCAAGACCATCAGGTGCAGGCACGCCGGAGCATGCTCCAACACATATTCCAATGCCGTATGGATTTCTGGGTTATGAATGAGATGGTAATCGTCTAAGATAAGGACCAGTTCCCCCTTGAGGCTCATCAATCCCAGGATGAAATTCGCCAGGATCTCCTCAACAGAAGCCTGCTCACTTTGCCGCGGCGACAAATGGGCAGTATCCAGGAGCATGCCCCCATCTTCCAGACAGGCAACCAGGTATTCCAGGAAACGCTCCGGAGTATTATCCGCCTCGTCCAGCGAAAGCCAGCCAAACGCCGCCCCCTTTTTACGCGCCGCCTGTACCCATGCGCTGACCAGGGTTGTCTTTCCCGCCCCTGCCGGGGCAGATACCAGCGTCAGGCGATGGGCAAGTGCCTGATCCAGCGTTTCCAGCAAATGAGGTCGCGCCACAAACCAGGCAGGAACGGGAGGAAAGTAGAACTTAGTGGGCAGAAGGCTGGACACATGCTGATTATACTCATAAAGTCCAACCCTTGCTTCTTAATTTGGGTATCTGCTTTCAAAGACGCCTGCAGAGCTACTTTTCAACCGGCGTCAGCGATACCAGACTCAGCCCCAAATCACGTATTTTCAACAAGATGCCGAACAATTCGGCCTGATCGTTCGCCACACCAGAAAGGATAGTTTCGTCCGCATCAAAGGTGAGCGTGAATGGTGCGAAATAGGCTGCCCATTTCTCGTCCAGCACGCCACGCACGCGGATTTCGCAAGCCATTCCGTTCAAGGAGGCAGGTCGGTCAGTCATGGCGATCCTTTCCACCCTCTGGCGCGCATTCCCCGGTCAGTTCCAGCGGCAGGGCAATGGTGAGGGTGCATTGATCGTGGCCCTTTAACAAGGTTTCAACATGCTCGATCTTGACCGGCTGGCCCAAAATCCCTTCCCACAAGCGCCGGTACCAGCCCGCCCCACAAAAGCAGAAAGTTGGCGAGAGCCCAGCAGGGATTTCATCCAGGTACGGGTGAACAAACGAACAGTGGCAATAAGCTTTGCGTCGTTCGGCTGGCGTGGTGGCGTTATGGTAGCCTTCGGGATTGTAGGGATTTTTCCGCATATACAGCACATTGCCCCGCCGCACCGGCTTTTCGTACCAGAACTCATCCCGGTACATCTCACGCAAAACGTCATCGAGGGCAGCGCCTTCATAGATGCTGCGCAAATAGTCGATGCGCTCTTGTGGGAAAACGTGGGCGCAGCTTGATACCACCAGGCACTTCTTCTCATCATCGTCGGTCAGCGAGTCCAGGCGTTCCATGGCGCCCTGGATCCAGGCTGTGTAATCATCAAAAGAGGATGTGGGGGTGATGGATTCAATTCCCTGCATGAGCTGCTGGCGGGCTTCGGCTCCCAGCACTTTTTCAGCCCCCTCAGCCAACAGACGATCCCACTCGTGCAGAACCACCTGCACCTCGGTAAGATTATCTCCCGGCGTGTCCGGGTATATCCGCCGGTAAATTTCCCGCCGGAACAGAGAGCTTGTCCAGGCATGGGAGTTAAGATGTTCATATATTTTTAAAACCGTTTCTCGGATCGTCTGAGGCGCTCCGTGATGGAACATGGTCAGCGCCGGTGTGGCTTCCAATGTGCGAGTGTGTATTTCGTCGGTTTCAACCGGGCGCTTCACTGGAAAGGCAGCCTCGATCAGGAAGCCCTCCTTCACAGCTCCACCATGGAAGATCACCATGCCATCGCCATCCACAACCTCCTCACAAGCCGCTCGCAGGCGGGCCAGCAGCGGCGGGATCTGCTCGCGCGTATCAATACGGGTTGTGATAGAAGCAATTTGGAAGGATTCCAGTTTTTTGTAGATGATGGGAGCATCGATCATAGCGGTTTTCTCCTTTGGGTATTCATTGCCCTCGCAAACCAGTAGCGAGGTTCTCTGATGATAAGCTTAACCGATTTAAACGGTCCCGTCATCACCCAAATTAGGGGAAAAGGCCAGGCGCGGCTGCCCGAATTCGACAAGAAATCCCCACTCCCCCAATCTGGGTGATGACAAATGAGCCTGATTGGGATATCCTATATGCAAATCGGTTGTGCTCACACCACCAAGCCTGGTTTTAGATTTCCCCTTGCGGGGCTGGGGCAACCCTACGCCGAAGACTCAAACCATCCAGCGCGAGATGTTTCCGCCACAGATGCCATTCCTGCACGAATATTTCTAATACCGGAGGAGCGAAGAAAAATGAGCCAGGCGATCAATCGAGAGGGGCTTTCGGCACTCCACACATATAATGCTTACGCCAATCGGTTATTATTTGGTGAAGTATGCAAATTGACCGATGCCCAATTCACGCAACAATCCAGCCCCAGCCACAATTCCATTCAGCAATTACTCACACACATGCTGCAATGCGAGGCCTTCTTCCTGGCGCAATGCCAGGGAAAAGCCTTGGATGTTGAAGGAATGGGGTTGTCGTCGCAGGACAAAATCCGCCTGGAGTGGGAACAGATTGCACAAGAGCAACAAAATTTCATCGCCGCCCTGGACGATGCCGGGTTGTATCGCCCTATTACCATCCACCTTCGCGGCCAACAGTTCATTTTTCCGGTTTGGCAGCTGCTGACGCAAGCCCTGATACACTCCATCCACCATCGCGGCGAACTGTCCATCGTCCTAACCCAGTTGGGTTACCCACTGCCAACGCTCGATATCTTGCTCCATTTCATGGAGCAGAATGGGCAAAGCTGGCCAGAATAACCAGCCGCCCGGATATTGGCAACAGAAAAAAAACAGAAAAAAAAAGAAAGAAAGAAAGAACGCTGATGAAACCCGATTCGAAGCTTGATATGGTGCTGGAAGAGATTGTCGCCCGCTGGGGTATTCCAGGGCTGGCAGTGGGGATCACTGACAACAATGGAATTATCTACGCCGGGAGCTTTGGAGTACAAAGCCTGGAGACCCAAACACCGGTTACGCCCGGATCAATTTTTTGCCTGGCCTCGATCGCCAAGTGTTTCGTCGCCAGCGCCATCATGCAACTGGTGGAGCAAGGCAAACTCGAGCTCGATGCGCCGCTTGTTCAACATCTGCCCTATTTTCGCATGGATGACGAACGCTACCAGCAGATCACCCTCCGGCAAGTTCTCAGCCACACATCCGGCATGCCAGACATGAACGAGAGCGAATACGATGAACTGGTTGCCCACCCAGAATATGACGATGGCGCCGCCGAGCGTTATGTTCGCTCCTTACCTGCCCGTAAAATGATCGGAACGCCAGGGGAGCGCTTTGCCTACAGCAACATTGCCTACAACGTGCTTGGCGTTTTGATTGCGAAAATTTCCGGGCAAAGCTTTGAAAGCTACATGAGGGAACATATCCTGCGCCCTGCCGGTATGCCAGACAGCACATTTTTCTTCCCGGACGTGCCGCTTAACCGGCTGGCAGTACCGCACTTGCGCACCCCGCGAATGATGGTTAACCCAATCTACCCATATCACCGTGCCGATGCGCCAGCCAGTTTCTTATACTCGACCGTGACGGACATGTGTCATTGGGCGATCACCAACCTGAAGCAAGGCATCTACCAGGAGGAACGCCTCCTCACACCTGCCAGCTACGATCTCATGTGGACGCCCATTGCCCAGCGCGGTGTTCCTCCATACCGCGAAGAGATGGGCCTTGGTTGGAGTTTAGGGCACTTCGAGGGGATTCGCACCATTGGGCATGGCGGCGGCGGATTTGGTTGGACATGTCTGTTGGTTTTGTTACCAGAGATCCAACGTGCCGCCATCATCCTTTCCAACGAGGAATCTTATGCACATGAACGCGCTATGGAAGCTGTCATTCATACCCTACTGGGTAAAGAACCACAACCCGGTGATGTCTCCTGGATGATTCCCGTCGCCAAGGCGCTGCAAACAGGCGGCGTCCAGGCAGCGTATGCCTGTTACGATGAAATCAAACACGGCTCCGATTACTTTATTGATGCAGACGAGTTGTTCTCGTTGTTTTACCAGTTGATGTCTGCCAAAGAGATCGATCTGGCGTTTCAGGTAATGGAACTGAATCTGTATGCGTTCCCGGAAAACTTAGGGCTGCATCTTTTCCTGGCAAGGCGGTATCTTCACCATAACAACCCATCCCGAGCCAAAGCGCTCCTCCAAAAAGCCCTGGTCATTTCGCCCGAGAACAAAACAGCGATCGAACTGCTAGAAAAAATTGGATAAGAGATGAAAAAGTCATGTCTATCCAACAAGAACTAAACCCCATCCTTAGCCGTGTGCCGGGCTGGGAAAACGCTGACATTCAGGCAGAGCGTATTAGCGGCTTGACCAACGCGAACTACTGCGTTACTGTCAACGGCGAACGTTTTGTCCTGCGCGTCAGCGGAAGAAACACAAAGCAACTAGGAATCAATCGCGACCACGAGGTTTCGGCCCTGAAAGCGGCATCTGCAGCCGGCATCGCGCCAGAGTTAGTGGCCTACCTCCTGCCAGAAGGTCATCTCGTCACGCACTGGGTGGAGGGACGCCACTGGGAGCCAGTCGAGTTCCGCACGCCCGAACACGTCCGCCTGCTGACAGAGATCGTACAGCGCCTTCATGCCCTGCCACCAAGCGGGGCAATCTTCTCCCCGTTCCGGCGGGTAGAATCCTACATAGAAGTAGCGCACCGCTACGAGGTGCCATTGCGAGATGGGCTTGATAGCTTCGTCAAGACGATGAAGGTTGTGGAGGCGGAACAGCACAACGATCAATCTGACTGGCAATGCTTCTGCCACAACGATCTGGTAGCAGTCAACTACCTTTACAACGAGACGCGACAGTCAATCACCATCCTTGACTGGGAGTTCGCCGGGTGGGGCGACATCTACTACGATCTGGCAACCATTGTTTATACCCATGACAATGAGGGACCCATCCCAAGCGATTTGGAAGAACTCATGCTGACCTGCTATTTCGGCGAGGTCACCAACAAGAAACGCCGCCGCTTGCAGGGAATGAAGTACATGCTGATGCTCTTTACCGGGGCCTGGGGCCTGGCCCAACACGGCATGCAACAAGCTGGTTTGATCCCTGCCGTAGAAGGCTTTGACTACCTCGAGTTTGCCGAATACCTGTTCGAGCATGATATTCGGCAACTACAAGATACCATTACCGGCTAGGCTGAGCCCCCCCAATAATATCGAAAGGACAACATCGCCATGACCGCGCCACACCTCCAACCCGTCATTCCCAATCCCGCAGAGCACCTGCACGCCATGGGCCAGCTGACCTCCGATGTTTTTTCAGGCGGGCAATATGTAGATGCTTATTGTGACAATTACATCGGCAACAGCCACTACGATTGGCATGTCTCGCGCCTGTTTTTCGATGGTGAAAGGCTAGTTCATCACTGGGGCGTGTGGGGTTACCAGATGCGCATCGAAACTGTCCAACTCAAAATCGGCGGTATTGGAGCGGTTGTTACCCACCCGGAGTACCGTAAACTGAATCTCATGCACCGCGCCGCACAGGAATCCTTTGAGGCGATGGCTCGCCATGGTTACGATCTGAGCATCCTGCGCGGGCGGCACTACGTCAAGATGGGGTATGGCCGCGCCTGGAACTATGTCACCTATCGTTTCAAGCTGGAAGACTTCCCCATCACGGAACCTGCCCCCGCCCACCAGCCACTCCGCATCGAAGATGTCCCCGAGATGGATGCCTTCTACAACCAAACCCACGCCGCTTACACGGGCACGGCAGTTCGGCCCACATTCTACAACAAACATCCCGAAGACCTTTGCACCCATGCCTGGCGAGATGCTGCGGGGAGGCTGGTCGGCTATGTCCGCGCCGCCCCCGCCGAAGAAGAACCCAAGACCCTGCTCTGCCTTGAAGCCGCAGGTGAGCCGCGCCAGTGCCTGGCGGTGCTGGCTGACCTATTCAGGAGTGGCGAATACGAAAAAATAGCCTGCTTCACCTTGCCGCACCTGCACCCTTTGCTGCAATACCTGCGCACAGGCAATTGCACCGCCGAAAACCGCTATTTCGAAATCACCGGCTGGCGGGTACGCCTGATCAACCTGGCAAGCGCCCTGCAAAAGCTCACTCCCCTGCTCGAAAAACGCCTGGCAGAATCATGCTTCGCCCATTGGACGGGCGCCCTGCTGCTCGATGCGGGCAATCAAAAAGCGACTTTGGGTATCGCGGGCGGGAAAATCGCCCTCAGCACCGAAACATCTCCCCATACCCTGCATGGCGGGGCCGACATCGCCCGCTTCCTCATCGGCTCCGACGAGCCAGAGGAAATCATCCGCCAGGCGGGGATGGAATGCGCCGGCCTGGCCCAGCCGCTTGTACAAGCATTATTCCCCAACCTGTACCCGATGATGAGCCACTGGGACGAATATTAATTGCTCCACAAAGGGACCCATATGCACACACCTTTTCAATCCGAGCGCTTCACCCTCCACCAGCTAGCTGATGGCGTATATGCGGCCATCGCCACCGAGTTAGGGGCAGTTTTTTCCAATGCCAGGCTGGTCGATCTGGGCGAGCAGATCCTCGTGTTTGACGCTTTCGAGAATCCCATTGCCGCTGAGGATTTATGGGTTGCCCTGCTGAATCAACTGGCGGAGGGCAAGGCCAAAACGTTCATCCCGAGGCACGGCCCACTGAGCGGTATGTTCAAATAGCAAAAACAACTAAAATACCGCCACCCTGCTGGGCGATCCACTTGGGCCGATTCCAATTAGAAGCGCTTCTCCTGAGCAATCTAGCGGCTTAGAGCTATGCATCGCAAGCGCTAGCGGTATCCACTCGCCCAAGGGACTTAATCCGGTGTAAAATAGCCTCACCCCAGCATGCATACGGGGCGAGACTTGACCAGATGGCCACTTCTAGTTTGCCTATGCGCAAAGTCCTTGTTATCGGCTCCGGAGGTTCTGGCAAATCCACCTTTGCCACGCGCCTGGCGGAACACACCGGCTTGCCGGTGATCCACCTGGACGCTCATTTCTGGAAGCCCGGCTGGGTGGAGCCCACCCATGAGGAGTGGGATGAAACCGTGGCCCAGCTGGCCTCCGGCGAAGCCTGGATCATGGATGGCAACTACAGCCGCACGCTGGAACAGCGCCTGGCAGCGTGTGATACAGTGATCTTCCTCGACCGGCCGCGCCTGCTCTGCCTGGCGCGCGTCATCTGGCGGCGCATCCGCTATCACCGGCGGGCGCGCCCCGATATGGGCCAGGACTGCACCGAGCGTCTGGACTGGGAATTCATCCGCTGGATCTGGAATTACCCCGCCACGCACCGCTCCAAGATCCTCCAGCGCCTCGCCGAATTGCCACCTGGTCAACGCGCCATTGTGCTCCGCACACAAGCCGACATCGAAAACTTTTTACGTTCACTTCCACCAATAGGCACCTAGCATGTTCTCCGGAAAAGCTCACGCCGCCGCTACAGTCATTACTGCTGGGGTTGCCAGCCCGGCCATCGTCTTCCTGGCGCAGCAGCCGCCCTTGAGCGCTATCGCCTTTGCCGCCGGGTGCATGGTCGGGCTGGTAGTCACGCCCGACCTGGATGTGCGCTACCGCAACACCTACTCCGAAACGATCATGCGCCATACGGCAGGCCGGTTTGTGGGCCTGCTGTGGGATATACTCTGGCTGCCCTACGCCTACCTGATCCCCCGCCACCGCCACTGGCTCAGCCATACCCCGCTGCTCGGTACCGCGCTGCGCTTGCTCTACCTGCTGATCCTGCCTGCATTGATCTGGTGGATTTTAGGGTATTTCGCGGCTCTGCCCGCCTTGCCGCAGATAACCCTCTCACCCGTAGCCTCATGGGCGCTAGGCGGCCTGGTGCTTGTAGATGCACTGCACTGGGCCATGGACCGCCTGGCCAGGTAGTTTGATCGCTCATAAAAGGAGCGCCTCTGTGAACCAGGCTATTCGTCCCCAACGTGAGAAAGCAGCACCCGACTGGATGTATACTATCCATATCTTGAGATGAATTCACATTACCGCCGTTATTGGCTTAAAGTATGAGCGAATTCCCTTCCAAAATCCTAAAACTGCACTTGACTTTTGGGTTCAATTTGTGCTATCCTATGGCGCAATGCTCCACCTGAGGATGGTTATTTATGCAGCGTGAACGAATCGCCGATAATGTCTATTACTTCCAAAGCGACCTGTACGCCCAGGTGACTGCCGGGGCTGTGGTCGGCCCGTTCTGGGCTGTCGTCATCGACACCCTGGCCCTGCCCGAAGAATCCCAGGAGATCCGGCGTTTCATTGAGCAGGAACTAAATCTGCCGGTGCGCTATGTGGTCAATACCCACTATCACGCCGATCACGCCTGGGGCTCCTGCTTCTTCCCCAATGCAACCGTCATTGCCCACACCCAATGCCGCCAGCAGTTAGCCACCGTTGGGCAATCCTCCCTGGCAGAGGCCCGCAAGCAAAACCTGGCCATGCGCCGCACCAAGATCGTGCTGCCTCACCTGACCTTTGATGACAGTTCGCTGATCCTGCGCGTGGGCAAGAAGACGCTCACCATGTTCCCCCTGCCTGGCCCTTGCACCGATAATATTGGCGTGCTAGTAGAAGAAGACCGCATCCTGTTTGCCGGCGATGCCTTCATGCCCCTGCCTTACATCGTGGGCGGCGATATCGAGGATACGCTCGCCTCGCTGAAGAAGATCAGCAAAATGGGCCTGGAAAACATCGTCCCCGGTCACGGCGACATCGTTCTGCGCGGCGAGATCGATGGCGCAGTAAAAGAGAACCTCTTCTACCTCTCGGCTATACGCAAAGTGGTGCGCAAGGCCGCCCGCCGCAAATACCCCATGGATATGCTCGCCGAGGTCAACGTAGAAGAATGCGGTAAAAGCCGCGTCCTGATCGGCGGCCTGGCTCAGGAGCTGCACCGCCGTAACCTGCGCGCCCTGTACCAGCAGCTGTTTGGCACACTGCCCCAGGCGCAGACCGATGGCGACGAGGAAGAGGAAGAGGATTTCGGCCCAGAAGACGAGGCCTGAGTTAGAAACCAGGCACAGCTCTGGCTATCTCACATGGAGCATATCAGCAAAGCGGAGCAGCCACTGCTCCGCTTTGCTGTTTTGATAGCTCCCATGTTTGCTTGTGGCAAGTATAATTGTATCGTCAGCATCAAACCGCCCCCTCAGGAGATCAACCATGAAACCCACCACCAGCCCTTGGTTTATCGCTGTCAAGTGCCTTCTGCTTTGCGCGTTTGTGATCGGCAGTATGATTTTGGATGCGCAACCCGCATCGAGCACGCCTGCCAGCGCCCCCGCCAGCCCCACCCTGGCCGCCGGCGACGAGAACTGGTGGATGGGCTATGGCTACCCCGGCATTGCCGGCCTGCCCACGGCCTCCCCGGTGGTGAGCCTGGCGATGACCTCAGACGGGGCCCTGTATGCCGGTGTGCAATGCTCGAGTTATTGCGAAGATCAAGCCTTCCGCTGGGATTCCCGAACCTGGAGCCCCTTTCGACCCAACGGGCTGCCATTCTACACCAATGCAATGATCGTCGATAGCGAAGACCATATCTACTTTAGCACATCGGGGCATGTAAAATACTGGGACGGCAGCACTTTACAGACACTGGGCGGCGAGTTCTATAATTCTATCTATTCTCTGGCGCTGGATTCGCAGGGCAACCTGTACGCCGGGGGCTACTTTTCGCAGATCGGCGGGCAGCCGGTGGCGAACAACATCGCCCGCTGGGACGGCAGCGCCTGGCAGCCCCTGGGGCTGGGCACGGATGGGGGGGTTACC
Organism: Anaerolineales bacterium UBA6092; assembly: GCA_002428565.1. Lineage (GTDB taxonomy): Bacteria > Chloroflexota > Anaerolineae > Anaerolineales > UBA4823 > UBA6092. The sequence goes on along the minus strand of DIXA01000032.1, from coordinate 18,679 downwards.
TCACTGGCTGTAGACAGTAACGACAACCTGTATGCGGGCGGCTATTTCACCCAGGCCGGCGGCGATACCGCTTACTACCTGGCGCGCTGGGACGGCGAAAACTGGTGGCCGGTGGGTGGCGGCGTTTCCGGCGGGTATGTGGATGAATTGATCATCGACCCCGCCACCGATGACCTGATCGTGGGCGGCTCGTTCACTGCCCCGGCGGTGGGCGTGGCACGCTGGGATGGTGCATCCTGGCATGCCTACGGTACCGGCAAGCCCAATGTGGCCGATCTGACCCTGGATCCGGCTGGTAACCTCTATGCGGTAGGCAATAATATGGGTGCGCCCTACATTTCCCGCTGGGACGGTAGTTGGACAAACCTGGCCAGTGGCATGAACGGGCTGCCTTCCGCTGTGCTTTACCAGGATGGCATGCTGTATGTCGGCGGTTATTTCACCACCCTTGCCAATATCTATGTTTATCGCGTGGCGCGCTGGGACGGCAGCACCTGGAGCGGGCTGGGCGGCGGCACGGATTACCAGGTGAATGCCCTCGCCTACAATGCCGAGGGCGACCTGATTGCGGGGGGCAACTTCACCAATATGGGGGCAGTCTTTGCCCGGGGTGCGGCGCGCTGGGATGGCCGTCTCTGGCATCCTTTAGGTAGCGGCATCGAAGGCGATGTCAACGCCCTGGCGCTCGACCCGGCCGGTAACCTGATTGCCGGCGGGCTGTTCCCCACCGCCGGGGGTGTCACCATGAACAATATCTCGCGCTGGAACGGCAGCATCTGGCAGGCGCTGGGCGGCGGGCTGCCGGGCGGCTCGGTATATGCCGTGGCGGCAGATGCCAGCAACATCTATGCCGGAGGCTCTTTCACCACCGCCGGGGGGGCGGCCGCCGATTACATTGCGCGCTGGGATGGCGCCGCCTGGCAGGCCCTGGGCAGCGGGGTCAACAGCCAGGTGCGCGCCCTGGCCATCCACCCCCTCAGCGGCGACCTGTACGCGGCGGGCTGGTTCAGCCAGGCGGGCGGCTCGCCCGCCAGCAAGGTGGCGGTTTGGGATGGGGTCGCCTGGCAGGCCCTGAGCAGCGATACCATCAACGGCAATGTGCTGGCCCTGGCCTTTGACCCTGCCGGCAACCTGTACATCGGCGGCGAGTTCACCACCGCCGGCGGCGTAACCGTCAACCGCATCGCCGCTTGGAACGGCAGCGCCTGGCTGGCCCTGGGCAGCGGCGCGGGCGGCGCGGTGCGCAGCCTGGCCTTCTCGCCCAGCGGCAGCCTGGTGGTTGGGGGCGATTTCACCACCATTGGCGGGGTGGCTGCCAGCCGCCTGGCGGAGTGGGATGGCAGCGCCTGGCACGCCTTTGGCAGCGGCGTGGATAATTCGGTGCGCGCCCTGGCCATCGATGCCCCCGGCAATCTCTTTGTGGGCGGCGACTTCCAGAATGCCGGCGGCATCTCCTCGCGCTACATCGCCTGGTATGCCCATCCCTTCGCCGTCAGCGGCACAGTGCAAAACAGCCTGGGCGACCCCGTCCCGGGCATCACCATCTCCTCGTTTGAGTACAGCGCCGATACCAATGCCAGCGGCGTTTACACGCTGACCCTGCCCGCCTGGGATTACACACTGACCCCCTCGAAGGCTTACTGCGACCTGTGCGCCTTCGTCCCCATCTCGCGCACGGTTTCCATCACCCAAACCAATTGGAGCAGGCAGGATTTCGTCATCGATCCGATCTATTACGCCATCAGTGGTACAGTGATCGATCACCTGGGCCTGCCTACCGCCGGGGTCACCGTGACGATGGGGGCAGAGACCGTGCTCAGCGATGCCGATGGCGTCTACCGCCTGCGCCACCTGACCCCCGGCGATTACACGCTGTCCTTCGCCAAGCCAGATTACATCTTCACGCCCGCCACCCTTACCACCACCATCACCGTGCAAGATGTCGGCCTGCCGGTGGTAAGCGACATCCGCCCGGGCTACCAGGTGGTGACGGGTAATTTTATCGGCCCCTGGTCGGGGCAGCAGACCATTGAAGTGCTGTATCTCAGCCCCGCGGGGGAAATCTACTTTGCCAATCCCGTTACGGATATCTACCGCTGGGATGGCAGCCAGTGGAGTCTTTACACCACGCACCTGAACGGGGAGATCAAGGCTCTGACCACCTGCGGCGGTTTCCTGTATGCGGGCGGCATGTTCACCGCGCCTTCCGGCGGCGGCGTTGCTTTGAACTACATCGCCCGCTGGGATGGCAGTGCCTGGCAGCCGCTGGGCAGCGGTATGAATGACACGGTGAATGTGCTGGCCTGCGGCGCGGATGGCAGCCTGGTGGCGGGCGGGGCCTTCACCACCGCCGGCGGCGTGACCGTTGCCCGCGTGGCGCGCTGGGATGGCGCTGCCTGGAGCGCCATGGGCAGCCAGATCACCCAACCGGTGACCAGCCTGGCCTTTGCCCCTGATGGCACCCTGCTGTCAGCAGATGGCACCATACGCTATTGGAACGGCGCCCAATGGAATGTTCTGGGGGGAGGCTTTGCCACTATTCTCCGGGTGGGGTTGGATGGCAGCATCTGGATGGTTGGCGGCAGCACGACTTCGTATGGTTATGGGCTGCACCGCTGGGACGGGAGTCAATGGGTTCAAAGCAACATGATTACTGTCCCTGAAAACTTTGTTTACGACATGCAGCCTGGAACAGAGGATGTTTATTTGAGCGGGTATTTCTCCTCCATCGATGGCCGCCCAGCCAGCGGGCTGGTCTTTTGGGACGGCTACCAATGGCAGCCCGTGGCGGAGGGCGCTAACCTGCCAGTCATCCGCAAGATGGCAGTGGCCGCGGATGGCACCCTGATCGCGGCGGGGGGGTTCAGCAGCGCCGGCGGGCAGCCCATCAGCCAACTGGCGGCTTTCAAAGAATTGCATTACATCTCCGGCGCGGTGCTGGATGAACTGGACCAACCCATGGCAGGAGTGATCGTCAGCGTGGGGAACAGCACAGCCGTTACCGGCGCAGATGGCACTTACTGGCTGGCGCCGCAGTCTGGCGATTGCACCGCCAGCGCCAACCCGTTTGCCGCCACCTGCATCGTCACCGCCAGTGCAGAGGGTTACATCTTTACCCCGCCCCAGTGGGAGGTGGTCATCACCGACGCGGATCGCAGCGGGCAAGATTTCAGCGCCATTCCAGTGTACACAATCTCAGGCACGGTGCTGGATGAGACCAGCCAGCCGGTGGCGGGCGTGGTGATCACGGTGACGGAGGGCGTCACCGCCACCACCGATGCCGCAGGTGAATACGTGCTGCATGGGCTGCCCGCCGGCACCTACACCCTCACCCCCAGCCTTCCCGGCTGCGCCACCTGCACCTTTGTTCCACCCACGCGCCAGGTGACCATCACCGATGCCAACCTCAGTGGGCAGGATTTCACCGCCATTCTGCGCTATACCATCTCCGGGCAGGTGGTGGACGAGAACGCGCAGAGCGTTGCCGGTGTGCTCATCACCAGCAGCAGCGGGCTGACCGCCACCACCGCTTTAGATGGCCATTACAGCCTGGCCGGCCTGCCCGCGGGGACGTATACCATCACGCCCACCCTGCCGGGTTGCGCCGCCTGCACCTTCACCCCGCCGGAGCGCCAGGTTACTATTACCGACGCCGATATCAGCGGGCAAGACTTCAGCGCCGTGCTGCGCTTCGCCATCTCGGGCGCCATCCTGGATCAAAACGGGCAGCCGGTGGCAGGGGTGTCCGTGAATGCAGGGGCCGGGCTGGATACGACCACCGCCGCAGACGGCAGTTACGCCTTTGCCGGGCTGGCTGCCGGGGAGTACACCCTCACCCCCTCGCTGCCCGACTGCCCCGATTGCACCTTCACCCCGGCCAATCGGCAGGTGAACCTGACGCTCGCAGATGTCTCCGGGCAAGATTTCAGCGTCTTGTTCAGTCTGGTCATTTCCGGCTGCGTGGCAGACCAATACGCCAGCCCCCTGCCGGGGGTGCTGATCACGCTGAGCAGCGGCCTCACCACCACCACCGACGTGAATGGCGATTACGCCTTCACCGGCCTCACCCCCGGCGACTACACGATCACGCCCTCCTGGCCGGGCTGCGCCGCCTGCACCTTCACGCCGTCCACCCGGGAAGTCGCCCTGGACATTGCCAACGCCAGCGACCAGGATTTCGCGGGCGCCATGCACCTTTCGATCTCGGGCAGGGTCACTGACGAGACTGACCAGCCCTTACCGGGCATTCGCATTATCCTGGATGTTTTGGGAGAAACGACCACGGACGAAAACGGCGATTATCGCTTTGAGGATGTGTCTCCGGGCGTCTATGCGATCATTCCTCAGCTATCAGCATTCTGCGCAGACTGCACCTTCAGCCCGCTTTCGCGGAACGTGAACCTGACGAATGCCGATGCCACCGGCCAGGATTTCACCGCCGTGCTGCGTCTCTCCATCTCCGGGCAGATCAACGATCAATACGGAAACGCGGCGCGGGGGGTGCTCATCACTGCCGGAGAAAACCTGACCACAACCACCGATGCCGATGGGGTCTTTGCCCTGAGCGGCCTGGCCCCCGGCACCTACACGGTCACGGCCGCACTGCCCGGCTGCGCCAATTGCTTTGTCGACCCCAGTTTTCAGGTGGTCACGATCGGCCTTGCCGATGCAACGCTGCATTACGATGCCGCGGTCTCCCTCAGCATTTCAGGCAAGGTGCTGGACGAATATGGCGCGCCGTTATCTGGGGCATTAGTCTCCATCACCAACGCGCATATTGGCACCCAATACTTCACCACCAATAGCGATGGTTCCTACTGGTTTGAGCAACTGCCCCCTGGCGATTATTTACTCCAGGTATATGAGCAACTGCCCCCTGGTTATTATTCACTCCAGGTAACCGATACCATCTGCCCGGGCTGCAGTTTTGTGCCAGGTCCTCAGATGGTTAACCTATACAATGCCGATTACAGCCAGGATTTCCATGTCTACAACCCCAATCCGCTGCGGCGCATCTTCTTACCCATGTTAGGGAAATAGTTGTTCTTAAAAAAAGGTCAGGCCGGGCAAAGCGCCCCGCCTGACCTTTTTTTGAGGGTCTATTCCAACTCAGGGGTTTTCTGCCCTGACTTGGCGCGTCTTTTTGGCAAAGATGCCCACACGGCGCTCTGTGCCCGCGATCAGGCGCTGAATGTTGGGCCGCAGCGCCCAGATCACACCCGCCAACGTGATCACGCCGTAAATAATATATTCCCAGGGTGTGCCTAGCTCCAGGTATCGCACCAGGAATGCCCCCGCGATCACCAGCCCGGTAGCCAACGAGGCCACCGAAGCATAGCCAATGACAAACACGCAGAACAAGATCGTAGGAATAGCCCAAAGGCCAATTCCCGGCCAAAATGCCATGGCTGCACCTACGTTCGGGCCGGTGCCTGCGCCCGCCGTGAAGCGGCGTTTCCACCAGTACAACCACAGAGACCAGTTATGCCCAAATACAGACGCCACCCCTGCAATCACATGCGCCCACAACAATCCCGGGGTCAGGCGCTGCGCAATCCATACCGCCATGTACCCTTTCAGAATATCAAAAACCGCGGTCAAAATGCCAAAGCCCACCCCCCCGGCCCGCATGGCGTTCGTTCCGCCGGTGCGTCCGCTGCCCACCAGGGTGATATCCTGCCGCTTGAATACTTTGATCAGGATATACCCCATCGGCAAAGCGCCGAGCAAATAACCAATTAACACAGAAAGAACAACATTGATCGCCACAACTTCCTCCAATAGCAGGTAAGATTCACCGCTTGACTATTTTAACCCCATTGACGCAAAAGAGTTACACCAATTCATCCAGAAAAAGTCGGATTTCCTGCGCCTGGCCCTCTCGGATCAAGAAACCGCGGCAGCCCCATTCCTCCGCTTGCCGCGCCCAGATCAACGCCGCGGCATCCGGGTACGCATACTCCGCCAGGTCGGTGGGCGATGGCGCCGCCGGCCCGTGTGGGTGAGAATGGTAGACCGCCAGCAGATCCAGGCCCTTGTTTTCCAACCACAGAAAGGCATCCAGATGCTCTTGCGGGGCCAACTGGAAGCGCACCGGGCTGTGCAATGCGTTGGTCAACGTCAGCACCACGACTGCCCGGTTGCCCTGCCCCCCCACCAGCCCACAGGCCTCTTCAGGAGCACGGCAGCTAACATCTTCCAGCATCTGTGTCCAATGCTGAGGTCTCAGCCATAACCCGTCTTCCAGCCTGTTTCTCAGCGCATCCACAATGCCGCCACCCAGGCGATCAACAGCGCCAGGCCGGGCTCGGTGATCAATGATCGCAGGGGCTTTTCCTCGATCATGCCGCTGATCAGGCTGACCAGCGCATAGGTTGGCCCAAGGATGGCCAGCCCAAATGAGACCGGCGAAAGCGGCCAGTAATGCAGCGCTGCGGCGAGCTGCCCCACCACCAGGGCAATAATGGCCGCCTCATAAACCGTCCACTCGCCATTGAGCCTCAGGTGCAGCAAGCGCAGACTGACCAACCAGGCCGCCAGCCCCAGCACGGGCAGCTCCACCATCAAGCGGGCCCCACTGGCGCGCAGTGCGCTGGCCAGCACAAGGAACAGCGCCAACGAAACCGCCGAAAGCGCTGCCGCGGCCAGCGGCTGACGCACATCTTCCCCATCCACAGCAATGTATTCCGCCACCAGCACCAAAACCATCACCGCGCTGCCTGCCCCCAGCGCCAGCCACCACACCGGGCCATAGCGCACCTGGTTTAAGGGCACGCCAATCACCAGGGCGGTCAAGGATGGCAGGATCCAGTGCCCCAATGTACTGCGCCCCTGCAGTGCCGGATGGTCGCGCAGCAGCCAGTCCGCTCCTGAGGCGGTCAGTCCGGCAGCCAAGAGCCCGGTTACCGTGCGTACGCTGAACTCAAACGAAAGGTAAAGCCCCGGCAATTGCAATGAAAAGACCTGCTCCGGGAACTCCACGAAGCGCGTCAAAGCATAAGCCAGGATCAGCATAGCCGTCAGGGCGCTCAGGCGGTCTGCATCCGGCAAACCAGGATGGCGCTCGGTAAATGTACTCATACCAGAGATTGTACTCTGCTCCGGACGAAAAGCCAAGTCCAGGAGCTACAGCCATCCAAACGGCTATTTCGACCAGTCAACCATCATCTGCTTGCGACCACGCAGCGCTTTTTCCACAGCAATCGCTGCGGTTGCCCCTTCGGCAGCCGCGATCACAGCCTGTTTGATATGGTTGCACAGCACATCGCCAACGGCATAGACACCCGGTACCGCCGTCTGAAACTCACGGTCGACCACCAGGCATCCAGCTTCGCTGATCTCGATCTGCCCCTGCAGGAAATCTGTGATCGGCTTACCACCCTGCAGGTAGATAAATGCCCCCGTAACAGCCAGAGTCTCCTGCTCAGTCTGACCGCGTCGAACAAAGCGGACGCCTTCAACCCGCCCCCCACCAAAGATTTCTCGCAAACCTGCACCCTTGTAGAGTTTGATCTTAGGATCATTGACCAATGCGTCAACCAGGTGTTGCGGCGCTTTCAATTCAGGAGTCGGCGAAAGGAAATGAACCAATTGAGCAAACTTGGTTAAGAACAAACCTTCCTCGATGGCCTCGTCACTGTTGCCCGCCACCACCACTTCCTGATCGCGGAAAAATGCCCCATCACAAGTGGCGCAATACGAAACCCCATGACCAAGCAGCTCATCTTCTCCCTTCACCCGAGAGCCGCGCCCCATCGAGCCCGTGGCAATGATCACGGCTCGGGCGGTATAGGCTGCCGCGTTGCCAAATATCGTTTTCTCTTCCGAAACCAGATCCGCGCCAATCACCTTATCAGAGACGAATTCAGTGCCGAAGGAGCGCGCCTGGCTGCGCATCCGCTCCAGCAGCTCAGCGCCGCTGATTTCATCCACAACCCCAGGGTAATTGGCGATCTTCCCCGTGATTCCCAGGGCTCCTGTGGTCAGGCCCTTGTCGAGCACCAGGGTTTTCAGTCCCGCGCGGGCGGTATATATGGCAGCCGTGGCGCCCGCCGGGCCGCCGCCAATGATTACCACATCATAGCCTGCTGGTTGGCTGCTTTGTGCGTTGAAAACAAAATCCATGTTCTTCACTCACTTTCACTTAGGATTTCAAAATCTGTTGTAATTTGCGCCGTAGCCCGGATCGTCGCGGCAACGGAGCAATACTTCTCTTCAGAAAGGCGGATGGCCTGCTCTGCCGCCTTCTCCGTCAGGCTCTTGCCACCCAACTTGAAGTGCAGGTGGATTTTTCGGAATGTCCACGGGGGATCCTGGTCTTGTTCGCTGCTCGCGCTGATCTCCAGCATCGTCAGAGGCATGCGCTTCTTCGCCAGAATTTCAACCACATCTACGGCCGTACACGCCGATAAGGCGATCAGCAGCAGATCTGACGGCTTGATGCCCACCCCCTCATCGGGGGTGGAGAGCACCACGGAATGCTTCGTCGTATCTATGCCAAGAAACTGCTTCCCGGCAATCCACTTTACAGTTGTTGTTTCCATATGATTTCCATTGCTCCATCAGGGGAGGTACGGAGTGACCTCTGTTTCCAAACCTTGCATCGAGTACATACCGAGGTGGATTGACTTCACCACCCCATCTGCGCCGACAAGGATTGAGGTTGGGTAGCTGTGCACACCCAGGCTATTGAGCACCTGCACATTCGAATCGAGCAAGACCGGGAATGCTAATCCTTTTTCTTCTGCAAACGCTGCCGCAGCACTGGCAGGATCGCCGGCATTGATCGCCAGGATAACAAAGTTGTCTTCCTGGTGAGCCTGGTAATACGCATTTAAGTCAGGCATTTCAGCCGTGCAGGGCGGGCACCAGGTTGCCCAGGCATTGATCAGCACCACCTTGCCGGCGTAATCGCTCAGCCTGACGGTATTGCCCGAAATATCGATCAGGCTGAAATCTTTCAACTTCTGGCCCACCTGAGCTGGCCCATCCGCCGCCGGTGCAGGCGATTTGCCCCACAAGGCAAATGCCGCCGCGGCAAGGATCAAAACACCTCCAACGATGAACAAAATCCGATTGGTTTTCCGCTGCTGTTGACGCTTGGCAGCCAGTTCTTTGCGTGTGGTCAATGGTCTACTCCCATAGATGATATTTAGTAATCATTAGATGTTACAACCGCTTAAAGGTCGCGGTAATCTTTGGCCTGCACAGATCCGCTTTAGCAGTAAAACATCGTCGCTAGATTTCCTTCTCCCAGACTTCGATCAGTTTACGCCCTGAGGCGCTGCTTTTTAAGAACATCTGGCCAGCCGCGGCATCCATTTTTTCAAGCTTCTCTTGTAAGGAATTGTACCCTCTTTCAAGTTCTTGCCGAGCACGTATATCCCCCAAGGCGTCTAACACTTCGTAGCAGTTCAAGTAAAACTTAAAGGGATCATTCATTCCGTCCGATGAGCTGTCTGCCATGCAGTGGAAGATTTCCTCGCAGGCAGCCTGTGCAGCGGTGCGATCGCCACGCAGGAACAACAGCCTGGCCTGGCCCGCCAGAGTTTCCATAGCCAGGGCAGTTTGCCCCAGAGTGCGGCGGATAGCCAGGGCCTCCTGGTAGGCCGCCTCTGCTGCCTCCAACTGCCCTGCCGCAGTGAAGAGCTCGCCCAGATCGCTTAAGGCATACGCTTGCATACGGCGGTCACCGATCTCACGGCCAATCTGCAGAGCCTGCTCAAAGAGCGGACGCGCCTCGGCCATGCAGCCCCCGTTCAAACAAGTCAAACCCAGGTTATAAATCACCATGCACTCACCGGAGCGGCTGCCAATCTCCTGATTGATCACCAACGCCTGCTCAAAATAGCCGCGTGCGTCAGCCAACTCGCCCTGATCCATGGCAAGCAAGGCCAGGTTGTTCAGCGCCAGCGCTTCAGTGCGCCGGTCGCCAATCTCGCGAGCAATCTGCTGTGCTTGCTGATGGTCTCGACGCGCCGCCGCCGCCCCCTCCAGCACGGCTTCCGTCAAACCCAGGTTGTTGAGCGCCAGGGCCTCCAGCCGGCGGTCACCAATCTCTTGGGCGCGTTGGCTGGCTTGCTGGTAATAGGTGCAAGCTTCAGCATACCGATTCTGATAAAGATGGACAATGCCCAGGTTGTTGAGCAGGCGGGTTTCGTCGCGCCGGCTGCCGATCTCGCGGGCAATGTGCAACGCATCCTCAAAATATTGGCGCGCCTGATCATAATCGCCTTGCGCATTCCACACCAAGCCGATACTATTGAGCACCTGGCCCTCGCTGCGCCGGTCTCCCACCTGGCGGTACGCCTGTAACACATTCTGGAAAAATCCCAGGGCACCCAAATAATCGCCTTGCTCACTGTAGATCATGCCCAAGGTGCGCAGGCTTCCCACCTCAACCCGGCGGGCGCGCGGCGGGTCTGCCGCAATATTGGCTTGCGCCATTTGGTAAGAAATTTCCAGTTTTTCGCGCGCCTCTGCATACTGGGTTTGCTGCCAGAGGGCCTGCCCCCACCAATTAAAACCTTGCGCCTGGCACAGCTCATCCCCGGCTGCCTGCGCCCATTTAATTGTATCTTGGGCAGCGCGAACCAAGGCGGGGTAATCGCCCGTGGCATCGGCATACGCGGCGCACGCTTGGGCCACTTCTGCCCGGAGGGCCGGGTCGCCCAGGCGGGCTGCCAGGACCGATAAAGCCTTCAAGTCACTCTGTTCTTGTTCGCGCTCGCCCAGCAGGTTGTATACTTTGGCGCGCTGTAAAAGCAGTGCATAGCGCTCAGACCGTCCGCGGGTCAGCTCCAGTGCCCGGCTCAGGTAGCGCACCGCATCCTGGTTGGCAAATTGCGCCGCAGCGCGCTCGCCAGCCAGGCGAGCATAACGGCGCTCGCCGCGCCGGTCTCCAGCGTAGTGGCAGTGATGCGCCAGCAGCGCATAATCGGTAATGGCTTCGCCGAACCGTTTCTCATGCCAGGCTGCCACTGACTTATGGATCTGGCAGCGCTGGGCAAAAGCCAGGCTTTGGTAAGCCACCTCTTGGGTGATGGCGTGCTTGAAACCGTATAACAGGTCTGGTTCGGTGTTCTCCAATGGGGTGATATCCAGACGCTGCAATATCTCCAGCTGAACCGACAGCGTTGCAGGGCTGGATCGCAGCGGGTGAATATCACGCAATAGGGAAAACGAGAAGGTACGCCCAACTACCGAGGCCACCTTGAGAGTCAGGCGGGTGCGCTCATCCAGGCGGTCCAGACGCGCCTGAACCACCCCCTGCACGGTATCCGGTAAATCCTCCTGTTCCAGGGGGCGAGTGATGATCACCTGCTGCGCTTCGACGCGGATCGCGCCGCCTTCACATAATTCCTTGATGATCTCTTCAGTAAAGAAAGGATGGCCCTGCGTTTTCTGGAGGATGCGGCCTAGCTCTGGCGGCAGGCTCTCAACCCCCAGACGGGCGCAGGCCAACCTCAAGGCTTCGGCTTGACTCAACTCACTCAAAGCCAAACTAACCTGGTGACTCAGACCAGTCAGTGCGGCATAAGGCGCTGGCTGCGGCGCTTCTACTGGGCGGCTGACCAGGCAGAACAACAGCGGGCAATCCGGAATGGCGCGGCCCAGCGCCAGAGCCATCTCCCACGAAAGTTGATCGAACCAATGGGCATCCTCCAACAGCACCAGCAGTGGGCGGGCAGCAGCGCGCTGACGCAGCAGTTCTACCACCAATGCCTGCGTGGACTGCTGGCGCAGTTGGGTATCAAAATGGCGCGTCAGGTCATTGTCGGGCAGGTTCAGCCCCAAAACATCTGCTAGCAATGGCAAACGCAGCTCCAGGCTGGCAGAGGCCAGGGCTTGTTCCAGGCGGGGCAGGTCATCGGAGTCGCCGCGCAAATCGAAAAAGCCATGCAATAGCTCGCCCCAGGCATGGTAAGGGCTGAACTGGGTTGAAGCCAGGGCCGCGCCCGCGTAAGCCTCGCCGCCGCGGCTGAGCCAGCGGCGCGCCAACTCCCCAGCCAGGCAGCTTTTACCCACGCCAGCTTCGCCGGTGATCACCAGCAGCCGTCCCTGCCCCTGGATTGCGCTCTCGATCTGTTGATCGAGGCGGGCCAGCTCATCGACCCGCCCGACCAGCCGGCTTTTACTCAGCCAGGGGTAGATCCAGTTGCGCATGCGTTGGGCGCGCCCAACCACACGCAATACCCGCACGGGTTGGACCTTGCCTTTGACTTGCAGCAGTTGGCTCTCGCCAAACACAAAACGCTCACCGGCCCGCATTCCCACACGCGCTCCCACCAGGATCGGCGCCAGGCGAGCCACAGGTGCCTGGCTGCCCTCGGCTGGCGCGGTCTCAGGCGAGGGGGCATTCACCGCAGATTGCATCAGCCGGGCGGCAAGGTTCATCTCGTCGCCAAAAGCGGCGTACTGGCGGCGCGGCGGGCCGCCCACCAGGCCAGTGAACAGCACGCCATTGGTGGCGCCAATGCCGCGCGTGCCTGGTAGGGCCGCCAGGTCCAGGGCGCAGGCCACTGCACGGGCGCTATTGTCACCGCTCGATAGAGGCACCCCAAACAAGATCACCAGCACGTTGCCTTTATCGCTGACATCTACTTCCGCGAGATAGCCGCCATGCCTTTCAACCACTGCTAAGGCCTGCATAAAGTAAGCCTGCAGGCCTTCCAGCGTATCAGCACTGAAAGACACAAACATGGGCACCACATCGTGCCGGAAACCTGCCAGGAAGCCCTGCCCCTCTGATTCGATGCGCTCTACCAAAACCGGATGGATAAAGGGTTTCAGCCGCCTGCCCGGAACCCGGGGGAGTTTGGCGGGCAAATTCGGCTGCACCGATCGGCGCAAGGTTTGCAAAACACCCCCAGAGGCGCAGCTTACCGCTTTCCCCAGCAACCGGGTAACGTCTGGATGCAAAACAATCTGCCCGGGTTGGGCACGCTTCTCCACCTCAGCCGCCTGGGCCAGCGCCGGGCCGCTGACCAGGAACTGTTGTTGGCTGGGGGCGCCAACCACCATCAGCTTGAGCCCCCCGCAGCCTATCCCCACGCGCATTTCTAGAGGGATCCGCCCGGAAGGGGATTTGAACTGGCCGATACTACCAATGATCGCCTGGATGGCCTGCGCAGAAGCCGCTGCCCGCCCGGCGAAATCACTGAGCTGGCTTTCTTGCGCTGCCAGCCAAACCGCCGTAAGGGAGTCTCCGGCAAACTTAACCACATCGCCCCCATAGGCATATACTGCATCTACCAGCTCGCCATAGGTTGCGCCCAACGCTTCCCCCAACGCTTCCACCCCCTGAGGTCCGCCCAATTGCATGGCTTCGGTCAGCGCGGTGAAGCCTGCCAGGTCTGCAAACAGCACTACGGCCTGGATGTCCCAAGCACAACCCGGCTCAACTTCCGCTTCGGTTAGGCGGCTGGAGAGCCAGCGCGGCAGGAAAGGGGTTAGAGGATGCGCCATAGCAAGGTGCCATGGTTATTATACGGTATTAAGACCGGATTTGCGCACCCAAGGAAATCGGAGTAAACTTCGAGCATACTCACCCAAAGCACCACCGGAAGGGGAATTCGATCAACCCAGAAGCCCCTCGAAAGGATTGTATGGATCGTTATTGTTCTGAATGCGGCACCGAAATGCTTCGGCAGCAATTAGGCGGGCGTGAGCGCCCCGCTTGCCCAGCCTGCGGTCATGTAGTTTGGAGTCATTTCAGCCTGGGGGTCGGCGGGTTATTGGTGCATCAAGGGCGCGTGCTGCTCGTCCAGCGCAACATCGAGCCCAATGCCGGGCTGTGGACCCTCCCCGGTGGCTATGTGGAGACAGACGAAAACCTCAACCAGACCGTTGTACGAGAATTTAAGGAAGAAACCGGCCTGGAAGTGCGCCCGACCGGACTGCTGGCAATCTGGCAGGCGCCCGATAGCACATCAAACAGCAGTTGGTGCGTGTTCGGCGTCGAGCTGACCCATGAAAACCAGGCCCTGAGCCCCGACCCGGTGGAGGTACGCCAGGCACTCTTTCTGAAACCTACAGAGGCCGCTGCCATGGAAGGCATTGGCACCTGGTCGCGCTGGATGACAGAACACTACTTGCCACAAGATTTTGGCTTACGCCACCAGGATATTGACGCGGCCATCCAGCCAAAGCTGAAGAACCCGCGCACCGCTCTGTTTTCCGTCGACCTCAGCAGGTGAGTATCTAGCTGCCGTCGGGGTTGTTTCGCTTCGTCCGAGCCAGCAGCACACCCGCCACCAGGGCTGCCCACACCAAAACGGAGCCCACCGCCGCCCATTCAAAAACAGCCATCTGCCAGACCGCCGGGCGCGGCGCAGCCATCATGGCATGGGCTGCAGCCAGGGTATCAATCTCCTCCGTGGCAGGCGCGGGTGTATACAGGAATGCCGCAAAAGCAGCCACACCGAGCACCCCGGGTGCGGCCAGCCAGCGCGGCAGGTTGTGCCGCCCAAACAGCGCAATCAGCGAGAAGAACACCATCAGGCCCAATCCCAGGTTGAAAAAATTCATCGCCCAGAAGATGTGCGGCGAGAGGTTGTTCATCGGGAAAACGCCCACCATCGCACCCGAAATCCCGCAGGCCAGCCCCGCGAGGCCAAAAAGCGCCCCCAGCCAGCCGCCAATCAATTTTCCCAGGTGCAGCAGGAAACACACCAGGCACAAACCACCCACAAATAAACCAATGTTGAAGACCCAGGCCAGCTCCGAAACGCCCACCTCGCCCAGTTCCGAGACGAAATGGTTGAGCGGCGAGTAGGCTTCGCCCATCTTGCCGCGGTAAGCCAGGCCGGCTGCCAGGCTGCCCAGGCTGATCAGGCCAACCCCCGCCAGGCCAAGCTGCCAGCCCCATCCGCGTTGATGCAAGAGATCCAATTGTGAAGTGATTTTATGGAATGTCATGACCCGATTCTATCACCACACAGACAACGTCCCGGCATTTTCCATGCTAAAATTCATCATCCAAAGAGAAGGAGGCAGAAATGAGCGCGTTGAAAATGGGCGTGGCATTACCATACCTGGGAGCGCGCAGCATCGCTAACCTGGCAAAAGAGGCTGAGGAAGCCGGCTGGGATGGAGTTTACGTAGGGGATGCCATCTGGTGCGAGGATCCCCTGATCGGCCTGACAGCAGCTGCCATGAGCACTAGCCGCATCCGCCTGGGCACCATGGTCATCCCCGTGCCGTTACGCAAACCCTGGAAGCTAGCAAGCGAATCGATCGCCCTGGAACGATTGTCGGGGGGCAGGCTGACACTTGGGTTGGGAGCCGGAGCCGTTTGGATGGGCTGGCAGGCCTTCCCCGATGAGGTGATTGATAAACGCGCCCGCGCCGAGATGCTCGACGAAACCATCGACATCCTGGATTTGCTTTACCAGCGCAAGCCCTTTGATTACGATGGAAAGCACTACCACCTCAAACTGACAGGGCTGGATGAGCAGTACTATCCCCCGCTCCCCATCCAACAGCCGCGCATCCCGCTTTGGGTGGTGGGCATCTGGCCGCACCAGAAATCCATGCGGCGGATACTGAAATGCGATGGGCTGCTGCCGCAGAAGATGAATGCCGCGGGCGAATTTGCTGAGGTCACGCCAGACGATATCCGCGCCATGAAAGCCTACATGGATGCCAACCGCACCCGAACCACCCCATTCGATATCGTTGTTGAGGGCGACACAAGTAAAATGACGCCCAACGAAGCACAGGAAAAACTGAACACCTGGGCTGAAGCCGGCGCAACCTGGTGGATCGAGGGTCTGTGGGAGCGCAGCGAAGAACAGGCCTCCGCGCGCATCCAACAGGGACCGCCACAGTTCTGATCCCTGACAATAAATTCATGGGGAACTCAAATGACATGGTTTGAAGTATTAACCGGTTTTTCCGAAATCTCGCCCAACCAGGTTCGGCAGAACCTCACCGTAGATGGCGAAACGCTGACCTCCCTGGTGAACGAAAAAAGGATGACCTGCGGCACGCTGGAAACACCCTCCCTGGGCGAGTTGCGCCAGCGTGTCTCGGCTGGCAAGCGCATCCGCGGCCAACTCGTTCTGCGGGAAATTGTCGCCAATGTGCAAGACCTGCATGTCGACACATCCAATGCCGGCGCTCTGTTTCAGGTAGCTTCCCAATTCAATCTGCTGGAGATGCCTTCTTCTGCTGTCACGCCCGAGCAAGGTGTGGGTAAATACGAACATGATCCTACCCAGGGGCCTGCCTGTGCCGTGGCGGCGGGTGCGGGCACCATCTACCGCAACTACTTTGCCCCGGTCAATGGGCAAACCGGCCAATCCGCGCACAACCAGATCGACTGCCTGGCCGACCTGGGCAAAGCCCTGGGCAATTCCGATAACCAGCTCTGGGAGATGCGCAACGGTTACGCCCTGGCCTCCGCCAGCGGTTTGAAGGCGATCCGGCAGCGCCTGCAAACCTCCAACGAGGCGGAGCGCGACGCTCTCCGTCAACTGTTACGGATCGGCATTCAATGGAACACGCAAGTCACGCTCAAGGGCTGCACGCACAAGGTCTCGCAGGCCTACTGCTCCGCCCTGCCCGTGGCCTATTCTGATCACTCACCAAGTCTCTGGGAGGATTTCGCCCGGCTGGTGCTGGAGGCTTCTTATGAGGCAACCATCTGCGCTGCCATCCTGAACATGCAAACCAACGGCAGCAACCACATCTTCCTGACCATGGTTGGCGGCGGCGTGTTCGGCAATGAGCGCGCCTGGATCATGGCGGGCCTTGAACGCGCCCTGACGATGTACCAGGATTGGGGATTGGATGTGGCGATGGTCAGTTATGGCGGATCCAGGCCAGAGGTGAGGCAGCTAACGGAACAATTCCGGGCATAAGCGCGTCATATGGATATCACTGGCATGCAGCTTACTCATTTTTTTGGATGAACCTAATTTTTTGGATGAACCTAAAATGAAACTCCCGATTCTGCGCCTGATCATTTTTGCCATTATATTGACATCTTGCTCTCCAGCAGAAAATACTGCCACCACTGCATCAAGTGTACCCTCGCAAACCCAGCTGCTACCTTCCCAAGACCCATTCCTCACTCAAAGCCCCATAACCACAATTGCCCCCACGCTGGCACTGATGCCGCCTACAAGAACTCTATACCCAACTATAATATACCCAACTTTAACGCCCACTCTCACCCCCATCCCAATAGGCATCTTTGAAATTGTCAATCTAAGCAAAGGTTCTGCCAGTGTGATAGCGTGGGCACCAGATGGAAAATCCTATGCGGTTGGCGGAACTTTTGGTGTTTATATTTTTGATGCCAATTCGCGCGAAGAAATTAAATATTTCCCCTTAGAAATTCAACAAGTATATGAGTTGGAGTACAGCCCTGATGGTCAGTATATAGGCGTGATAGGTTTCAGTGAATTTGTGATCATCAGGCTAAGTGATGGAACAAGCCAATCTTTTTATAGGGCAGGCTACGACAGAAACCAGGAAATGGCTTTTTCCCCTGATGCCAGCTTATTCGCGTACACCCAGGGATGTCCCGATATGGTGCCTGGATGTTACGAAATTGTACATCTTTACGATTTGCTTGACACAAGGATGAATCGCAATCTGGATTTTGGATCAATCAATGAATATGTAATTCTCCGAGAGATTGCATTCAACTCAGATGGCACTCTATTAGCGGCAGGAAGTGATAACGGAATACTTTATGTGTGGGTTGTTTCAACTGGCAATTTACAAGTCACGCTGAGAGGCCATACAGATGAAATCGTTGAGTTAGGTTTTAATCCCGCAAACAGCAATTTGCTAGTTTCTTACAGTAAAGATGATACTGTCCAGGTGTGGGATGTACGCACCGGCAATACCGTTAAGATACTAAGCGGTTTTAAAGGGGATGTCAAGAAAATATCTTTCTCTCCGGATGGCTCTGTCCTTGAAATCTTCACCGAAACAATGCTTAAAGCTTACAACACGACTACTTGGGAGGTATTGTCTCACGAAACATATATTGATACGGATGCGGTTTTGCTGCAAGAAATGCGATCAACCGGGGGATACATCGGGTATGTGGCAGGAACAGCCTTCAGCCCCGACGGTCAAATATTAGCAGTAAGCAGCTTCTCGCCACTCGGATTTGCGCCCGTTGTGCTATGGGATGTTCCATCAAAACAGATTGTAGCAAACATCAAGGCCGACGGCGCTTACAGCCTGATTTATAACCATCAGGGAAACTTATTGGCAACCGCCAACCGAGATGGTGTTTCAATTTGGGATACAGGTGATTATTCTCAACAGCGCACGATGTGGATTGAATCGGTTGATAGTATTGCTTTCTCTCCAAATGACTTGAATGTTGCCATCAGTTCCGAAGGGAAAATCTACATTTGGGATATTCAACAAGATAATATCATCCGTATTATCGATACTGGTAACCACCGGGTTGTACTACTGTCTTATTCTTCGGGCGGGGATGTTATTTCTGCTGTTGATGCAATTGATTTTTATGTCAAATCTTGGGATCTTTCCACCGGTGAATTGCTCCGTACGTATACGCCCCCACCCGATCCTAACTATACAGAAGTTCTAAATCTCAGTAATGATACCCTGGCAATTTTTAGATCGATATACCACAAAAATAACTCAGTAGAATTATTGAATGTAGTTTGACAATGTCACATTACCC
>DIXA01000015.1 GCA_002428565.1 Anaerolineales bacterium UBA6092 | reverse complement strand
CAGCAGGCCTACGAGATGGCCAAGCTCAAGCCATCCGATATCAACGTCGCCGAGCTGCACGACGCCTTCACCATCCTGGAGATCGCCAACAGCGAGCATGTGGGCTTCTTCAAGAAAGGCGAGGGCGGCAAGGCGGCCCTGGCTGGCAAGACCCGCCTCGGCGGGCCGATGCCCATCAACGTCTCCGGCGGCCTCAAGGCCCGCGGCCACCCCGTCGGCGCCACCGGCGTCGCCCAGGCGGTCGATCTCGTCTGGCAGCTGCGCCACGCCCTGCCCAAAGAGCGCCAGGTCAAGGATGCGCAGAACGGCCTGGCCATCAACTTCGGCGGCTTTGGCAATAACGTCACCGCCTTGATCCTGCGGAGGGTACAGCAATGAAAAAAGAAATCGCCATCGTTGCCTACCGGTGCAAGAAGTGTGGCAAACTGCACTACCCCTATCACGATCGCTGCCTGGCCTGCAAAGCCCGCGAGTTCGAAGAAGTCAAGCCAGAGGGCAACGTCAAACTGCTCACCTTCACCCGCATCTACAACCTGCCCTGGGGCTTTGACCAGCGCTACCTGATCATCGGCGTGGTCGAGTTCGAGAACAAGATCCGCGCCATGGGCCAGATCCATGTGGACGACTCCTACCCACTGACGACCGGCATGACCCTCAAGCCCTCTTGGGGCACCGTGCGCATCCAGTACGGCGAGAACGTCTACGGCCTGGTGTTGGAACCACTGTAAATCTCGCCCCCATTTAGCCAAAAAAGATGTGCTGCGTGGCTTCGCCACGCAGCACATCTTTTTTTGAATCATTTCACAGCGGCCAGATCAGCGGCGCCAGCACGATCGCCAGCAGGTACACCAACACCGTCAGCAGGCCGCCCACCTTCAGGAAATCCACAAAGCGGTAGCGCCCCGGGCCATAAACCATCAGACAGGCTGGCTCCAGGGGGGTGAGGTACGAAGTGCTGGCTGCCAGGGCGATCATGATCGCAAACGTGCGCGGGTTCAACCCCAGCTGCACGGCCGTCTGGATCGCCACCGGGATCACCACCGCCGCAGCCGCCTGATTCGACATCGGCTGGGTCAACAGCACCGTCAGCACAAAAAAGCCTGTCAGCAGCCACAGCGGATTCAATCCCCCCACCAGCGCCGTCAGGCGGTCGGCCAGAAAAACCGCCGTGCCGGTCGTCTGCATGGCCACGCCCAAAGCCAGCATACTGCCGATCAGGATCAGCACCTTCCAGTCCACCTGCCGGTAAGCCTCGTCGGGCGTGATACAGCGCGTCACAAACACCAGCAGCGCCCCCAGCAGCATCGCTACCGGCAGCGGCACAACCTTGAGCGCCCCCAGCGCCAGCACCCCCACAAAGATCGTCACCACCTTCACTGCCTGCTGCTTGTTAAAGCGCCGCGCCTCCACCATCCCCAGCACATCCAGCGCACTCTCGGCTTGCAGCGCCGCAATCTGTTTGGGGTTGCCCTGCACCAGCAGCACATCCCCCATCTGCATGCGCGTATCGGCAATCTTGGAGTGGATGGCGCCGGTGCGGCGGTTGATGGCCAAAATCTGGATCTGATAGCGCTCACGCATCTGCAGGCCCTTGGGCGTACGCCCAATGAACGGCGAACGCGGCAGCAGCAGCACCTCTGCCAGGCGCTGCCCATCGCCCTCCAAATCCACATCCGAAAACTTGGCATCTGCCTGGATATCGATCCCCGCCACATCCTTGATCTTCAAGATCGCTTCCGCCGCCCCCTCCACCAGCAGCGCATCGCCCACCCGCAGCACGGTATCGGCGGGCGGGGCCAATTGGCGCTGCCCCTCGCGCAAGATCGCCAACACGGTCAGGTCCAGGTTGCGGCCCAGGCCCGATTGCGCCAGCGTGCTGCCATCCAGCGACGAGCCCGGCGCAATGCGCACCTCTGCCAGGTACGGGCGCAGGTCAAACGTCTCGGTCAGAGTTTTGGGGGCCGGTCGCTCGGGGATCAGCCGCTGACCGATCAAAACCATGTACACCAGCCCCACCACCAACACCGGCACCCCCACCGGGCTCAGCTCAAACATGCCGATCGGTTCCAGGCCGGCCTGCACCATCAGCCCGCTCACCACCACATTGGTAGACGTGCTCACCAGAGTCACCGAGCTGGCCAGGATAGCCGCAAACGCCATCGGCATCAGCAAGCGCGAGGCATTCAGTTTCGCCCGCTGGCTCAGCCCCAAGATCACCGGCAAAAAGAAGGCCGCCGCAGCGGTATTGTTAATGAAGGCGCTCAGCACTCCCACCGCCAGCATGGTGGCAGGCAGCAAACTGCCCGGGTTTTTGGCGGTGAACTGCAACAAATAGCGACTCACCACTTCCACCACCCCGGTGCGCATCAGCGCTGCCGTCATGATCAGCAGACCCAGCAGCAACACCACCGTATCGCTGCCAAACCCGGCAAAAGCCTGGTCCAGCGGCACCAGTCCCAGCACCACCAGCGCCAACAACACCCCCAGCGCGGTCACATCGGGCGGAACCCACTCGAAGGAAAAGAACAGCAGGGCCACCCCCAGGATGAGCAACAGCAAGATGATCGACAAGGTCATGGCGGTCTCATCTCCACAAGAATATCACCCCCGCATCATATCACAGAATCAATCTCGCTAATTTTAATTTATAATAGTTGCGGCAGCTCCCAACAAGCCTATCCAGTGACCTACGAAAGGATAAAAACCATGCACCCCAAACGGATTACCCTCATCCCCTTATCCATGCTCATCGGCCTGCTGATCACCCTGGCCCTGATCAGCGGCGCAGCCCAGGCCAGCCAGCCCCCGCCCCCTGAGACCGAGCGCGGGCTGCCCCCGCCCACCCAACCCGATTTCTCGCGCCCCAAAAGCAGCCAGATCAACCAGTACCAGGTGAGCATCTTCTTCGATGACATGGAATCTGGCGCCAACTGGACCCCCACCGGCCTGTGGCACCCCATCACCGATACCCACCCCTCCGGCTACGGCAACTCCTACTCCCCCGTCACCGCCTGGTGGTATGGCAGAAACAGCACCGGCAACTTCGACACCGGTGCCACCAACTCCGGCGAGATGGTCACCACCGACCCCATCACCCTGCCGGCTGGCCTGCCCGAGATCATGCTCTCCTTCTGGAGTTGGGAGCAAACCGAGTGCGGCGGCTTTTGCCCTTACGACCGCCGCATTGTGCAGGTTGCCACCGACCCCTCCTCGCCCGTTTGGATCACCCTGTGGGATACCGGAGCTAACGACACCACCTCCAACGCCTGGCACCAGGTGGAGCTGGACCTCTCCGCCTATGCCGGCGAGACCATCCTGCTGCGCTTCCACTTCAACACCATTGATAGCATTGCCAACGGTTTCCGCGGCTGGTACGTAGACGATGTCGCTATCGGCTACGACCGCATCCTGCTCAAGCCCGAGCAGCAGTCAGGCGGCGACCTGCCCGGCGAGACGGTTGACTATATGCTCAGCCTGACCAACAACATGCCGCACAGCGATTCCTTCAACCTGAGCATCACCCAAAGCGACTGGCCCGCCGCCATCACGCCCACCCTGGCCACGTTGAACACTGGCGAAACAGCCTACATCACCGTGACGGTGGCTATCCCGGCTGGCGCCAACCTGGGAGACAGCAATCTCACCCACCTGATGGTCAGTTCTGTACTCAGCCCCACCCTGGTCACCGACACCGCCTCCATCCGCACCACCGCCTTCTCCGGTCAGTACGGCTATATCTTCACCCCTGCCGACGACAGCATCAAAGTCGTCGACACGGTCTTGCACATGGATACCGGTATGCCCATCGACACCGCTGCCTACGGCAGTTGGCCCTGGCGCGGCGCCCTCAGCCCAGATGGCTCCTGGCTCTACGCCAGCCTGCGCGATGACGATACGGTGCTGGGCATCGACACCGCCTCCAACACCATTGCCTTCAGCCTCACCGTCGGCGATGAGCCGCACGGCATCGCCTTCACCTCCGATGGCGCCTATGCCCTGGTCGCCAACCGAGACAGCAGCACCGTCAGCGTCATCGATACCAGCATCCCCACTGTCACTGCCAGCATCCCGGTGGGCGGCAATCCTTACAGCATTGCCGTCATCCCCTGCGGCAACAAAGCCTATGTGATCAACCGGGATGACGACTCGGTCAGCGTGATCGATCTGACCACCTTCACCGTCACCCAGGTGATCACCAGCATTGACAGCTCCTGGGATATCGTTGTTTCGCCCTATGGCCACCGCGCCTACGTCAGTGGCTATGGCAGCATCGGCGTGATTGACACCCTCCAGGATACTTTCGTCGTCTCCTGGACCGTCGGCAGTGGAGATTTCGATTTCTCTGGCATGGATATCTCCCCCGATGGAAACTTCCTGTACGTTGCCACCCCCGATTACGGCCTGACCTACGTCATCGACGCCCACACCGGCGAGATCCTCACCTGGCTGGAAACCAGCGAGAGTGAGGCCTGGGAGGTGGAGTTCTTCCCCGCCGGGGCTGGCTCCTATGCTTACGTCACCAGCGTGGAGGATAACACCGTTCAGGTGATCGATACCACCAATCACACCCTCCTCAGCGAGATCCCCCTCAGCGGCGAGCCGCGCGGCCTGGCGCTCTTCCCGCCAGAAACAGCCTGCCTCTCGGGCGTGCTCTTCGAGCCTGGCGCGCAGACCCTCGCCGGCCTGCCCGGCCAGTCAGCCGTCTTCACCGAAATGCTCTACAACCTCACCGGCGCCGAGGCCAGTTTCGATCTCTCCACCAACAACGCCCCCTGGACCACCACCCTCTCTGCCAGCGATACCGGCCCCATCCCGCATGGCGGCACATTCCTCGTCACCCTCACCGTCCAGGTGCCCGCCTCCGCCCAGGTGGCAGACTTCCAAAACAACCTGCTGTCAGCCACATCCACCACCAACCCCGCCGATACTGCCCGGGCCCTTCTCACCACCGCTGTGCCCCGCCCCGGCTTCATCTTCAACACCGATGACAACCTCATCCATGTGGTGGATACCCAGTTCCACTTCGATACTGGCATCGTCATCACCACCCCGGTAGATTCCTTCCCCTGGCGCGGCGCCCTCACCCCCGATGGTTCTGCCCTCTACGTCAGCCTGCGCTACTCCGATTCCCTGATGATCGTGGATACCACCAACCTGGCTGGCCCGCATCCCATCGTCCATGTGGGTCCGCAGCCCATGGGCATTGCCTTCAGCGCCGATGGCGACTGGGCGTACGTGGCTCTCAAAGATGCGGATGCCCTGGCCGTGTTCGATACCCAAAGCCTCACGGTCACCGCCGTCATCACCGTTGCCGCAGAGCCTTTCAGCGTCGCCACCAGCCCCTGCCTGGATAAGATCTACGTTACCAGCCGCGGGGGCAGTGCTCTCACCGTCATCGATGCCGCCAGCCTCACCGTCACCCAGGTCATCACCGGCCTGGAGGGCGCCTGGGACGTGGTCATCTCACCCCTGGGCGACCGCGCCTATGTCAGCAACGCCTATACCGGCACCATCGCCGTGATCGACACCGCCAGCGATGCGCTGCTGGATACCTGGCAGGTCAGCGATTCCCAGCCGCAAGGCCTGGATATTGACCCATCGGGCAAAGTGCTGTACGTCACCGATAACGACAACGGCCTCACCCACGCCATCGATACCGCCACCGGCAGCCTCCTGGCACACATCCGCACCGGCCCAGAAGAATCCGCCTGGGAAGTGGAGACCTTCGCCTGGCCTTTCGGCTCCCTGGCCTACGTCACCGGTGGATGGGGTCACCTGGTCACCGTCATCGACACCCAAAGCAATACCATCTTGGGCGCCATCTCCTTCCCCGGCGAGGTGCGCGGCCTGGCGCTCTTCCCGCCCGAGGCCGCCTGCAGCGTGGCCCCCACCGCCGCCTTCACCCCCACCGTCAGCATGATCGAAATGGGCACCGCCATCGCCTTCACCAACCTCAGCACCGGCTTCCCCGAAGCCCTCTACAACTGGAGCTTTGGCGATGGCAGCTCCAGCCACGAGACCCACCCCATGCACGCCTTCGGCACCCCCGGTGAATACACCGTCATCCTCACCGCCACCAATCCCATTGACCAGGCTGTGGCCACCGGCAGCGTTATCGTCTACGAACTGCCGCAGGCTGTGATCCTGCCCATTTCCATCACCCTCCCAGTCAACCAATGGTTCATTTGGGCCAACGGCAGTACCGGCACCGGCCCGCTCACCTACACCTGGGACTTTGGCGACGGCTCGCCTGTTTCCCATGACATCACCGGCGTGCATGCCTACTCCCAAGCCGGCACCTACACCATCACCCTCACCGTAGAGAGCCCCTATGGGCAAGATATCGCTACGGCTGGCGTCAAGATCGTGCTTCCCACTTACCACACATACTTCCCCACCATCCTGCGCCACTGATCGATTGCAATTTCCGAAAAAGAAACTGGAGCGCGGCTACGCCGCGCTCCAGTTTCTTTTTCGGTAGCTCCCCCCTTCCCACCCTGGGAAGGGGGGAGGGGGTGGGGCGCGCTGGCGTAGCCATCGCCGGGGCGTTTTTTTACATGACACATCCCGAATATTAAATTCGGGATGTGTCATGTAACCCTAAATTTCGGAACATTGGGGGTAGGGTAAAAAAACCGCCATCAGCCCAAGAGGGTCTGGATGGCTGTGTTGAACTCCTGCACCGAAAAAGGCTTTTGCAACCAGGATACATCCCCTTTTTCCAGCAGCATCTGGTCCCGCATCTCCAGCGGGTGACCCGTGACAAAGAGCATCTTCACTTCGGGCCAATGTTCGCGCAGGGTTTGGTGCAGCACCGCCCCGCCCATCTCTGGCATCACCAGATCGGCAATGACCAGCGCAAAGGCGCCGCCACCTTTTTCGTACAGGTCCAGCGCCTCTACGCCGTTGTTTGCCACCATCACCGCAAAGCCCTGGGCTTGCAGCAAAGCCTGCAGCGCCTCGCGTGTGGCCTGGTCATCTTCCACCACCAACACCGTCTGTCCACCCCCATCCAGGTCTGCCGGGCGCTCTTGAGCGGTTTCCACCAGCTCAGCCACCTTCAGCATGGGTAAATAGATCACAAACTCGCTGCCCTGGCCCGGTTGGCTGGAAACGTCAATATATCCCTGGTGCTGCCGGACAATACCATACACCTGCGCCAGGCCCAGGCCCGTGCCCTTGCCCACCGGCTTGGTGGTGAAGAACGGGTCGAAGATATGCGGCAGCACCTCTGGCGCAATGCCCAGACCACTGTCAGAAATACAGACGCGCACCCACTCGCCGGGGCCCAGCTCCGGCAGGCGAACGCGGTCGCCGGTAGATACGCTCACCCGGCTCAGGTTGAAGCACAGGTTGCCGCCCTGCGGCATGGCGTCGCGGGCGTTCAGCGCCAGGTTCATGAACACTTGCTGCAGGCGCGTCGGGTCGCCGCGGATCTGGTACATGCCCGGCTGATAGGTCAGCTCCAGACGGATCGTCTCTGGCAGCACGCGCGAGAGCAGCTTATCCAGCTCTTTTACAAAGGGCAGCAGATCCATGGGGGTCTGCTCCATCACCGAACGGCGGCTAAAATCCAGGATCTGGCGGATTAGGCTGGTGGCGCGCTGTACCTGCTGCTGGATGATCTGCAAGCGCTCGCGGCTGGCAGCCGGCATGCTTTTATCGCCCATCAGCAGATCGGTGTAGACCAGAATCGCCGCCATGATGTTGTTGAAATCGTGCGCAATGCCCGCGGCCAGTTGGCCCACCGTCGCCAGGCGCTCGTGGGTGCGGATGCGATCCTGCTCATTGCGCTCTTTGGTCACATCACGCAGGGTGATCACCCATTGGCGGTCATCACCGCCGATGGGACGCGCTTCCACTTCGATGATCAGGTGCGGCGGCCCTTCCAGCACCACCTCCAGCGGCGCCTGCTCATCGCGTGAGGGCGCGGTATCGGCATTCTCATCGCAAAACATTGCCACAGGGTAAGGTCCCAGCTGGTTCAGCTTCTGCCCCGGCTCGATGGGATTGACAGACGAGAGCATCTGCCGCCCCAGCAGGTTGGCAATGAGCAGGCGGTAATCGCTGTCTAGCAGCAGCACGCCCACCGGCAGACGCTCCACCAGGCTCTCCAGGCGGTACTGTTCGGCTGCCAGCAAATCCACCAGGCTTTGGATCTGCTCGTAAGAATCGGCATTGTTCAGGGCCAGGCTCACCTGGTGGCAGATGGCCTGCAGCAGGTCGAGGTGATCCTCGGTAAATGCGCCCAGGCGCTGATGCAGCACCGTCAGCACCCCCAGCAGGCGCTCGCTGTCCATGATGGGGGCCGCCAGGGCCGAATGCACATCCTCGTCCAACCCGGGGACGTGCAGCCAGCGCGGGTCATTCTTCACATCCTCCACGTTGATCGGCTTGCGCTCTTGGGCAACCCAGCCCGCCAGCCCCTGCCCCATGGCCAGTTCCAGATCGGGCGTGCCAGGTGCCTCCGTTTGGCTCTCACGCCCATACAGCCCGTTCAAGCGCAGCAGGTCGAGTTCCGGGATGTACAAAAAGGCTTCGCCCACCAGGCCGCCCAGCGCCCGGTTGGTCAGCATCACAGCGCGGCTGAGGATCTCATTATGGTCGAGGGTGGAGGCCAACTCACGCCCCAGGTCGTACAGCAGCCCCAGGTGACGGCGCTCGGTGGTGGCTTGCTGGAAGAGGCGGGCGTTCTCAATGGCAATGGCGGCCTGGTCAGCAAACAGGCTCAACAGTTCCACATCATGCTGGGTGAAGAGGCGGATAGCCTCATCGTCCATCACCTGCAAAACGCCAATCACCTGGTTATGCCAGGCCAGCGGGACGCTGAGCACAGCCGAGTACGGATGGGTGGCCTCGTAAACGGCGGCGCGGTTGGGCCAGGTGCGGTAATCGTCGATCACCAGCGGCTCTCCGCTTTCAGCCACCTTGCCGGCGGCGCCCTCGCCGTAGTTCAGCACCGTATTGACGTACACCTCCAGGCCCATGCCGCTTTCCTCATAGACGCGCACCTGGCGCTGTTCAGGCGAACATAAGGAGACACTGCCCGCGGCGGCATGCAGCAGGGCTTTGGCCTGCTGGATGATCGAACGCAGCAAGGATTGGAAATCGTGTGGGGCGGTGATGGTCAGCGAGGCCGTGTGCAGCGCGGCCAGTTCTTCGGCGCGGCGGCGCAGGGCGGCTTCGGCATCCCGGCGCGCCTGGCGGCCTTGCGCTTCCTGGATCTCGCGGTTCACCGCCGGGATCAGGCGGGTCAGCTCGCCCTTCATCAGGTAGTCGTGGGCGCCGGCCTTCATCGCCGCCACAGCCAGGTCTTCACCGATGGTGCCAGAGACGATGATGAAGGGCAGATCCAGCCCAGCCTGCTTGAGCAGTTTCAGCGCGGCCAGCCCGCTGAACTTGGGCAGGGCATAATCGGCAATCACCACATCCCATTTGCCCTGCGCCAGGGCGACTTCCATCGCCTCCAGCGTATCCACCCGCTCGTAATGCAGCTCGTAATCCCCGCGCCGTAAGGAACGGACGAGCAGCAGGGCATCGTCCTCGGAATCTTCAACCAACAAGGCGCGCAGGATTTCTGTCATCGGTGCAATCGTTTGCGGGGCGGAGGCACGTTGAGCACCAGCCAATACAGCTTCAACTGCTTGACCGCCTCGGTGAACTGGGCGAAATCGACCGGCTTGCGGATGTAGCTATTGGCCCCGCGGCTGTAACTCTCCAAGATATCGTTCTCCTCGTCGGAGGAGGTCAGCACCACCACCGGCAGATGGCGCGTGCGCACATCCTGGCGGATGCGCTGCAAAACCTCCAGACCATCCAGCTTGGGCAATTTCAGGTCCAGCAGGATCAGCTCGGGCAGACCGGGCTTTTCACGCTCAGCATACGGGCCGGTGGCGAAGAGGAAATCCAGCGCCTCAGCGCCGTCGCGGGTGACCACAATATCGTTCGCCACCTGCCCGGTGCGCAGGGCGCGCAGGGTCAGCAGTTCATCATCGGGGTTATCTTCAACGAGAAGGATAAATTTACGATCCATGCTGCCACCTCATAGAGTAAAGTAGAATGTTGCTCCCACATCCACCTGGCCTTCGGCCCAGATGCGCCCGCCATGGCGGTGAATGACCCGCTGGACGGTTGCCAGGCCAATGCCGGTGCCCTCGAATTCCACCACGCTGTGCAGGCGCTGGAAAGCGCCAAACAATTTATGCGCGTAAGCCATGTCAAAACCGGCGCCGTTATCGCGCACAAAGCAGGCGCGCTCGCCTTCGATCACGGTGGAACCCAGCTCGACGCGCCCGACGGGACGCTTGCTGGTGAACTTCCAGGCGTTGCCCAGCAGGTTTTCCAGGGCCACGCGCAGCAAGCGGGCATCGCCATGCACGATCAAACCCGGCTCCAGCACAATGTCTACCTGGCGCTCGGGCTGAGTGGAACGCAGCTCGGCGATGACCTCCGCGGCCAGGTCGCTCAGGTTCACCTGCTCGCGGAACATCTCGCCGCGCGTCAGCCGCGAGAGCTTGAGCAGGTCGCTGATCAATTGGCCCATCTTGCGGCTGGAGGCCTGCACGCGCCGCAGGTAATCCTGGCCCACCTCATCCAGGTTTTCCAGGTAATCTTCCAGCAGCGCCTGGCTGAAGCCGTCAATGGCGCGCAGCGGGGCGCGCAGGTCGTGCGAAACGGAGTAGGAGAAGGCTTCCAGTTCCTGGTTGACCGCCACCAGCTCAGCCGTGCGCTCGGTGACGCGCTTCTCCAGTTCGGCGGCGTGTTGCTGCGTTTGCTCGTACAGGCGGGCATTCTCGATGGCTACCGCCAGCTGCTCAGCCATCACACCCAAGATGGCCACATCTTCCTCGGAGAAATCGGCTTCCAGTGTGCTCTGGAAGGTCAGTGCGCCGATGCAGCGCCCGCGGCTGATCAGCGGCAGGGCCACCTCTGAGCGGGTTTCGGGCAGCAGCGGGTTGTTGAAATGCACGGCGTCCTTGCCCACATCCAGGGCCACGCGCGCCCGGCGGTGGGCCACGCTCCACCCCACCATCGAGCCTTCGCCCACGGCCAGTTTATGCCCAGAGCGCAGCATCTCCTTGCCGGCCTGGCCGGTGCCGGCGCGCAGCACGGCAAACTCGCCCGGCTCATCCACCAGGAACAGGCCCACGTAGTAGTAATCGAAGGCCTCTTTAATGCGCTCGACCGTGCGGGCGATCAGTTTCTCTGTATCCAAAATGGTGCTGACAGAACGGGACACATCCGCAGCCAGCTTCAACTGCATGTTGCGGCGGCCCAGGCTGAGCAGGAGCTGCTCGCGATCGCGTTCGGTTTCGCGCCGACCGGTCACATCCACCCCAAAGCCGATCGTCTCGATCAGTTGGCCTTCGTCGTAACGGTTGGTCATGCTCCAGGCAATGGTGCGGTGCTCGCTCTGTTTGGTGGTCAGCACCAGCTCGTAATCCAGCACATCCACCTGCTCGAAGGTATGGAACAGCCCATCGATCTGAGAGCGCTGCTCGCCAGGGAAGAGGGTATCCCAGAAGTTCTTGCCGATCAGCTCTTCTGCCAGGTAGCCCGTGATCCGTTCGGCAGCCGGATTGACGGTGGTGGTAGTGCCATCCTGGGCAATACAGCAGATCATCGCTGGTGTGCCGTTGAAGACGCGGATGTAAAAGTCGCGATCCATGCCAGTGCCTGCCTCTCTAAAAGAACCTGCCCACACCCCCCTGTTTGTGGCTCTGAGAAAGCGCCGTATTGTCTGTTACAACCTTATTATATTCTCCATTGCAAAGAAAATGCTATACAAAGCGGCAAGTATTTACCCAAAAAGCAGGTTGTAAGCGGTTTGGCCGTCTACAACCTGCTTTTTGGGGTCAAGGCTAGAACAACCCCACCACGCGCCCGGTTTCCAGGTCCAGGTCCACATCGTAAAAGACGGGCCGGGTGGGCAGGCCGGGCATGGTGCGCATGGTGCCCAGCAGCGGGTACAGGAAGCCCGCCCCCACCGAGGCGCGGATATCGCGCACCGGGATGCGATAGCCCTTGGGCACGCCTTTCAGTTCGGGGTCGTGGCTCAGGCTGAGGTGGGTCTTGGCCATGCACAGGGGCAACTTGTCGAAGCCCAGGCGGGTGTAGAGGGCGATCTTTTCCTCGGCTTCGGGCAGGTAGTCCACACCGTCGGCGCCGTAGATCTCCTTGCAGATGATCTCGATCTTCTCTTTGATGGACAGTTCCAGCGGGTAGAGGAAACGAAAGCTGCTGGGCTTTTCGGCGGCTTTCACCACCGCCTTGGCCAACTCCACGGCGCCCTCGCCGCCTTCCATCCAATGGCGGGCCACGATGGCATCTTCGGCGCCGGCATCCATGGAGGCCTGGCGCAGCAGTTCCACCTCGGCGGGGGTATCGGTAGCAAACGAGTTGATCGCCACCACCACCGGGATACCAAAGCGCAGGGCGTTTTTGATGTGGTGCTGCAAGTTGGGCAGCCCGGCGCGCAGCAGCTCCAGGTTTTCTTCAATGTAGGCCGGGGCCAGCGGGCGCCCCGCCACCACCTTGGGCCCGCCGCCGTGCATCTTCAGGGCGCGCACCGTGCACACCAGCACCACCGCATTGGGGGTCAGCCCAGAGTAGCGGCACTTGATGTCAAAGAACTTCTCCATGCCGATATCCGCCCCAAAGCCCGACTCGGTGACCACGTAATCCGCCAGCTTGAGGGCAATGCGGTCGGCGATGATGGAGCTCTGCCCGTGGGCGATATTGGCAAAAGGCCCGGCATGCACAAAGACCGGGGTGCCTTCCAGGGTTTGCATCAGGGTGGGCTTGATGGCGTCGCGCATCAGCACCGTCATCGCCCCCGCCACGCCCAGGTCTTCTGCGGTGATTGGCTCGCCGCGGCGGTTGGTGCCAATGACAATGCGGCTGAAGCGTTCGCGCATATCCGGCAGGCTGGTGGTCAGCGCCAAAATCGCCATGATCTCGCTGGCAACGGTGATATCATAACCGGTCTGGCGGGGCGAGTTCTCCTCCGGCCCTATGCCGATGGTGATCTCACGCAGGAAGCGGTCGTTGGTATCCACCACGCGCCGCCAGGTGATCGTATCGGGGTCAATATCCAGGCGGGCAAAGCGAGCGCGCTCATCTTTGGTCAGCTCGTTGGGGTCGGTCTTCTGGATTCCCAGCCGCTGCAAGCGGCGCAGCATGGAAGGGGCAAACGTGCGCTGGCCCTGCTTATTGGCAGGGCACAGGGCGTTGAACAATTTCTCGTCATCGGGCTGCCGGGATTCGTGGTAGATACGGGCATCAATGGCTGCCGCCATCAGGTTGTTGGCCGCGGTGATGGCGTGGATATCGCCGGTGAGGTGCAGGTTGAAATCTTCCATCGGCACCACCTGGCTGTAGCCGCCGCCCGCCGCGCCGCCCTTGATGCCAAAGGTAGGCCCCTGGCTGGGCTGGCGGATGCAGGTAAAAACATCCTTGCCCAGGTGCGCCCCCAGCGCCTGGCTCAGGCCCACCATGGTGGTGCTTTTGCCCTCGCCCAGCGGGGTGGGTGTGATGGCGGTCACATCGATGTATTTGCCGTCGGGGCGGTCTTTGAGGCGCTCCAGCACGTCCAGGCGCACCTTGGCCATATAACTGCCGTGCATTTCCAGTTCTTCTGCCAGCAGCCCGGCCTCTTCCGCCACCACAGAGATCAGCTTGAGCTGCGCTTCTTGGGCGATCTCAATATCCGACGGTACAGGCTGCCGCCGGTTGATCTTGGACGGGGTAAAAGGCCGCAGGCCAGTTTTCGTGCTCATAGGTAAATTCTCCTTGAATGGTATTGGGTCATTCTGGTTCATCAACGTTCTGCCCTGTATTTTCACAGATAGTCACGGAAAAGGCAAGAGGAGATTCCCCAAAACAGATGTGCGGTGTGGNNCCACACCGCACATCTGTTTTGGGGATATTTCAGTAACAGACGTTATAATAGCATTTCTATGGGAACATTCTCTATCCTGATCGGCATCGGAATCGGCGTGGGGCTGCTGTGGGTGATGGGGCAGTCTGCGCCCAGGCAGATTGACCACCGCCTGGACGCCGGGCTGTGGGCCCTGGCAGGCGCGCTGCTGGGCGGGCGGGTTGCCCACGTGGCGCTGCTGTGGCCGTACTATCAGACCCATCCAGCCGAGATGCCGCAGGTGTGGCTGGGCGGCCTCTCGGGCGCGGGCGCGCTGATCGGCGGGGCGCTGGGGCTGCTGGTGGGTACGGCCGTGCTGCACCGCCCGGCGGCACGGCTGGCAGATGCGCTGCTGCCGCTGCTCATCTCCGTCAGCGCGGCGGCCTGGCTGGCCTGCTGGATGGATGGCACTGCCTACGGGCAGACGGTGCAGGCATGGTGGGGCATCCCGGCGCGGGACGAATGGGGCGAGGTTCAGCGCCGCCTGCCGGTGCAGCTGCTCGGCGCGCTGGGCACGCTGGCCCTCTCCTGGCTGCTCGAGCGCCTGCGCCCGCACCTGAGGTGCCCCGGGCAGACCGCCGCGCTGGGCCTGCTGGGCGTCTCCCTGATCCTGTTCGGCCTGTCGTCCCTGCGCGCCGACCCCTCGCCGCTGTGGGGCAGCCTGCGCCCCGAAGCCTGGCTGGCCTTGGGCAGCGCCGGGGCCGCACTGATCGGCCTGCTGCTGGCCACCCTGCTGCCCAATGGCAAGGCAATCCCGCCGGCCTGAAACAACCCCTTTCATATCAAGAAATTCTCACAGGTGAACCGATGAACGATCTGACCCTTCAAACCGACCTGGCCCGGCGCACGCTGACCGGATTCATCCGCAGCGAGATCGCCCGCACTGGCCTGGAGCGGGCGGTGATTGGCCTCTCCGGCGGCATCGACTCAGCTCTCTCGTGCTACCTGGCAGTAGAAGCGCTGGGGCCGCAGAACGTGCTGGCGGTGCGCATGCCCTACCGCACTTCCTCGCCCGATTCGCTGGCGCACGCCCAACTGGTCATCGAGGCGCTGGGCATCCCTTCGCTGACCATCCCCATCACCGAGATGGTCGAGCCGCTCTTTGCGCGCTTCCCGCAGATGAGCGCGTTGCGCCGCGGCAACGTCATGGCGCGGGCGCGCATGATCGTTATCTACGATCAATCCGCCGACTTCGGCGGGCTGGTGGTGGGCACGGGCAACAAGACCGAGATCTTGCTGGGTTACACCACGCTGTACGGCGATTCGGCCTGCGCCCTCAACCCCCTCGGCGACCTGTACAAGACGCAGGTGCGCCAGCTCTCGCGCGACCTGGGCGTGCCGCAGGCGATCATCGATAAGCCGCCCTCTGCCGATCTGTGGGATGGGCAGACCGACGAGGGCGAGCTGGGCTTCACCTACGCGGAAGTGGATCAACTGCTGTCCCTGCTGGTAGACCAGCGCTACACGCCCGCCCAATGTGTGCAGGCCGGTTTTGCGGAGGCCTTTGTGCGCCGGGTAGTGGAGCGCGTCCGCCGCAATGCCTTCAAGCGCACGCTATCGCCCATCGCCCGGCTGAACCCCGGCACAAATTACGATTTCGTGAACCTGCCCGATTGGGGCTTGCAACCCTGATATGAGTCTGCGCGTTCCTCCTGCCCTTTACCACCGCCGTTTTGCGCTGCTGTGGGTGGGTTTCATGATCTCTGTGGCCGGCTCGCAGATGCAGCTGGCCGCGCTGCACTGGCATATCCGCATCCTCACGGGCGAGCCCGACCCCCTGGCGCTGGGCAGCATCGGCCTGGCGCGCATCCTGCCGGTGATCGTCTTCTCGCTGGTGGGCGGGGCGGTAGCTGATACGTTCAACCGCCGCAAGATTATGTTCATCACTCAGAGCGCCATGGCGCTGGTGGCGCTGGCGCTGGCCGCGTTGACCTTTAGCGGCCAGATGCAGTTGTGGCACATCTACACCCTCACCGCCATCCAGGCGGTGGCGATCGCCTTTGACCTGCCCGCCCGGCAGGCGCTGGTGCCCAACCTGGTGCCCGCCCAAGATCTGCCCAACGCCTTCAGCATGACCTCCATCGCCTCCAACACGGGCTCGATCCTCGGCCCCGCGCTGAGCGGATTGGTGATCGCCGCAGGCGGGCAGGGCTTCACTTACCTGATCAATGCCTTCTCCTTCCTGGCGGTGCTGGCAGCCCTGGCGCTGATGGGCCCGGTGGCGCAGCAGGCCAAGCCGCGCCGCGGCCCGGTGATCAACCTGACCGATATCCGCGAGGGCATCCATTTCATTGCCACGCGCCCGATCATCTTCTCTACCATGCTGCTGGATTTCTTCGCCACCTTCTTCTCCTCGGCCAATACGATGATGCCGATCATCGCCAAGGATATCCTGAAGGTGAACGAGGTGGGGTATGGCATCCTCTCCTCCGCGCAATCCATCGGGGCAGTCAGCGCGGGGCTGATCTTCTCGCAGGTGAGGGTCATCCGCCGGCAGGGGCGCATGTTCCTCGGCTCGGTGGTGGTCTTTGGGCTGATGACGATCTTGTTTGGTCTGTCGCACAGTTTTCCGCTGGCCATCCTGGCGTTGGTGGGCATCGGCGCGGCTGATTCGGTCAGCACCATCATCCGCAACACCATCCGCCAACTGCAAACGCCCGATTACATCCGCGGGCGCATGACCAGCATCAACCAGATCTTCTTCCAGGGCGGGCCGCAGCTGGGCGAATGGGAGGCCGGGATGGTAGGGCAGTTCTTTGGCGTGCCCGCGGCCATCATCAGCGGCGGGATGGGGGCCATCCTGGCGGTGGCGATCATCGCCTGGCGCTGGCCGCAGCTGCGCACCTATAACGGCGACGAGCCGGTGGCTGGTTAATTTTCAATCACTGGTAAAATAGTCCTATATGGCTGAACGACCCGCACCTGAAATCTATATCTCTGTAGATGTCGAGACCGCCGGACCCTACCCAGGCGAGTACTCCCTGCTCTCCATTGGGGCCTGCACCATCTATGAGCCGCGCCAGACCTTCTACGTGGAGCTCCAGCCGATCAACGACAAGATCAGCGAGGAATCGCTGCTGGTGCACCACCTGACGCTGGAACGGCTGCGCCAGAACGGTCAGCCGCCGGAGCAAGCCCTGCTGAACCTGGAAGCCTGGGTGCAGGGCTTGCAGCCCGCCGGTGGCAGGCCGGTCTTTGTGGCCTTCAACGCCGCCTTCGACTGGATGTTCGTCTCTTACTACTTCCACCGTTTCCTGGGCCACAACCCCTTTGGGCATTCGGCCCTGGATGTCAAGGCTTATTTTATGGGGCTGCAGGGCTGCACCTGGGAAGAAACCTCCATGCGCCACCTGGCCCCGCGCTACCTGGGCGATCGTGAGCTGACCCACCACGCCTTGCGCGATGCCCTCGACCAGGCCGAAATTTTCGAAAAAATGCTGGCAGAAAGCCAGGGGCGGGTGAAACCCCCGGCCAATCGGATTGGGTGACCAGCTTCAACCGCTGAGCAAAGCTCTCTCTTTCCAAAACCGCACAGGCACCCCCAACAGGAGGCACCAATGACAGACCACACCCCCGATGCAGATCTTCAGCGCATCATCGAATCTGCCCAACGATTGGGCATTGAACTGGATCCCGAAGAGGCCCTGCAGTGGTTGGCCGCCATGGCAGCCTTCCAGGGCAGCGAGGATATCACCACCGACACGAAAAGCGGTATCTTTGGTCACCGCGTGGTGATGCTCGATTTCAGCCCGCAGCAGTTGGACTATTTCCGCCAGGTGGGCAAAATCGTGGAATTCCACGAGCAGCCCGGCGTGGTAGAGACGGCCCTGGCGCTTTCTGGCTCCTCGGCGCAGTCCAAGATCCAGACCTACCCCGGCGACTGCGATTACTTCGAGCGCGTCAACATCAAGGCCCCCACCCGCCAGCAGGCCTGCGGCATTTTGGCCGATCTGATCCGCCAGAAAGCGCTCGACACCCTCAAAGGCCCTACCTACCAGTTGATCGAGATCAAGTTTGGGCAGTACCCCGAAGACCTGCTGCGCAACGAGCGCCTGATGCGCAAAGACAGCCCGGTGGCCTGGGGTGCAGAAGACGTGCGCCTGGGGCAGTTCCAGGCCGCCCGACCCGACGGCACGCCCGTCACCATCACCTGGGACTCGCTGGCAGAGGAGCCTGCCTGGTGTAAATTGGATTGGGTGATTGCCGATCCCGTCCACGGGCGGCTGGCCAACGCCAGCAACATGCTGGATGTCACCTGGGAGGCCCCGGATGGCAGCATCACCCCGCTGGACGGCTACCTGGACCCGTACTTCCAGGAGGTGTATCTGGAAACGGAATCGATCCCCATCTTCTCCAAGCTGGCGCAGCACGTCTCGGCAGATGCGCTGGACCATTACGTGGAGCAGTTGGAGCACGAGGTCAACAAGTACCTGACCCGAGATGTGAACTACGGCAAAGCCGCCAAGCGCATGTATAACATCTTCCGCCTCACCGGGCGGTATGAGGAGGCGGCCTTCCTGCGCGAACTGTTCGACGAGCCGACCACCATGCTCTACCAGGTCTGGTCGCTGATCCGCACCATCGACGACGCTTCCAAGCCGGGCACAGCCATCACCGCCGAGCAGATGCTCGCCCAGGCCGACCAGTTGATCCTGGCGGTGATCCAGGCGCTGGAGGGCGACGAGGAAGTGGAGATCGTGCGCCAGCTGTTGCAGCTGCGCAGCGCGCTGAGTACATACACGGTGGGGCAGACGCTCAGCGGCCCGGCAGAGACCGCCCGCCTGCGCGTGATCAACATCGTCAACAATTTCTTCTACGAAAAACTGACCGGCTACCCGGCCATCAAGGCCTACATCGAGGGCCTGGCCCAGGCGGAGTGACCCATCCCCCTGCACTCCTGACCCCCTCCCCGGCCCTCCCCCATCCAAGTTCAGGATGGGGGAGGGTGAATTTCACGAATTTGAAGGTTCGCCGCGGGCAAAGCCCGCGGCGAACCTTCAAATTCGGAATAAAACCCCCGCCCCTTGAGGGGCGGGGGTAGGGGGTGGGGTAAACAGACCAGCAGCCCCCCTGATGGAATTTCAGGGGAGGCCGATCACCGGCATGGACTGCGGACTCTCCACGGCAAAATCGAAGCGCACAGCGCGCTTGGATTTGCCCTCCAGCGTCAGCACCCACTTCAAAAGGCCCATCTCGGTCTGCTCGGCGGGCTTGGGGTCAGTCGACTCCAGCTTGACCTTGATCTCCTCATGCGTGGAAACGGGGATCTGGTCGTGCAGGGTGAGCGACGCCGAGACCGGCAGCAGGTTCTCCAGTTTGATCTCGTAGCCGTAGGCCTGGTGGCGCTTGCCGCCGATCAGGCGCTTATCCACTTCGCGGCGCTTCAATTCGCGCTCGATCTTGATGCGGTCTTCCACGCCCAGGTACAGCTCGATCTCCCCCTGCGGGGCGGTCATTTCCAGCGGGGTGGCGCCGATGAACTCATCGCCGGCAAAGAGGTTGGCGTCGCCAGGCAGCAGCGTGTAGGGGCTATCGTTGTTGACTTTGGCGCGGCGGTAGACCGCCTGCACCAGCTTGGGCGCGGCCACGTAATCTAGCCGCGGCTTGAGCGAGAAGCGGCTGACGGTGACCTTGTGGGCGGCGCCATCGGGCGGGATGGTGACGCTGCCGGGAATGAGGTAGGTTACCGCGGAGCCGCTGGACTCGACCGTGGCCTCCACCACCTCGGCCTCCATCTCCGGCGCGGCAGCGAGCATGGCAAAGGAATCCTGGGCCTCAGCCAGGGGGACGGCGGCGGTCTTTGCGCGCATCCCCTGGGGCGCGGCGGCAGCCCGGAACGCGGGCGGCGGCGCGGGCGGGCGGACGTACCAGGGCTGCAGCTCGGGGATCGTGCGGGCCATGGCTGGGCGGGCCGTGGAGAGCGCCAGCGAGACGTTTTCCCAGCTCTCAGCGGTCTTTTGCGTCACCTGAGCCAGGTAGCCCACCTCCAGCACGGCCTCATCCTCGTTCTCCTGCAAGCGCAGGTCATACAGCGGCTTCCAGCCAGCCCCAGAGACGACGTAATCCAATTCAACCGTCAGATCGCCCGGCTCGCTCACTTCCACTTCCACCCGGGCGGTATAGCGCTCTGGCGGGCGGGCACTGCGCTGCTGCTCCAGGTCTTTGATGGCCTTTTGCAGCTTCCGCTCCACCTCGCGCCGCTTGGAGGCCAGCTTTTGCCCCTCGGCGCTCAGTTGGTCCAGGCGCGCCTGGAGACCTTCCATCAGCGCCAGCTGCTTCTCCAGGCTCATCTCACCAGAGGCCAGGGCCACGGCAAAGGTCTGGGCATTTTCCATGATCTTGAGCAGGGCATTGCGGCTGTGCTCCAGGGTGTTGGCCTGGAGTTCCAGGCGCTTCAGATCATCCTGCAGGGTCTCAATGCTCGCCTCCAACTGGCGCACCTGCTCGGCGGGGGTCTCGGCGAAGAAGGCGCGCTGCACCTGCACCCCCAGCAAACGGGCGCGGGCGGTACCGCGCGCCGAGGCGCGCAGCGAATCGGGGTTCAACTGCACGGGCAGGCCGGTGATCTCCAGCACCTGCGCGCCGTTATCCAGGCGCAGTGTGCCGCTGCGCTTCACCCGGGCGCGGTCGGGATACACCGTTACTGCCGAAATTGTGGTTTGGATCGTGGACATGGCAACCTCCTTGTTCAGGCCATTATACCAGTATTGAGATTCTCACTATTCTGCGATATGATTACGCATGACACCATCCAGGCTAACATGAATAGAATTTTCTCCCACGCCCCAGCCGAAACAGAAATTGGCTCTCTCGCTTACCTGCAAGCCGTGCAGCGCGCCTTCCCCGAAGATGGGCTCAGCGGGCTGATCGAGATCACGCCAGACCCCACCACGCGCATCGACATCCTTTACGCCGACGGAGCCCATTTAGCCACGTATCAACAGGCAGGCCCAGCCTACACGGAGTTTGCCTCAGCAGACGTGCGCAGCCTGTGGCCCAGCGGGGAGGCCGATCTGCGCATCTTGCGCCTGCCCCGCCCGGCTGTTTTTGCCGCGCACATGCTGATCGAGTGGCACCCTCCCGTGCAGACAGTGGTTTTGCAAAGCAGCGCTCTGCAGAGGTGGATCGACGAACTGGGAAAAGATAGAGCCAGCGGCCTGGTAGCTATCGAATGGCCAGAGGCCGAGGGCGTGCTGCCCATCATCAACGGGGTGCCTCTGGTGGCAGAGAGCATCTTCACAAGCAGCACGGAGACTCAAGTGGGCAGCGCAGCTCACCGGCTGATCTTCAACCAGGCCGCTCACACCATTACGCTGGCCCTGTACAAAGCCCGCCCCGAAACCGCCACCTTTCAGATGTTAGCACTGCGCCAATCCGTCCAAGACCTGACGCGGGGTATCCTGAGCCGCTATACGCAGTTGGTGGGACGCGGCCTGACCAGCGCACTGGTCAGCGACCTGAACCACGTCATGCGGCACAACGCCGTGCAAATTCAGGTAGTGGGGGAACTATTGAACAATACCCATATCTTTCATTCATTAGATGATGCTTCGGCGATCTACCGCCTGCTTTTTCGGGCGCTTTACGAGCACACGGCCAATGTTTTGGGCACGGGATTGGCACACACGATTATCACTGACACACTGAGCGGCCTCAACCTGTTCAACCAGAACGTGATGGATCAACATTCCATTCTTTCAGGAGTGGCCTTGCGCTAGCCGGCCGAAGAGGGATCTATGCCTGCCACACACCCTGTTTCCCGAACCACCCGCTGGGGCCTGATCGTTTTTGGGCCGCTCACGCTCGGCTATGTTTACATCTACCAGCAGATGCCTCTACCAGAAGGCTGGAACGACATCGTGCTCAATTTCTCCATCGCCCTAGCGGCCCTTGCAGGCGCCATCATATCCTCGTTCATCTGGATCCGTTTTGAAAAGGGCGAGGCGCCGCGCAGCATCTGGCGGCCCTTTGCCTGGGGCTTATGGCTGTGGGCCACAGCAGAGCTCAGCTGGGCTATCTCGGATCTATTTACCGAAGTCCCCGACATCTCTCCCATCGATATCCCCTGGATAGCCGCTTTTGCCCCGCTGGGGGTCTCGCTGCTGCGGCAGTTCCGCCTGGTCTACTCGCCCGCTCGGCAGCAAGAACGCAAGTGGCTGGCGATAGCCCTGGGCGGGGTGGCCGGCGGGACGATCCTCACCACCCTGCTGCTGCATCTGCTGGCAAAGTCAGCGGATCAGGCCTGGTATGAAACCCTGTTGCTGGTTTTCTACCCCTTTGCAGACCTGGCGCTGGCCATCCCAGCCATCTTGCTGGCGCGCCTGTTTGGCCGCGGCCTGTGGGGGCGCGCCTGGATTGGCCT
This sequence comes from Anaerolineales bacterium UBA6092, assembly GCA_002428565.1. GTDB lineage: Bacteria > Chloroflexota > Anaerolineae > Anaerolineales > UBA4823 > UBA6092. Next base: position 30,440 of record DIXA01000015.1, on the reverse strand, counting down.
GCTGGTGATGGCTGTTTCCGACGCGATCTACTCGGTTTTGGTTTTCAGCGGGATCTACGCCTCCTCAGCAGAACAGGGCAACCTGCTCAGCCTGCTGGCAGACGTATCATATTTCGATGCCTATCTGCTGCTGGCGATATCCTGCGTGATGCAGTGGGTTTTGCTGCGCTATGGCCCGCCACCGGCTGCCAGCCGGGCCTTATAACCTTTATGATTGGTTGTCGGCGGGCTGGACCCCCAGCGCCTGCGGGGAGACCTCCAGGACGCGGAAGTTTTCAAAGCTCAGGTCACGGAAAGTGAAGCCCAGCGCAGCGCGGGCGGCCTCGAACAGCATCACGTAGCTGTCCAGGTTGCGCCGCGCCCAATCCAGCCCCAGGGCCTGGGCCGCGGCCTGGATGCTGGCGCCATCGGGGCCTTCGATCTCAGCAAAATGCCCGTAGGGCATCTCGTCCAGCGTCACCAGCACCCCGCCCAGGGCATAGGTGGTGCGGTACTTTTCGTACATCAGCATCACCTGGTAGCCCAGGGCCTCGAAAACTGCCCAGGCGGTCTGCAGATCGCCCACAGTGAACTCCAACTCCTGGCGCAGGCGCGCCCCGCCCGAGACCTCGCCCGGGCCTTTGTAGGTCAGGCGCACCTGGCTGTCTTTGCGCAGGCGCAGCAAACGACCAGAGCGGGTCAGGTCATGCTCGGGGGTGTCGAAGCGCAGGTTGACCTCATGCACGCGCGGTGCGCTCACCTGCGCGCCCAGCGCCTCCAGGCGGGCGCACAACTGCTCGGGGTGCGCCAAAAAGAACTTGACCTCGATTTCTTTGCCTTGTCCAGCCATCTCACACACAACCTTTCTTAGATCACCCCGCCGTCAGGCTTGCCTGAGCACATTCCATGCCATCAGGGTCAGCCCGCGCGACGGAGCCTTCTTCTGTCCAAAATCCCAGTTTTCCCAGGCCTTCCAGATTGATGCCGGAGTGAAGCAGCCCTGGGCATCGGCCCTGGAGGCCAGCAGGTCGAGCATCTCCTGCAGGCAGGCATCGCCCTTCAGCCAGGGGAAGCGGGTCAGCACGCTCAGCACGTGCAGCAGGTCGTACCAGATCAGGGGCGCTTTGAGCTTGCGGAAATCGGTGCCCATGTGGAACAGATAGGGGTGGCGCTCCTGGCTGGCGCGCCACAGCGCCAGAGCTGTTTCTGCGCCCTGCCGGGCGGCAGGCGAATCGCGCCAGGAGGTTTGCGCCAGGGCCTTGAGCATCACCAGGTTGGCATAGGGGCAGGGATCATCCTTGCGCCCCGGGCCGCGGAAGCGCCCCAATTCGGGCGAGACGGCGCAAGGCCAGCTGTCCTCGCGCGCCAAGCCCAGCAGGTATTGCAGCGCCTTCTGCACCCGGGGATCATCGCCCAGGCCCAGCTTCAGCAGCCCATACAGCGTCACCGGGGCATCGCACAACGCCCAGGCCCATTGATCCTGCCCACTGCCGCCGTAAGCCGGGGAGATGTTCATCAGCACCTGGAACGGGCCTTGCTCGGAGGCGTGCTCCAGGATGCGGGGCAGAACCTGCTGCATGCCCGGGTCACTGGCGCGCAGGCCCAGGTCGGCGAGGAAGGTAAGTTTATGGATCAGCAGGCCAGCAGATTTGTGGCTGTTGAGCACGCCGCCGGGCCACTGCGCCAGGTCGACCAGCAGGGCCTGCACCTGAGGGTCAGCCAGCATGGCCTGCCGGGCGGCAGACACCAACGGAGCCACCTCGCCCTGGCCCAGCAGATCCAGCCGGGTGCGGTACTGCACCCAGGCGGGGCCTTCCAATAGCCAATCGATCACGGCGCCGGGGATATCCATCTCAGCCTCTAAAAAACTCTTTGGCTGCCGGGCGCTTCAACGCCCAGACGGTATAGCCCAGCATCACTGCCGTCAGCAGGATGGCAAAGAGCCAGTTCTTGGGCAGTGCGCCGCCGCTGAGCTGATCCATCAGGAAGACCACATCCAGCCAGTAGTAGATGGCATAGGTCAGCACCAGCGCCGGGGCCAGCCGCGGCGCCCAGGGCAGGCCGCGCCACAGGCCCCAGAAAAGCGGCGCGCTGAAGACGGCCCAGGCCAGGCCGCTCAAGGCCATGTAGAGCGGCGAAACGCCGGGCAGTTCTGCCAGGAACTGCCACTGCCAGGCCGCCAGGAGCATGCGCAGCAGCCCCCAGCCGGCAATACCCAACACCCCCAACGCCAGCAGGGTGATGCCGTAGGGGCGCTTGGGGCGCGGTGGTTTGACTGCCGCCTCGGCAGGCGGGGGCGGAGCATCCACGGCCCACTCAGGCGTGGCCTCCAGGTCATCTTGCGCTTCCACAGGGGGGGAAGAGTTTAGTTCATCCATAAGCGGTTCTCCCTTGAAAATCAATTATCTTTCATCACTACAAGGCGCTTGTGCGGTCAATTTCAAGCGTGATCTTGCCCATTTGCAGGCCGCTCTCCAGGCGCTTATGCGCCGCGGCGGCGTCCGGCAGCTGGTACGAGCGGTCCATCGCCACGCGCAGCTTGCCGGCAAAGATCAAATCCATCACCGTGGCAAAATCGGCCCGGGTGCCCAGACTGGAACCGATGAGGCTCAGGTGTTTGCCAAAGATGAAGCGGTTGTCAATCTCGAAGCGCGGCCCGCCCGAATTGCCCACAGTGAGGATACGCCCACCCTTGGCCGCGGCGCGGAATGACTGCGGGAAGGTGGTGCCCACGTTATCCACCACCACATCCACGCCGCGCCGCCCGCTGGCCTGGTAAACCGCCTTGGGCCAGTTCTCATCCTTCGAGCGGTCGATCAGCACCTCGGCCCCCAGCGATTCGGCCAAAGCCAGCTTCTCTGGCCCCGAGCCGACCACAAACACCTTCGCCCCTGCCAGCCGGGCGATCTGGATACTGGCGGTGTTGACCCCGCCAGAAGCGCCCACCACCAGCACGCTCTCGCCGGGGCGCAGGCTGGCGCGGGTGATCAGCGAATGCCAGGCGGTGTGGAAGACCAGCGCCGCGGCGGCGGCTTTATGCTCGTCGAAGCCATCGGGCAGGGGGTAGAGGTTGGCCGCCGGGACGGTCACGTACTCGGCGTAGGTGCCGCGCACCGTCTCGCCCAGCAGCTGCCAATCTTTGCAGAGGTTATCCTGCCCGGCCAGGCACGCCGGGCACAGGCCACAGCTCAGGCCGGCGCTGAGCACCACGCGCTGACCCACCTCCCAGCCGCGCACACCCTCACCCAGGGCGGCCACCTCGCCGGCGCCATCTGCGCCGGGGATGTGCGGGTATTCCAGGCGGATGCCCGGCCAACCGTTGCGCACCCACAGGTCCAGCCGGTTCAGCGCTGCGGCGGTCAGCCGCACCAGCACCTGCCCCGGCCCCGGCTCAGGGGTGGGGATTTCGGCGTATTCCAGCACTTCTGGCCCGCCGTGTTGGTGGAACAAGATGGCTTTCATCCTACCGTCACCTCCCTCATCTGCCTAACGCAGGGTGATCTCCCAAACATGCACATGCCCAGGCTCGCCCTGCTCCAGGTCGTAGAATTCCAGGCGCACGATCTGCGCCGGATAGGTTTGATCAAACTCAATGCTGTCCTCCGGCGCGGCCACACTGCCGCTCAGCGTCTGCGTCTGCTGCACGGCAGGCGCGTCGGGCTGTGCATACAGGTAAACCGTGACGCGCATGGTGGCGCTGCCGATGATCACCGAAAGGCCGCGGATGTCTCTTGGCTGGCTAAAGGTCAGTTCCACCACCAGCGGGTTGGCTTCCAGGGTGCGCGCCACGGTGTCGGGGTTGCCATCGAACAAGACGAACGATTCACCTATATCCAGCAGCGAGCAGCGCACCTGCACCGGCTCGCCATCGAGAGAGAGACTGACCTCATTCAGGTAGCGGCGCTGCTCGGCCTCCTTTTGCAGGATCTCGGCAATGTTATCCACGTAGCGCAGGCGCACGAAGTAGAAGCCTGTCTCGCCGTTAGGGTAGGGCAGAGTCTTTTCCACGCGGATTTCCTGGAACTTGCCGCTGTCAAGGGCTTTGTCGTATTCCTGCGGGGTCATCACAAAGATCATCTCATCCGAAAGCGGCAGCTGCTGGTACAGGTGACCCTCGATCGTGCCCATGCTGAACGGCATCGGGTCGGGGGCGAAGAAGCGCGCCACCACATCCGTGCCGTTGGCCCAGGTGGGCGAAACCAGCACAGTCTGCTCGGGATGCATGGCGGCATAATCCAGCACCGCGCTGAAGAGCTGCTTGCCGCCGTACTGCATCCCACCGAGGGTGTAATCTTCGTACCAGGTGGGGCCGTTCTTCAACGCATCGTGCAGCATGAACACATTCACCAACGACAGCACGACGAACAACCCAGCCGCCAGCGCATGGGGGGGCAGGCGGCGCTTTTCCAGCCACTTCAGGGCGATCTCTGCGCCCAGGGCAGTGAGCAGCGCCGCCGGCACCACCATCACCAGGGCACGCGTGATGCCCAGCGCCACCAGCGCCGTCCCCGTAGGGGCTGCCAGCAGCGCCACCAGCAAGATGCGGTACTCAGGCAGGCGGATGCGGCGCAGCACCGCCGCCAGGCCCAGCGCAAAGAATGGCAGCGTGCCCAGCAGGATATTCCCATAACCTTTCATCAGGTGGCGGTTGAGGTCAGATTGATTGGGCAGGAACCAGTACAGCGGGTTGAGGCCTTTGGCATATTCCAGCAGGTACTTGCCCAGTTTCTCCGGCAGCGAGAGCGGCATCAGCCAGTACGAGCCCAGCGCCCGCATGCTTTCGTAATTGGCCTGGGGATGCATCAGCACAAAGCGCAGGTAGGGCAGCGCCAGCAGCAGCAGCAGGCCCACCCCGCGCAGCGCCACCTTGCGGTTCTGCCAATGGTAGCGCAGGTCGATCAGCGCCAGCAGCACGCCGCTGACCACCACCACCATCTGCACTGGGCTGTAGGAGTACACTGCCAGCGCCCCAAAGATCAGCGCCAGGTACAAGAAGCGTGGGTTTTGGGTGCGGTAGAGGAGATAGAAGAACAGGAACAGGCTGTACAGCGTCACGGCAATAGCACACTCAAAAGCCGTGCGCGAGTGCAGGAACCAAGCCGGTGTGATGGAGAGGAACAGTACCCCGCTCCACCAGTACGACAGGCGGAACACTTTGCGCAGCGTCAGGCCGATGGCTCCGGCGCAGAGCAGCGTGATCAGGGCGGAGGTGGCGCGGGTGACGAAGACGGATTTGCCAAAGAGCAGGTAGGGCAGCACGTGCAGGTAAACGGGGAAGCCCAGGTTGTACTTGCCGCCGTTCTCGAAGAAGGCCGGCAGGAAGTCTCCGGCGTAGTTCTTGAAGTCATCCCACACCAGGTCTGAGGCCAGCATGGTGTGGACAGCCTCATCGGTGAAGAAATAGATCGGCCAGTTTTCCAGCCCCACCAGGCGCGTGGTCAGGTACACCAGCAAGGCTGCGGCAAAGAGCAGGGCTGGCAGCGCCAGCGGGTGCGTCAGGCTGCGCAGCCAGCGCTGCGCCGCCGGGGCTGCGTCCGAGGCGGAGGCGCCCACCGCTCGCGCGCCCAGCAGGCTGCCCTTCAGCCAGGTCAGCACCGGCGAATAGTAGCCCCGCACCGTCACCGCCCGATCTGGCGGGGCGAAGGTTTCGCCGCGGCGAGTCAGCCACCGCCGCATCCAGATCATCATGCCTACATCCAACAGCAGCGCCAGGATGAGAACAGCAACCATGTACAGCAATTCAGGCATGCGGTGATTATAGCATGGAGGCCGCATCTCGATCACCCCACCCCCTGCCCCCGCCNNCCACGCAGAACATCCTTTTTGGCTAACATCTCGGCGTGTCATGCATTTTCGGTTTTCCCATGATATGATTCAATCATGGGAAAACTTGTCACCATCGTTGGCAACACCGGCGTGGGCAAGACCACCCTGGCCCGGCAGATCTGCGCCCAGGGCAGATACGCCTCTGCGCTAGAGCAGCACACTGAACGACCCTTCCAGGCGCTCTTCGCCCAGGAGCGGCGCTACGCCCTGCCCAACCAGGTGGATTACCTGCTGCTGCGCGCCGAGCAGGAGCAGTACATCCGCTCACTGCCGGGGCTGGGCATCCAGGATGGCGGGCTGGACCTGGATTTCTACGTTTTCACGCGCCGTTTCTACCAGAAAGGTTACCTGGCAGAAGCCGAATATGCGCTCTGCCAGCGTCTGCACGCTACGCTGCGCGGCCTGCTGCCCCTGCCCGACCTGGTGGTCTGGCTGGCAGCCCCGGTGGAGGTGATCGCCCGGCGCTACCGGCAGCGCGGCCGCGCCCTGGAGATCGCCGAGCAGGACGACCTGGCCGCGCTGGACGCCCTGCTGCAAGATTGGCTGTGCCAGGCCGAGGGGCTGCCGCTGCTGCGGCTGGATGTCAGCGCCGATGACCCGGCCTTCTCTGCCCACCTGGATGTTCTGATAAGCCAGCTGCGCGGCCTGTAGCGTATTACCAAAAATGGGTGTGTCGCGGTGTGTAGCACCGCCTCACACCCATTTTTGGTATTCCTTCTCTTATGCTATAATCCACCCCTGGAAGGTAAAGATTATGCTCAAGAAATTTGTGACCCTCATCGGGGGCGACCCCACCAAGCGCGCCATCGAGCGCATGACCGATGTGGTCGACCAGGTCAACGCACTGGAAGAGGCGTTCGACGAGAAGAATCTCAGCGACGCCGCGCTACGCGCCAAAACCGACGAGTTCCGCGCCCGCCTGCAAGCCGGCGAAACCCTGGACGACCTGCTGCCCGAGGCCTTTGCCGCGGTGCGCGAGGCCAGCAAGCGCGTCAACGGCCAGCGCCACTACGATGTGCAGATCATCGGCGGGGCCATCCTGCACCAGGGCAAGATCGCCGAGATGCGCACCGGTGAAGGCAAGACCCTCGTCGCCACCCTGCCCGTCTATCTAAACGCCCTGACCGGGCGCGGTGTGCACCTCATCACCGTCAACGATTACCTGGCCCGCCGCGACGCCCGCTGGATGGGGCGCATCTACAATGCCCTGGGCCTCAGCGTGGGTGTGCTGCAGATGGCCGCCCGCACCGAGAACGGCAAAAAGGCTTTTCTGGTCGATTTCGAGCGCGAATCGCCCAACGAAGACCAGAACCAGCTGCGCATGGTGCCGCGCGCCGAGGCTTACGCCGCGGATGTGGTCTACGGCACCAACAGCGAGTTCGGCTTTGACTACCTGCGCGACAACATGACCATGCACCTGGAAGACCGCGTCCAGCGCGGGCACTACTTCGCCATCGTCGACGAAGTGGACAACATCCTGATCGACGAGGCGCGCACCCCGCTGATCATCTCTGGCCCGGCGAATGAAGATACCGAATGGTACGCTCGCATGGCCCAGGCGGTGCGCGCCCTGCGCGACGAAGATTACGAGGTCAGCGAGCGCGACCGCAACGTGACCCTGACCGAGATCGGCGAGGTGCACGTGGAGGAGCTGCTGGGCGTGGCCCTGCGCGACCCCGACCGCCCCGAGGACGTGACCCCCGAACAGGCGCGCCTGATGGGCTATTTGGAGCAAGCGCTGCGCGCCCAGCACCTCTTCAAGCGCAACAAAGATTACCTGGTGCAGGGCGGCAAGGTGCTCATTATCGACGAGTTCACCGGGCGGCTGATGCCCGGGCGGCGTTGGTCCGACGGCCTGCACCAGGCCGTGGAAGCCAAGGAAGGCCTGCGCGTCCAATCTGAGAACGTCACCTATGCCACCATCACCATCCAGAACTACTTCCGCATGTATGCTAAGCTGGCAGGCATGAGCGGTACGGCCGTTACCGAGGCCGAGGAATTCGACAAGATCTACAAGCTGGAAGTGCTCACCATCCCCACCAACCTGGAGTACCGCGTCTCTCGCCCCGAAGCGGGCATGGCGTTGGTGGAGGACCGCGACGAACAGGGCTACAAATTCCGCTACTACGCCTACCAGAAAGACCCCGAGAAAAAGCCGGTCTACTTCCAGCGCAAAGACCACCCCGATATCATCTACCGCACCGAGGAGATCAAGTTCCGCTCCATTGCCACCGAGATCTTGCAGCACCAGGTGCTGGGCCGCCCGGTGCTGGTGGGCACCACCTCGGTCGAGCTGTCAGACCGCCTGTCGGCCCGGCTGCGCGCCGAGCCGCTGCGCCGCCTGGCCCAGGTGATGCTCTTGCGCAACGCCTGGATGGAGAAGAACAACCGTTTCGAAGACGGGCGCCTGGTGGAAGAACTGGTGCCGCTGAACCAGCCGCTGGATGGGCTGCAAGTGGGCGACCTGCGCAAGATGGCGCGCGAGCTGGACATTTCGGTCAACGCGGAAGACCCCGAGAACCTGACCCGCCTGCTGAAGCTGCTGGAACTGCCCGAGAGCGGGGCCGGGCGGCTGAAGGCCTGCCTGCAAGGGGGCATCCCCCATAAGGTGCTCAACGCCCGCGAGCACGACCGCGAAGGCCGCATCATTGCTGGGGCAGGCGCTCACGGCGCAGTGACCATCGCCACCAACATGGCTGGCCGCGGCGTGGATATCAAGCTCGGCGGCGAGTTAGACGAAGATGTGGTGGCGTACATCAAACACCACCTGAAGAACAACGGCATCGAAAACCCCTACGGCATGCCCAACGCCGAAATCCTGGAAACCCTGCTGTCCACCTTCCTCAAGCGCGAGGAACTGCCCCCGGTGGGCGAGGCGCATACCGCCGAACGCTTCCGCCAGATCCGCACCGACCTGCTGGAGCGCTATGCCCAGCCCGGCGGGCAGGATGAGTGGGGCCAGCTATCCAACGTGTTGTACAACCAGTTCGGCGTGGGCCTGAAGGCCGCCGAGAACTTCCTGCCCTTCTGGAAGCACACCGAGGACGAACTGAGTGTGCGCTCGCTGGGCGGGCTGGCAGTGATCGGCTCAGAACGCCACGAGGCCCGCCGCATCGACAATCAGCTGCGCGGCCGTTCCTCCCGCCAGGGCGACCCCGGCTCCTCCCGCTTCTACCTCTCCCTGCAGGATGAGTTGATGGTGCGCTTTGGCGGCGACCAGGCCGAAAACCTGATGAAGCGCATGCGCTTCGATGACTCCGTGCCCATGGAAGTGGGGCTGGTCAGCCGCCTGGTGGAAGGCTCGCAGACGCGTGTGGAAGGCGCCAACTTTGACATCCGCAAGCACCTGCTGGAATACGATGATGTGCTCAACCAGCAGCGCAAGCTCATCTACGCCCAGCGCGAGCGGGTGATGACCAAAGAAGACCTGAGCGAGGATGTGACCGAAATGCTGCGCACCGAGGTGATGCAGCGCGTGCCCCTGGCGCTGGACGATGAAGGCGGCCCCTGGAAGCTGCTCTCCTGGCTGGACCAGGTGCAGCCGCCCTTCAACTTCGCCTCTGGCAACGGGCCAGTGGTCTTCCCCTCGTACACCCTGCGCCTGCTGCTCGACCACCTGGAAAGCCAGGGCATCAGCAGCCCCGCCCAGGCCCAGCAGGCCCTGTTGCAAGTTGCCGAGCGCTCTCTGCAGACCGAGGACGAGCACCTGCTGCGCATGGTGGAATCGCTGGTGGAAAGCACCCGCAGCCGCCTGGAAGCCACCCTCAACGAGCGCCTGGAACTGCTGGATACCTATTTCGAAGGGCTGAAGCTGGATGAGGACGCCGAAGACGGGCCGCGCACCCCGCGCCAGGTGCAGGAGGAACTCTCCACCGAAATGCACCTACAGATCCGCCTCAGTGCCGAGGAGCAGCGCCTGCTGCGCGAAGCGCCGCGGCAGGTGCAGAAGAGCGTGCGCAGCCAGGTGGAATCGGAACTGGTGAGCCAATCGGCGATGCGCCTGGTGACGGCAGTGGAACGCCGCCTGGAAGAATCGATCGACCTGAACCCCGCCCAGGCGCCCGAGTTAGATTGGAAGACCCTGCCCGACCTGGTGATCCACGCCGTGCAGGCCGCCCTGGAAAAGCGGCGCGAGCGCCTGCTGGGCAACGGCTCTGGGCCGGCGGGCGGACAGATCGGCAAAGATATCGAAACCACCCTGGCCCGCTTCGCCAATGGGCTGGACCGCAACCGCTTGCTGGCCATGCTGCTGATCATGCCGCAGGGCACCCGCTCTGGCTTCGACAAGAAGACCCACCGCCGCGTGGTGCAGCGCACCAACCGCCTGACCTACACCTACTACGCCGCTACGCTGATTGAGGAGAGCGACCCCCAGCGCGTGGCGGAAGAGGTGCTGGCTCACCTGGAGCAGGCGCAGAAGGCGATCCATTTCACCTGGGGCGCCAGTGAGTTCTCGCGCCTGAGCCGCTACCGCCTCAATGACCTGGATGAGCAGACCCAGGCCCAATTGGGCCGGGTTTTGGGCGAAGAGACCTGCCGCTCGCTGCAAAACCAGCCGCTGCAAAGCCTGGACAAGGACGCCGTGGGCAAGGTGGTCACTGAGCTGGGACGCAAAGCCCTCACCCTCACCTACCGCACCCTGCTGCTGGGCGTTACCAGCGAGCTGTGGGTCGAATACCTGACCCAGATGGAAGCCCTGCGCGTGGCCATTGGCCTGGAAGCCTACGCCCAGCGCGACCCGCTGGTGGAGTACAAGAAGAAGGCCTCGCAGCTCTTCCAGGACCTCTTCAGCAGCATGCGCCTGGGCGTGGTCACGCGCATGTTCACCTACCGCCCGCGCGAACTGAGCGTGGTGCAAACCGATACCCGCCGCGGCGCGGCCGAGCGCGAGCTCGAAGCCGAGGCAGTGGCTGAGCAAGCCCTGATCGAAGAAGAGCAGGCCAACCTGCCCGAAGAAGAGGCAGACGAGGAGGAGACTTCCTCCCAGCCCGGCGGCGCAGCGCAAGATGGCATGAGCAAGAGCCAGAAGCGCCGCCGCAGGCGCCACTAGGATAAATGTCGAAACAGGAATTTTCGGGCAAAGCCCGAAAATTCCTGTTTCGACCATAATCGCCTCCTTGCAGGGGTGCTATTTTTGTGGTACGCTTGTGAGACCGTTTCTTAGGGAAGAGACATTGAAGCCCAACCCCGCTCCGCAGCGTTCGTATGAGTTTTATCAGGCCCTACCTAAGGTGGATCTGCACCGCCACCTGGAAGGATCATTGCGCCTGGACACACTGATCGAGGTAGCGCGCTCTCACGGCTTGAGCATCATGAGCACCGCCCACCTGCGCGGTCTGGTGCAGGTCAACGAAAGCGAACCCTACACCTACACCAATTTCCTGTCCAAATTCGAAACCCTGCGCCTGTTCTACCGCTCACCCGAGATCATCGGGCGGCTGGCGCGCGAGGCCATCATCGACGCCGCCGACGATAATGTGCGCTACCTGGAAATGCGCTTCACCCCCGTGGCGCTGAGCAAAGCGCAAGATTTCTCCCTGGCTGAGGTGATGGATTGGGTCATCGAAGGCACCCGGCAGGCCTGCGAGACGCACCCTATCCAGGTTGGGCTGATCGCCAGCCTCAACCGCCATGAGGCGGTGGAGCTGGGCGAAAAGGTCATCCAGCAGGCAGTGGACCGCATGGGGCAGGGCATCGTCGGGCTGGACCTGGCTGGCAACGAAACTGCTTTCCCCGCCGGCCCCTTTGAAGGCATCTTTCGAGAGGCCAAACAGGCCGGACTGGGCTTGAGCGTGCACGCTGGCGAATGGAGCGGCCCCGAAAACGTGGCCGAGGCCATCGTCGAGCTGAAAGCCGACCGCATCGGTCATGGTGTGCGCGTGATGGAAGACTCGCTGGTGGTGGATCTGGCCCGCGAGACCCGCACCCCCTTCGAGGTGTGCATCACCAGTAATTTCCAATCGGGGGTGGTGGCGGACCTGGCGGCGCACCCGCTGGGCAGCATGCTGGCTGCCGGGCTGAATGCCACGATCAATACGGATGACCCGCGCATCTCGCAGATCACCTTGAGCAACGAGTACCGCGTGGCCAGCGAGACCTTGGGCCTGCCGCTGAGCACGCTGAAAGAGTGTACGCTGGCCTCCGCCCGGGCAGCCTTCTTGCCGCCGGAAGGGCGCCAGGCCCTGGTGCAGTCATTGAGCGCTGAATTCAAGCGCTATATTCCTTAACGATCAAAACAAAAGTGCGGGCGTAAAGCAGCCCGCACTTTTGTTTTGATCGTTTTTGCATCATATCTTATAAGAAAATCAAATATCGCAAGATATCATACCTTCTTGTTGCGCCGCTCCCACTCCGCGGCGGCGGCTTTCAACACCTGGCGCACATCCTCATAGACCACTGCATCCACGCCGGGGAAAGACTCCTCCCCCACATACACCAGCACGCCCTGATCGGGCGTCTCAACCAGGCGCACCTCCCGCTTGGCCATCGGCGTCCCGGCGATCTGCTCTTGCAGCACATCATTGATCTGCCCGGCGATGCTCTTGAACACCGCCGGCTGCATTTTGGGCTTGTTCAGCATGTAGGCGGCGGCATCCACCAGATTGGTGCTGATGGGCTTCACCACCGGATCCGGCTGGTTTACCACCAGCGGCGCCGCGGCTGCCCCCGCCGCGGGCTGGGCTGGTTGGGCCGGCGGGGAGGCTGGTTTCGCCGGGGTTGGCGCGGCCAGCCATTTGGTCAGCGCCTGGAGCGCCTGCTCCATGCGCCGCCGGTGCGGCTCATCCATCTCACCGCCCGATTGGTAAGTGCGCCCGCCCACTTCCACCACCAGGTTACGGCTGCGCCGGTCATACCGGGCATGCAGCACTTCTTCCAGGAACTCGTCGCGCTGCGGCGGGGCGTCGGGCGGTGGGAGATGTTCCACAGGCGGCTTGGGGGCCTGCTTGCCCATGGATTTCACCGCCCCGCCCAACAGAAAGCCAATCCCGGCAGCAAACAAGGCCAAAAATCCCAATCCCAAAGGGGTGATTTCGATCGCTTCCATTTTTCTATTCCTCCTGCTTCTGACAAACCGGGCAGAAATGCGTGCCTCGCTGCCCCACCAGGATGCGCTGGATGGCCGTGCCGCACAGCGCGCAGGGCTGCCCTGTGCGCTGGTAAACGCGGAAATGGTTTTGAAAATCGCCGCCGCGGTACACCCAATCGATGCTGGCGCCGTTGCGGCGGATGCCCTCTTGCAGGGCGGCGCGGATGCTCGCCAGCAGCCGCCCGGCCTCCGCCGCAGAGAGCGTGTGCGCCCGGCGCAGCGGGTGCAGCCCGGCGGCGTGCAGGGCCTCGTCCGTATAAATATTGCCCATCCCCGCCAGGAAAGTTTGGTCCAGCAGCAGCGGCTTGACCTGCCGGCGGGCGGCGTGCAGGCGCTGGTAAAAGGCCGCCTCGGTCAGGGCTTCATCCAGCGGCTCGGGGCCCAGCCTGCCCAGCACCGTCTCGGGCTGCGGGGTGAGCCAGGCGCGCCCAAACTTGCGCGTGTCGTTGAAGGCCAGCGCCAGCCCCCCCTCCAGGTGCAGCACCAACCGGTCGTGCGCAGCCAGGGGTGCCTCTTGCGGGCGGACGAGCATATCGCCGCTCATGCGCAGGTGGATCAGCAGGCTATCTTGCGAGAGGGTAAACACCAGGAATTTGGCCCGCCGCCCAATGCTGCGGATGGACTGCCCGGCAATCTGTCCGGGGAACACCTCGGGCGAGGGCTCCGCCAGGGTGCGCTGCCACAGCAAGTGCACCGCTTCAATACGCCGCCCTGCCAGGGGCGGGTGACCGGGGCTTCCCTCCCGCAGGCTGCGGGCAATCGTCTCTACTTCGGGCAGTTCGGGCATCTTCTCAGCCTCAGGCCGGGCCGATCAATTGACTCACTGCCTGGTGCGGGGAAACCTTGCGCCGCAACAGGTCATCCACTGCCTGCTGGTAGACCCCCGCTGAAACCGTCTCGCGCCAGCGGGCCACCAGCGCTTCTTGCAGCAGCGTATCCAACTCAGCCTGCAAGCGGAAGCGCTCGCGGCGCTGCCAATCGCCGCTCTGCTGCAGGTAATCCTTGTGGCGGGCGATGGCTGCCATCAGCTCAGGCATGCCCATGCCCTCGGTGGCAATGGTGCGCAGCACCGGCGGGATCCACAGCGGTGCATTCGGGTCCGGCGCGGCGGCGTAGGCGTGCAGGGTTTCGATCTGACCATGATGGTGCATCTCGTGCCGCACCGGATGGGCCATCTCCAGCATGCTGCGCAGGGCGCGCTCGGTGCCATCCACGCCGGGATGGTCGGCCTTGTTGATCACCAGCACATCGGCGATCTCCAGGATGCCCGCCTTGATCGCCTGGATGTCATCGCCCAGGCCGGGGGCCTCGACCACCAGCGTGGTGTGCGCCAGGCGGGCGATATCCACCTCCGCCTGGCCCGCGCCCACCGTCTCGATCAGCACCACGTCGAACCCGGCGGCGTCGAAGAGCTGCACCACGCCAGCAGTGGCGCTGGCCAGCCCGCCCAGCGAGCCGCGCGTGGCCATCGAGCGGATGAACACGCCCGGGTCGCCGGTCAGGTCGCGCATGCGGATGCGGTCGCCCAGGATGGCGCCGCCGGTGAACGGGCTGGAGGGGTCTACCGCCACCACCGCCACGCGCCGCGGCGCCTGCCCGGCGGGGGGCTGGCGGAAATGGCGCGCCAGCAGGTTCACCAGCGAGGATTTGCCCGTCCCCGGCGAGCCAGTGACGCCGATGCGGTGGGCGCGGCCGGTATGCGGGAAAGTTTCGCTCAGGATCAGCCGCCCGGCGGGGGTATCGTTCTCCACCTGGGTCAGGGCGCGCGCCAGCGCCAGCCGCTCTCCGGCCAAAACGCCCTGGGCCAGGGAGTTTGCTTCTTCAGGGCTCATCTCAGGCGGGCAGCACGGCTTTGCGGATATCTTCCACGATCACGTCGGTCAAGGTGCCGGGGCCATACACGCCCGTCACGCCCAGCGCCAGCAGCGCGGCCACATCCTCATCGGGGATGATGCCGCCGACGAAGACGCGCACGTGCCCCTGCCCGTTGGCTTTGAGCAGGTCAACAACGCGCGGCACCAACCCCATGTGCGCCCCCGAGAGGATGGAGAGGCCCACGGCGTCCACGTCTTCCTGCAGGGCAGCTTCTGCCACCATCTCGGGCGTCTGGCGCAGGCCGGTGTAGATCACTTCCATGCCGGCGTCGCGCAGCGCCCGCGCCACCACTTTTGCGCCGCGGTCGTGCCCGTCCAGGCCGGGTTTGGCAACCAATACACGGATTTTCTTCTCTGTCATAGTGTCTCCCATCGTTGATGGTATTTGCAGCGATTATACCGCACTCAACACACCACATCCCAACCGAAATCGTCGGGCTGTGGTGTAGAACCTTCCCATCCGCCTTTTGGCTTTGAGATGCTCTCCCATCCCCCCTTGCCCCCCTTCTCGCTGGGAAGGGGGGAATTTTGTCAAAAACGGGTCATTTGCGGGCAAAAAACGCCCGCAAATGACCCGTTTTTGACTGTTTTGGGGAGGCGCTTTCAGATTCTTGAAATGGGGTTGAACCCTATCCGCCCCTGAACCCCTCAAGGGGCGGGGGTTTAAAACCGAAAATTAGGGTTTGCAATGGGCTTCGCCCGTTGCAAACCCTAATTTTCGGTATAATGGAAGATCGAACCCAACCTACCCCCAAAGAAAACGCCATGCTCACACCTGAAAAGATCGAGGAATGGATCAAGGAAGTGGAGGAACGGCCCGCCTCGGCGGCAATGATCCTGCGCTTCATCGCCAACCGCCTGCGCGAGCTGAGCGAGCGCAACGAGGAACTGCTGGCGGAGAACATCGCCCTGCTGACCGGCAAGCGCGTGGAGGAGTACGAACGGCGCATCACCCACCTGGAATACCAGTTGGAGCTGCTGCGCCGCCACGCGGGGGGCGATCTGCCCAGCGCAGAGGAATTGGCCCCCGCCGAGCGCCCCGCCGCCCCCAGCGAGACCACCAGCCTGCTGGCTTACGACACCCAGGGGCGTGTGCTGCGCCTGGAGCTGCCGCCGCAGGCGCAGGGCCGCCCGCCCATCCACCTGCAGGGCGAGTTCCCCGCCGAGGCCGAGCCGCCGCGCCTGCTGGCAGTGACCTCTTCTGAGGAGCTGCTCTTCATCTTCACCAGCGGGCGCATCGCCACCCTGCCCGCGGCCAGCCTGCCCGCCGCTGAGGCTCCCGATTGGGAGAGCGCCCCCATGCCCCATGCCCCCAATGCCGGCGAGAAGCTGGCCTGCCTGGCGCCGCTCTCGCGCATGGGGCTGGCGGGCTTTTTGGTGCAGACCAGCCGCCGCGGCTACGCCAAGAAGGTCAACATCACCCTGGCCGAGTCGATCCTGGCCAACCATTACATCGGCACCGGCATCCGCCTGCCCGCCGACGTGACTTTCGACCTGGCGCTGTGCAGCAAGGAAGACCGCCTGGCGCTGGTATCCTGGGAGGGCTGGCTGGCCTGCCTGGAAGTGAGCGGGCTGCCCTTCTCTATCGAGGAGGCCATGCGCCTGGGCATCTCCGACCACCTGGCGGCGGTCTTCGTGATCCCGCCGGGGCAGCCGCTGATCGCCGTAACGCAGATCGGCAAGATCATCCACCGCGCCGCCGAGGGCCTGGATACGGTCGACCTGCGCGCTCGCGGGCAGATGCTCTTCTCCTCGGCGCGGCGCGAGCAGGGAGTGCGCGTGGTTGGGGCCGCCTGCGCCAGCGAGGCCGATTGGGCCGCCGCCCTGCACCGGGATGGCAGCCTGAGCCTGCACACGGTGAGCGAGCTGTTCGGCAGCGGGGCCATCCCCACCCAGAGCCAGGTGGTGGCCTTTGCCGCCTTCCCGGCCCCGGCCGGAGGGCCCAATGGATCATAAACCCCACCCCCAACCCCCTCCCCGCAAGCGGGGAGGGGGCTAGATACCAGGATTGGGTGTTTGCAGGCACAGAACGCCTGCAAACACCCAATCCTGGAAATCAAAAAGCCTATGACTCTGACTGTCGGAATTGACTTTGGCACATCCAACTCGGGCGTGGCGGTGAGCGACGGCCATACGGTGCGCCTGCTGCCCATCGACGCCAAGAACAACATCCCCGAGGTGGTCAAGAGCATCCTCTACATCACCCGCGACGGCCAACAATACATCGGCCAGGAGGCGGTGGAACTATATTACCGCCACAACGTCAACCGCCTGCGCCGCTACGTGCAGAAATGGGCCGGCGAGATCGATTATCACGGCGCGGATATGTCGTACGTGCGGGATGTGTACGTGCTGGTGGATGAACTCCAGCCGGGCCGCCTGCTGCAGTACATCAAGACCGCCCTGCGCAAGGTGGGCGGCGAAAGCGGCTACCGCGGCACGCAGATCTTCGACCGCTATTACAGCGTAGCCGACCTGGTGCAGGCGTACCTGCAAGCGCTCAAAGCCCGCGCCGAGGCGCTGCTGGGCGAGCCCATCGGCGGGGTGCGGCTGGGCCGCCCGGTGAAGTTCTCTGAGAGCCCCGAGCACGACCGCCAGGCCGAAGATATCCTGCGCCAGGCGGCCCTGGCGGCGGGCTTTGCCCAGGTGGATTTCGAGTTCGAGCCGGTGGCGGCGGCCCTGTTCTACGAGCAGACGCTGACCAAACCCCAGAACGCGCTGATCTTCGATTTCGGCGGCGGCACGCTGGATATTGCCATCCTGCGCCTGGGCGACCCGCACCAGCGCACGGTGTACGCCAACGGCGGCATCGGCATCGCCGGCAGCGACTTTGACCGCGCCATCATCCAGAAGCGCCTGCTGCCGCACTTTGGCCTGGGGCAGGTGCACCACGAACCGGCGCTGCTGGAGCTGATCCACGCCGTGCCGGATTGGATGGCCCTGCCCGACCTGAGCACGCCCCCCAACCGCGCCAACCTGGAGCAGGCCATCGCCCGCGGCCTGGCCCCGGCGCGTCTGCGCACCCTGCAGGCGCTGATCTTCAACGACCTGGCCTTCTCGTTCTACAACCAGGTGGAGGCGGGCAAGATCGCCCTCTCCTCCCAGCCTGCGGCGGTGATCGCCCTGCAAGAGCAGGGCATGGACCTGTGGGAGCTGTACACCCGGGCGCAGTTCGAGAAAGATATCTACGAGTACCAGCAGCAGGTGGAGCAGGTGCTGCTGGATACGCTGGCAGCCTCCGGGCTGGAGGCGGGGCAGATCGATGCCGTGGTGACCACCGGCGGCTCGTCCAGCATCCCGGCCTTCACCGAGATGCTCGGGCGCACCTTCGGCCCGCAGCGGGTGATCGCCTCCAACGCCTTCAGCAGCGTCACCGCGGGGTTGGCCATCCGGGCGGCCAACGGATAAACTATTTTTCATCTGAATGGAGCCTTTCAATGACCACATCACCCTTACCGCGCACCAGCCCCGAGGCACAGGGCATCCCCTCGGCAGCCATTGCCGAGTTCGTTGCCCGCGCCGGGCAGACCATCCAGCACCTGCACAGCCTGATGCTGCTGCGCCACGGCAGCGTGGTGGCAGAAGGCTGGTGGCACCCCTACCGCCCCGAAGCGCCGCACATGCTCTTCTCGCTCAGCAAATCCTTCACGTCCACCGCGGTGGGCCTGGCAGTGGCGGAAGAGCGGCTGGATATCGAGACCCCGGTGCTGGCCTTCTTCCCCGCAG
Organism: Anaerolineales bacterium UBA6092; assembly: GCA_002428565.1. Taxonomy (GTDB): domain Bacteria; phylum Chloroflexota; class Anaerolineae; order Anaerolineales; family UBA4823; genus UBA6092. The sequence continues at coordinate 11,948 of DIXA01000015.1, read as the reverse complement.
ACGCCCCGCGCAAGGTCAGCCCGCACCTGGCGGCGATGAAGGTGCGCCACCTGCTGACCATGACCACCGGGCACGACCACGACAGCACCGAGGCCACCTTCACCAAACGCAATCCCTACAAGGCTTTCCTGGCGGTGCCGGTGGTGCACGAGCCGGGCACGCATTTCGTCTACGACACCGCCGCATCCTTCATGCTCTCGGCCATCGTACAGCAGTGCACCGGGCAAACCCTGCTGGCGTACCTCACCTCGCGCCTGTTCGAGCCGCTGGGCATCCAGGGCGCTGCCTGGGAGAGCCATCCCAACGGGGTCAACTTTGGCGGCTGGGGGCTGAACATCAAAACCGAGGATATCGCCCGCTTTGGGCAGCTTTACCTGCAAAAAGGCCAGTGGCAGGGGCGGCAGATCGTCCCGGCGGCCTGGGTGGAACAGGCCACCGCCAAACAGGTCCCCAATGGTCCCGATGCCAATTCCGATTGGGCGCAGGGTTACGGCTACCAGTTCTGGCGCTGCACGCCGCCGGGGGCCTACCGGGCAGATGGCGCCTTCGGGCAGTTTTGCGTGATCCTGCCGGAGCAGGATGCCGTGCTGGTGACCACCGCCGGGGTGGCGGATAACGCGGCTGTGCTGCGGTTAGCCTGGGAGACGCTGCTGCCCGCCATGGGGCCAGCCGCCCTACGCGCAGACGCCCCTGCCGCCGAAGCCCTGGCGCAAACCCTGCAAGGTCTGTCCATCCCACCGCCGCAGGGGAGCGTCTCTTCGCCGCTGGCGGAGCGCATCTCCGGCAAGACCTACACCTTCGCCCCGAACCCAGAGCGCCTGCACTCGTTGCGCTTCAATTTCGCCGCAGACAGCCTCACCTACCGGCTGCTGGGCGGCAGGGCGCGGCGCGGCAAACACAGCCTGACCTTCGGCCGCTGCGCCTGGGTGGAGGGGACCGCCAGCCTGGCGGCTCCTGCCCCGTGCAAAGTGGCTGCCAGCGGCACCTGGACCGCCGAAGACACCTTCACGCTGACGCTGTGCCAAACCGAGACGCCGTTCATGGTTACGCTGGCCTTCACCTTCCACGGCGATGAGGTGACACTCAACGCCAAAGTGAACGTTGCCTTTGGGCCGACTGAGTTCCCCGCGCTGCTGGGGAAGGCGGCCCCAGAAAGAGGGCAAAAATAACAACAAGGGGCTAGGAAAATCTGGAGTATTGTGATATAATTTATACTATTAATCCCTTGTCGGCCGGGCAAACACCCGGCCACCATTTCTATTTTTAACAGGAGCCTCATCATGAAAAAACTGAATTTTCTAACCTCCGAGCTTTTCTTGGGGGCGATGGTTGCGCTGCTCTCCGTATTGGTAGCACTGTCAGCGTACCAGAGCGGGATCGCCGACTCGAAAGAGAGCGATCTGAACGTCGAGGGGCAAAAGCAACTGACCGATTCGAACTCGCTGTACCTGGAAGCCAACCAGTTCGTCATCTACGACTACCAGATGTACGATGGCTGGTACATCAACGAGGGTAAGGACGACGAGATCGCCCAGTATTACCAGGACTCCTTCTCGGAGCAATTGACCGCCAACGTGGAGCGCGGCACGGACCTCTTCGACGAGCAGTACTACGAGGAGATGTATGCCGAGGCGGAAAGCACCTACGATGAGGCCATCACCAACTTCGAGTCGGCCCAGCAGGCTGGCGACCAGGCAGACACCCTGCAATTGGTGGTGCTGATCTTTGCCGTTGGCCTGGCGCTCTCGGCGTACGGCTCGCTGCTAGACAAAGCCAGCGGCCTGCGCATCTTGTTCGCCATCGGCTCGGTGGTGGCTCTGGCTGTAGGGCTGGTGATCTACTTCGGGGCGATCCTGTAACAGACAGGCATTGTCATTAAATCACAGATGCGCAGGCCATTGTGGTCTGCGCATCTGTGATTCTGGCAATTCAGAGGGTCATTTGACCAATCCGTTCACCAAAAGAAAGATTCCGAACATCAAGGTCAGCAGCCCTAGAATGATGTAAAACGCGGTTGCACCCCGAGCCCCGAAAAGTTTCAACACCCTTTGATATCTGTAATTTTCTATAAACCACCTGGGACGCTTAATAGCGATCAAAACGATCACCACAGAAAATAGAATAATCACAATCCCAGGAAGCACCCAATCGTTTTTCATTTCCACCTTACCCCATAGCCGCGTTAGTCGCCAACTCCGACTCGCTGCCAAACGAGCCGGGAAAGATTCTTTGTATGGGTTTCATTTGAGTCCTTTTCTCTTTCCCCGCATTGGCCCATCCTGTTTGCGGAACAGCATCGGCAGGCGGCCTGTAACCCACAATGGAACAACCAAAATCATTGGATAAGCGAAGTTGCCAAATAACTGCCCTTCGAGCTGGTTGGGTGGGCACACCGGTTTCGACCAGAACTGGCATCCAACCCAAAAAAGCGCAGAGCCAATCAAGCTGCTGACAAGCGTGGTCAAAAACATGATGATATCAGACCGGAAAGTGACCTCCTTTAGGATGGCGTATGTAAAATAGAATATCATTACTCCCATTAACATACCAACTGGGGCAGCCGCTCTCGGAGTGGGGAATAAGAAGCCAGCAGCAAACAGTGCAAGGCTGCTAACTGCAATCAGCAAAAGAAGGAGGGGGGTTCTACGCTTATTGGCCATTGTTCAAGAAACCTGACCCAACGCTGGTTGATAAATCCATTGCGCACGCTTCCTACTCTAAAACAAGCCACCATAATAACAAAACAGCGATCAGCCCAATACCAAAAGCGATCCGCGGACCCCAGATATAGGTTGGGCTTTCAACATGCTCCCATACCCGCTGTAAGGACGGAAATACGCTCTCAACTTTTGCCCCCTTGCCGCGCTGCAAATATCCAATAAACGCACTGGGGAAGAACCAAACCCACGCGTTCAACAATAGCATGAAGAGCACAACCACGTAAATCGAGATCATTTTCTCATCGGTTGTATTCTACCACCCCCGCCCAACAAAAAACTCGACGCCTGGCAAGGCGCCGAGTTTGATCTTCAGTGACCCATAAAGGACTTGAACCTTTAACCAACTGATTAAGAGGCTATTCATCCTGATTAAGAGGCTATTGGTTTTCTGTCATATTGGGAGGCAGATAACATACGAAGGTGGAAGGGCTCGAACCTTCAACAAATGGCTTAAAAGGCCACTGCTCTGCCAATTGTCGTATGCTCCAATCTCTGCCCTCCCACGCTCAGGAGATGGCTTTCTGCAAGTACCTTCAACGCAGGATTGCAGGCAGATCAAACAGCCTGATATCTCCCCGCTGCTGCGCATCTTGCATCAACTGGCTGGTGAACCCAGCGCGCGAGCACAACCCATAACAAATCTGCCGCCCGCCCAGTTCAGTCTGCGCCAGGCCAGCTTTACGCTCCAGGTTTGCCAGGATATCGCTGCCCACCGGCTTATTGGCCCATTTGCACTCCACCAGCATCGCATCCGCATCCCCCAGAACAAGCAAGTCGATCTCCTCGTTGGCATTCCACCAGTTCCCAATGTTCACCGGGGCAAAGGGAAGCCCGCCGGATAATCCCCCTGACCACAAGAATTGGCGGCACACCTCTTCGAAGGCCATGCCCGTGAACAAATCTAGTTGCGGCAGCACCTGGTTATCCAGGATAACCTGCGCCACGCCGCGCTCCAGTTGGGAGCGGTGGGGGTGAACGTAACGGAACCAGAAACGCAGATAATGATCTTTCAGGCGGTAGATACCGCGGCGGCTTTTGTGAGGCTGAGTCTCGGTCACCGGCACGCGCCGCTCCACCAACTGAAGCTGCTGCAGCGTATCCAGGTAGGCGGTTGCTCCGTCGATCCCAGTGGCCTGCTTGATCTCGTTCAGGCGGGTTTTCCCGGCAGCAATCGCCTCCAGGATGGCAAAGTAGTTGCGCGGCTCACGCAGTTCCTGCTGCAAGACAAAACGCACCTCATCGTATAGAAAAGAGCCGCGCGTCAGGATACCGTCACGGATATTCTGCGCCAGCGAAGCCCCTGCTTGCAAAGTTTGCAGATAGGCAGGCGTACCGCCATACACGGCGTATGCCCGCACCTGATCTTCGAGATTGAAGTTTGGAAAGAGCAAGCGGGCGTCTCGAAACTGCAAAGGCTCCAGCAAGTATTGGCCCGTTCTGCGCCCATACAAGGGAGCCTGGTACCCCAAAACAGCCGCTTCCATCATGCCAATGTACGAGCCGCACAGAATGAACATCACCTGACTGTCTTTCAGCGTGTGATCCCACACGCGCTGCAGGATGCTTGCCAGAGGCGGATGCGCGCTCAGCAGGTAAGGGAATTCATCCAGCACCACCACCAGGCGTTCTGACTGCGCCGCCTGCCCCAACGCACGGAACAAATCCTCCCAGGAAGCATACACTGCGTTCATCTGAGCAGAGCCAAACACCACCGCGTTGACGGCGTTGGACAGCCCTGTGCGCAGGGAGACCTCCGAGCCTAGATCCGACACAAAGAAGATGGCCCGCTTGCCCTCGCAAAAATGCGCCAGCAGCTCCGTTTTGCCCACGCGACGGCGTCCATACAGCACGAAGAGTTCCGCTTTGCTCGATGCAAAACGCTTCTCTAGCAACTCCAGTTCGGCAACCCGATTAACAAACATTGCTGCGCCTCCTAAGGAAATCCAGGTTATGATAATTGTGATTTCCTTATATTGATTGTATCACAAATAACCAGCAATGCGGGTACCGCTTACGCCTACAACGACACGGCTCACAAGCACGCCGTGACCCACCTGGGCGGAGTGCAGAAATTCTGGTATGATGCCAATGGCAATATGATCACGCGCATCACCATCCAGGGCACCTACAACCTGACCTACGACCAGGAGAACCGCCTGACCGGAGTGAGCGGCGCGGCCACGGCAACCTTCGTCTATGACGGCGATGGCAACCGCGTGAAAGGCACCGTGGGCACAGCGACCACCACCTACATCGGCAGCCACTTCGAGTGGACCGGCTCGACCACGACGATGAAGAAATACTACTACGCCGATGCCACCCGCGTGGCGATGCGCGAAGGCAGCACGCTGTATTACCTGCTGGGCGACCACCTGGGCAGCACGGCCATCACCCTCACCAACACCGGCGGGCTGACCAGCGAAGTACGCTACAAGGCCTTTGGCGAAGATCGCTACACCTACGGCACCACCCCCACCACCTACCGCTACACAGGTCAACGTAATGAAGCTTACATTAACTTATACTGGTACAACTCAAGATGGTATGATCCGGCGTTAGGGCGTTGGATTCAACCCGACAGTATTATACCCGATCCCAATAATCCTCTCGACTGGGATCGCTACTCCTACGTGCGGAATAATCCCCTGCGCTATTCAGATCCAACAGGGCATGAATGTTATGAAGTCGGTAGTAACACGATTTGCACAGATGATCTTAGTTCTTATCAAGAGCTGGGGACATTAAATGCAACTTTGGCCGAAATTGTTCTGGATACATTTGGTTTCGAATGCGGTTCTAATTGTGCTAATTATGTTTCAACAGTCTTGCACGCTTATGGACTGCCCTTTGATAGGAATAACCCAAACTGGCAGTTTTGGGTTCCTGACTGCACTATTGGAAACTGGTCAAACGCTGCCTATTTATTTGATTACCTGACCAATGAACGGGGGTTTGTGGCCATTCCATTACCCTACGATGCATATTACGATATTATCCTTCCTGAAGGAACTCCCATTTTTTACAATAATGGGTCATACGATAGTGGGTATGCGCTAAATTTTGACGAAGATTATCGCTTCAATCACGCTGCTGTAGTTGTTGGTCAAACACGTAATGCGGAGGGGCATCTTCTTCCGGTTGTTTTAGATGTGGATAATACTTATCAAAGGGGAAAACATCCCTATAACTTAACCAGCGAGCCACAGATTATATGGGCCGTTCTGATTAATGTGTATCCTCTGCCTTTCGAGATGACCTAAACCCGTTAGAACGGATCTAAAAGTAAGGAGTTTTACGAAAGGATATTGGATGGACACCTTAACTCGAAAATTCAAATTGATTCTTGTTGCATGTGGTTGTGTGCTATTCTCAAGTTTTGTACTATCTGGCTGTTTTTCGACGCCAAATGGCGAAAAAACGCCTACTCCAGCATCAACCATTGGAGGAACCTTCACGCCAACGATGTTGCCATTCACGCAACCCGGCCAGAACACTACAGAGACTTCATCCCCTACTGCTCATACTGCAACTTCAGCGCCATCACTTACAGATGCATTTACGCCCACGCCAACCGCCTCACTCACCTCTACGCCGTATCCGGATGGATATGTTCTTTTTGAGGCTGATTTTGAAACCGCTTCGGGGAACCTGATACTGGATCCAGGATGGGAAATTTCCGAAGATGAAAGCGGAAACCACTTCCTGTGTAATTTTGACCAGTCGAAACCGAGTTTACAAATCGGCATTGGAGAAACATATTGGAAGAACTATCAACTAGAATTTGAAGTGAAACAAATAGAGTTTGCTAGTAATGCAGAGGAAATGTTAGCTATCCTGATGAGGGAAAATGATCAAGCACTCTATCACTTTTTAGTATATTTTGTTAGTATTCCAAATTACCCAGTTTCGGTTCCGACAGGTTCGGGTCACGTGCATTTTGGAAAGAGCCTGGTTTCGGGAGAGTATGTGCCGTTGACGACTGAATATTTTGAAGAACCGGTTGAAAATCAATGGTATCGGGTGCGTATCGGTACAAATGAAGGTAACATATCTTTTTATTGGAACAACAAGTTAGTGTTTGAGTACCATGACGAAGATTATTTGCCAGCCGGAGCTATTCGCATCTATACAGACGATGGAACCTGCCTTGATAACATCCGGGTGACGAACATTCAAAATCCATAGATGTCTATACGGCCCGTTAGTGGAAAAGTGGCTCTTTGGCAATATTAATCGTACAAGTTATTGCTCTAATCATCGTAAATATTCCAGGAGTTGTTTGCATTGGGTTGATTTTTTATTTGATGAGAGAAAAAACACCAAGCCCTGAAACGAGGTTAAAGATGTCCGTCAAACTAGGTTTGATCGCGGTGTTACTTCTTGTTGTTTTTGTGGGCGATTTGGGAATCTTCATGTGGATTAAATCTGGTAACTTTGAAGCAATAACTTTTATTGCGGCACTCCTAATTTGTGGCACCCCATTTATTTTTCTGGTAACGTTAATGGGTTCATATCTCCAGTTAGTATATCGAGACAAGTTTCAAAAATATTTAGACTCTCAAAAACGATGAATGGAATGCGTTTTCAATTGAAAAGTAAAGGCGAAACAAGCTATTGGGAAACAGCCTGTTTCGCTTTTGACATCAGGTGAGCCGATAGCGATCCCGAAGGATGCCCTCAACCTCCAGGTGGATGCACCTTAACATCCCAAATAACATTCTCTCGTTCAGCCAAAGCCAGAAGACCTGCCCTGAGCTGGCGAACGGCTTCACTTTGTGATGTATTGAGCGTGCCAGAACGCAGCGAGTCGAGCAGCGCGATCAACTGCCCCACCGCGGGCGGCGCCGCCAAACGATCTTCGGGCAATGCCAGGCGCTGTTCGATCGAAGCCATGGCCGCATAGTAATCGGCTGCCACGGTGCCGTCATACAGGCGGGCATAGCCCAGGGTGGTGTCCACCCATTTGTGACCGAGGATGGACTGCACCGTGAGCACCGGCGCTCCGCTGTTCAAGAGCAGGGTAGCACAGGAATGGCGCAGCTGGTGCGGGGTGATCACCACGCCGCACCGTTTGCCATAAGTGCGCAAACGCTCAGAGCAATAGGAAAGCGACAGGGGCTTGTGGCGGAAAATGAAAACGTGTTCGGACAAAGCCTCCTGCAAGCCCCGCACTTCGAGGTAGCCGTGCAGCGCATCCAGGGTCGCCTGGCTTAGGTAAACCAGGCGGTCTTTGAGACCCTTGGCCTGCTCGATGCGCACTTTGTGCCCCGTCCAATCGATATCTTGCAAGCGCAAGAAGCGCACTTCACCCGTGCGCAGCCCCGAGTGGAGCATCAGCAGGAACCAGGCCAGGTCCATGCGCCCCAGGCGGTGCAAACCGGCGTGCGCCACGTTCGCCTGGGATTGGATCTCGTGCAGCAGGCGGCGCAGCTGGTCGATTGGCACATCCCTGGGCAGTTTGCTGTTGGCATCCAGGTAATCGATCATCAAAAAACGCTCGCAAACGGGCCGCTCTCGCTCGCGCAGGAAATGCAGCAAATGCTTCAGAGACGACAGGGTGGCGTTGGTGGTGCGCGGCAGGATGCCCGCTCCCAGGCGGTGATCCAGATAGGCATACCATACCTGGGGTGTGAGGTCGCGGATGTCATCGAGAGGATAGTGTTCGGCCATCCAGCGCAGCGGGCCAGCCAGGTGGGAGAGCATGCTGTTGGATCGCTCTGCGGCGCGCTCTGGTTTCCAACTGCGCTGGCAGTGAAGGAGAAATTGACGGATATCTTCTTGCAGCCAGGCAGGCAGTGTGCCGGTGAAGTAATCCCAGTTGATCGCCTTTGGCTTGGGCGGGCATTGATTGCGCAGGCGCAGGTATTCCGCAAACTTGCGCATGCCTTTGTGGTAACCAGTCAGGGTGTGTGCGGAAAGCGAGCGGTTGCACAGGTGCTGCCAGAAACGCGGCAAATCCTCCTCGGGATCGATGATCCAGTATGGCTTGTCGATGAAACCGATGGCCTGCCTGGCAAAAACCGAATACAACATGACGGCGACCTCACCATACCCGGTATCCTGAAGCCAGCGCCGAAAATTGGCATAGAAACCGCGATTCTCAGGCAGCCAGTCGCCGAAGCAGCGGATGGCTGGGTCAGCCGGGCGGATATTCTTGAAGTGAAAGCGTCTCTTTCTTCCTTGGCTGTTCATGGCTGCATCCTCTCCAGGGGCAAGGATTGATTGATCTGGAAGATGGCAGCCTCGTAATCCTCTTGAACCTGGCTGTCGGAGATATGCAGGTAGATCTCGGTGGTGCGCAGGCAAGCGTGCCCCAGCAGCTTTTGGATGGTGGTAACGGGCATGCGCGCTTCGGTGAGCTGGCGGGCGAAGGTATGGCGCAATTGATGGCAGGTGACCCAGATGCCAGCCTGTCGGGAGTACACCCCCAGGCGTTTCTGGATGGCAGTGACGCTGATGCGCTGGTCAAAGCGATTGAGGAACACGGCTTCGTCGCTGGTGTGCGGGCGAATATTGAGCCAGACGCACAGTGCCGCCAGGGGCTGCGCCGCCAGGTACACCACACGTTGTGCACCGCCTTTGCCGTGCAGCCACAGCCGAGGCAGGCTGCCAAAGGCTGGCTCCAGGTACAGGTCGGGCAAGGAAAGGTTATGCACCTCCCCCACCCGCAGCCCGCAGCGCAGCATGAGCAGGAACATGGCCCGGTCGCGCGCGCCTGTGATGACTGAGAACAAGCGCTCTAGCAGGGGATCTTGAATGTCTCTGGGAAGCTGCTGCCCAATGTGGATGAAGTGCCGCTTGGGAATGACCGGGTTGCGGGGCGCATGTTCGGACTCGAGCGCCAGGAAGTGGTAGAATGAGCGCAGCGCAGCCAATCGGCGGTTGATCGTGGTGAAGGCGTGGCCGTTTTGATGGCAGTGATCGATGAAAAGATCAATGTCTTGAACCTTAACATCGTTGGGCAGCTTGTTGGCCTGGGCAAAGAACAGCTCCAGGTCATTGACATAATGGATTTGGGTGCTGGCGTGCGGCGCTTTGCGCCTGAGCCATTGTTGAAAACGTTCGATTTCTGGTAACATGAAAGTGCCTCCTGGTGGTGAAATGGATTGAACTTGGTCGGTTCTATTCCAGATTACCACCAGGAGGTTTACCAGACAATATCTGCTAAATTGGAGCAGATTTGGAAGTTAATGTAATGAGAGAGCGCTGGGGCTGTACTACTACGGCGCCCGCTGGTACGACGCTAAGCTAGGCAGGTTCATCCAGGCGGACACGATTGTACCGCTGGCCTCCCAGGGTGTGCAAGCATGGGATCGTTACGCCTACGTAAACAACAACCCGCTAAAGTATACAGATCCGTCAGGACATTTTGGCTTTCTTGCCACGATTGCTCTTGGAGCAGCTATTGGGGCTATTGTAGGAGGAGTCACATATGCTGTTACTAATCAGGGGGAAAGCTTTGATTTGGGCGAATGTGCAGTAGCAGCTGGCGTTGGGGCTGCAGCCGGGGCGCTTATTGGTTCTGGAATTGGCTTGATAGCAGGAGCTGTAACTACGTCTGCAACGGCTACCGCTGCTGTTGGAGCTACAACAGCAGCGGTAGCTTCCGCGTCTTCTACATCAACAGCCCTCATTAGTGCAGGAACATCTATCGCTGTAGCTGGAGAATCCTACATGATCCAGAATCGTGGAGAATTTGAAAACGGCTCATTTGCAGTAACTACTGCTGTTGCCGGAGTTACTGGAGCTGTTTCTCCTAGACTGGGTTTTGCAAATAGGGTTGCCTTGGATGGGGTGGGAGCAGCAATCACCTATAGTTTCGCAAGTGATGATCCAACGCTAGAAGGTATGGTTAACGCTGGAGTGTATGGAGTTGCAGGAGGGGTTTTTGACGGAATTTTACAAGCAGGCATCCCTGAGTTTATGGACACGTTTGTGCGGATCTGTCCTGGCCCGGTGGCGCGTACTGTTGCACGAACTGCTGATGGAATGGTTGCTAATGCTGGCGGCAATGCCGCTTATATATTAGCTCAGCGGTTAGCTAATCAGGAGAAGTAATGATACCAGAAGAAGAAAACGTAGTAATAATGGCTTATGTACTTGGTGGAATAGCGGTCTTGATACCCACTCTTCTTCGTTACCTGCTGGCATCCCTCAAGACGCCATCCAGCACAATACCGAGAAGAATGTTGGACGCAATAAAATTAATCGATTTACGTCAAAACAGCAGTGAGGCCAGAATAACCATTGGTCAATACATGGGAATAGCGTACTTATTAGCAGGAGCAGCTTATCAACTCATACTAACAAGATGGGAAATTGATGGAGAAATTAAGCATATATTATTTGCGGTTCTTTGTCTTATAGGCCCTGGAGCATTTTTTGCATTATTACTTAGTTGGTTGAAGAAGGAGTATTGGAAGTGAGTGCGCTGGAACAGCTGTGATATTATGGCACAATGCAGTGAGAAACCTTTTGAGAGGGCGATAATCGGGCTTATTGCCTTCTCAAAGGGTTGATTGCGCTGTGTTCCGTCTACGGCCCATCCTGCAACCCATCTCAACCCGCACTCCATCCCCTCCACACGCACAAATGTGATCACCGCCATCTGCTCCACCACATCCCAGAAAGCATCCGGCGCATCGGCCCAGGTGATCCCTTCCGGCACGGTCACGCCCGTCTGGCTGCATCCCCTCAACCCCCGCTGCCTCCCACCGCCAGCACCTCCCGGGCGCAGATGCTGCCCGAGTCACAGCCGCTGCGGGTGCGGCGGGAGAAGAGCGATCCGGTGATCATCACCTGGCTGCCCAGGGCCAGCGCCGGAGCAGCCTCGGAGCTGCTGCACTCCACGTAGAAGTTGCCGCCCGCTGCAGCCAGCGTGAAGACCCACTTGCGGCTGTCCTCGTAGTAACGCAGGCTGGTGATGCGTCCGCTGATCGAGACGATCAGCATTCCCCCCTTCAAGACGAACATATCCTTATACTTTGAAACCGAGATCCTTTCCAACAAGCGTTCCAGCATGAAATTCTGCAGCACCGCTTGAGCCGGGATATGGTTTGCCATAGCAATGTTTTTGATCCTGGCTTTTAACTGCATCGCTTTACTCATAAGAGCACCCCAAGGTATTCGCGGACAATCTTTTGGATCCGGAAGGAGGCTGCATAACGATAGAGCAAACCGATATCTCTCTCTGGCCTCACCACATTGCGTAATTCGGTCATGTCGACC
>DIXA01000022.1 GCA_002428565.1 Anaerolineales bacterium UBA6092 | reverse complement strand
ATTTACCAACTTTGGAACGATCACCGGGTGCCGGATGATATAATGGAGTGCAGGTGAACCGATGAAACGACCGCTGACTGTTTGGCTACTGGCCTTCTGGCTGCTCTTCCTGGCCCTGGGCGGGCTGTATGGCGGCATCGCCATGCTGCTCGACACTTCTGGCGCGGCGCTGGGCATGAGCGAGGTGCTGGATGAGCTGCCCGTCTCGAACTATATCCTGCCCGGGCTGTTCCTGCTCTTTGGCATGGGACTGGCTCCACTGTTCCTAATCTACGCCCTGCTGACGCTGCCCCAATGGCCCTGGCTGGAGAGGCTCCTGCCCAAGAAGGGGCTTCACTGGGCCTGGCTGGGCATCCTGGTGTTGTGCTGGGTGCTCTTCATGTGGCTGATCGTGGAAGGCTTCCTGATCGGCTTCGATTGGCCGATCCAGTATGTGACGCTGGTCAACGGCTTCTTGATCATGCTCTTTGCCTTGCTCACCTCGGTGCGCAGGTATTGCGCCCAACGGGAGACCTGATCGCAGATGAAATTGCCGCGCTTCCTCCTGATGTCCGTTACCCTGGCGCTGGCCGCCCTGGCTTGCAGCCTGCCCACCAACGCGCCGACCGTGGTGGTCGAGACGGTCATCGTGGTGGTGACGCATGCGGCCCCCACGGTGGAGGTGGCTGCCCTGCCCAGCGTTACCTCCGTCCCAGAGCAGCCCCCAGCCGCGGCCAGCGCCACGCCCTGGCCCACCAACACCCCCGGCCCCACCAACACCCCCGGCCCCACCAACACCCCCGCACCTACCTACACGCCCAGCGCCTCACCCACGATCATCCGCACCCCCACGCGCACACCCACCTATAACCCTAACGATTACTGGACAAGGGGCTCGCCCACGCCCTTTGTGGCCTGCCCGGGGGCGTTGCCCTCGCGGCTGTGGGCGGGCGGCTATGCCTATGTGCTCCCCGAACCGCCCATTGCCAACATTGTGCGCAACGGCGCGGGCACCTCAAACCGCGAGATCGGCTACATCGATCCAGGCATGGCCATGGATGTGCTGGAGGGGCCCACCTGCGCCGACGGCCTGGTGTGGTGGAAAGTGCGTTCGTGGGCTGGTGATAACCTGACCGGCTGGACCGCCGAGCAGGATGGCAAATACTATTGGCTGGCGCCCTGCCCGCTGGGTACGGAATGCGGCATGCCGATGGATGGCTGAGGTAAACTGGCGCTGGGATTCCATCGGATGATCAGCGGCGCGCTCTTCTCCCGCCGCACCTGCAGGGGGTATATAATCAAGTAACTCTTGTTCGCCGGACCGGTAGGGGCCAGATTCATTTAGGGTGGCTTTGCTAAAAGGGGAAAAATGAAATTCTGGAAGTCTATTCCTTTCTACCCACTTTTGCTAGGGTTCTATCCTGCTCTGGCGCTTCTGGCCACCAACAGCGACCAGGTACGTGCACCCATTGCGGCGCGAACGCTGATCTTGTCGTTGATCGCAGCGGGCATTTTGCTGCTGCTGGCGCGGGCCGTGCTGCGCAGTTGGCCGCGCGCCGCCCTGTTGGCGGCGTGGCTGCTCTTGTTTTTTAGCGTTTATGGGCAGGTGTACCAATTTTTAGAGCTGCATCCCTTGGGGGGATTTACGCTAGGCAGGCATACCTACTTATTGCCGGTTTGGCTTGCGTTGATGGTCTTGGGTGCCTGGGTGATCTTGAAAAAGGTGCCTCGGCCCGAAACTCCTATTGGCGTGCTTAACCTGTTAACCCTGGGACTGGTCATCGTGGCTGCTGTACAGATCATCTCTCTCCAGGTGCGCGCGGATGCCCGGTTTCAAAATTCGCCGCCAGCCGCCCTGTTGGGTGAGGCGTATCATCTGCCTGCCGGCCAAATGCCTCCAGATATTTATTACATCATCCTGGATGGCTACACCCGCGATGATGAGCTGCTGGACAGCTTCGGCTATGACAATTCGGCCTTCCTCGAAGAACTGCAAGCCATGGGCTTCTATGTCGCATCTTGCGCACAGAGCAACTATGCCCAAACAGAATTGTCGCTCAGCTCATCGTTAAATTCCAATTACCTGGAAGCGCTGGGCGATTCCTTTACCCCCAACAGCCAGGACCGCTCGGAGCTTTGGCCGCTGCTCAAAAATAGTAATACTCGCCAGATTCTGGAAGGACTGGGGTACCGCACAATTGCCTTTGAGACGGGTTATTACTGGATCGATTGGAATGATGCAGACTACTACTACGTCAGCGACCAGATCAACGAAATGAATGCCCTGCTGGGTCAGGGCGGGATGAATGCCTTTGAGATCCTTTACTTACGCAGCACCCTGTTTTTGGCTGTGCTCGACCTGGGGCAGAAGGTGCCCTCTCTCAACGTGGCACTGACTGCGCAGGCCGATTATCCCTATCGCGCCAGCCGCGAGCGAGTTCTATTCACCCTGGAAAAACTAGAGTCGCATGTGCCCCTCATCACCAGCCCAAAATTCGTTTACGCACATCTCATCATCCCCCACGACCCCTTTATTTTCGCACCGGAAGGCAGCTGGCTGCCGCTAGAAGCCAACGATCCACAGGGTTATTGTAACCAGGTGCAGTGTATCAATCAACGCATTCTGCCCATCTTGCAGGGCATCATCGAAAACTCATCTTCCCCGCCGATCATTATTTTGCAGGGTGACCATGGATCTGGCATAAGCTCCCCGGCTGGGCGGATGCGGATCTTGAACGCCTATTACTTGCCAGGCGCAGGGAAGGCGCTGTTATACGATAGCATCAGCCCGGTGAACACTTTTCGTGTGGTTTTGAACGCATATTTTGGCGGGGAACTGGAGCTGCTGCCCGATATCAGTTATTACTCCACTTACGACGACCCGTATATCTTCACCGAAATGCCCGAGGCGCGGCCTGGGTGCCAGGGAAGATAACCATCAACGGACTACTCACCAGCATCAAGGCGCGGGCTTCTCGTTAGCCACGCTCCGCGCGATCTGCACCGCCACCGCCTGCACAATGGCATCGGGGATGCCATCCTGGGCTTTGGATTGCAGGCGCAGATCCAGCGGATCGTTGATGTAATCCACTACCACGTACAAACCTTCGGCGGTATAGGCGATCTCAGTGGAGAATAATTCCAGGCTGGCGACGTAGGCGATCGGCACCATCAGCTCGCGGATGGCGCTCAGCCCGTAACGGGTCTCATCTTCCTGGGTGACGGGGGCGTAGATGTGCGTTTTGGTATCCCACCAGCAGGGGAAGATCAGCCCATCGCAGTAGATCACCCGGAACCAGGCTTCCCGCCCGCCGAGCATGGAGGCCACGATGTGGGTTTGCAGGAGATACTCGTCGGTGGGGTACTGCTGCCGGGCAAGCTGCACCTGATCCCAGGTGGTCAGCCCGGTGATCACGCCCGCCCCGCCGCCGCCGTGTGCAGGTTTGATATCGAAATGGGGCCCCAGCGGGCTGATGTCCACCGGCGGCGAGAACTCAGCCTCTTTATCGTAGGCGGGCAGGATGATGGTGTAGGGGGTGTTCACCCCGGCGCGGATGAATTCGTAATGGCAAAAAGTCTTGTTCCAGGCCCGCCGCGCCAGGTTAAAGCAGTTGATGCAGGCGGCTTTTTGCTTTCGGGAATACGCCACCAGAGGCAGAAAACACGAATCAACGTCCGAGGCGCGGTCGAAAAAGGCCCGGAATTGCAGCTCGCCCGCCTGGATTGCTTGCAGCGTGGAGGCGAGGTTGGCGGGCGTCACCTGGAACAGGGAGATGCCCTGCGCCTGGCAGGCCGCGGCAAGCAGTGCCACGAAGTCGGCGTCGTATTCCCAATTCCAGGCGAAACACAGGTCGTAGAGCATGCATCCATTATAGCAAAATAACCCTTTAATGTCGAAATACACTCATACCCCATTCTCTGGTTCTTTTCGAAGTCAAGTTGCGCCTCCGCTCGCAGGCTGGTAAAATCAGAGCAGCCTCATCGAACCATTCTTAGCGAAAGAGAAGCGATGTCTCACGTTCACACCAACGCCATCAAAGAAAACCGTTTTGTGCTTGCCCTGGCCCTCACCGGCCTGATCTTCCTGGTTGAGTTCATTGGCGGCCTCTGGACGGGCAGCCTGGCGCTGCTCTCCGATTCGGCACATGTGTTCATGGATGCCTTTGCCCTGGGGCTGAGTTACCTGGCGATCCGCGCCGCCCGCCTGCCCGCCGATGACAAACATACCTACGGCTACCACCGCATGCAGGTGCTGGCGGCCCTCACCAACGGCGCCACGCTGCTCTTGATCGCTTTTGAGATCCTGCGCGAAGCCTGGAATCGCTTTCAGAACCCCCACCCCGTGTTGGCTGGTCCCATGCTGATCATTGCCATCATTGGGTTGATCGTCAACCTGATTGTGGCCTTCACCTTGAGCCATCACGACCATGATGATCTCAACACCCGCTCTGCCTTCCTGCACGTGCTGGGCGATGCCCTGGCCTCGGTGGGCGTGATCGTGGTGGGCGTGATCCTGCTGTTCGTCAACTGGACCTGGCTCGATCCGCTGGTCAGTGTGCTGATTGGCCTGCTGATCCTGGTCAGTTCGGGGCGCGTGCTGAAAGACGCCGTGCATATCCTGGCGGAGGGCATGCCCGCCGGCATGACCGCCAGCGCTGTCACCAAAGCCATGCTCAACGTGCCCGGCGTGAGCCAGGTTCACGATCTGCACGTGTGGACGGTTGCGCCCGGCTATGTGGCCCTGAGCGCCCATGTCACGGTGGTTGATCAGTCCCTCAGCCAGGCGGCTGCGGTTATGGCGGCGCTCAAAGCCATGCTGCACGAGAGCTTTGAAATCCACCATACCACCATCCAGGTCGAGTGTGAGAACTGCGGGCAGGGGGATGGCTGCCTGCCTGGATCTGACTGATGGCAGACCGGATAAAATAGCCGCTGATTTCCGGGATTTGGCAAGGGCGGCGGCGCTGTTTGGCGCGATAATGGATGATAGCAGGCCAATGTCCCTGAAAGGATCAAAGTGATGCGCTTTTTTTCAATTGCCCAGATGATGATTAACGCCGTTACAAAACCGCGGCAGCATATCCTGCTGCAGGAAATCCCCCCTGGTAGAATGATCGATATCGGCGGTGGAGGAGAAGGGGTGATCGCCAGGGTAGGTGGGCCCAGGGTGGTTCCGGTGGATAAGTATCTCTCTGAAATCCATGAGGCCAGAGGCAATGCCCCCGCGGCGCACTGGATGGTTGCCGATGCAACCACCCTCCCCTGTAACCAGCAAAGCTTCGATCATGCGACGGCATTCTTTAGCTGTATGTACATGCCAGCCGATGTGCAGCGGAAGGTGTTCAGGGAAACTTATCGGGTGCTCAAGCCGAATGGCGAGTTTTGGGTTTGGGATGTTGACATGGCCTCAAAGAGCAAGGTGTGTGCCGTTCGTTTGCATGTGGCCCTTCCTGACAAACAGATCATCAACACAATTTATGGGGTGAGAGCCAAAGATCAATCCGCCGACGGTCTTAGCCGCTTGCTTCAAGAAGCTGGGTTTGAAACAGAAATCATTACGGATCAAAAACGTTGGTTTTTGATCAAAGCGAAGAAAGCTGCCTAGCTGGGGCCGCGCATGGCAGGAGCAATGAACCTTGAAGAATTCTTCCACGGCTTCGAAGCATCCTATGCCATATCGGCAGAATGGAAAGAAGTGGTTCAGCCGCGCCAGAACCGCTATATGCATCACTTAGAGATCTGGAAGCCAGCCTCAGTGAAGAAATCTTTACCTGCTTGCGAGAAGCCTATCGAGAAGCGATGATGCCCTAATTGGGTTTATAATTTGGTCTGTACTCTTTTCTCCCACCTCACTCAAAAGGAAGGTTCTGATGCGCGATCGCTTAACTGCAGCACTGAAAGCCCACGACGTGGAATACGCCGATATCCGCGTCGAAGACAACCTCAATACCTGGGTTAATTTCCAAGGCCCAGACCTGGATTCGATCGGCTCATCCCGCACGGTGGGGGGCATTGTGCGGGCGCTGTACAAAGGCGGCTGGGGCTATGCTACCTTCAACGACCTGGACGACCTGCCCAAGCGGGTGCGCGAAGCCTGCATCACTGCCCGCCTGGTGGGCACCGGCACCACCTATTGGGCCCCCACCGACCCGGTGGTGGATACGATCAAAGCCAGCCTGGTCAAAGATTTCCGCCAGGTGCCCCTGGCAGAGAAGAAAGCCCTGGCTGAGGAATACAACCGCATCATCCTTGGGCACCACAAGAGCATCCAGACCTCCGCCGTGCGCTATGCCGATTACTTCAAGACCCTCTGGTACGCCAACTCGCAGGGCACCTACATAGAGGAAGAAAAACCCGATACCAACCTGCTGGTGGTGGCCATCGCCCGTGATGGCGATATTGTCCAAAACGGCTATGAGACCGGCGGCGGGGCGGATGGCTACCAGAGCGTGGAAAACTTCCAGGAGAAGGCCCGCTCTGCTGCCCAAAAGGCCGTCGAACTGCTGGCGGCTCCGCCCGTCAGCGGCGGCAAGTACACCGTCATCACCAACCAGGATCTCACTGGCGTGTTCACCCACGAGGCTTTTGGCCACCTGAGCGAATCGGACTTCGTCTACGAGAACCCACAGATGCAGGAGATCATGACCCTGGGCAAGCGCTTTGGCTCCGACGAGCTGAACATCATCGATGACGGCTCCCTGCCCGGCGGGTTGGGCACTCACCGTTACGATTACGAGGGCGTGCCCACGCGCAAGAATTACCTGATCAAGGATGGCATTCTGGTGGGACGCCTGCACTCGCGCGAGACCGCCGCCAAGATGGGCGAGCCGCTTTCGGGCAACGCCCGCTCTGTGCATTTTCAGCATCCGCCCATTGTGCGCATGACCAACACCTACATCGACCAGGGCAAAACCCCCTTCGCCGAGATGATCAAGGATATTGACCTGGGGGTCTACGCGGTGCGCTCCATCGGCGGCCAAACTGCCATGGAGATGTTCACCTTCAGCGCCGCCTATGGCTACATGATCCGCAACGGGCAGGTAGCCGAGCTGGTGCGCGATGTGGTGCTCACCGGCAACGTCTTCGAGACCCTGCAGAACATCGACTGCATCGGGGATGACCTGGCCTGGGAGCCTAACGGCCCCGGCGGCTGCGGCAAAGGTGACCAGCACCCCCTGCGGGTGGGGCTGGGCGGGCCGCATATTCGCATTCAAAACTGCGTTGTAGGAGGTCAGCAATGATCGTTCAAGAGATCGTCGCCAAAGCCTTAGAAAAAGCCCAGGCCGCCCAGGCTGTGATGGTGAGCCAGGAGACGAGCGCCGTAGACTTCGAGAATGACCGGCTGAAATCGGCCGAGTCGTCCCAGCGCACCAAGATCGACCTCAAGGTGATCGTGGACGGCAAAGTAGGCATCTCTAGCACCACCGATCCGCGTGATGTGGAGGGTGTGGTGCAGCGCGCCCTGGAAGCGGCCCAGTTTGGCAGCCCGGCGCATTTTGAGCTGCCCGAGCCGCAGGCGTTGAACCCGGTGGAGATTTTCGACCCGGCCATCCTGCCGCTGGAAAAGCCGGAGATGATCCGCATGGGCCAGCAGATGATGGACATGGTCAAGTCTTACAATCCAGAGATCCTGGCGGGCGCGGCGGTGAACAAGAACCTCTACAAGGTGGAGTACGCCAACTCGCGCGGCGCCAGCTATTCCGCCGAGCACACCGATTTCAACGTCGGCGCGGCCGGGCAGTTGGTGCGTGGCACAGACATCCTCTTTGCCGGGCACGGCATTGGGCAGAAGAAGCGCGCCGTGGATACGGAGGCCATCGCTGCCCAGGCCATCGAATACTTCCACCTGGCTGAAGAGATCGCCCCGATCGAATCCGGCGAGATGCCGGTCATCTTCACTCCCTCCGGCCTGGCGGCCTTGCTGCTTTCGCTGGCGCTGGCGGTGAACGGCAAGAACGTCTACCTGGGCGCCTCGCCCCTGCGGGATAAACTGGGCCAGCAGATCGCCAGCCCCAGCCTGACCATCGTGGATGATCCCTTTGTGCCCTACGGCCCGCGCACCAGCGCCTTCGACGATGAGGGTGTGCCGCGCCAGGTAACCCCGCTGGTAGAGAAGGGCGTGCTGCGCAACTTCATCTACGATCTGGATACCGCCGGGCGCGCCGGGGCCAAACCCACCGGGCACGGATCTGAGCGCCGCCTGACCAACCTGGTGATCGAGCCGGGCCAGACGCCCTACGCGGAGATGCTGCGCGGGGTGGAGAAAGGCCTGCTGGTGCACGAGTTCCTCGGCCTGGGCCAGGGCAACCCCATCAACGGCGAATTTTCCGTCAACGTGTTCCTGGGCTACAAGATCGAGCACGGCAAGCTGGTGGGGCGCGTGAAGGATGTGATGCTGGCGGGCAACGCCTTCGACGCCATCAAAGATATCACCGCCATCAGCCAGGAGCGCGAGTGGGTCAGCGGCCCCTGGGCCTGGTTCAACGGCCTGATCCCCCATGTCCAGGTGGGCAAGTTGAGCGTCACGGCGAAGTAGCGGTAGCGCCTTCGGCCTGATTTTCCGAAATTGAATGTTCGCAGCGGCATTCTTTGCCCGTTGCGAACATTCAATTTCGCAGGGGGGTGGGGTAAAAAATGTTATAATGCCCTGCTATGAAAACGGCATCGACCCAACGCTCCCTCAAAGATTACCTGATGGTGCTGCTCAGCGGTTTCTTGATGGGCACCGCGGATATCATCCCCGGCGTCTCGGGCGGCACCATGGCCTTCATCCTGGGCATCTACGATGAACTGATCGAGGCCATCCAGGCGGCGCTGCCCTTCCTGCGCAACCTGCTGCGCCTGCGCTGGCGGGAGGCTTTTGGCCAGTTTCCCTGGCGCTTCCTGCTGGTATTGGTCAGCGGCATCGCCCTGGCCATCCTCAGCCTGGCGCGCCTGATGCACTGGGCGCTGGACGAACACCCCGATTACATCTACGCCTTCTTCTTTGGCCTGATCCTGGCCTCCATCCTGGCGGTGCGCAGGCGGGTGCGGCGCTGGTCGCCGGGCACACTGCTGACGGCCGCGCTGGCGGCCATCGGTGCGTACCTGCTGGTGGGCCTGACCCCCGCCCAAACGCCCGAAGCACTGTGGTTTATCTTCCTGTGCGGTGCATTGGCCATCTGCGCCATGATCCTGCCGGGGGTTTCGGGGGCGTTCATCCTGGTGCTGCTGGGCAAATACCAGTATATCCTCAATGCCCTGCTCACCTTCGATCTTTCCACCATCCTGGTGTTCATCGTGGGGGCGGCCTTTGGGCTGCTGGCCTTCTCTGGGGTGCTGCGTTGGCTGCTGCGCCACCGTCACGACCTCACCGTGGCGGCCCTGCTGGGTTTTATGGCCGGGGCGCTGCGCGAGATCTGGCCCTGGAAAGATTACATCCATGTGGATGAGATCCCCGCGGGAGATGTGAACGTGCTGCCGTCGCTGGCGCAGGGCGAGACCTGGCTGGCGCTGGGGCTGATGGCGCTGGGCTTTTGTGTGGTGCTGCTGATCGAGCGAGCTGCCCACCGCCGCCGGTAGAGTCAAATCTGGATGGTGAAGATGGCTCCCTGTCCGGGGGTGCTGGCGGCGCGGATCGTGCCGCCGTGCGCCTCCACCAGCGAGCGGGCGATGGTCAGCCCCAGGCCGGTCTCGCCGCTCTGCGGGCGGGCCGGGTCGGCCCGGTAGAAGCGGTCGAAGATCAAGGGCAGGTCTTGCGGAGAGATGCCCTCGCCGCTGTCGCGCACGTGCAGCAGCACGTGGCCCGCCTCAGCCTCGGCCCAGCATTCGATCTGCCCGCCGGGGGGCGTGTGGCGCAGCGCGTTGCCCAGCAGGTTGAAGAGCACCTGCGTCATGCGGTCGGCGTCCACGGAGATTTCCGGCAGGGCAGCCGCGGCGGGGCGCAGGGAAAGCGTGATCTGCTTCTGGCGCGCCTGCGCCTCGAACGGTTGCATGGCGCGCTGCAGCAGCGCCTCCGGGGCGATGAGCTGGCGCTCCAGGGTCAGCTCCCCGGCGTCGCTCAGTGAGAGTGTGCGCAGGTCGTCCACCAGGCGGCTGAGGTGGTTGGCGGCGTCGTGGATGTTGGTATAGATCTCCGGGCTGCCGGGCAGCTTGCCATCTGCCAGCGCCTCGGCGTAGCCGCGGATGATGCTCAGCGGGGTGCGCAGGTCGTGGGCGATATCGGCGGTCATCTGCTTGCGCAGCCAGGAGGCTTTCTCCAGCTCGCTGCTCATCTGGTTGAAGTCCTGCGTCAATTGGCCGATCTCATCTTGCGAGCGCACCGGCACCTGCTGCCCCAAGCGTCCCTGGGCGATCTGCCGCGCCGCGGCGGCCAGCTCGTGCAGCGGGCGGGTCAGCGAATTGGCCAGCAGCCCGCCCAAAACCAGCGCCAGGCCGATGGTGCCCAGCGTGCTCCACAGCAGCGCCCGGTTGATGTTCTGGAAAAAGGCCTGCTGGGGGATGTCGCGCTCCCACAGCGGGCGGCGGCTGTTGCCCAGCAGCCAGCCCACCGTCACGCCATCCACCTCCACCGCCACCCTGTTCATCTCCACCCGCTTATCCGTCTCTGGCGCTTTGCCAAAGATCACCGCCCCGTTGGGGTCGGTGAGCAGGTAAACAGCATCCTCGCCGTGCTGTTGGGCGGCTTCCGCGGCGCGGCGGAAAATGGGCAGCGCGCCTTCCCAACTGCCGTTCTCTTCGTAATATTCCGCCAGCGTGGCCGCCAGGTTTCTCTGATCCTGGTAGACCAGGAAGCGGTCAAAGGCCAGCTGGGTGCGCCACTGGATGAACACCGCCGCCAGGGCCGCGCTGACCAGGGCGACAAGCACAAAGGCCAGGGTGAGCTTGAAATTCAGTGAGCGCATGGTCATTTTCCCCGTGGTGAGGCGAAACGGTAGCCCGTGCCGTAGACGGTCTCGATGCTGCGCGGGTTGGCGGGGTCGGGCTCGATCTTGCTGCGCAGGTTGTGGATGTGCACATCGATGGTGCGCTCGTAGCCCTCGTAGGCCGCGCCCTGGATGCGTTCCAGCAGCTCCAGGCGGGTGAAGGCCCGCCCGGGGGCAGCCATCAGTACGGCCAGCAGGTCGAATTCCGAAGAGGTCAGGTCGATGGGTTCTCCCGCCAGGGTCACCACGCGCCCGCCGCGGTCCAGCGTCAGGTCGGCCAGGCGCAGCACCTCCGCCTCAGGCTCGGCTTTGGCGGCGCGGCGCAGCACGGCGCGCACGCGGGCGGTCAGCTCGCGCATGCTGAAGGGCTTGGTGACGTAATCATCCGCGCCCAACTCCAGCCCCAGCACCTTATCGGGCTCCTCCAGCTTGGCGGTCAGCACGATCACCGGGGTGTTGGCCTCGCGGCCGTACAGACGCAGGAACTCGTAGCCGTCCATCTCCGGCATCATCAGGTCCAGGATGATCAGGTCGGGCTTTTCGTGGCGGGCGGCGGTCAGCGCCTCCTGCCCGTTGGCCGCGGTGACGATGGCGAAACCCTCCTGGGTCAGGTACGATTTGAGCATGGTGCGCATTTGGGGGTGGTCGTCGACCACTAGGATCTTTTTTGACATGTGTCACTCTTCTTTGCCTTAGATTCTACCGCAACCTCCTGAGGTTGGGGTCTTTTCCCCACCCCCCTGCCCCCCGCCCCAGGGCGGGGGGAAAAATCCCGAAAAAAGGGTGTGATGCGGGGCTCCGCCCCGCATCACACCCTTTTTTCGGTAGATTCCCCTTCCCCCGTTTCGGGGGAAGGGGTTAGGGGATGGGGGTTATGGGTTGGTATCGTCGGTGCGGTCGATGTGGATGTTGATATTGATCGGGCGGTCGCCGCGACCGCCGCGCCCACCGCGCCCGCCCAGCAGGTCTTGGGCATTCTCAGCGATCTGGTCGGCCTGCTCCTGGGTCAGGATGCCGTCGTCCACAGCCTGCTGCACGGCCTCTGCGTAGCCAGCCTTGATGGCCGCCAGCACGTTTTGGCCGTCCAGGTCGAGTTCATCGATCAGGTCGCGCACATCCTTACCTTCGTCGCGGGCAGCCTGCAGCTCGTCCACGCTGATGCCCAGCGCCCCGGCGATGATCGCATCCCGGTCAATGTATTCGGCCAGGGCGCGGCGCGCCTGGATCAGGGCAGCCTGCTCTGCGGTGATGATGCCCTGGGCCACGGCCTCATCCAGGGCGGCCTGGTCGGCGGTGTCATAGGCGGCCTGCAGCTCGTCGGTGGTGATGCCCAGGGCATCAGCCAGGTAGGCGTCGTAATCAATGCCACTGCCTGGGCCAAAGGGCAGGCCGCGTCCGCCGCGCCCGCCAAAGGGGCGCAAGCCATCTGCCGGGGCGGCGGTGCCGTCGTCGGGGGTGTCGGTTTGGGCGGCGGCCTGGGTTACGAAGGCCATCGAGCCCATGGCCAGCGCGCCCACCACGAGGATGACGGCGCCGGTGAGGAACAGTTTCTTGAGGGTAGATTTGGTTTGATCGTTCATTGCTGATCTCCTTTTGAGATTTGGGTTTGTTGGTGGAATGGGTCCGTCCCATCCGCTTGTACCTACCCATAGGATATCAGCAGGGTATTTAGAAATTGTTAAGAAGTGATTTTGATGTGATTTGGATTTTGAGTGGGTTCCAAAACGAAAACAGCGGGGCACGTGTCCCGCTGTTTTCGTTTTGGGAATGGAAAGTTACACCAGTTCGATTTGCAGGCGCTTGCCCAGCACAGAAGCCGCCCGTTCCAGCGTTTGCAGGGTGACCGAAGGGTTGGCCGGGTCGAGCAGGCGGTTCAAAGCTGCCCGGCTGGTATTCATACGCTGCGCCATGGCCGTTTTGGAGAGGTTTTGGGTGACCATCAACTGCTCGATCTGGTAAGCCAGCACGCGCTTGACCGCCACGGCCTCGGCTTCGGTCAACAGGCCCTCTTCTGCCAGAAAGTCATCGAAGTTGCTGCCAATATGTTGTTTTTTCATTGCTCACCTCGCAATTTTGACAGGCGCTCCCTGGCCAGTTTTAGATCCTCCAGGGGTGTTTTCTGAGATTTCTTGATGAACCCATGCAAGAGCACCATATAATTACCTTGGACAGTGAAAAGGACGCGGGCGATGCGGTTCTTCAGCGACGAGCGGACTTCCCATAAACCCGGCTCGATCTTGCGCACCACGGGCATGCCGATGGGCCAGCCAAATTGGACGGTTTTGATATCTTCACCGATGGTCTTCTTATCTCCTCCATCGACAAGGATTTCAGCCATTCGCGCACAGGTTCATGCCCAGATTGACTTCTGAAGAAGACAACCTGAAGTTCCATGGATGGGTCCATGGCTATAGTGTACCATTATTGATACGCACTGTCAATCAACTCATGATTGTATCAGATGTGGGTTGGCAACCGCTCAGCGCAAAGAGGTGCTTTATTCTCCCGGATTCACCATCCAACCCACGGGTTGAACACCTACATTCAAAATCACGAATGCATCATTGCTGAATAGATCGACCAGTACGACACGCTGGTGTTCACCGTTATAGCTGGATACAACCAGGTATCTTCCATCGGGAGACCAGACCGGGTTTAGCAATACTAAGCCGCTGTCCATTGGAATACAAAGATTGGTAACCTGCCCGCTGGCTACATCCAGCAGAGCCAGCATTTCCTCGTACCCCCGCCATGATTGATATGTTCCCGACGATGGTTTGTGGGGGTAGCTCATCCAAAAAGCAATCTGGCTGCCATCCGGCGACCAGACGTAGTCAGCGATAGTTATTTGCTCATACACATCTCCCAGGCGGGTTTTCTGTAATACCTGTCCCTCTCGGTCTACAATAACCAGTTCCTCTCCTCCAGAATTCCATGAGATGAATACCAGGCGCGTCCCGTCTGGTGACCACTTTGGCCCTTCCTGGGGATAGCCATGTCGGCTGTTCAATCGCTCCTGGTACACTTCTAGAGGAATGCCAACCCTGTTGTCCGACTGCCGATCCCAAAGCAGGAGCGCAATGTCATACCCGATCTCAGCCCCGGTGGTGGTGGTGATGTAGCCCGGGTAAGCCACCCAGCGCAGGGTTGGGTCGGGTACAACGGGCACCTCCCAAGGTGCTTCGTCCGGGGCAAAGATGTCGAAGCCCCAGGCACCTCGCATATCGAGCGTGGTGCTCTGGTAGGCAAATGGGTTCACTACTTGCATTTGATAATAGTCGGGGGCTTCATCTCCATGCGGCGAGTAATCGACAGAAGGATTGTAACCCGGCCAGATGAGTATGCGCTGGTCATCCAGCCAGGTGCCGCCTCGCGGGTAAATCGTGGACTGGTGCTCAGATAGCGGGAAAGATGCTTGCTCCTGCCCGCGGGCGTCCAGAACCACCAAACTTCTCTCGCGGAAGGCTCCCTGGTCGTCAAAAAGCGTTCTGACGAAAGACAGCCAGTGGCCCCCGGTCGATACGCTGTATCTAGACCGTCTCTCGTTCGCGGCAGTTTCGAGCACGGTGCGCTCCCCACTGCCCAGGTCGAGCAGGAAAGCGGGAGCGTCTAGATCGCTAGTTGACTGGAATGCCAGGACTCCTTCCAACGATGCAACTGGCGGCAGGCCAGCAAATACCTGCAGGCAACGTATGCTCAAGTAAGGATTGTCCGTCGGCGTGGCGGTGGCAGTTGGTGTAGCCGTGGGCGTATGGCTTGGCACGGGGCTTGGCGTGATTGTGGCGGTGGGAGGCGGCGGTGAGAATGTGACCGTTGGCGGGATGGGCGTATGGCTCGGCGGCGCGGCCGTGGGGGTGGGTGCGGCGGTGGGCTGGGCGCACGCCGTCAGGGCGAGGGCCAGGAGCAGGAAGAAAAGTATCTTATGGGGTTTCATGCGTGCCTCCGCCGATCATTCTATCAAGGCTCGATGGTGAAAGTGACAATGTTTGAAACGATCTGCCCTTGCCAGGCGGTTCTGCCATCGCTAGGATCGGTATAGTTTTCATACAACGCCTGGATGGTGTATTCGCCCGGACCGGTGAAAATATAGGATCTTTCAATATTCGGATAGGTGCGCTCGAATGCAGAGTTCGGGCCAAACATAGCGAAATGATATGGTTCCAGAAGCATAGGTTGGTGCATTGCTCCATATTCGAGAGGTTTTCCATCTTGATCGTAGATTAGAAAGGATATGTCGCGCGACTGATTACTTGGAAATTGTGGGTTATTATATGCTAGTCGTATATTGACAAAAGCAAAGGCCCCACCAACATACCGCAACGTCAATGTAGCCCGAATACGCTCTTCCAGAACGTAGGTATCCTTGTCGAGCTCGAGGCTCAGGGTTAAGTCTTCTATTGGCGCGGGCTCTAGCACCGGTGTGGGCGTGAGGCTCGGCGGCGCGGCCGTGGGGGTGGGGGCGGCGGTGGGCTGGGTGCATGCCGCCAGGGCGAGGGCCAGGAGCAGGAAGAAGAGGGTCTTCTGGGGCTTCATAGAGCACGCTCCAGTTTCGGCAGCTGCTCCTTCGCCGCCCGATACCCCAGCTCGATCACCTGCAGATACTTGTCAAACTCCAGCAGACCGTAGGCTTCCACCGGCACGTTGATGAGCAGGTCGGCGCAGCGCCAGGTCTCGTTCAGCCGGTAGCAGTTGTTGCTGTACACCACCCCGGCCACAATATCCAGCAGGTTGGGGGCCTTCAAGGCGCGGGCAAACGGGTTCAGGCGCGAGCGCAGCACCTGCCAGCCCGACAGGCTGGGGCCAAAATCGTACGGGCCGGGCACCGGGCTGCTGGTGAGCAGGTTCACCCCGATCACCGTGCCGCTGGGGCAGAACTCGCGCATACGGTCGATGGGCAGGTTGTTGGCGGCTCCGCCGTCGATCAGCACGCAGCCCTCGTCAGCCACGGGCGCAAACACGCCCGGGAAGGCCATGCTGGCGCGGATGGCTTTCCACAGCGGGCCATGCGTGTGTAACTGCTCCTCGCCGCGCGTCAGGTTGGCCGAGACGCAGAAGAATGGCCGCCAGGTATCCTCCACCTGGGTTTCGCCGATCAATTCTTGCAGCAGGGCGGTGATGCGCCGGGTGGCGGTGATGGAGGCGTAGGGCAGGGTGTAATCGAGCAGTTTCTTGGGGTTGGAGAAGCGCGCCGCCAGGTCGCTCAACTGTTGCGAGGGCCAGCCCATGGCAATGCCCCCGGCGATGATCGCCCCCATGCTGGCCCCACCGACCCAATCCACTTCCAGGCCGGCCTCTTCCAGCGCTTGCAGCACGCCAATGTGCGCCCAGCCGCGCGCCCCCCCGCCGCTCAATGCTAACCCGATCGGGCGCCCGCTCAGGCGGCGGCCCAGGCGGCGAAAATCCGCGGCGTGCCCCAGGCGCACGTGATGGTGGGCGCGCACGGGGAACTCGCCCGCCTGGCGCGGCGCCAGCCAGGCCAGGGTGCCGCTTGGCGCGGGGCATTCGGCGGGATGCAGCAGCACCAGCTCCAGGCGCGCCCGGGTGTGCGTTGCAGTCAGAGCCGCCTCCAGCGCGGTCAGCGCCGGGTCGGCGCCGCCCTCGCCCACCAGCAATAGGATATCGGCATCTTCCACGCAGCGCAGCGCCCAGGGGCTGAGCAGGCCTGCCTCATCCAGGGCCGGCTGTGTGTCGTACACCGCGTAGGGGTGCGCTCGCTCGCGCTCGTCCAGCCAGGTATCGATCAGCAGGCTGGCAGGTGAGCCCAGCGGGGTCTGCGCCGCGCCCGGCTTTCCGTAGAGCATGTCGAAGCGGCTGGGGTCCAGGTACAGGGTGCCGCCCAGAGATTGCAAGGAATCAGCCAACTGGCGGGCAAAGGCGCTGGCTGCCGGGCCGGGCCGGGCGGGCAGCACGGCGATCACCTGGGCGCTCACGCTGGGGCGCGCCTCCTGCGAGAGGAGCAGCTCACGCTGCACGATGCGGCGGGTCAGGCGCAGCAGCAGCTCCGGCGATTGGCACAGCAGCCCCTCGAACACGGCGCGGCTGATCACGATCACATCCGTCAGGCGGGTGGCGTAGACGGTGGCGCTGCGCCGGTTCTGCGGCGAGTCGCGCTCGGTCATCAGCGAGAACTCGCCGATGCTCTCGCCCGCCCCCACCTCACCCAGGTCACGCCTCTTGCCGCCTTCTTCCACGGCAAAGCGCAGCCGCCCCTGCACCACAATGTACATCTCGTCGCCGGGGTCGCCCTGGCGGCAGAGCACCTCGCCGCAGTCCAGGCGGCGCCACTGTAACTGGGCTTGCAGGCGGTGCTGCATGGCCTCATCCATCTGCCCGAACAGGCGCGCCAGCGCCAGGCTGGCTTGCGTCTCCTGGATGCGCGGCAGCAGGGCGTTGGCCAGCTCGGTGATCAGCGCCGGGTGCTCGGCGGTCAGGCGGTCGAAGGTCTCCTTGGGCAGGCGCAGCAAAACGCTGTCTGCGCTGGCGGTGACGGTGGCGTGGTAGGGCTGCCCGGTGAGCAGCGACATCTCGCCGCTGCAATCGCCCGGCCCCAGCGGGTCGAGGGTCACTTCCTGCCCGTCGGGGTGGCGCGTGCGCACCGACAGCCCGCCCGTTTGCACGATATAAAAGGCCTCGCCGGGCGCGCCCTGTTTGAAGAGCGTCTCGCCCGCGGCGAGGGGCCTGGTCTCAAATGCGGCAGCCAGCGCCTGGGCAGCCGCGGCGGGCAGATGGCTGAAGAAGGGCAGTTGGGTGATGAGATCCATATTTAAATCTTCCCCGCCGCCCGGGCGCGTTCCAGCGTACTCTGAGCCGCTTTCAGCAGCGGCATGTCGATCATCTTATCGTCCAGCGCAAAGGCGCCCTTGCCCTGGGCCTGGTGCTGCTCGAAGGCTTCCACCAGCCGCCGGGCCTGGGCGATGGCTTCATCGCTGGGGGTGAAGGCCGCCTGCACCGGTTCCACCTGGTTGGGGTGGATGATCTGCTTGCCGCTGTAGCCCAGCTGCGCCCCAAAGCGCGCCTCCGCCCCAATGCGCTCCAGGTCGCGGAACTCGATGGTGACGATGTCAATGGCCTGCAGGCCGTAAGCGGCGCAAGCCGTGACCACCGCCGAGCGGGCGTAGAGCAGCTCCACGGCTTCGGGCGTGCGCACCGCCCCGATGCTGGCGGCGTAATCCTCCCCGCCGAAGATGATCCCGTCCAGGCGCGGGTGCGCGGCGATCTGCGCCAGGTTCAGGATGCCGCGGGCGGTCTCGACGCCCACCAGCATGCGCATCGAGCCGGAGGGCCAGCCGTATTTCTGCTCGGCCGCGGCGATCTGCCCGCTGGCCCATTCCACCTGGGCGAACGACTCCATCTTGGGCACCACGATGCCATCCGGGCGGTAGGGCAGCACCGCCTGGATATCCTCCAGCTCCAGCCCTGAGCCGACGGCGTTGATGCGCGCCAGCTTCTCGGCGCGGCCAAAATCCAGCTCTTGCAGGGCGCGGGCGATGCTCTGGCGCGCCTCGGCCTTGCGGTTGAGCGCCACGCCGTCTTCCATGTCCATGCAGATGCAATCCACCCCCAGGGTCAGGGCCTTGTTGATCTTGCGACCGTCGTCGCCTGGCATGTAGAGTAAAGCTCTTCGTGCGCGCATATTGCCTCCCGCTTTTTCATCTATTATAGTATGAGAACTTCGAAATTTGAACATGGTAAACCGGCGCAGCCGGTTTACCATGTTCAAATTTCGATTATAATCACAGTTGATGAAAAAATATCTTCTGTTTGGCCTGGGTCTGATGGCCCTGTTGTTTTCTCTGTCGCTGCGCAGCAGCCCGGCGCAGGCCGCCCCGCCCGCCCAGTTGACCCTCTTCCCCACCCCCACGCCCGGGGCGGATGGGCGCATCCTGTACATTGTCCAGGCGGGGGATACGCTGTGGCGCATCTCTGCCATCACCGGCATCACCATTGACGAGCTGCGCGCCCTGAACAACCTGGGTGCGGATGACCTGGTCACCCCGGGTCAGGTGCTGTTGATCGGCATGGCTGGCCCGGTGCTGGTCTCGCCCACGCCCGGCCCGGGCACCACCCCGGTGATCCAACCACCCACCGTCACGCCGCTGCCCGGCTGGGGCAACCTGTGCATCCTGCTCTACAACGATATCAACGGCGACGCCCTGCGTCAGGAGGAGGAACCCTCCCTGGCGGGTGGCGCGGTCAGCGTGGGCGACCGCCTGGGCACGGTCTCGCTCACTGCCGATACGCTGGCGGGAGGTTTCTCAGATGCCTGGGACCCGGAGCCGGAAGAACTGGGCTATGTTTGCTTTCGCGAACTGCCCGAGGGCGAGTACAACATCACCGCCGCCATCCCGGATGGCTATAACCCCACCACCTCGTTGAACCGCGGCGTCAAACTCTCTGCCGGCGACGAGACCTTCCTCACCTTTGGCGCCCAGGCCAACTCCGAGACGTTGGCGGAGGTAGCCATCATCCCCGAAACGCCCGGCCGCTCGCCGGTGCTGGGGATTTTGGGCGGGCTGTTATTGCTCGGCGGGATCGCCTTGGGGGTGTACGCCTTCTTCTTGCGCCGCTCGGTCGGTTTCAAAGGCCCTGAGGGGCGATAAATTTTATCGTCAAAAACAGGTGTTGTGCNNGCACAACACCTGTTTTTGACGATAAGCTAACGGTAGCTTTCTGATAACTTTTCGGCGAAGGCGGCGCCGCTCCAGGCGGCGGCGCGCTGCATGGCGGCCTGCGCCAGCCCCTCGGCCACATTTTGCTCCACCACCACCGTGATCAGCGCTGCACCCAGCAGGCGGGAGTCCTCTGCCGGGGCCAGGTAAGCCGCCGGGCCAACCAGCGCCTCGATGCGCGGGTCGTTGCAAGCCACAACCGGCTTGCCGCAGGCCAGGGCATGGCGGATGGGCCCGCCCCAGGCGGGTTCGGCGGCGGTGTGCACCAGGGCGGTGCAGCGCCGGTAGACCTCCGCCAGGGCGGCGGGGGGCAGCGTCGTCAGGAAGAGTACACTCTCGGCGGCGGTGGTGCCTGCCAGCAGGGCCTTCATGCGGGCGCGTTCCGGGCTGCTCAGCCCGGCCATGATCAGCGGCGTGTACGAGCCGACCGAAGAGGCCGCCCAGAACCAGGCATCCAGCAGGCGGGCGGTGGCTTGCGGCGAGCCTGGGCCGTGATAGAGCAGGAAGCTCTCCGGCAGGTGGTCGCCATCCCCCCCGGGCAGGGTCTGCGGTGCAGCCGATGGGGCAAACAGGGCGCTGACCACGGGTGGCAGCAGGCGCAGTGGGGTTTTGCTGCGCGAAGGCGGCAGGTCGGCGGGCCAGAAGACCGCCCGGGCATTGCCTTGCCCACCCTGCGCCAGCGAGCGCCGCAAGCGTTCCGCCAGGCCGCGCGGGCGCGGCTCATCGGCCTCGAAGTGCGTGGGGCTGAGGGCCATGGCAGGCTGCCTGCCCAAGAGCGGGGCCGCCCCGCTGGGGCTGTGCAGCCATTCCGCCCCCACCTGGCGCGCCAGAGCGGGCAGGCGGCGCTGCTCCCAGCCCAGGCGGGCAGAGCTGCCGGGGGATGTTTCGATCACCTGCACCGCCAACCCCGGCGGCAGCCAGTCCGGCGCGGGGCCGGGCAGCGCCAGGGTGGCTTGCACCTCGGCGGGCAGGTTTTCCAGCAGCGCCAGCAGGTGCAGGGCTGCCGGGTGGGTGGGCTGGTGGACGAGCGCCCAGCCATCGTAAAGCACAGAGATTGGGGTCATGCCGTAATGATAACAGAAATCCACGCCCCGTCAAAAGGCGTTATAATCACCATCCGAAGACCTTTGGTGTATTGCGTGATGCGGCGAACCCTCTTTTTGTTCCTTTTCGTGATCAGCCAGCTCCTGGCGGCTTGTGTTGACGCGCCGGTTGAAGCCACGCCCACTGCCCAGCCCACGCGCACCGCCTCAGCCGCGGCCAACACGGCCGCGCCGCCCACTTCGACGGTCACCCCCACGCGTACCGCCAGCGCCACGCCCGCGCCCAGCCTCGCCGCCTCGCTGACGCCCATTCCCAGCCAGTCCGTTCCCAGCGCCACCCTCACCCCCACCGACCCGCCCATGCTCACCTCGCTGAGCGCCGCCGGGCCCTGGCTCTTCCTGAGCGCCGCGGATGCGCAGTACCTGGTCAACGCCGATGGCAGCGGCCTGAGTGGGTTGGAAGCCTTCAGCATGCCGCGCCAGGGCTGGGTATGGTCCTGGCAGGCAGCCCCCAGCGGGCCGTACCTGGTGCTGCGCGCTGACGATCAGGGCACACCGCTCCTCGAGTCCGCCCCCGGCGAATGGGATTATCAGATGTGGGTGGCGCTCCTGCCGGGCGTGAGCCTGGCGCGCCGGCTGCCCCTGCTCACCCACGTGGCCCGCGGCCGCATCCGCGCCGAGATCGCCGCCAACCCGGAGCTCATCCCCACCCCCCTGGCGGTGGCGCGCTCGCTCCCGGCGCTGTGGTCGCCGGACGGCCGCTACCTGGCTTTTTCGGCCTCCCTGCACCGCACCAACGTGGATATTTACCTGTATGACACCCAGATTGACTTCTTGCAGCGCCTGACCACCAGCAGTGACGATGCCCTGCTGCGCGCCTGGTCGCCGGACGGGCGCTGGATCATCTATGAGCAGGTTTCTGGCTCCTGCGACCCGCAGGCGTATGGCTCTGCCTGCACGCCCCAGGGTGTGGCGGCGATCTCGCTCTTCGGCACCCAGGTGAACCTGTACCGTCAGGCTGGCCCGGAGGCGATCCTGACGTGGAGCTCGGTGCATTCCTTCCTGGTGCACAATGTCACCTCCGGCGGGCCGCCCTCCAACCTGCGCCAGGTGGATATTTACGGCCCGGAGGAGACTCCGCTGTACCTGGGGGCGTTTGGCAGCGCGGCCTACGATCCCAGCAGCGGCGTGGTGATGCTGAACCTGAGCACCGGCCCCTATTGGCGCTTTGAGGGCGGGCCGGTGGGTATTTACCGCCTGGAGCCGCAGGTGCAGGTCCCCGAGCAGGTGCTGGCAGGCGATTATCAATTTGTGACCTGGGCGGCTGTGCCGGGGTTGTTCCTGGCGCAGGATTTCAACGGCCCTCCCTACGATGCCCTCCTGTTCGACCCGTCCGGGCAGGTGCAGCTGCGCCTGGCAGATGTCAATGCCTGGTCGAAGAGCCAGGCTTCTTCGGATGGGCGTTGGCTCTTGGTGCGGCATACGGATGGCTACAGCCTGCACACCGCCGAGGGCAATATGCTCTTGAGCCTGGGGCCGGGCCGGGTGGCGTGGATGCCGGATGCCAGCGCGTTCTATTTCCTTTCCTGCCAGGAGAGTGCCAATGCTCTCTACCGCTACCAGTTCGAGCAGACCTGGCGCGGCGTGCTGCTGTCCGAGGATATCCCCGCCTGCCTGGACGTGGCGATCATTACCCCCTGATTTTTCCCCAAACCGGACAATAGGAATTATCCAGAAAAAGAGTAGGATGCGGNNCCGCATCCTACTCTTTTTCTGGATATCCCCCCTTCCCAGCGGGAAGGGGGGGAACGATGGGCGAAGCCCATCGTTGGGGGGATGGGAGATTCAGGCGGTGCCCCACCAATCCTGGCCTTCGCGCAGACCAAAGCCCTCCAGCCGCCGCTGGACAATGACGCGGGCGCCGCGCGAGCGCACCGCCGCCAGCATCACCGGGTGGCGGTACTGCCGCCACGTTTCCGGCAGCGCCTCGGGCGGCAGGATGGGCAGACCGCGGCGAGTGTGACCGATCTTTTGCGGGTCGATATCGAAGAACGCCACCAGCGGGCAGCCCTGGCGCAGCAACTGCTTGCCCAGGCGGCGTCCCGCCATCCCCGCACCCCATACCATCACGGCATCCCGCCCGGCCAGCGGCCCGAGCATCAGATAATGAGCCTTGGCGCGTAGAAAATTCTCCAGGCTGTAGCGGCTGTCGGTGCGGGTCAGGCGTTCCGGGCACTCGCGCCATTCCAAGAGCATCTCGGGCACCTTACCAAAGCCAACTCCAGCCAGGTACAGGCGCAGCCACAGGTCGTAATCCTCGGGCCAGCCGTGTTCCTGGTAGCCGCCCGCCTGCGCCACCACCTCCCGGCGGAACATTACACTGGGGTGCGCCAGTGGGCTTTCCACGAACATCTCGCGGCGCATGTCGGCGTCCGTCACCAGCGAGTTGAGCCACTCCATGTAGATGCGAAAACCCTCGCGCACCTGCCCGGGCGGGAAGCCCGCCACCAGGCAGCCCACCACGCCCGTCTCGGGGTGAGATTCCAGGTAGGCGGCTTGCTTTTCCAGGCGCAGCGGGTGGCTGAGATCGTCGGCATCCATGCGCGCCACCAGCGGAGCATGGCAGGCTGCCAGCCCGGCGTTGAGGGCCGCGAGGATGCCCCCATGTGGGATGTGCAGCACCCGCCAGCGCCGGTCACGCTCCGCCCAGGCCTCCAGCATCGCCGCGCTCTCGTCGCTTGAGCCGTCATCCACGGCAATGCCTTCGTAATCGCCCAGCGTCTGGCGCTCCAGCGATTGCAGCGCCTCCGCCAGCGTGGCGGCAGCGTTATAAACCGGCATCAGCACCGAAATGTTCATTTACGGCAAAACGCCAAAAACCGTCACATTGCCAAAATCGGCCGCCAGCGGCAGACCGGCGCTCAGCGCCTCGAACAGCGCCGCCTCCTCCGCATCGCTGCTGCCGCGCAAACCAAACAGCACCAGCAGCGCCGAGCCGCCGCGCACCTGCGTTTGCATCTCGTCCAGGTCGACGGCGAACTCCGGGCGCGCCAGGCCCGTCACCGGGTCCACCGGGGTGAGGGTCACATAGGCGTTGCGTCCCGTGAGCAGGTAGACTGCCCCCGGCTTGTTGGAATAGAGGGTGATCGGCGGCAGGTCGCGGATCAGCGGCACGGCTGGCGATTCCCGGTAGCCCTCGTGGGTGAAGCCTAGCCCCTGCGTGCTGAGCTGCTGCACCGCCGAGACGCCGTCCCACAGGCTGAACAGCGCCAGGGCCAGCGCCCCCGCGGCCACCACCGCCCGCAGGGGCGTCCTGCGCCCCACGCCAATCTTCCACAGCCAGGCCAGCCCCGCGGCGAATAAGACCATCTCAGGCAGGTAGACCACCGAGAGCAGGCGGTCGTCCAGGGGGGTGCTGGCATCGAACAGGCTCAGCGAGGCGGCAATGAAGGCCAGGTAGAGGGGCACGTGCAGGGCCAGCAGCCAGGCCAGGGCGGGCGCGGGCGAATGTTTCCGCCGCCAGGCGGCCCAAACCAGCCAGGCCAGCAGCCCCGGCAGCACCAGCAGGGCCAGCCCACTGAGCAGGCGGCCCCACAGCGGCGTGGTTGCCAGCAGCGCATCTGGGGCGGCCCAGGTGAGCAGATTCTTCAGCGCCTCGAACAGGCTGGAGAACGGCACCGGGTGCCAGGCGACCAGGCGGTTGCCCAGTGCACCCTGGCTGGCAGACTGCTGATAGATCAGCCACAGCAGGGGCAGCGGCAGCCCTCCCGCCGCCAGCCAGCCCCATTCTTTGAGCACGGCGATGGGACGCTTGCCCTGCCGGCCCATCAGCCACAGGCCCAACACCGCGCTCACGTACAGGGCTGCCCCAGCATAGCGGGTGAGGGCCGCCAGGCTGAGCAGCAGCCCCGACCACACCAGCCAACGCACTTTCGCCTCATTGGCATATTGCGCCAGCAGCAGGTATGCCCCCAACATCAGCGCCAGGAAAAGCGGCTCGCTGAGCGCCATGGCGTACACGCCCAGGTGCACATCCGAGACCGCCAGCAGCAGCGCTCCCAGCAGCGCAAACGGCCACGCGCGGCTGATGCGGTAAATGCACAGCCCCACCAGGAAGATGCCCGCCCCAAACAGCAGGGTCACCAACAGGTGCGCCGCAGCCACCAGATCCATGCCCAGCAGTCCCAGTGCCGCCAGGAGCATGGAGAACAGCGGCGGGAAGTGGGTGATGGGCTTGACCTCGCCCCCGCCCGAGAGGCGCACAAAGCCGCGCCCGGCGATCAGGTTAGCGGCGCCCTCGATGTACGTAGCCGAATCGTTGACCAGTCCGGGGCCGTAGGGCGTGCTGCGCACCAGCGCCAGCATGCCCAGCAGGCTCACCGCCAGCAGCATCCAGCGCCAATGGCGCCCCAGCGCATCCAGAATAGCAACGCGTTGCTTCATCGCAAAGAAAATCATTGTTACGAGAATTTTGCGGGCGAAGCCCGCAAAATTCTCGTAACAAAAAAATTATGCGGTGACCAGTGTTCCCACCGGCTCGCCGTGCAGCGCCCGGCGCAGGGCATCGGGCTGCCACAGATTGAGTACCAGGATGGGCATGTTATTGTCCATGCACAGCGAAATGGCAGTGCTGTCCATCACTTCCAGGTGGCGGTTGATCGTCTCCATGTAGGTGATGTGGTCGAAACGCACCGCGTTGGGGTTCTTCACCGGGTCAGAGTCGTACACCCCATCCACCTTGGTGGCCTTGATCAGCAGTTCCGCGCCAATCTCAATCGCGCGCAGGGCGGCAGCCGTATCGGTGGAGAAGAAGGGGTTGCCCGTGCCGCCGCCAAAGATCACCACGCGGCCTTTTTCCAGGTGGCGGATGGCGCGGCGGCGGATGTACGGCTCGGCAACGGCGCGCATTTCCACGGCCGATTGGACGCGCGTCACCAGCCCCATGCGTTCCATGGCATCCATCAGCGCCAGGGCGTTCATCACGGTTGCCAGCATGCCCATATAGTCGGCGGTGGCGCGGTCCATGCCGCGCTCAATGCCGCTGCGGCCGCGCCACAGGTTGCCTGCCCCGATCACGATGGCTACATCCGCACCCAGGGCGCTCACATCGCCCACGGTGCGGGCTACCGCCTCGGCTTGCAGGGGGTCTATGCCATAACCACCCTGGGCAGCCATGGATTCGCCGCTTAGTTTCAGCAGGATGCGCTTGTACTTAAGTTCGTTTGCCATATCGTCTCCTTGTGATGAAAAAAAAGGCCAACCGAGGTTGGCCTTTTTTTTGGATCAAGAAATTCTTTCTCCGACTTCCCAGCGCACAAAGCGCCGGATAACGATGTTTTCGCCGATGGCAGAGATTTGCTGGTTCAAGAGGTCCTGAATGGTGACTTGCTCATCGCGGATGTAGGCCTGACGCAGCAGGCAGACTTCGTCTTTGAACTTTTCCAGGCGGCCCTCAATGATGCGGTCCAGCACGTTGGCGGGCTTGCCTTCTTCCAGGGCGCGCGCCTTGGCGACGTTGCGCTCGGTTTCGAGCACATCCTCGGTGATCTCCTCAGGGCGGATGTAGCGCGGGGCGGCGGCGGCAATCTGCAGGCCCAATTCGTGGGCAAACTTGCGGAAGCCCTCCGAGCGGGCGACGAAATCGGTTTCGCAGTTGATCTCAACCATCACGCCAACACGTCCGTTGCCGTGCGAGTACAGTTCCAGCACGCCTTCCGAGGCATCACGGTCGGCGCGCTTGGCAGCCTTGGCCAGGCCTTTTTCGCGCAAGTATTCAACGGCTTTATCAAAATCACCGTTGGCTTGCTCCAATGCCTTGCGGCAATCGAGAATGCCAACACCGGTGGCTTCGCGGATTTCTTTGATTTGTTCGGTGGTAATTGCCATACTAAAACCTCTTGCTGCCTAGTTTTCTTCTTCAGTTTTGGGCGCTTCTTCAGCGGTTTCTTCTTCGGTCTTGGGTGCTTCTTCAGCGATTTCTTCAGCAGCGGCTACGGCGGTGAATTCCTTGAATTCCTCTGCCGGGATCGCAACTTCGCTTTCGATGCTCTGTACTACCTCACTGTCGACGTGCGTGGCGATCTTGGCCAGGGTGGCCGCGCCCAGCAGGTCTTCGTCAGCGAGTTCTTGATCGTCCATGGAAACACGGGCAACCACGCGCTCGGCCTCTTCTTCGACCACTTCTTCCTTGCGCAGGGCCATGCCTTCGAGCACGGCATCGGCCATCTTGCCGACCATTAGTTTGATGGCGCGGATGGCGTCATCGTTGGAGGGGATGACGTAATCGATCGTCTTCGGGTCGCAGTTGGTGTCCACCATGGCAACCACGGGGATGTTGAGCAGGTTGGCCTCATGGATGGCAGTGGCTTCACGCGTCACATCCACCACGAAGACCATGTCGGGAACGCGCACCATTTTGCGCACACCAGACAGGATGCCTTCCAGGCGCTCGATCTCGCGGCTCATGATCAGAGCTTCTTTCTTGGTGATGCGCTCGAAATCGCCGTTCTCGCGCATTTTTTCCATACGTTCCAGCTCGTTGATGCGCTGGCGGATGGTGCGCCAGTTGGTGAGCATACCG
This sequence comes from Anaerolineales bacterium UBA6092, assembly GCA_002428565.1. Lineage (GTDB taxonomy): Bacteria > Chloroflexota > Anaerolineae > Anaerolineales > UBA4823 > UBA6092. The sequence goes on along the minus strand of DIXA01000022.1, from coordinate 7,702 downwards.
CCCAGCCAGCGGGCAGTTACGTAGGGCATGGCGCAGCGGGCGGCCTCTAATTGGATGGTTTCCTGGGCCTGGCGCTTGGTTCCGATGAAGAGGATGGTGCCTCCCCCGGAGATGTTGTCGCGCACGGCATTGAAGGCCTGGTCCAGAGCCTTGGAGGTCTTTTGCAGGTCAATGATGTGGATGCCATTGCGCTCGGTAAAAATATAAGGCTTCATGGCGGGGTGCCATTTGTGGGTACGGTGACCGAAATGGACGCCTGATTCCAATAAAGCCTTCATGGGTACAACTGCCATATTCAATTCTCCTTTTTGTTTTTCCTCCGCTCCTTTCATACCTTTGGGCACCGTCTGGGGGCAGGCTGGCTGCTGCCGGGCGGCACGTCCCGTCAGGTCGGGGAGCGTGTGAGATTATGTGCGCACCTGGTGCGCACGGGGACAGATTTTACCACACCCCGCAGTCCTATGGAAGGGGCATTTAAGGTTTTGTGGTGTTGAATTTGCGGGCTTCGCCCGCAAATTCAACACCACAAAAAAACCTTTAGCCGTGTTTTACCGGCGGGGCATTTTCCAGATCCTTGAGGTGCAGGTCGAGCGCACCCACCGAGACCTGGATCTCGCGCACCGACAGCGCCAGCGAAACCATCATCAAGATCAGGCTGAAGCCAAAGATCAGCCTGCCCACCAGCTCCCAGCCGGCAAACAGCACAAACATGCACAGCACACAGAACAGCAGGCTGAGCACACCGAAGGCCTGCATGTACTGGATCAGTTTCACCCGGTAGCGCAGGTTATCGATCTGCCCCAGCAGCATGCTTTTGGGGTTCTCCTGGTACTTGGCGTGCAGATCGCGGATCAGCGCTGCCAGCGACAGGAAGCGGTTGGTGAAGGCCAGCAGCAGCAGTGAGATGGCTGGGAAGAGCAGGGCAGGGGTGGTGACATTGATTTCCATAGGTTCCTCCAGGGTGGGGCCGCCGCGCGGCTCAGGCGGCTTGTTCCAGCAGGTCGATGTAAGCAGCCTGCACCAAATCTTCGGGGCGGATGCCCAACTGCTGCATCAACTGCGCGGCGATCTGCTCGCCCTCGGCGGGGGTCTGCCCGGGCTGCAGCACCACTTCCAACTCCATGAAGCTGCCCAGCCCCTGCACCTCATCCAGGTGGACGCGGGTGTGCCCCACCATGTACAGGCGGCGGCGCTTGCGCACCACGCCGCGCACGCCCAGGGCCTCGCTCAGCACCTGTTGCAGCGAGGCCGGGTCGGGCGTCACCGAGAGAACGTAATGCGATGGCTTGGGCCCGGCGGCATCCTGGCGGGTGTAGTAGATCAGCTGCCCCAGCGAGGGCGAGAGCCAGCGCAGCTTGAGCCTGCCGCTGGGGATGTTGAAGAAGGTGTCTTCTTGCTCGATGATCTCCGGCGGGGCCTGGCTGAGCGCCTCGGCACGCGCTTGCAGCGCCTGGGGGTCGGGCACACGGGCTTTGATTTCGATATTGGTAGGCATAGGGTCTCCAGGGTCAGATTTCCACCTCTGGTGTGGGAGATGAGGCGTTGTGGCGCACCTGGCGCAGGAAGGCCGGGGTGTTCAGGCTGCGTTCCAGTAGGTAGGTGAGGTAATGCCCCGCCAGGTTCTCTAGCTCGCGGTTGGCGGTGGTACTCAGGCTCAGGCGGTGCGCCTCAGCGTAGGAGCTGCGCTGCAAATGGCGCAGCGCTTTCAGCGCGGGCATCGAGATCGAGCGCACGCCGGGGGTGCTGGCCCCGCAGCGCGGGCACAGCACCCCGCCCCTTTCGGCGGAGAAGTACTGATCTTCTGCCTGGATCTCCGCCTCGCAGGCGGCGCACTGGAACAACTGCGGGCGGAACCCGGCCAGGTCCAGCAGGCGCAGCTCGTAGTAACGCACAGCAAATTCCGGCTCGGGCTCCTGGTCCAGGCGGGCCAGCGTCTCAGCCAGCAGGCGGTACAGGGAGGGATTCTCGCCCTCCTCGTAGGTCAGGCGGTCGAGCAGCTCGACCACGTAGGAGGCGTAGCCCACGCGCATCAAATCTTCGCGCAGCGCCAGGTGGGCATCGGCGGTGTCGGCCTGGGTGACGATGTAGATCTCGCGGCCCCAGGCCAGCAGCAGGCTGGCGCGGGTGAACGGCTCCAGGTGCCCGGCCTTGCGCGAGCGCGCCTTGCGCACGCCCTTGGCCACGGCGCGCACCTTGCCCAGCTCGCGCGTGTACAGCCAGAGCAGGCGGTCGGCCTCGCCCCAATTAGAGTGGCGCAGCACAATGGCTTCCACGCGGTGTGAGCGTATCTTGGGCGGCATCGCCACTATTATAATGTCAAAGGGGGGATTTTCGCCAAAAATGGGTTGCGTGGGGGTGCAAAGCACCCCCACGCAACCCATTTTTGGCGTTTTCTCCCCGCCCCCTGGGGGGCGAGGGCGTAAGGCAGGCGGTTTTTGCCTGCCGACGGGTGGGGGGAGATCCTACTACCGGTGAGGCGGGCGGACAAAGACCGCCAGGCTCACCGGCCCCAAGAGCAACAGCCACATGGCCGCGGGCAGGCCCGCCTGAGCCGCCAGCCAGCCCACCAGCCAGGCGATGGCGCCAGCCGCCAGCCCAAAGACGGAGTTCAGCGCCATCACCGTGCCCGAGCGCCCTGGGATGGTGGCGAAGGCCTCGCCCTGCAGCACCTGGTACCAGCCCAGCGTGCACAGCTTCACCAGGATGATCAGCCCGATCTTGGCCCACAGCCAGGGCGCCAGCAGCCAGGCCGCGTACAGCAGCGCCACCACCCCCGCCGAAACGCGCACCACCTTGCGTCCGTTGAAGCGCTCCAGGACGGGAATGAGGGCGGCATCCGCGGCCAGGCCGGCCAGCATCAGCGCGCTCAGCAGCAGGCTCGTCTGGGCCAGGGGCAGTCCGGCCACATCCGTGAAATAGAGCGGCAGGTAGCCCGCCAGCACATCCAGCAGCAGGTCAGAGAGCTCCAGCAGCACGAACCAGCCCAGCAGGCGCGGGTTGCGCGCCGCCTGCCACAGGCCTTGCAGCAGGGAGGTTTTCTCCGCCGGGGCGGCCTCTTCTGGCGTCTCTGCCTCCTCTGCTACCTCAGGCGCAGGCTTGCCCTTCGCCGGGAAGCGCTGCGGCAGCACGGTCAGCACCAGCCCCAGGCAGAAGATCGCCAGCCCGGCATACACCCAGCGCCACGAAAGCCCCAGCGTCAGTGCGCCGGCCAGCAGCAGCGGCCCGAGCAGGTTTGCCACCGACCCGGCCACGGTCCAGCGCGCCATGGCCTGCGCCTCGCGCCCGGGGTTGAGATCGATCAGCGTGGCCTGCGAGAGCGAGACAAATGCCCCGGAGGCCGGGAAGGCAATGATCATCGCCACCAGCAGCGGCGGGAAGGATTGCGCCAGGGCAATACCCACCAGAGTGAGCACAATGGCCAGCCCGCCGCCGATCACCAGGCGCTTGCGCAGGCGCGTATCGCCCAGCAGCATCAGCACCGGCTCGATGAACGAGCCCAGGATGTGCGGCAGCCCCAGCAGCAGGCCCACCTGGGCGTAGCTCAGCGCCAGGTCGGTGCGGATAGCGGGCAGGGCGGCGTTGCCGATGCCGTAGTTCAGCTCATCGAAGAACTCGATCAGCAGGAACAGGAAAACCAGCGGCATGCCCAGGCGCAGCCATCTCAGGCGTGGTCGGAATTTGATGTGCGGCGGGTGTTGGTGCATGGTTCGTGGGGTGCAGGGGTGTCAGGCCTGCGGCGGCCCCTCCCAGCCGAAACGCTTGAGGTCGATGCGGCCGCGCTCGTTGAAGATCACGCCCTCGTCTTCCAGCAGTTGGCGCTGCATTTCGGCGCCAGGCCGCGGGCTGATCTGCCCCTGGGCGTTGACCACGCGCTGCCAGGGGACGCTGTCGGGGCAGCGCGCCATGGCGCCGCCCACCCAGCGCGCCGCAAAGGCGCGGTAGCGGGCCATATCCACGCCCGCAGGCGGCGAGAGCAGCGCGGCGATCTGCCCGTAGGTGGTCACCTTGCCGGGCGGCACCTGCCGCACCATCTCCCAGACTTGCATTTCGAAATCAGTTGGGTCAGGGGGTGAGGTAAATTGGGGGCACATGGGTAATTTCTCTCCTATTAAGTGCGGTGGAGATTGCAACGATGGCGAAATTGGATGTTTTCGGGGGCAAAGCCCCCGAAAACATCCAATTTCGCCTAATTCTCCCCGCCCCCCTGGGGGGCGGGGCCGGGGGTGGGGGAAAAAGAACGCTTACGCTTAAGTGTGGTGCCGTCACGGCTAAAGCTGTCATTACAATGACAATGTGCTCATTAGCACATCCTCAACGGTCAGCCAGCCGCTCTGCGGGAATAGCTGCGCGATCTGGGGGGTGAGGTGCGGTGAAAGGCGCAGCACTTCCGCCGGAGCGCCGCAGGCGCGGATGCGCCCCTCTTCGAGCAGGATGACCCGGTCGGCGGCGGCCGCGGCCAGCTCGACATCGTGCGTGACGAGCAAAATGGCCATGCCGGTCCCGCGCCAGCCGCGCAGCAGCTCAAGCAGCGAGCGCTTGTTGGCGTAATCCAGGCCGCGGGTAGGTTCATCCAGCAGCAGCGCCCCCGGCCGGGTGACGGTGACCGCCCCCAATGCCACGCGCTGGCGCTCGCCGGCGCTCAGGTCGCGCGGGTAGGTGCTGGCCTTCTCGCTCAGGCCCAGGCGTGCCAGCAGGGCGGCGGGCTGCTCGTAGGCTGAGCCGGTCTTCTCCTGGTTGCGCAGGGTCACCAGCAGCTCCTCCAGCACCGTCTCCGAGAAGAGCAGCATGTTGGGGTCTTGCGGCAGATAGCCCACCCGGCGGCAGATCTCGGCGGTCTCCTGGCGGCTGATCTCCTGCCCGGCAACGGTGATGCGCCCCCTGGACGGGCGCGCCAGCCCCACCAGCAGGCGCAGCAGGGTGCTTTTCCCGGCGCCGTTGGGGCCCATCAGCACGGCGATCTCGCCAGGGTAGAGCGCCAGGTCCACCCCGCGCAGCACCGGTTGGCTGCCGTAAGCGAATTCCAGCCCGCTGGCCTGGATAAAAGGGGGACTTTGAGGGGCTGCATATGGCCGGGGCGGGGCTGCCGGGGCCGGGATGGGATGGGCCTCCAGGTGGCGGCGGGCTTCTTCCACGGTCAGCGGCAGCGGCTGCCAGCCCAGCGCCTTGCCCAGCGCTGCCACCGGCGGCATCAGCGCAGACTGCCCCAACACGGCGCGCGGCGCACCGCTCAGTGCGCCGGGCCTGCCCGCTTCCAAATACACCATCTGGCTGGCAAAGGGCAGGATGCGCTCCAGGCGGTGCTCGGCCAAGACCACGGTCAGGCCCATCTCCCGGTTCAGGCGCAGCAGGGCTTGCAGCACCTCCTCGGCGGCCTGCGGGTGCAGCTGCGAGGTGGGCTCATCCAGCACCAGCACCTGCGGGCGCAGGGCCAGCGCGGCGGCCACTGCCACCCGCTGCCGCTCGCCGCCCGAGAGGGTCTCCAGGCGGCGCGAGCGCAGCGGAAGCAGCTCGAGCAGGGCCAGGGTCTCATCCACACGCGCCTGCATCTCGGCGGCGGGCAGGGCGGCGTTTTCCAGCGCAAAGGCCACCTCGTCTTCCACCGTATCCACCACGAACTGCGCCTCGGGGTCTTGGAAGACGAAACCCACATAGCGGCTCATCCCCTGGGGAGAAAGGCGCACCGGGTCCAGCCCATCCACGCGTAACGTGCCCTCCAGCCGCCCACCGCTGAAGTGCGGCACCAGCCCGTTGATGCAGCGCAGCAGGGTGGATTTGCCCGAACCCGAAGCCCCTGCCACCAGGCACAAGGCTCCCGCGGGGATCTCCAGGCTCACCTGGCGCAGCGCCGGGCTTGCCGCGCCGGGATAAGTGAAGGTGACTTGCTCGAAGCGGATCATGGTTTTCTGAGTATACCATTGATATAATCAAGCCCATGACCGTCGTATCCACCGCCACGCGCCAGATCGCCCGCGCCGCCGGCACCGTGATGGCAGCCTTCCTGCTGACCCAGATCATCGGCCTGCTGCGCGGCATCATCATTTACCGCGCCTTTGGCGCCGGGGCAGATTTAGATTCCTTCAATGCCGCCAACCGCGTGGCAGAGCTGCTCTTCAACCTGATGGCGGGCGGGGCGCTGGGATCGGCCTTTATCCCCACCTTCACCGGCATGCTGGCGCAAGAGCAGCGCCCGCAGGCCTGGCGGCTGGCCTCGTCCATCGCCAACCTGCTCTTGCTGGTTCTCAGCCTGGCGGCGGGGCTGGCGATGCTCTTTGCCCCCTGGCTGGTGCGGCACGGGCTGTTCATCCTCGCCCCCGACCTGCCCCCCAGCCAGGAAGCGCTGACGGTGACCCTGCTGCGCCTGCTGCTGCCCACCGTGGCCATCTTCGGGCTGAGCGGGCTGGTGATGGGCATTCTCAACGCCCACCAGCGCTTCTGGCTGCCCGCCATCGCCCCGGCGATGTACTCGCTGGGGCAGATCGCCGGGGTGCTGCTGCTGCCGCAGGCGTGGGGTGTGTACCGGCTGGCGGCGGGGGCGCTGGCAGGCGCGCTGCTGCACCTGCTGGTGCAGATCCCCGGGCTGCTGCGCCTGGGTGGAAGTTACACCCGCTCGCTGGGCCTGCGCATGCCCGAGGTGCGCCAGGTGATGGCGCTGATGGGGCCGCGCATTTTGGGCGTGGCGGTGGTGCAGCTGAATTTCATCGTCAATACCATCATTGCTCTCTCCCTGCCGGAGGGCAGCGTTTCGGCCATCTCGCTGGCCTTCGCCCTGATGCTGATGCCCCAGGCTGCCATTGCCCAATCGGCCGCCATCGCTGCCATGCCCACCTTTTCGGCGCAGGCGGCGCTGGGGCGGCTGGACGAGCTGCGCGCCTCGCTGGCCTCCACGCTGCGCGTGGTGCTGCTCCTGGCGCTCCCTGCCATGGCGGGGGTCATCGCCCTGCGCCTGCCGCTGGTGCGCTTCCTCTACGAGGGCGGTGAGTTCACGGCCCATTCCACGCAGCTCGTCACCTGGGCGCTGCTCTGGTATGCGCTGGGGTTGGTGGGGCACTGCCTGGTGGAGATCCTCTCGCGGGCGTATTATGCCCTGCAAGATACGCGCACGCCAGTGGCGGTGGGTGCGGCCGCCATGACGCTGAACGTGATCTTCAGCCTGGCCTTCTCGGCCTGGTTTGAGCGCCTGGGCTGGATGCCGCACGGCGGGCTGGCCCTGGCCAATTCGCTGGCCACGGCCCTGGAAGCGGCGGCCCTGCTGATGCTGATGCGCCGCCGCCTGGGCGGGCTGGGCGGACGCCTGCTGCCGCGGTCGGTGCTGCAAGCCGCCGCGGCCAGCCTGGCGATGGGCCTGGCGCTGTGGGGTTGGCTGTGGCTGGCGGGGGGGCTGGCCCCCTGGCTGGCCGCGGCGGGGGGGCTGGCTCTGGGCGTGCTGATCTATGTGCTGGCCGCGTTGGCCCTGGGCGTGCCCGAGCTGCGCCGCGCCCCGGCGTACCTGCGCAAGTTCATTGCCTCGCGGAGATCGTAGGAACAAACTGGATGAACACATTGCGTAAAAATCTCCTTTTCATTGTTATGCTGGCAGGCATGCTGGTATTGGCAGGCTGCCACGCAGAGCAAACCTCTGCGCCCGGCCCGGATTATGGGGTCAGCACGCCGATCGACGGGCTGCCAGATTATCTATCAGACCTTGTTTTTGCGCAAATAGAGA
>DIXA01000047.1:94410-107654 GCA_002428565.1 Anaerolineales bacterium UBA6092 | reverse complement strand
GCCATCCAGCAGATGGTGTGGCAACCTGCACGCCGCCCGACAAAAATTGCCAGCCCGACGAACAGGCCAACGACGATGTAATAAATGATATATTTTTCCGGTGTATCTACCGAGACGCCCGTTTCCGTCAGATAAAGCAGATTCACGCTAGAATAACCACCGGCCCGAATTCCCAACCAGATGATGATCGAGATCCACGGGATCCAGATGAGCCACTTGATCCAGGCAATTTTGGCGCGATTGACCGGCTGGTTATTGATCGATTCGGCCAGGTCTGCCATGGTGGAGCCAGGGCAGACCCAGCCGCACCAGGCGCGGCCGAGGAACAGCGAGGAGACGAACATCAATCCGAACATCACCAGGCTGCCGTTGACAATGCCGTTGGCTGTCCCGTCCATGATGAGCACTGGCGAGAGGAAATTCATCGTCACCGGAAAAGACAGGAATACCAAGACAACGATCGTCTTGCGGATGCGTTGACGGAGGGGTAATTGCTTGACCATGAGATGCTCCTATTCTGACGGAATTTGGCCGCGCTTGATCTGCTCGATCACGCTCTCGGCCCATTCCAGGTTGGCGCGCATGTTGCGGATGCCGTTATCCAGGGTTAGCATCCAGAAGAAATGCTCACGTGGAGAGCGGATCTCCTCTTGATAGGGGCTAATCCGGGCCGGCACTTGTTGGTACTGGTTCAGCATGAGGCGCATCATGGCGGCAAAGCCCTCAAATTTCGCCAGGATTTCCTTGTCGCTCATTTGCCCGGCGAAGAAAACCTGGATCAGTGGGGCGCTGCGCGGCTCATCCATGGGCGGGGGGCCGGCCAACCATCTCTGTAGTTCAAGACGCCCGGCCTCGGTGATGTAATACACCTTGCGGTCGGGGCGATCCGCTTGGGGTACTTTCTCCATCTCGGCAAAACCTTGTTGGGTCAGGCGCGTCAGGGTGCGGTAGATCTGACTCTGGTCGGCGGGCCAGAAATGGCGCACGGAGCTGTCAAAGATTTTTTTGAGATCGTAGCCCGTGTAGGGATGGTAATTGAGAAAACCCAGGATGGCGTGATCAAGAGACATATGAGATGATCCTTATATAGGATGAGTATTATATAGTATTGGCCTAATAATAAATGATTTGCGTTTGCCTGTCAAGAGGAATAAGTTGTGGTATAATTTTTCTACAAATTGATCCCAAAACTTTCTCCGGGAGGAGTAGGTGCTTGGAGCGCTGTCAGAGAAGGAGAGGCCCCTGGCTGCAAGCCTCCCTCAGCAAACCTCACCGAATGTCGCCTGGAGTGTGGGCCGCAGAAAGGGCGCAAGCCTGAGTAGATCGGCACGGGTAAGCCCGTTACAGCGTAACCCTGATGATCGTCGGGGGTGAGTGCGCCAGAGGCAGACGTCCTGGCGAACTGAGGTGGTACCGCGGAGGCTGTGTCCTTTCGTCCTCATGGATGAAAGGATTTTTTAATTAACTTGGATGACTCTTCAGGAGGCAGAAATGGCAGACGATTATTCACTTCCAAAAGCATATGATTTCAAAAGCACCGAGCAGCGCATCTACGAGATGTGGGAACGGGGCGGATATTTCCAACCAGTCAACGATCCGAACGGACCGGGCTTTGACCCCTCGATCAAACCATACGTGATCTCGATCCCGCCGCCGAACGTGACCGGTGAACTGCACCTGGGGCATCCCTTGTTCGTCTCGACGGAAGATCTAATGATCCGCTACCACCGTATGAAGGGCATCCCCACGTTGTGGGTGCCGGGTGTCGACCACGCCGGGATTGCCACGCAATTGCAGGTGGAGAAACTGCTGGCGAAGGAAGGGCTGAAGCGCGAGGAGATTGGCCGGGAAGAGTTCCTGCGCCGTACCTGGGCGTGGAAGGAGAAGTACGGCGGGATCATCACCGAGCAGATCCGGCGCATCGGAGCCTCGTGTGACTGGAGCCGGGAGCGCTTTACGCTGGATGATGGCCTGTCAAAGGCGGTGCGCGAAGCTTTCGTGCGCCTGTACGAGAAGGGTCTGATTTACCGCGGCCCGCGCCTGATCAACTGGTCGCCGGGGCTGCGCACGGCTGTCTCAGACCTGGAAGTGGAGTATTCTGAGGAAGCGGGTAAACTCTACTACTTCAAGTACATGCTGGCTGGCTCAGATGAGTATATCCCGGTGGCGACTACGCGACCCGAAACCATCCTGGGCGATACGGCGGTGGCAGTGCATCCTGAGGATCCGCGCTACCAGAAATTCGTGGGCAAGCAGGTGATCGTGCCTATCTTGGGGCGGGCGATCCCGGTGATTGCGGATGATTATGTGGACCGCGAGTTTGGTACGGGCGCGCTGAAGATCACGCCGGGGCATGACCCCAACGACTATGAGATCGGTCAGCGGCATGGATTACCGATCCTCTCGGTGCTGAATGAGGCCGCGCAGATCAGCCAGGAAGGCGGACCCTACCAGGGGCAGGACCGTTTCGTGTGCCGGGAAAACCTATGGAAGGATATGGCCGCGGCTGGTCTGGTGATCAAGGAAGAGCCTTACACGCTGAACGTGCCGCGCTCTCAGCGCGGCGGCGAAATTGTGGAGCCGATGGTGTCGACGCAGTGGTTCGTGCGCATCCAGCCGCTGGCAGATGCGGCGCTGGAGGCGGTGCGCTCGGGGCGCATCCACATTGTGCCGGAGCGTTTCACCAAGGTGTATTACAACTGGCTGGAGAATATCCAGGATTGGTGCATTTCGCGCCAGCTGTGGTGGGGGCACCGCATCCCGGTGTGGTACTGTCAGGATTGCGGCAAGATGACGGTGACGCGCCAGGACCCGCAGCAGTGCGCCCACTGCGGCAGTGCGCATATCCAGCAGGATTCTGACGTGCTGGATACCTGGTTCTCTTCTGGCTTGTGGCCGTTTTCCACGCTGGGCTGGCCTGAGGAAACGCCCGATTACCGCTATTACTATCCGACCACGATGATGGAAACGGGTTACGATATCCTGTTCTTTTGGGTGGCGCGCATGATCATGATGGGCCTGGAGTTTACCGGGCAAGCCCCCTTTGAGGTGGTGTACCTGCACGGCCTGGTGCGCGACGAGCATGGGCGCAAGATGAGCAAGAGCTACGGCAATGTGATTGATCCGCTGATCGTGATGGATCAATACGGCACGGATGCGCTGCGCTTTACGCTGCTGGTGGGTTCAACACCCGGCAACGATATGAGCATGAGCGAGAAAAAGGTGGAGGCGAACCGCAACTTTGTGAACAAGCTGTGGAACGCCGGGCGGCTGATCATCAACGCTATCCCCCAGGCGCCGGCTGCTCCGCAAGCCGAGCCTGAATGGACGCTGGCAGATTCGTTCATCTGGGCGCGGCTGAAGGCACTCACGCGCAATGTGGAGAGCCTGTTCCAGAATTATCAGTACGGCGAGGCCGGGCGGCAGATCTACGAGTTCTTCTGGAGCGAGTTTGCCGACTGGTACCTGGAGATTGCCAAGCTGCAGCTTGCCGAGGGCGGCGACCGGGCGTATTACACCATCTCTGGCATGGTGCAGGTGATGGAATACTGTCTGCGTTTACTGCACCCCTTCACGCCGTTCGTGACCGAGGAACTGTGGGGGCACTTGAAACAGGCCGCGCAGGCTCATTCGTCCCACCTCAAGCCGCACCACGCGGATTGGGGCGAAGCGCTGATCATTGCCCCATGGCCTGAGCCGCTGGACGACGAAGGTTGGGAAGCCGAGAGCGTGGCAAACTTTGGCCTGGTGCAAGAGATTGTGCGCCTGATCCGCAACCTGCGCGCGGAGAAGAACGTGAAACCCAGCCTGCGCCTGCCAGCGATCCTGGCGTGCGACCATGCCAATGCACAGATGTTGCGGCATGAGATTGCCACGATCGCTTCTCTGGCGATTTTGGATGCGGGGAAGGTGGATATCGTGGATATCGAGGGGCATGAGTTCGCCAAGCCAGATGGGCACGTGGCGCTGGTGGCCGGGCCGGTGGCGATCTACCTGCCCCTGGCAGGGTTGGTGGACCTGGCAGAGGAGCGCGAGCGCCTGGAAAAGGCGCTGGCAGAGGCCGCATCGCAGATCGCACGGCTGGAAAATCTGCTTGGCGGTTCCTTTGCAGAGAAAGCCCCCGCGGCCGTGGTGCAGAAAGAACGCGAGAAATTAGATGGCTTCAGGGAGAACGCGGCGAAACTGAAGGACCAGTTGAAGAATCTGGGATAGCGCGAGAGCGCCACCAGAGCCAGGCTGTTTGTATGGCCATGGCAATCATTAAGGCCGCCAGCCCGACGTAAAGGCCTGGCGGCCTTTGCCATACAACGCCCGCTATCAGCAGGAGGATGTCCACAACCAGGTAAATGGCCACTGCCTCAGTGATGGGTCGCGTGCGCCGGGCGTGGAGGAGTTTTCCCTGGAACCAGGATTGCCACGCCACCAGAAAAGGCAGCGGCAGGCTGATCCAAACCCCAATGCGCGCCATATCCGCTAGTTCTATGCGCAGACCCGAAACGGTGAAAAACCAGAACATGGATAGCGGTGTGGCGGCTACCAGGAGCTGAAAGGCGGTGGTACCCAGCCCCAAGCGGGCAGCGAACTGGCGCAGGCGAACGGAGGCTCCCGGTTCATCGAGCAGGGCTACCACTACTTCGTTGTAAGCTACGCTCAGCGTTCGTAATAGAAAAACAAGCCCGGTGACAACCGACCAAACAGCCAGGGATTCTAGCGCCTGGGGCATGCGTGAGACCGCGGCACTGCTGAGGGGATTGACCACCAGCATGAGCAGAGAGGTTAAGGCCAGGGGAACATAAAAAGCGGCAAAAGAGACCCTGTTGAGGGCGGGCTTGACCGTGGGAGCAGCGCGCAGCGGGCCGCGCAGCACCGGGCGCACAACGATGCCGACGTAGATGGCTTCACTGAGCACCCCGGCTGCCACGGCGCTGGTGGCGACGACGATGCCGGGGATGCTGCCGATCAGGTAGCCGGTGCCCAGGACGAGAATATCAGCAGCCAGGCGGATGAAGGTGCCGGTTGTGACCGTGCGCGAGCGGCCAAAGCGGATGAGCACACCCTGGTGAAAGCGCCGGTAGGCAATCGACCAGGTCCAGGGGATCATGATCATCAAGCCCAGGCGGGCCGGTTCAATGATCTCAGGCGGCGCGCCCAGGAGGCCTTCGGCGATCAGGTAATACAGCGGGGTAAATACAATCAGGATATGCAGGCCAGTGAGGATGGCGCTGGCGGTCATCATATAGCGGCGCACATAGGCGAAGGAGGCCCAATCTTTGCTCAGGGCGGTGGATGCGGCCAGGAGCATGATGATGGGCGATTCGATGATCAGCGCCAGGGGGAAGACGATCCCGCCGTAAGCAGCTAGGTGCACCTCCGGGTTGGCCAAGCGGGCGACGATGGCGCTCAGGGCGGGGGTCTCGATGCCCATCAGCGCCCATGAGGCAGCCAGTGGCCACCAGGTGGCGAAGATGCGCCGGGTGGTGAGTTGGGGAGGTGCGGGGGCTTCCATTGAGGAGAAAGTATAGCACGCCTTGGAGAATTGTTGCGTGGGAATCTGGAAGAATGAGGTCATGTGGGGTAAAATCACGGTGACGTATGATCCAGCAAGGAGGTTGGCTATGGCGATTGCACAGATGATCTTAGGCGTGGCGCTGCTCTTCGCAGGGCGCAAGTTGTACTGGCTGTTTGTGGGGGCGGCGGGTTTTGTGGTGGGTCTGGTGGTTGGCCCGCAACTGATCAAGGGTGAATCGGAATGGGTGGCTTTCGCCCTGGCGTTGGGCATCGGCGTGGTGGGGGCCATCCTGGCGCTGGCGGTTCAGCGCCTGGCCGTGGCGATCGGGGGGTTCCTGGCGGGCGGCTACCTGGCGGCTATGCTGGTGCAGGCTTTGAACCTGGAACAGGGCTGGTTGGCCTGGGGCGTGGTAATCGTCGGTGCGATCATCGGCACGATGCTGGTCACGGCGGTTTTTGAGTACGCGCTGATCGGTCTTTCGGCGCTGGTTGGCGCGCTGCTGATCGTTCAGCAGTTAGATCTGAGCCAATCGGTGATGATGTTAATCTTGGGCGGGTTGCTGCTGGTGGGGGTGGCGGCGCAATATATAGCGCTGAGGCGCGAACAGAAGCACGAAGCGGCAAAATCCGAAGCAGATTGAGGCCAATAAACAAGCCACCGCGGCGCTGCGGATTATGCAGAAAACCTGAAAGGGCTCTCTGCGCTTCGCAGCGCCGCGGTGTATTTTCGGGCTGGGGGCTAGATGGATGGCTGCGCGTGGGTCATTCAGAAGGCATGATGATCCACAGCAACAGGTACAATCCGATGCCGGGGACCCCGCCTGGCAGCAGGGCGATCAGCAGGGCCAGGCGGAACCAGAATGCACTGATGCCAAAGAATTCGGATAGGCCTCCGCATACTCCGGCGAAGATGCGGTTACTTTTTGAGCGGCGCAAAGGTGGGCGTTGCATCGTTGACCTCCTGTGATGGATGGCGAACAGCCATCTTCACTAGCATCTACGCAACGAGAGGAAGAAAGTTTCAGGAGGAGGCGCCCCAGCCAGGATTCGAACCCGGAACCGTCTGTTGTGGCTTCTGATGTCTCGCGCGGCAGCCTGACAGGCTTTTGCCAACATCGCGCTGGCGATTGTTTCCCGAGGGAACACAAGTTCTGGCCTAGGCAAGGCAAAAACTGCCATACGCCCGGGGCGTCTGGGCGATCAGTGTCGCGGCGGAGGGGGCGAGCGAGCACAGGGATATCAAGTTTTTCTATAGCGGGCCATTCAAAAGAACAAAGCCTGTTGTGACAATCGACATCTTACTTGCCCGGCCCAATAAACCTATACTTCAGCAAGTGCTTGATTAAGCTGCTTATTGAATCTTGGGTGAGATGATGCCGATCCGAACAATGGACCGATCCCTGTTGGAAATTGCAAAGAAGCAGGCTGCCCGGTGCGCAGCGATGGGAAATGCGCGCCGCTTGATGATCCTGTGGATGATTTCGCAGGAAGAATTATCGGTGACAGAGATCGCACAAAGGGCAGAAAGCTCTCTCCAAAACATATCTCAACACCTCAAGATACTGAAAAATGCAGGCATGGTCACCACCCGCCGGCACGGGCAAACCATTTACTATCAAATAGCCGATGATGATTGTGTAAAACAGTGCCCGGCACTGTTAAAACCACCAGAGATACCCGAATAAACATTCAATATCACATCCATTGAAATAAGGAGAAATAACAATGACCATCGATTTGAACACCATCCAGGCTGCCAAAGTTGTTGACGCCCGCGCCATGTCTTGCCCGGGGCCGCTGCTGGAAGCCAAGAAGAGCATCGCTGCTGTCAAGGTTGGCGAAGTGCTCGAGATCTGGTCTGGCGACGCCAACACCAAGAACGATATGCCACGTTGGTGCGAAAAGGTTGGGCACGAGTTTTTGGGTGCGCTCCCCGGCGAAGGTTACGAACGATTGTTCATCCTCCGCAAGAAATAAGGCCGTAAGCAACTGGTCACCTGCGTAGCCCACGCGGGTGACCAACTCTTTCTCACAGGACACCCCAACATGGCACACAGCGACAAGCCGAAACAGCCCAAAATCCTTATCCTGGCAACGCTGGCGGGTGGTTACGCCGGGGCTGATGCCACGGGTCAGGTACATCTGGATTATCCAGCCAACACCTATATCCTGCCCGTGATGTCTCCGGTCATGTTTCCGCCAGAATTCTTCCTGCGCGCCTTTGAGCGCGGCATTGACGCCATCATCATCATGTACAGCGGCACCGACAGCCCCTATAAGGTAGAAGCAGATGGTACGGCTAGCCTGGTTAACCGCACCTACACGTTGATGAAAACTCGCGGCATTGACATCCGTCGGCTGCGCCTGGCGGCGATCTGCACCGTCTGCGTCAAGCCCTTCCTCAAGGAAGTCAACCAGATGGCAGACTTGCTCAAGGGCATTGGCTTTGTCAAAGATGAGATCACCGCGCCCGCCGCAGCACAGGCAAAAGGAGCATGAGCTTGGATAACTTACACGTAGATGCCCTGGTGGTTGGCGGTGGCATTGCCGGGATGCAATCAGCCCTGGATCTGGGGGATCAAGGCTTTCAAGTAGCCCTGGTAGAATGCGAGCCCAGCATCGGTGGCAAGATGATCACCCTCAGCAAGGTTTTCCCTACCCTGGACTGCTGCTCTTGCATCACCACTCCCAAGATGTCTGCCGTTGCCCACCACCCCAATATCAAACTATTCACCTATTGCGATGTGCAGTCTGTGCAAGAAGCAGACGGCGGCTACCGCGTGAACTTGGTGCAAAAACCGCGCTATGTGGACGCCAGCAAGTGCACCGGCTGCCGCGAGTGCGAATACGCCTGCCCCATCACCGTACCAAGCCCATTTGACCGGGGGCTGGGCGCTTACCGCACCATCCGCGTGCCCTTCTCCACGGCTGTGCCGCAGGTGGCAGTGTTGGATATGGATTACTGCATCCTGTGCGGCAAATGCGAGAAGGTCTGCGCCGCCAAGGCAGTTGATTTCAACCAACAGCCCGAGCCGTTTGAGATCCAGGCCTCGACGCTGGTGGTGGCATCTGGCTTTGAGCTCACCCCGCTGGGCGCCAAGAAAGAATACGGCGGCGGCAAACTGCGCAACGTGATCGACCCGCTGATGATGGAGCGCTTCCTGGCCCCCACCGGACCTTATGGGCGCGTCTTGCGTCCTGGCGATGGCAAAGAGCCAACCTCCATTGCGTACGTGCAGTGTGCCGGCTCGCGTGATACCACGCTTGGCATCGAATACTGCTCGCGGGTTTGCTGCATGTACGCCATCAAACAAGCCATGCTCATCTCTGGCGCGCTGCCGCTGGCAGAGATCACCATCTATTACATGGACATCCGCACCTTCGGCAAGGGCTACGAGCAGTTCTACCAGAATGCCCAGGCCATGGGGGTGGAGTTCATTCGTGGCAAAGTGGCTTCCATTCGCGAGGATGATGATCAAAACCCGGTGGTGAAGGTGGAACTGACCGAAGAGGGCCGCACCATTGAGCGCACCCATGACCTGGTGGTGCTCTCTTTGGGCATGGTGCCCGTGCCCGGCTCGAACACAGCCCTGAACCTGCCCCTCGGCAGCGACAAGTTTATCGCCATCCCAGCCCCCAACGCCAGCCCATGCGCCACTGCCCACCCGGGGATTTTCGTTACCGGCGCAGCCATGGGTCCCATGGATATTGTAGATAGCATCGTCACTGCCAGTTCCGCAGCGGCGGCTGCATCAGCTTATATCCGCGAACACAAAAAAGAGGCTGTCTATGCCTGAGAACACCCCCAACCCTGAATCCCCCGCACCTGTTGAGCCCGAAGAAATTCGCGTAGGCGTGTATACCTGCCACTGCGGCGGCAACATCAGCCATGTGGTGCAGTGCGAACGAGTCGCCAAGATGGTCGGCAAACTTGCGAATGTGGCAGTTTCGCGCACTGATCCTTCCTTTTGCTCCGATGCCGGCCAGGCCATCATTGAGCAGGATATCAAAGAACTGGGCATCAACCGTGTGGTGATTGGCGCCTGCGCCCCATCCCTGCATGAACAAACCTTCCGCGGCGCAGTGACCCGCGCCGGGCTAAACCCATACCTGTATCACCACGTTGGCCTGCGCGAGCAAGATAGCTGGGTGCACGCCAGCGACGAAGAAGGCGCCACCGAAAAAGCCATGCGCCTGATGGCTGCCGGGGTTGCCAAGGCTCGCCTGCTGGATCCGCTCGACCCGATCCGGCTGGGCGCCGAAAAGCAGGCTCTGGTGATCGGCGGTGGCGTGGCCGGCCTGCGCGCCGCCCTGGATATCGCCCGGCAGGGCATCCGCGTGACGTTGGTTGAAAAGTCGCCATTTTTGGGCGGGCGCATGGCGCAGCTCGAGTCCATCTTCCCCACCGACGAGAAACCGCGCCAATTGCTGCACGATCTGATCCAGGCTGTTACCGCACAAGTGGGCATCACCATCTTCACCCAGGCTGAGGTGACCGGCGTGTCAGGATACGTGGGCAACTTCAGTATCCAGGTGACGCAGCACGCCCGTGGCGTAAGCCCAGAGATGGCCGAGGCGTTGACGGCTGCCTGCACCCAGGAAACCCCCGACCCCTTCAACTACAGTCTCACCCGCCGTAAGGTGATCTACCAGCCCTACCCGGGCTGCTATCCTGCGGCCCCCGCCGTGGATTGGCAACATTATGATGGTCAGCCCATCCAGGTGAACGGGAAATCCATCGTTCTGCAAGATGATGCGCTGGTGCACGAGTTGATCGCCGGCGCCATCGTTCTGGCGACGGGTTTTGACCCCTACGAGCCGCGCCAAGGCGAATATGGCTACGGCGAGCTTTCCCAGGTGATTACCCTGCCGCAGTTGATCCGCCATATGGCGCTGGTGAAGAACGGCGAAACGCTGACCTGGAACGGGCACCCTGTGCGCAGCGCAGCCATTATTCACTGTGTGGGCAGCCGCGAGTTAGATGGTGTCCACGAGCCGCAAGCCGATGGGCAGGTCAACAATTACTGCTCGCGGGTGTGCTGCACGGCATCGCTGCATACCGCCCTGGAAATGCGCCAGCGCTTCCCCAGGCTGAATATCTATGAGTTGTACCAGGATATCCGCGCTTACGGGCGCGGCCACGAAGAAATCTACCGCCACACACAGAATGCCGCCGTGCGCTTTGTGCGCTACCACGGCGACGACGGCCCCAAAGTGATCGCTGCGCCCAAGGGCGACCCTTACCCGGTTTTGGTGCAGGTGAAAGATTACCTGACCTACGGCGAAGAGATCGAGATCCCCGTAGATCTGGTGGTGCTGGCGGTGGGCATGATGCCGCGGCAAGTTGACGACCTGGTGAATATGCTCAAGATCTCACGCGGCGCCGATCGCTTCCTGCTGGAGGCTCACCCCAAGCTGCGCCCCGTGGAAATGGCCGTGCGCGGCATCATCCTGGCCGGGACGGCCCAGGGCCCCATGAACATTCAGGAGAGCCTGGCTGCGGCTTCGGCGGCAGCCGCCAAAGCCGCCTCGCTGCTCAGCCTGGGCAAAGTTGAACTGCCACCCTTTGTGGCGCGCGTCGATCCAGCAAAATGTAACGGTAACGGTGCCTGCGTCACGGCCTGCCTGGAAGAAGGTGCCATTGCACTGCAAACCTTTGTAGAGAACGGTGTCGAAGTGCAGAGAGCCGTTGTCACCCCGGCCAACTGCACCGGCTGCGGCGCCTGTGTGGGCGCATGCCCCAACCGGGCCATTGACGTGCAAGCCTGGACCCTGGCGCAGTACGATGCCATGGTAGACGCCATTGCCATGGATTGGCCAGAACTTGTGGAGGTGGAAAAATGAGCGATCAGAAAAACGGAACCCCCTCGCGCGGTGAGGTGCTCAAACGCCTGCGCGAGGCACACGGAACAACAGTCGAGCGGTCGCAGGCGATGATGAAAGAACAGAAGCAAATGCAAAACGCCATCTGCCAGTTCATCCGCGAAACTCCTAAAACGGTGCCGGAAATCGCCGCCGAGATCGGCAGGCCCACCCACGAGGTGCTGTGGTTCGTGGCTGCCCTGAGAAAGTATGGCATCGTGGTAGAGGCCGGCATGTGCGGCGATTACCCGCTCTATCAGCGGGCCAAGGAGGTGCAGGTATGAGCCAGCGCGTTGACCCTGAACTGATGAAAGAAATTAAGCAATATGGCGCAGTGGGCTTAGAGAAGTGCATTAACTGCGGCAACTGCACCGCCATCTGCTCGCTCACCGGCGAAGGTGACCGCTTCCCGCGGCACATGATCCGCCTGGCGCAGTTGGGCATGAGAGATGAACTGCTGGGCAGCAAGGAACTGTGGTTGTGCTATAACTGCGGTCTTTGCTCCGAAACCTGCCCGCAAGGCGCCGAGCCGGCTAATCTGATGGCCGCGGCGCGCTGCTACGCCATTACCCAGTATGCCCCGCTGAAGATCAGCGTACTGTTTTGCAAGCACCCCGTGATTGGCGGCTTGCTTGCTACATTGATGGTGATCTTCTTCAGCATCTTTATGTATGGGGAACGCGAGGTGATGCACCCTGATGATCTGGAACTGTTTGGTTTCATCCCCTACGAATTTATCCACAATGCCGGGTTGGCCTTTATGGTGCTGGTCGGCTTGATCAGCGCGCTCACCATCCTCACCATGATGCGCCGGATTGCCAAAATCAATGGTCTGACGTTCAAGAACTTCTTCACCGGCGCCCACAAGCACTGGCTGCTGGCCTTTTGGGAAGGGGTGGTGGTGCAGTCGCTGTGGCAAAAACGTTACCGCGAGGAATGCGATATCGAAGAGAACCGCAAAGCCTGGTATATCAGCAAATGGTTTGTGCATGCAGCTACCATGTGGGGCTTCTTGGGGCTGCTCTTTGCCACATCTTTGAATTTCTTCCTCGATATCATCGGCGTCAAAGAAACCGGTACGTTTGTGCAGTTGTGGTATCCCACGCGCCTGATCGGCACGCTCTCTGGGCTGCTGTTCATGTACGGGGTAACGGTGCTGCTTTATAAACGCTGGAAGGCGGTGGACAAGGCGCACAGTTTCTCGCGCCCATCAGACTATACCTTCCTGACCCTGTTGTGGCTGGCGGGTGTGACCGGCTTCATTATCGAGATCGCCCTGTATCTGCCCGGCGCGCCGACATGGGCCTACTGGATGTTCATCTTCCACGTAGCAGTTTCGATCACGTTGCTGCTGCTGCTGCCCATCACCAAGTTTGCTCATTCTATTTACCGCATGGTGGCATTGTACATCCATGCCTTACGGCCTATCTCCAAGCAGGAAACCGCCCCTGCCAGCACAGACTAAAGTAATTTCATGTGTGTCAATTGCCCGAGGCATCTCGCGGCAGATAAAACTCTAATAAACAAAAAGGAGAAACAAAAATGACTCAAAAAATGGCTGTTGTTTGCAATGGCGACACCCCCGCCAACATCATGCCCACACTGATCTTTGCTTCCTCGGGCCTTTCCCTGGACTATGAAGTGCACATCTTCATTTGCCCGGCTGGCGCCCGCTGGATGGTGAAGGGCGAGCTGGAAAAACTCGGCACCCCCAAGGGTATGCCCAACCCCATCAAGCTCTTCAATGACATCCTCGAGCTGGGCGGCGAAATCGTGTTCTGCGAGCTGGCCCTGGAGAACAAGGATATCAAGCCCGAAGACCTGCGCGACCCGCGCATCAAGATCAAGAAAGCCCCGCCGTACCTGATGGATGT
>DIXA01000047.1:0-94375 GCA_002428565.1 Anaerolineales bacterium UBA6092 | reverse complement strand
GGATGAGATCGGCGTTTTCCGGGGCGTGGATAAAACTCCAAAACGCATCCCGCGGGCGGTGCGGGGCGCTGCCCGATTTGCGCGCCATGTAGATCGTGCGCTTCAGGCTCAACCCTTCCACTTCCAGATCAACCACATTGCCACGCTCCAGGGGGCAGGCCGATGCCAGCATGGAGACAAAGGCAATGCCATACCCGGCCGCCACCGTGCGCACGATCGCCTCGGCATTGCCCAATTCCATGAATATGCTGAGATCATCCAGCTTGATATCATGCTTCATCAGCTCAGAAAGTACCACCCGGCGCGTGCCAGAGGTTTCCTCGCGCAAGATCAGCGGCTCCTCCAATAACTCACCTGGCTCAATCACTTTGCGGAAAGCCCAACGGTGGTTGGCTGGCACGATCAACGTGATGGTGTCATGAAAAAACTCCTGTGATTCCAGCCCCGTGTCCACAATTTCCCGGCTCATCACGCCAATATGTGCATCGCCATCCAAAAGCTTTAAGGCTACATCCTCCGGCGTGCAAGCCAGGATGCTGATTCGGATGCCCGGATAGAGTTGATGAAACCGGGCTGCCATCTGGGGCAATACATATTTTCCGGCTGTGGTGCTGCAAGTGATCCGTAAATCTCCCACCACATCCCCCTGCATGGAGGCCATGATCGCCTGCATGCTGTTCGTGTCGTGCAGCAGGCGGCGCGCCCAGGGCAAAAGCAGCCGCCCTGCCTCCGTCAATGACAGGCCCGTATTGGTGCGCGTGAACAGCTCTGTGCCCATCTCCTGCTCAAGTATCTTGATGTGATGGCTCACACTTGGCTGGCTCATATGGAGCTGCTTGGCCGTCTCCGAAAAGCTCAGCGTCTCGGCAGCCCTTAAAAACGTGGCGATTTTATCGATATCCACCATGCTTATCTTCGATCCACAAGGTTTCGAACCAGGCTGCCCACCAGTGGGAGATGTCTTCTGCCCAGGACAAGACTCAGCCAGAATAGGATGGTTATGATAATGGCAGAGGTGATACACCAGGCACAGGTGGCGCCGATCACAAATGGCTCCAGGAAGGTCAGGTAAATCGAGAATAAGAGGCCAAAGGTCGCCATCCCTAGCATCGCCAGTGAGGCGTAAGCAGCCCACTGCTGGTTGGCCAGGCGCGTGACGCCCCAGACCAGCAGGATGAGCAAATACCCAACAATTCCCAAAACACCGATGGGCAACACGCCAAATAGATGCGCATACTGGCTTTGCTGCACGGTGTTGCAGTCGCCCACCGGCCCGCAGACGGCCTCCACATGGGCGGTTTCCACATACGCCAGGTAGCCAGCCACGCCCAGCCCAAGCAGGCACAGCGCCGGGATCAACCAGGCTGGCACCCAATCTGGCGTGGTCTTTGGAGAGCGCCGCAGGTAGGCTGCTCCCCCCGCTGCAGAAAGGATCATGCCCAGCAGCACCACAATGGCCAGCCCATTACCTTTTGGATCCAGCGCCACGCGTTCCCAGGGCGTGAGGTTGAGATTGCCGGTTAAAACTAGGCCCGCTGCACTGGTGGGTGTGGCGGCCAGTACGGGCGCGGGCGTTTCTGTTGCGGCGGCAGGCTCAACCAGCGTGGTTTCCGATGGTATGGGGGATTCTGCTTGTGCGGTGGATGTTGGCGCCGCGGCTTCTTCAGCAGCCTGCATCGCCTCGGCCAGGGCTGGAATCTCTGGCCAGCCCACCCCGCCTTCCGTCAGGTAGTGCTCGATCAAAACGGGAAATTGCGCCGGAATATCGACTGAGCCGATCAGGTACACGTCGCCAATTACCAGGAACGGCACACCGGCGCTCTCCAAATTGAAATGCTGGATTGCCTCCAGGAACAGCGTCTGGCCTCCCGGTTGCGAAACATCTACACCCACAATATATAACTGCTCGCCGTACTTTTCAACCAGCGGTGGAAGAGTCTCGGTGATCACCATGTGACAGTGGCCACAGGAGGGCGAATAGAATAAGACAGCATGCACAACCGCGTCGGTTGCGGCTACCGGAGAAGGCAGCCTGGGCGAAAGCCAGAGCGGAAGCAGGAAGATACAGGCAAGTAGTTTGTTCATGCGTTATTCTTTGCTCCGTTGGGCATACCAGCCAGTGGTAACACCCGTTCTAACATCAAAATCAGGTACATAAGGCTTGATATCCAGCAAGGGGGTGCCATCCAGCACATCTACACCCTCAATATCCAATATGTTATCATGGCAGCCCAGCAAACGGACAATGGAGATGCCGATTGGGTTTGGGCGGCAGGGATGCCGCGTGGCGAACAAGCCGTGCAATTCATCATCGAGGAATGGCTGTACCAGCAAACGATAGCCTTCGGATTGGTGAAAAACGTACAGTAAAATGATGTGTGAAAACCCATCCAGCCCTTGCAAGCCATTGGCATATTCAGCGCCAACCTCTACCCACCCCATGGCATGTGAGCGCGTCGGTTGGATGGGAGTTTGCCCTTTCTCCGTAAACGGCGAGCGGATGACGCCAATTGTTTTGAACGAGTATTCTATCATTAGTTAGTCAGGTTCCTCATAAAATCTTTTGCTCAGGATAATGTGCAGAAGATGCGCTCCAAAAACGCACCCCGTAGCGTTCCACAACCTGCGCTTTGCCGCTTAGCGCCAACGCGGTTAGCGTTTCCGCTACCTCCCCTGGCAAAAACCGCTCCAGCGTTTCCATCAGTTCTTCTTCTCGTATGGGATGGCGGGTAATGATGCCGATGATGGCCTCCACCAATGACCCAGCGCCGCCAAGATCAAAAGAGCCGCTGGCAGGGTGAACAACCCTGGCAATATTGCCAAGGATGGCACGGGCGCGCAGCAACCCTTCCTCGCCGGGCGGCTGCACCCAGGCCTCCACGGGAGGGCGCTCTGGCTGGAGAATATGCACTTCATCCGGCTGGATGCGCCCCAGCACAGCAGCAATTTCACCCAGAGCTGCCTCCGTATCATTGAGCCCTCGCACCAGCATCACCTCTACCCACAGCCTGCCTTTGTACTCTTTACGAAAGGCGATCAAGCCTTCGACAAGGCGCTCAAAACTGAGCTTGGGATACGAGCGGTTGATCTTGCGGTAAAGCGGGGCGCTGCCCGCATCCAGGGAGGGCAGCACGGCGTCGGCGATCAATAACTCTTGGCGCAGTTTGGGCTGGTAGAGCAGGGAACCATTGGTGATGACGGCTAACGGTAAAGCAGTGAGCGCCTTCACTTCGCGGATCAGCCAGCCGAGGCCAGCGTGCAGAGTGGTCTCTCCTGAGCCCACAAAGGTCACCCAATCGATTTCACCCGGTGTGTGAGCGGTCAGCGCTTGCATCGCTTCAGCAAGGATCTCCTGGCGCGGAAAATACTCGCGCCGTTGGTTCACCAACGGCTTGCTGCGCCCCAGCTGGCAATAGACACAGTTCCAGTTGCATGTTTTGAGCGGCACAGGGTCAATGCCTAAAGATTGCCCTAAGCGCCGCGAGGGCACCGGGCCAAACACGTATTTCACAGATCACTCACCATCCATCGCCTTTTTCAGCCAGGCCATCAACTCATCCCCCAGCATCAACCCCACAATTTCAACCTCCTGCCCGGTTACCCCCTCCACGCTGGCAATGGCCTGCTGTATCTCCAGTGAGAGCGGCACGGCGATGGGGCAGAGCGGCGAGGATGGGCGAAATTTGCAGGTGACATGCCCGGCTTCATTGACTGCCAGGTCTTCGATCAGGCGCATGCGCATCACATCCACCCCCGTTTCAGGGTCGATCACCTTGGACAACCTCTCCAATACAGTCTGGCGTAAATTTTCGGGGTCCGTCATGGGCATCTCCTGATCAAGCCAGCCTCGCAGCAACGTTTTGCCAGATAGCCGCTAGCGCCTGGCTGGATGGGGCCTCGGCGCGATACGCGGTGACCGGCTCGCCGTTCAACATAGCTTCAGTGACGGTCGGGTCAAAGGGGATCTGGCCGATCAAGCCTATGCCCTGTTCGGCGCAAATCGCCTCGATCTCAGCTGCGCCTTGCGGGTAAATATCCGCTTTGTTCACCACCACCAGCGCCGGGATGCGGAAATGGGCCGTGGTTTGCAGGATGCGCCTGAGATCGTGAACTCCAGCAACGGTGGGCTCGGTGACGATCACAGCCAGGTCGGCTCCGGCTGCGGCGGCAATCACCGGGCAGCCAATCCCCGGCGGGCCATCTACAATCACCACCTGGCTGTCCGTATCCAGGGCCAGCAGGCGGGCGTTTTGCTTCACCAGGGTCACCAGCTTGCCGGAATTCTCCTGGGCGGGGAAGAGATCGGCGTGGAAGAGCGGCCCATAGCGGCTCTCGGAGCGGTACCAGCGCCCGGCGGTTTGCGGCTGCATGTGGATGGCATCTTCGGGGCATTGGTAAACGCAGGCTGCACAGCCGTCGCAGGCGATCGGATCCACCACGTAGACGCCCGCATCCGAGTCAATCGCGTCGAAGCGGCACACCTGCTCACAGATCCCGCAGCCCTGGCAGCGCGGCGCATCGATCACAGCCACCGATCCGCCGGTGAAATCGTGCGTCTCGAGGCGTTCGGGGTGCAGCACTAGCGCCAGGTTGGCGGCGTCCACATCGGCATCGGCCAGCACAGCCCGGATTGGAGCGGATCCATCCTGCGCCAGGTGGGCAAACGCCGCCGCCAGGCTGGTCTTGCCGGTGCCGCCCTTACCGCTAAGAATGACTAATTGTTTCATAAATTTGCAGGAACATCTGCCGGAAACGATCACCATATTCTGGGTGAATATCCACCAGCGTTTTTCCCCGGGCCACGCCCTCGGCAATGGCCCGCTCAAAGGGGATGCGCAACAATATCGGCAGATGATCAGCCTCACAAAACGCATCGATCTCCGGGTAAGTGCCATTCTCGCGGTTGACGATCACACCAGTTGGAATATTCAATTCTTTCGCCACCTGGGCCGCCAAGCGCAGATCGTGCAGGCCAAAGGGGGTTGGCTCGGTCACCAGCAGTAAATAGTCGCTGCCGCGGATGGTTTCGACCACCGGGCAAGATGTTCCCGGCGGCGCATCGCGGATGACCACCTGCCCTGGACGGGGAAGCGCCCATTTTTTGAGCTGGCGGATGACCGGCACCGCCATCGGCTCACCCACATCCAACACCCCGCGAGCAAAGGCAATGCCCGCCGCCGCCGAGCCGCGCTCCACGATGCCCATGCGATCGAGCACTTCTGTGATAGCGCCCTCAGGACATAGCGCGGTGCAGCTTCCACAGCCGTGGCAAAGTTGTGGAAAAACCAGCGTCTTCTTGCCCAACACGGCGATGGCGTGGTACTGACAAATCTCGGCACACTTTCCGCAGTGGGTGCATTTGGCCTCATCCACTGCGGGAATGAGCAGTCCCACCTCCTGTTGTTCGGCTAACGTAGGGTGCAGGAATAGGTGGGCGTTGGGCGCCTCGACGTCACAATCCAGGTACAAGGGCGGCTGTTGGGGGTAGGCTGCTGCCAGGCTCAACGCCAGGCTGGCAGCCACCATGGTTTTACCCGTGCCGCCCTTGCCACTCGCAACGGTGATAATCATCCCATTAATGCTGGTGGTGGCCCGGACCGGTTGGCGCGCCGACGGATTCAAGCAGCCCTGCTTTAAAGTTTTCGATGGCTTCTTTTACCGTAGCACTCGAGCCAAACAGGTACATGGCAATCCCTGCAGCCTGCAGGGCATTGTAAGCATTGGGCCCAAAATCACCGCTGACGACAGAACTGGCTTGCTGGTTGGATGCAAACTGTGCCGCCAACGAGCCAGCACCGCCAGATGCGCCTATGCCTGGGTTCGGGTGTGCCTGCCATTCCATGGTGTCAGGATCCACCACGATGAAATATGCTCCCCGCCCATAGCGCGGGTCAACATTCGAATCAATACTTGGGGAAGTAGCGGTTAAAAGGATCTTCATCGCTTTATTCCTTGACCATCCTGGTTCCACACTGAGGACAAACGCGGTCTGCGCAGCGCTGCCCGGCTACGTGCGGCTCTTTATGTCCGCAGCTTGGGCAGACACAGTTGCCGCCAGGGCCAGAGCCTGGCTGGTTGCCACCGCCTTGCCCGCGTCCGCCACCGCCCTGGCCTCGTCCGCCACCTTGACCGCCGCCGCGCCTACCACCTGCGCCACCTCTACCACGAAAGCTTCTTAACATTTTGTCATCTCCTTTTTGTTAGATCGATAACCTGGCAATCTAGTGCAATCGCTCCACCAGATCTACAATACTGCCGTCCACATACGCCATCACGGCCTCATCGATTGTGGCGATATCCGTCACCACCGGGCGAATGCCGCGCGCCTGCATGCTATCATAGGCACCCTGGCCCATGCCGCGGCACAGCAGCGCCTCACAGTCAGCGATGGCCTCGGCCATTTGCAGGTGCTTGTTGTGCGAGGCGGCGCCCATGCCGTGCGGCTGCCCGGGCTGTTCTTCGATGTGCACCTGGTTGGCAAATTGGGTATGGCCCATCTTCTGGCGCAGCTCACGGTTCACGATTTGTCCATCTTCCACTGTGGCCACCAGGTAATAGGCCGCCCGTCCAAAGTGTTGGCTGATACTTTGACCATCATCGGTAATTGCAGCAATTTTCATTTCATGTTCTCCTGATTAAGTTTTGCTAAGGGTTGAACTGGCTTTAGAGCCAGGTTGTTTCCGACTGAACATGCGTAGGAGCAATCGCGTGGGCGGCATCCAAGCAACACCCAGCAATACGCTCAATTCATTCCCCGGGCTGCTGCCGGGGGCCGGCTTGCCAGCCAACCGGCTCAGCAGCGCATCAAAGGTATTGCCCACCAGGTTACCAAAGGTGATCATACGCAGGTAAACCAGGATATCATGGGCGGTTTCTTCACCGTAAGTTGTCACCACTTGCTGCCAGGCTGCCGAGTCTGGCTGGCAGCCGCTCTCGGCATAGTGCTGTGCAAAGGTCAGCGCGGTCACCTCGTGCAAAGGGAAGGTGCCCAGATCGAGCGCCAACAATTGTTGCAGCTCGGTTTCCGAAACACCAGCTGCCAGTGCCGCCTGGCTGTGCCCATAGCGGCAGTAACGGCAGCCATTGACCGCCGTGACCACCAGCATGAGCTTCTCGGCAAAGGTCTTGCTCACCCGCCCGCCGCGCGCCGCCCGGCGCAGGTCGTCCATATGGTCGAAGATCTGGTGCACATCTGCTTTGAACGTCGAGAAAGTGTAGATACGCCGGCTGAAGGAGTGGCTTGTTGCTGTTGATGCCTGGCTCATCCGATCATCCCTCGACGGTATTGCCCGTTTGCGGCGCAAAATGTCGTTCCGTGGGATGATCTTGCTCGTCAGATGGGCACAGCACCAACAGCGAGCGGCTTGGCGTGTCGCCATCGTTCTGCCAGCGATGCGGCAGGTGGGCTTCGAAGAACAGGCTGTCGCCTGGGTTGAGCACAAAGACCTGATCTTCAATAGTGTAGGTCAACTGCCCTTCCAGGCAAAAAACCACCTCGCGCCCGGTGTGCACCATCTGGTGATCGCCGCTGTCGGAGTGGGGGTGAAGCGTTACCTGGAAAGTTTCCAGGCCGCGGCGGGGCAGGCCGGCTCCCAGGTCTTCCAGCGTACCATGCGCAAAGGCCACACTGGGGCGCTGGTTGGCCTGATAATGGGCGATTTTATTCTTTGGCGCGCTATCTTCAAAGAAAGCGGTGATGGGCATTTCCAGGGCAATTGACAGCTGCTGCAAGGTTTCCAGGCTGGGCGAGTTCTTGCCGTTCTCGATCATGCTGAGGGTGTTGACGTTCAGACTGCTGTTACGCGCCAGGTCACGGATGGAAAGGCCGCGTGCCGAGCGGATATCCCGCAGCCGCTGCCCAATATCGATCACTGGCACAGGCCCAGCGGCCTGGCTTTGCTGCAAGGCTTCCAGGAAATTGTGCCGCCGGCGCCCGCGCCGTTGGCGTGGGCGGCCAGAGGAATCGGGTGGTGAATTGAAATTGTGCATTTTTTAGCCCTCAAAGTTTTAGCCCTCAAAGTGATTCTAAAACCTATGTCAACTATTATTATAATACGTATTGCGCCAAATATCAATACTAACAACTATAATAATAGTTGTGGTGTAGTGGCCGATCTTCTACGAATGTTCGTCGGATCATTTTTCTGATGCAACACTCGGCTTACGTGCAAGGGTCAATGATGAGCCAATCCAGGGCGGCAGTTCAATTCGCTGCGACGTTGTAAACCCGGCTGAGCCCAACCACTCAGCCCAATCGTCACTGGTATCCAGGCCTCCCGATTCGGTTGTTAATAGCATCTGCAAGGCAAAAATGGCTTCTTGGGGCGGGCTTGTTCGATCTGGATTGAGAACGAATTCGCGCAACACGATCTGCCCGCCAGGGTTTAACGCCGAAAAGATCTTCTGGATTAGGATCGGTCTTTTCTCCCGCGGTTCTCCGTTCAGCACGCCAAAGAGTAGGGCCACATCGTAACCACTGCCAAGCTCATCCTGGTGAAAATCGCCCTCCTGAACTTCAATGCGTGCTGCCAGCCCAGCTTGGGCGATGATTTCCTGCGCCACCGGAACGACGCGCGGCAACTCGAATACCGTGGCAGTGAGCAGCGGGTATCGTTCAGCCAATGCAATGCAATAACCACCATGACCACCGCCAACATCAAGAACGCGCAGGGGTTGGTCTTCCGGCAAGGCCAATGTATCGGCAATAAAAGGAGCGATATTGCGCGCCATATCATACAGGCCGTAAATGAATGTTCTTACCCAGTCGGTGGACTGCTCAACGCGGTGATCGTCTTCGGGGCGCTTACCCGTGCGGACCGCATCTGTTAATCCCCCCCAGCGTCGATAGAAAGCACTTTCAAGCTTCAACCTGCGGGCCATGCCGCCTACGGCATTCTGTGTAAGATGGGCTTCGGCAAGATCGCTATTCGAATAACGCGCATCGCGTTTATACAATAGCCCAAGCGCAGCGGCCGCGTTCAGCAGCAATTCTGCTGCACGGCCATTCACTCCAACAGTTGCTGCAACCTCCTCTGCCGAAGCCCAGCGCCCAGACAGCGCGTCGAATACGCCGACCTCAACACAGGTTAACAAGATCCGCGCTTGCCGGTAGCCGCGTGCCATCTCTTGCAACTGTTGCCGTTGCCTCAACTTGTTGTCATCTAGCATATTTGTTCTTGCTTTCCTCATGAGTAAGCGCATGGTGTTTAAAGGTGAGCAACCGCACGCCCTTCACTTGTTGGAACGTGGCGCCTTGCCCGACCGTGCGCAGCACGGCTTCTTCATCCACAATCTTGGAACCAGAAAGCATACTGATCCCATGATCGAACAACCGCGGGGAGAGCGGCGTGCTTGGCCCCAGCATCATCACCAGCGCATTGGGACGACACAACGCTAAAAGCCCATCCAACGTATGGTTGATCAGGGCGCTGCTGGTGATGGCCACCACATCCGCCTGGGGGATCAGGTCAGGAGCGGCCTCGGCGGGGTGATCGCCCTCAGCCGGGCGTTGTTCGATCACCCACAACTGCCCCACAGCCGCGCGCAACCTGGGAATGAACGGGAAATGCCCCACCAGCGCCACATTCTTGCCGCGACCGTTTTCGATCAATCCTTCAACAGCGTTCATTTCAACGGCCCGGCTCTCATCCACCTCCAGCAGAGAGTTGATCGCTGCAACCCCAAGGCTGGCCTCTGTTGGGTTGTCAGAGCGTGCATACTCAGCCAACTGGCGGGCTGTTTTGCCCAGCAATTGGCCAGCCTCTCTCACCTGGGACTCCCCATGCACCTGGCAGTTCATCAGGGTGGCCGCCATGCCAGCATAGCGGCTGCACACCACCGTCCAATGCACCCCCACCAGGATCGAGCGCACCGGGGCATCGCTGCCCAGGTTATTGATCAGTTCATCCAGGATCATCAAAGGATCACCCTACCCTTATAGCAGCCAAGACACGCTCTGGCGTGGCAGGCAGTTCTCGAATCCAGATGCCAGCAGCATTGTGCACGGCGCTAACCAGGGCCGGCGCCACGCCATCAGTGGCAATTTCCGATACTGACTTGGCGCCGAAAGGCCCGCTTGGTTCATCGGTTTGAACAAAGATCACATCCATGACCGGCATCTCTTTGGCGTGTGGAATGTGGTAACCAGTCAGATTGGGGTTCATCTGGTGGCCTTCCTGATCGAAGCGCATCTCCTCTGTAAGTGCAAAACCCAGAGCCTGCGCCATGCCGCCTTCTACCTGCCCGGCCGCGGTGATCGGATTGATCACTCTTCCACAATCCACGATCATCAACAAGCGCTCGACGGTAATCGTGCCTGTTTTAGTATCTACCACCACCTCGGCAAACTGGGCGGCGGTGGGCGGTGGGCTGACCTGGCTGGTGTGGGAGGCTGTGGCCATGATCTGGTGCTGGTTCATTTGGTGAAGGCTGCTCAACGCCACCTCTGCCAGGGTCACCGAACGACCATCACGGGCGATCACTTTGCGATCTTCCAGCCTCAGGCTGTCCGGTTCTGAAATGCTCAGCATGAGCGCTGCATGTTCTTGGATCTGTTCCTTTATTTGCAAAGCCGCTTTTTGCACTGCGCCGCCGCTGACATAGGTGGTGCTGCTGGCGTAGGCACCCTTGTCAAAGGGGGTGAAATCGGTGTCAGACGAATAGACGATCACATCCTCCAGGGGAATGCCCAGCACTTCAGCGGCCATCTGCGCCAGGATGGTATCCGAGCCGGTGCCCAAATCGGTTGCGCCAATCAGCAAGTTGAAGGATCCGTCATCGTTCATTTTGAGGGTTGCGGCAGCCATATCCAGGCCGGCAATGCCGCTGCCGTGGATCATCACCGACATGCCAATCCCACGCCGCATGCGCCCGCTTTGCTGGTGATGGGTCTGGCGCTTGGCATAGAAATCGGTGGCGCGCAGGCCAATCTCAACGCAGGCTTCCAGTGCACTGCTCCGCAAAGATTGCTCGGTGCCTTCGCGGCCCTCGCCAAGCGCCTTGGAAAGGTGCATATTTTCGCCAAGCTTGATCCAATTGTTCCGCTTGAATTCGACCTCGTCCAGCCCCAGTTTTTCGGCAATTTCTGCCATCAAGACTTCGATGCCGAACTGGCACTGCATTGCTCCGTAACCGCGAAAAGCGCCGGCCGGCGGCGTGTTGGTGTAAACCACGTTGCAGACAAACCGCGCATTGGGCGGGTTGTAAAGGGTTAGCCCCTTGAACCCGCCCACCATGTTGACCGTCAGTCCATGACACCCGTATGCGCCAGTATCGCCTATGAGATACAGTTCTGTGGAGGTCACCTTACCCGCTTTCACACCCACCTTGTAATGAATGATCTGGGGGTGGCGGCTGCGCGAGCTGGTAAACTCTTGCACACGGGTGAATTCCATGCGCACCGGGCGGCCGGTTGCCAGCGTGAGATGGGCGCACAGATCCTCCAACAGCATCTCCTGTTTGTTGCCAAATCCGCCGCCAATGCGCGGCTTGACCACCCGAATGCGCTTGACCGGCAGCCCGATCAGCGGCGCCACCATGCGCCGGATGTGAAAGGGCACCTGAGTGCTGGTACGGATCACCAGACGGTTGTCTTCGTCCCAGTAAGTGATGCACACGTGGGGTTCGAGATGCGCATGCTGCTGTTTGGGTGTGCGATACTCGCCTATAAAAATGTGATCGGCTTGGGCAAACGCGCTTTCCACATCTCCGGCTGAGACTTCGATGTGGTGGACAATATTGCGTTCGGCCTGATAAATCCCAGGGGTATCTGCCTCGTCGTGGATGATGGGCGCGCCTGCTTGCATGGCTTCCTGCGGGTCTACCACAACCGGTAAAACCTCATACTCCACATCGATCAACTGAAGAGCTTCTTCGGCCAGTTCGGGGCTTTCGGCAGCCACAACCGCCACCCGGTCTCCCTCGTGGCGAACTTTATCATCCAGGCACGCCTGGTCGTAGGGCAGCGGCTGTGGATAACTCTGTCCGCCAGAAGCGTGCTTGATGCGCGGGATATCCTGGTAGGTCAAAACGGCGTGAACGCCTGCCAGGGCACGCGCCCGGCTGGCGTCAATGCGCTTGATGCGGGCATGGGCGTGCGGGCTGGTGAGCAGTGCGCCGTAAAGCATCCCTTCCGGGCGAAAATCATCCGTAAAGACCGGCTTGCCCTGCGCCAGTTTGACCGCATCTACCTTGATCTCCGGCTTGCCAACCACGTGGGCGGCGGGGTAATGCGCCGGCGTGAAAACCAGCGGCGGCAGCGGGTCGCATGCCCCATCCCGTCGGTAGTAGGCTTCGGGCAAGCGGATATCTTGCAGGTCTGCGGGCAAAGAGTGTTCCATCAGTGAGATTGGCTCTGGCGTTTCGCCGCGCAGCCTGGCCGCGGCGCGCTGCACAGCCTCAACCTGGCGTACATAGCCGGTGCAGCGGCACAGCACAGGATCCAAAGCCCGGCGAATTTGGGTTTCTGTTGGGGCGCGATTCTTGTCCAGCAGTGCCTTGGCAGCCAGGATCTGCGCCGGGGTGCAATAGCCACATTGAATGGCGCCCGTTTCAACAAAGGCCTCTTGAATGGGGTGCAGTCCATCTGCCTGGTTCAACCCTTCGAGGGTGGTGATCTTAGCGCCATCCACACCCGCGGCCTTGATCTTGCAGCTCCGCACCGGCTTGCCGTTCATCAGCACCGTGCAGACGCCGCAATCGCCGTTCCCGCAGCCGTATTTCACGCTGAAGTACAACGCACCCCGTAGGGCAGTCAACAGACTTTCATCCGGTCCAACCAAAAGTGTGCGGCGAGAGCCGTTGATCGTAAGGGTGATTTCAACCTTGGTGGTGTCCATAAATTTCTCCTTTTGATCTGTATACCTGGTTACTGGTCATTCTGAGGGTAAAGTTTCCAGATACGCGCCAATTCATCTGTTTCACAATGAATTTCGTGGTAATGTCGGATTTGCCCCTCTTGTGCAATCTGTACACCTTGGCCATCAATCACCTGGCCGATATCGGCAAAGTGGATGCCTTTTTCCGCCAAGCTCTGGCTGGCAGATTCAATATGCTCAGGTGGGATTGTGGCGACCAGGGTTCCTGATGAAATCATCATCAGTGGATCGAATTGAAAAGCCCTGGCAAAACGGGAAACAATTGACGGGATGGGAATGCGTCCGGCATTCACCTGCATACCAACTTCAGACAACTTTGCAATCTCTAACAGTGTTTCTAACAACCCTCCGCGTGTCACATCATGCATTGCCGTTGCGCCATTCTCGGCCAACGCCAGCGCCTCGGGGATAATGCTCACGCCCTTCATCAATTGACGCGCCTCCATAATCTCACCCTCGCTTATTCCTAATTGCCAGGCCACCTGGGCAAAATCATAGGCCAGGATGGCAGTGCCCTCCAGGGCAATCCCCTTTGTGACGAGGATATGGTCGCCAACCCGTGCGCCTTTAGTGCGCACAGGTATGCGGTTAGATATGGTTCCCAAGGCGGTGACTGCAACCAGGGGCCTGGATAAATTGGCGGAGTAACCGGTATGCCCGCCGATGATGGATACGCCTATTTCACGCGCTGCGCGGCTGATATCGCTCATGATCTCATCCAGGAGCAATTCATCTTCTTCCTTGGGCACCAGCACCAGCAGCAAGACCCAACGCGGCGGAGCGCCGCTGGTGGCGATGTCGTTGCAGGCCACGTGCACAGCGAGCCAGCCGATGTTTTTCACCGCACCAACGATTGGATCCAGATGAGAGACCAAAATACTGTCATCTATGCGCGTAAGCGCCACATCCTCGCCGAAAACTGCGCCCAGGATGATATCAGGATCATGGGATTCCAAATAAGGATGGACACATCTGCTCAGAACATCCAATGAGAATTTGGACATTTAAACACCTCTGGTTTTCGGTTTCAAGGCAGGATAATGGGCAGGGGAGGCGCTCCAAAAACGCATTCCATGACGCTCTACAACCTGAGCTCTGCCGCTCTTTTCTAGCTGCGCAAGCGTTTCAGGCACATCACCGGGCGAAAANNCACCAAGGGCTTGCTGTGCCCCAACTGGCAGTAAACGCAGTTCCAGTTGCAAGTTTTAAGCGGCACGGGGTCAATGCCTAAAGATTGTCCTAACCGTCGCGAAGGTACCGGCCCGAAAACATAGTTCATCATTCCACTCCTTTAGCCTTTCGACAAAACAATAAAAACCGAGATCAAGATGCCTGCTCCGAGCGAGAAGAGGGTATATTTGCGGTTCTCTTTTTCAACCGCAGGGAGCAGGTGGGAGGCACCCACATAAACCAGCGCCCCAGCCGAAACCCCCAATAGAGCGCCTAAAGTCGCCTGATCGATCTGGTTGATGAAGGGAAAAGAAACCAGCGTTCCCAACGGCGTAGAGATGGCTGCCGCCAGGAATGCGTATAAAACCGATTTCTTTTGCGAAAAGCCGGCTCGTTTCAACAACAAAAAGGTAACAATCCCTTCAGGAAATTCATGCAGCACCATGCCAATGGCGGCCAGAGTGCCGGTAAAAATGCTGACATTGAAGGTTATTGAGTAGATGATCCCGTCAATGAAAGAGTGCAGACCAATGCCAAGCATGGGGATGATACCAATGGAAAGGTTGGCGCAGTCGCGTTCATGGCATACAAACGCAGTCGCGAAGCGATTGAAGAGGTAAAGCCCCATGTAGCCAACCAAGAGGTAGATAGGGGCGGACTCATTCATGCCAAAAGATTTTGGGATGATGTGTATGAAAGACACAGAGATTAGCACGCCGGCGGCAAAGCTCATAAAATAGACAATGTTCTGGTTGCCCCACTTTTCATACTTTGCGATGATATAGATACCAATCGTGGTAACCAGGCAAGCCAACATGCTGGCTAATAGAACGCTTCCAAATGTACTTGTCAACATAGACGCTCCTGCGTTCGCCGTCGATTTACCAGGCGTTCATTCGGGCAAGCCACTGTCAGATTGACGATAAAGCCAGTGTGCCGTTGCCAGCGCGCCGAGGCTGGAACGCACCAACACCTGTGTTCCCACGGGCTGCATCACGTGCTTGGCAACCATGGGGCATTTGACTTTAAACAAAAAGAAGATGTTGCCCGGCTGGTGGTTGAGTGATTCGAAATTGCCCTGGCCCTTGGCAATGATCAGGTCGGCATTGGCAAAGCGATGGCAGAATTCTGGACTGCAATCCTCCAACAACGTGCCGGGAGCATCAGATCCGTTATCAATTATCTCAACGATTTTGTCCAAGCCAACGGCCTGTGCGTCAACCCGCGTAGCGTCATTGATCACCGGAGCGCCGCGTACAACAAGCGTAATGCGCTCAGGCGATATTTGCTCAATCAGAAGCCGGTCGAAGGCTATCTCGCCGGCGTTATCGGCCAGGTATAGAATGGAGCGCGCTTTGCTAATTGCCTGCGAAAACAAATCCATCTCTCCGTAGAACGGGGCAGAGGCGGCTTGCTGTAGGGCCTGGTAGACGTCCGCTTCACTTACATCGCTATGAGCGCCCATGTCGATCATATTGCCTGCAATGGCGATGTGCACTGCTGTCTCTAGCGGGGCGGCAGATGACTGAATCTTGGCCCTGAGAGAAGGCAAGAGTTCAAGGGCGATGTGGTTTTGCCGAGCCTTTGCGGCGCGATAAGGATCTTCCACACCGGTTATTTGGCGTAAGCGTTGTTGGATGCGCTGCGCCACGGCTGGCGGGGACTGGCGCAAATCCATCTCGCTGGTCCAATACAAAACTTCGCGCATCATCTGCTCGTGCACAGCAGGGTCTTTGGATACCATCCTGGCCGCTTCAAGTGTCTGCCTTAAAAGGCAGGGGATACAATCTAATGAGGTGTTCATGGCATATTAACGGTTACCGGCACGCGCTCGATCTCGCCGCGCTCATTCTCGCGCAGCGTGTACAAATCCTTTAAATTTTCGACCCGGTCAATGAACAGAACGCCGTTCAGGTGGTCAATTTCATGGTGGATGACCACAGCATTGAAACCCTCATAGACCCGATCGAAAGCCTCTCCTGTCTCATCCAGGCCAGTAACGCGGAGATGATGCGGGCGCGCGGTCTCGCCGTATAAACCCGGGAAACTCAGGCAGCCATCGAAATCCCTGCGCTCGCCGCTGGCCTCGATGATCTCAGGGTTGACCAGGATGACAGGCGGGCCGGCCTGCCACTCGCCATCGATTTCGGCCCCCGGGCAGGCGATCACCACGCGTTTGTGGATGTTGATCTGCGGCGCGGCCAGGCCAATCCCATCGGAACTGGCTGCCAGGGTGTCTTTCAGATCCCGGATTAACTGGCGCACTTTCTGATTGATGAATGGAACCGCCTTGCTCTTTTTTCGCAGAGCATCTTGATGCGTTGCATACAGGATGATTTCACGCACTGCCATCAATACCTCCACCCCCCCCAATTACCCTAAGATGGATTTCACTTCTTCGAGCAACTCGTCGCTCATAAAACCGCCTTTTTGCATCAGCGCCTGGATTTGATCCTTCAGGCGGTTTTTCTCGTCTGGCGTGAGTTCTTTTGCGGTGGAGACGATCACGGGGATTTCGGCAGTCTCTGGGTTGCTTCTCAGGATATCTAATACAGCAAAGCCATCCATCTCGGGCATCATCAGATCCAGGATGAGCAGATCGGGGTGCTCCTGACTGGCAAACTGCAGTGTCTCGCGGCCGTTGGCGGCCTCAAAGAAGGTGTATTCGCCTTGAGATTGTAAAATGCGGCGCACCAGGCGGCGAGCGTCGGGCGCATCATCAGCAATGAGAATGCGCGGGAAGCGCTCTGGAGCAACCTGGCTGAGCGCGGCCAGCAATCCCTCTTCCTGGGGTTGGCTCTCTTCTGTATGCGGGATTTCGATATCGCGCGCCCATCCGGAACCCAATACCAGCGGCTCTGCTGGCATGGTATGGCCGGTGCAATTGATCACCACGACATCATCCGGCCTGATCACGCCGGCATGGATCAATTTGAACACGCCCGCAAAAGCCACTGCGGCGGCTGGCTCGGCTGAAATGCCCTCCATTTTTGCCAGCATATGCATGGCGCGGTAGGTTTCCTCGTCGGTGGCGCTTTCAAAAATGCCTCCGTCTGCTTTGAAGGCTTTGCGCAAGAGGCTGTATGTGCGCCCGGGTGTGCCGGTTGCCAGGGTTTCAATGTGCGTTCTGGGATTGGTCACCGGTACAGCCTCTTCCAGGTTTTGCTCCCAGGCATGCACCATGGGCGCGCAGCCTGCCGCCTGGATGGCGGCGATGGCCGGAACCTGCCGGGTGAGGCCCATGAGCGCCATTTCTCGGAAGCCTTTGCTGATGCCAATGGGCCCCATCCCGCCGCTGACGGATTGCACATACCAGGTGGGTGTGCGCCAGAGTACCCCGGGCTCTTCCGGTGGGCCGAGTTCTTCGGTAAGCTGCTCGGCAATTTCATAGGCGATGGTTTTCATCGCTTCGATGGAAGTGATCGTGCGCGCCCCCCGGTCCAGGTACAAGCCGCGCTGCTCGGCAAATTCGGCAGCAATGCGCTTGACTTCGTCGTAGGTGCCGGTCACCTTCAAAACCTGGCTGCCATACAGGGCAATCTCGCGCATTTTTACCGCCGGCACCAGGCTGGTGACAAAGGCCCACAACTTGATCCCGGCGCGGGCCGCATAGGCCGAATAGGAAATGGCTACATTGCCGGTTGAGGCTGCTACCATCTCGGTGATCCCTGCCTCTTTGAGCGCGGCGACCGTCACGGCCGCCTGGCGGTCTTTGAAGGAAGCCGTGGGCCCCTGGCGTTCATCTTTGATGAAGATATTGGGGCAGCCCAACATTTCGCCCAGGTTGCCAGCCTGGATCAAGGGTGTTCCACCCTCGCCCAACTTGAGCATCTTATGTTCTTTGCGTATGGGCAGCACCTCGCTGTACCGCCACAGGTCGAACCTGCGCTCGGCAATTTTTTGGTAAAAAGTGGGCGCAATATCTTCGTATGGGTAAATGGCCTCACGCCACTGGCTTTTACATTTGGGGCAATGAATATCAGTGGGGTGGTAGGCCGTGGTGTGGCCGCAGTCCATGCAGCGGACGGAAAAGAACATTGTGGCCTCCTGTTGGCTCAGTTATACGCGTCTCGCGTGGCCTGGTCGGCAATGGTCGGCGCGAGCATCGCCTCCCAGGCAGGGCCGGTCCAGGTTCCCAGCCGGGTATGCAGGTCAAGATACTTTGTGGGGATGGGGTGCGTACCCAAGACAACCCTTACACCGTAGCGTTCTTCCAGAAAGGCTTTGAAGGTTTGAACGCGCGGGCAGGGAGGGTAGCCAACCAGCAAGCCAGTAGCCAGGTGGATCACCTGGGCGCCGTTTTTCACCATTTCTTCGCCGGTGTATTCCACGTTGCCGCCCGGACAGCCGCCGCAGGTGGTGTAGCCCACCAACTCAATTTCAGCGTCAGTGTATTGGGCAAATGCGCCTTCTTTGTTGCGTATGGCTCGCAGGCACTTCCCGCCAGCGCAGGTGTGGTAGCGGTCGCAAATGATGATGCCGATCTTTACCTTTTCGCTCATTTTCGATCTCCCAGTGGTGTATTAATCCGTACTTGTGTCGGTACCCGCTGCGTTCTGAATCGCCTGGCGGAGTGTGTTCACTGCCAACTGTGCACAGTGTTCGTGACCTTCGGGCAGCCCGTCTAATGCGGTGAGCAGATCTTCCGGCGTGATTTGCTCCGCTGCAGCCAGCGTTTTGCCGCGCGCCAGCCGGGCAAGCATACCCCCGCAGGCCATCGTGGCGCCGCAGCCATCGGTGATATAACGGGCATCTTGAATCACCTCTCCGGCCAGTTGCAAATCAATTTGCATGCTGTCGCCGCACCAACCGCGCACAAAACCCCGCGCATCTGGATTTTCCAGGCTGCCCATGCTTTCTCGGCTTTCGATCAACTGGTGGGCCTTAGCAGAAAAGGGTTTGTGGCCTGCCCTGTGACTGCTGACGTGCACGGCAGGAATATGGGTAAAGGCATCCAGCAAGGCAGTGATTTCATCCAGGTGAACATCTTCAATTCGCCCGGCATCGCACAAAGCGGCTACTTGCGGGTCGATGGGTAACTGCGCCAGCAGCGGAGCGCCGGCAGTCTGAGCCACTTCGTTGGTATGGCTGGGGCCAAAAATGAAATGCTGCTTGCCGGTATCAGGGCAGAGGAAGTAAGCCATGTTCTCCACCACGCCGACGATGGGCGTTTGCAGCGCTTGCGCCATATGCACGGCCTTGCGCACGATCATGGAAGCCAGGCTTTGCGGGGTAGTGACCATCACGATCCCATTGACCGGCAGGGACTGCATGGTGGTCAGCGAAGCGTCTGATGTGCCTGGTGGCAGATCCACCAATAAGTAATCCAGGTCGCCCCACATCACATCGCCCCAAAGTTGGGTGATGGCCCTGCCGATGAGAGGGCCGCGCCAGATGACCGGCCGGTCTTCGCTCTCCAGCAGAAAGTTCATCGACATGATCTTGATCCCGCATCCGCTCTGCATGGGCCGCAGGCCTATCGGGCCGGGTTCCACTGGCCCATGCAGCCCAAACAGCATGGGGATGCTGGGTCCGGTGATATCAGCATCCAGGATGCCCACCTGGTAACCTGCCTTTGCCAGGGCGGTTGCCAGCAGGCCGGTGACCAGAGATTTGCCCACGCCGCCTTTGCCGCTCATTACGGCCACCACGCGCTGGATGTGATTGTATGCGGCTGCAGCGCCTTCTTTTGGCTCTCCAAAGAGCGCCTTGCGCTCCTCATCGGTCATGGCAACCAACTTGACCGACACTTGCTTGACCTCGGGCAGGGCGCTGATGGCAGCGCGCACATCTGCCTCGATCTGGTTCTTCAGCGGGCAGTTGGGCACCGTCAGGGCGATGGTGACTTCTACCTTGCCGCCGTGCACCTGCACCTCGCGCACCATCTTCAAATCGGTCAGGCTGCGGTGCAGTTCAGGGTCGTTCACCTGCGCAAGTGCTGCGAGTACTTTTTCTTTACTGAGCATACAAGAAACTCCTATTATCTGGTTTGTTTTTATTTCGAATTGCAATCGTCATCCGTTTACTCTTGCCCGTCAATCCACTGTGAAACATAAGTGCCTCTTGATCAGAATATGAAAGGGATCAACCGCCATGATTTTTCGCAGTAGGCTGCCCATTCCTGGCCAAATGCCTGGCCCATCATGGCTTCTTCATCGCGGATGCGGAACATGATTGTGATCACGAAGATCAAGGTCAAGACCAGCCCAATCCACGAGCGGAACAGCAGCGACAGCCCAATCCCCTGGAGCAGGCCGCCCAGGTAGCGCGGGTGGCGGATATAACGATACAGCCCGCTGGCGATCAGGCGGTGTTCCTGCTGCAGGGTCACTTCAGGGCTGTACAGCCTGCCCAGCGCCCAGCTAGACCAGAAGATCAGAGCCATCCCCAGGGTGGCGAGCGCCAACCCCACCCAGCGCATCAGGGAGATATCTGCAATCACGGCAATGCTGCGGCGATCAGCAAAGGGCACGAAAATAAGCGCTCCAAACAGCATCAGGGTAATGGAAATTCGCACAATACGCTGGCGCGGCACAAACTTGCCCTCCTGGCCTTTGCCCAGGGTATTACCCATGCCGCCGGGGCGCTGGATCAGGTAAGCAGCCAGCAGGCCAAATGCTGCAATGCTGATAGCATAGCCCAGCAGCTGCGGGTAAGCGAAAAAACCAGGTAGATCATCGAGACCCCAACCAAGCAGCGGCAGGCCGATGTAGATTGCCAGCGTGTAAAAATACGTTACGATGAAGCGAATAATTTTCATCCGCGACTCCTTCTCAACTACATATTCTCGCCAGAGCGTTTGGCTTGAATGCAGCGGAAAATGCCCAGCAGCAAGTTTGTTTGGGGAACGCGCTGCATATACTGCCGGTACTCGTCGCCGAATTTTTCGACGGCATCTTGATCGGCCGCCTGAATATCCAGCCAGATCAGCGCGGCAGAAATGGCGCCCAGTAAAATCACCAGCCAATGCTGGGCGAGCAGCATCAGCGCCAGGTTGAACAAAATGCCGCTCAGGTATTGCGGGTGGCGGACAATGGCGTACAGGCTGGTGTCGACCAGGCGTGTCGTTTCAACGTAACTCTTCCCCTTTGCCACGCCGCCGCCACGACGCAAAACAAAGATGGGGGCAATGCCGAAGATGAGCGAGAGCACCCAGATCGCCCCGCCCACCCATTGTAGTGCAGGGTACCCCGGCAACTTGTAAATAAAAAAGGCCAGGATGTATTGGATAATAAGCAGGATGCTGGCAATGGTGATGAGGCCGAATTTTTTCCACGTTTTCATAGCAACCTTGCTACTAATCAAATCTCAGCACGGTGCCCGCCGGGCAGAGGTGCACCTTTTCACCAAAGGCGTGCGTCAAGACCGCCAGGGCATGTTCACCAGTGCAGTGGTTGAGGTATAAGTACGGTGAACGTGCTATGTTGTTGGTGCGTAAAATCGTGATGGCGTGCGCCAGGGTGTTTGCATCCAGGCTGGCAAGATGCGTGCCGCCCACAATGGCAGTGATCTCCTTATCAAACATGCGCCGCGCCTGTGCCAGAGTGTTCAAGAGCCCGGCGTGGCAGCATCCGCACACCAAGATCAAGCCTGCCTGCGCTTCTAAGATCAGTGATAGATCATCGCGGTATGGGTCGAGCTGCCAACCATTCTCTGCCCGGATGTAGTGATGGGCGCTGCGCCCCTCGAATTCCGTCCGTTGGGT
Source organism: Anaerolineales bacterium UBA6092 (assembly GCA_002428565.1). Classification (GTDB taxonomy): domain Bacteria; phylum Chloroflexota; class Anaerolineae; order Anaerolineales; family UBA4823; genus UBA6092. The sequence continues at coordinate 72,625 of DIXA01000047.1, read as the reverse complement.
GATCTCGCCGGTGGTCCACACCCCGGGCAATACCTGGGTTGGTTTGGCGCTCAGGTGTAGGGTGACGCGCTGTGCCAGGTCAGTCTGTGCCAGGTGCAGGCCAATGCTGCGCGCCTGCCCGTCTTTGATGGCGTAGCGCTCACGAAACAACTCTGTATGGGCATAAAGCGGCAGGCCAGGTTGGCTGATTTGCAGAAATGCATCCAGCCCTCCGGTATGGTCGTAATGTGCATGGCTGAGCACCAGCACATCTACCTGGCACAGGTCAAGCTCCATTTGTGCGGCATTGTGCAGCAGCACCTTGCCGCTTTGCCCGGTATCAAAAAGGATCTGCCCTGCAGGGGTCTCAATAGCAAAAGCCAAGCCATGCTCAGCCTGGTAGCGGATGACATCAGAGGAATGGTTATCAACAAGACAACGCAAGGTGAACATTTCAGCCTACTGTAAATCGTTTGATTTCGGGATGTTTGAGTGCTTCTTCGTAGATCGGCCCGCACTGCAAGAAGCCTAACGCCAGGCCGCTGCCGCGCACCACCAACAGGCACTCGCCGGGAAGGATACCGATCTCAATTGGCAGCACAAAGCAGCCTTCGGCGCCCATGGTGGTTTGCCCCAGGCAGCGTGATTGCAAAATCGAGCCTGCCAGCACCGCAGCCCGGCCAAGGCTGATTCCCCCCGAGCGCTTGCTGCCGCGTAGGATGATCGCATTCTCACCTGGTTTAAAGCCATATTCGGTATAGGCTTCTGGCGGAATCCGGATCTGACGGGCTGGCCCCACGCTGCACCAGCCGAATATCCATTTACCGCCTTTGGCTAATTGCGGCATTGATCATTCCTATATGATGTTAAAGGGGCGGCGAAATGCCGCCCCGTCTGCTTATTCTGCTCTGGTTGTCAGTTCTTCGATGCGCTTTTGGGTGGCATCGAGTTGAATCTTCAGTAGATCAGCCTGGGCTTTTAGCTCAGCAGCTTCCTGCTCCGGCGTGGGTTGTGCCCAACCGGGGATACCGGTGGCATAAAAACGGTGCCGCCAGCCGCGGCCAGCACCGCGGTTTCCCAAGCCAAAAACGCCCTGGTTATAACCGCTGCAATAGCCCATGCCGCGCCCGCTTCTCGGGCCAGTGCCGCGAGGGCCTGTGTGATCTCCTCCTGGCATACTTCTCACCTCCTTCCTCTGCGATTTCTTTTTCCAGCATGCCCGCCGCGAAAGCGGGCTTGTTTCCGTTGACATCTGTTCCCTTGGGCTGTGCCCGGCGAAAATGTTGCCGCTGAGGCGAGCGTGGTTTTTGTGGGCTGTGCGAGCCTGCGTTCCAGAGCGGCAATAAAAACATCGATCAAGCGCGGGGCTACTTCGCTGCTCAGAAAGGCCAATGCAGCTCCCGCCAGCGGCGCCAGGCTGCGCGCAGGGGCAGCGGATTCTGGCAAAGGTCTCGCACTGGGAGCGGGAATCATGCCTCTTTCCGCTACAGGCCGTACCACAATTGGCACAGGCCGCACCGGTTCAGCGATGGTGGTAATGGCGCCGTTGGGGCAGGCATCTAAACATGCCTGGCACTGCGTACACAGCGCTTCTTCAATCACAGCCCGATGATCCACCAGGTAGATGGCTGCATTGGAACATGCGGTTACGCAAGTGCCGCACCCAGTACATAATTCTTGATTAACCCGCATGATCATCTCACTCACTCCTTAGAGTTAAGTCTATATCTCAGCAAACTTGCCTGTCTGCGGCGCAAAATACCGTTCGGTTGAAATGGCGCATTTTTTAGTTCCTCAACGTGATTCTAAAACCTTTGTCAACTATTATTATAATGCGAATTACGGTAAATATCAATATCGACAACTATAATAATAGTTGCAATGGGCCTGTTTGTTCCAAGAAGCGCAAGAGCAGGAACGTGACTTTTGTCACTAGCGGGGATGTGGCTTCTGTAATATTATTGATATTGAGAATTATTTTCAATCTCAATAGGAGAAACCATGGAGACCGATCTACACCAGGCCATTACCGCTTCAGGCCTGCGCATGACCCGCCAGCGCCAGGTGATCCTGGATGTGCTGCGCCAGAGCCATGGGCACCTGGATGCCGAAGCGCTACACGACCGCGTGCGCCAGCAAGACCCGCGTATCAGCCTGGCAACCGTCTACCGCACCCTGGCACTGCTCAAGGAATTTGGCCTGGTGCAAGAACACCGCCTGGGCGAAGAGCACGGTCATTTCGAAGCCGCCCCGCAGGCTCCGCACTACCACTTCACCTGCTTGAAGTGCCGTAAGGTGATCGAGTTCCAGGCTTCCTCGGTGCAGCGTGTGGTGCGCGAAGTGGCGGCGAAAGAGTCTGTGCAGATCACCGACGTCCACCTCTTGTTGAGCGGATATTGTGCGGATTGTAGCCGGGAAGGTGTAGAGGGCAACCATGAAACTTAGATTGGGATGGAGAGCACATCGAAAAACCTGCCTGCATCAGAACCCGCCAAACGATACGGCCCAAACAACGTTGGACAACCTGATGCCCGGCCAGCCAGCCCAGGTTGTTGAGCTGTGCGGCGGGCGCGGTATGGTCAGCCGCATGGTTTCATTGGGCTTTACTCCAGGAGCTGCAATACACATGGTGCAGAACTTTGGGCATGGGCCGTTGATCGTCAGTGTTCGGGAGACGCGCGTGGCCTTGGGACGCGGTGAGGCTAAAACCGTGATTGTCCGGCAAGGTAGAGTATGACAAATCTGGATCACCAACAGCCTGTTTTGTTGGAAACGCAACATCACGAGGCTATCAGTGAGAAGAAATATCTCATTGCTCTGGCCGGACAGCCCAATATGGGCAAGTCCACCTTGTTTAACCTGCTGACCGGCTTGAACCAGCATGTGGGCAATTGGCCTGGGAAAACAGTAGAACGGCGCGAGGGTAATTTTCTCTACAATGCGCATCCGTACCGGCTGGTTGATCTTCCTGGCACGTATAGTTTGACGGCAAACTCGCCTGAAGAGGTGATTGCGCGCGAATTCATCTTGCAGGAGAGCCCAGATGTAGTGATTGCTATGGTGAGTGCGGCGAACCTGGAGCGCAGCCTGTACCTGGTTGCCGAACTGGTACTGCTGCCAGCGCCTGTGATTGTGGCATTGAATATGATGGATGTGGCTGCGCGGGAGGGTTTAAAGGTCGATGCAGAGATTCTTTCGGCAGCCCTGGGGCTGCCAGTTATGCCCATTGTAGCCACGCGTTCCGTTGGCGTTCAGGAATTGATGCACACCGTAGAAACTGTGTTGAGTGGCCGCCGCATCATTCAACCTCGCCAGCCCGAAATTCGTGCTGACCATCGCCCGGTGTTGGAGGATCTCCGGCAGATCATCACGGGGAATGTGCCGTTCCCCTACCCGGCTGATTGGGTGGCGCTGAAATTGCTAGAAGGCGATCAGCAGGTCACGGAGATGATGCAAAACCACCTGTCCCCCGAGCAATGGGAGCATGTTCACATAATACTGCTGGCGCATGATGATGCGTTGTTGGCGGTGGCTTCAGGGCGTTATGAGTGGATTGGGCGCATGGTCAGGGCGGCGGTGGAACAACCGCGTATCGGGCAGATCAGCCTGACCGAACGGCTGGACCGTTGGGCCGCCCACCCCGTGTGGGGATTGTTTATTTTGGCGGGCGTACTGGGCGTGGTGTTTTGGCTCACCTTCACCCTGGGTGCGCCGCTGCAAACCTGGTTGGATTCAGGGGTGATTGCACCGCTGGCAGCGCTGGCATCAGAATGGCTGGCCCCAGCGCCCTTCTGGCTGAGAGGTCTTCTGGTGGATGGTGTGTTAGGCGGCGTTGGTTCAGTGCTGACCTTTCTACCGATCATGCTCATTTTCTTTGCTGCTTTTGGCTTGTTGGAAGATGTGGGTTATATGGCGCGAGCAGCCTATGTCATGGATAATTTTATGCACCTGATGGGTCTGCATGGCAAGTCGTTTTTGCCGCTTTTCTTGGGCTTTGGCTGCAATGTGCCAGCCGTGGTGGGCACGCGCGTGATTGATTCCTGGTCAGCGCGGTTGGTCACCATTCTGATCGCCCCGTTGGTGCCCTGCACGGCACGCCTGGCTGTAGTGGCTTTTCTGGCACCGGCTTTCTTTGGGCAGCAGGCCATATTGGTCATCTGGGGGTTGGTATTGCTGGCTTTAGTCATCCTGATTCTTAGCGGGATTGTGCTGAACCGGGTGTTATTCCGCGGACAGCGCTCGGCTTTTATCATGGAAATGCCGCTTTATCACCATCCCAATCCTCGCACGATTGGCTTGCTGGTATGGCAGCGTGGGCTGGCGTTTGTACAGAAAGCTGGGACAACCATCCTGCTTTTCTCGGTGATCATCTGGTTACTGGCAACATTGCCCGGTGGAAATATTGAAACAAGTTTTTTGGCGCGGCTTGGGTATTGGCTGGAGCCGCTCAGCCGCTGGTTGGGATTCGATTGGCGGCTTTCGGTGGCGTTGCTGGCTTCCTTTGCGGCCAAAGAGAATGTCATAGCTACGCTGGGTGTGCTGCACGGCGGTGGTAACGAGGCTGGTCTGGCAGCAACCCTGGCAGCAGTGTACTCGCCAGCCACTGCCCTGACTTTCCTGGCCGTTACCGTGCTTTTTGTGCCCTGTGCTGCAACGGTGGCTGTCATCCGTCAGGAGACAGGGGCATGGCGCTGGGCCGCCCTTTCGGTTGGTATTTTGCTGGTCATTTCGCTAGGGGTGGGCGTGCTTATTTACCAGGGGGCGCGCTTGCTGGGCTGGGGGGTATAAGATGCTGGAGCGCTTGTTGAGCCTGCTGGAGCAGAGCTCGGCGCACAGCACCGCCGAGCTGGCGCGTGCTCTGGATGTAAGCCCGGCACTGGTGGAGCAGATGCTAGACCACCTGGTGCGTCTGGGGCGCTTGCAGGTGGTAGATGGCTGTGAGGCCGGCGCCTGCCGGGGTTGTCCATCGGCGCAGACCTGCACACCAACCCGCCCGGTCAAACTGTGGCGGTTGGTGCCAGACCCTCATGGCAAACCCTGATCTGCTTATCCTGAATGAACCCGCCATTGCCCCATGCACACCGCCAAGGCCCAATATTCTGCCAACATCGCGTGATCCAAATAATGGGGCGACCAGGCCCCCCGCCAAGATGGCTGCACGAATGGACCCTTCTTGAACGAGTCCGCGTAAGCGACGCTCGCTAAGGCGAGCATTTGTGCTGCCTCGCGGATCGAAATCAGGTGTTTTGGAGGGGAGAGAGTGAGTGGCATAGTAATTCTCTCCGCTTCAGTTCCGCTTCTAAAACAACTACTCCGTTCTAGAGTAAGGGTCAGATTGCTGACATTTACTTGCGAGTGTTAGGAAGGGTGTACACAGAAGAAGGCTTCTAAATTATGGCGCCCCAGCCAGGATTCGAACCCGGAACCGTCTGATCCGAAGTCAGGTGCTCTGTCCATTGAGCTACTGGGGCGTGTAGTTTGTTCTCTGCGCTGAATTTTACCACGACGTAAGACGATCGCAGTAACATGATGTATCGCTCCTTTCTGCTTTTACGCTTGTGGTAAAATTCAGCGTTGTTCAAGCCTTTAACCATGGATACGGTAAAAAATGAGTGAAGATAAACTACACCAGAGACGCTCTATCAAAAAGATCTTGGGGCGTATTTTGATTGTTATTACTGTACTGCTTGTGCTGTATTTTGCCATTGCGGGATGGGATGCCAACGGAAAGTGGCATTGGGCCACAGCAGCTTACCGCCTGGCAGACCCACTGCGGGCGGTGATCGGTAACGAAGGGGTTGCCAAACTGGAAGCGATGTTGTTCCGGGTGCGAGATGCTGTCCGCCAGGTGGAGTACAGCACGGGCGGGGGGGAGCCGGTTTCTCCCTGGGAGGTGGGCGAGGCTCCTCAGGTACCCGCCTCGCTAACGCCAGTCTGGACGGCTACACCCCCCACGCAAACACCCACCCCGGCCCCGACGGTGGGGGCACAAGACGGGGCTGCTCAGGTATCTGTCCCATCCTCTCCGGTCCCTACCCCAGAGCCGCTTGCCACGGCGACTCCTTCACCGACGCCTCTCCCTACCTGGATGCCGCCACCAGCCGACTCGCTATCGGGTGCGGAAGGCGAGGGTGTATGGCAGCCCTACCTGTACACATCTTCGGGCAGGATGGTTGCTGCTCGCACTTTTGTGCGGCCTGATCCCGAGCGGCCTTATGCTTATGTGGCGATTGTCGCCTTTGATCTGCGCTACGTGCACCTGAACTATGTTCTGGGCCTGGCAGAGCCAGCTGAACCCGGCGGGCTGCACGGCGATGGCACGATCCCGGAAGAGGATCTGAATTCGGGCACCATCCTGGCAGCCTTCAACGGTGGTTTTAAGGCCACCCATGGTCATTACGGGGCGATGTTGGATGGTTTAGTGCCGATCCGGGCGCGTTGGGACTATGCCACGCTGGCGATCTATGATGACGGCAGGCTGCATATCGGCGAGTGGGGGCCCGATTTCAACCTGACATCGGACATGCTGGCCTACCGGCAAAATTGCCGCATGGTGATCCACGAGGGGCAGATTGGCGAGTATGTGTTCATCAATTCGGCCTATTATTGGGGCGGCACGGTAGATTGGGATGTGGTAGTGATCCGCTCGGGCATTGGCATGAATCAGGACGAGAATATCCTGTACTATTTTGCCGGGCCGAGCATCAGCATGCCCACGCTGGCAGATGCAATGCTGGCGGTGGATGTCTGGGAGGGAATGCTGCTGGATATCAACGATACCAGCGTTCACTTCACGGCTTTTGATTACACGGATACCGGTATCCAGGTTTTGCCTTTGCTGCCAGACGAGATGGAGACGGATATCAACCGCTATATTGCAGGAGAACACGAGAAGGATTTCTTCTACATCACTGCGGCAGACGAGCCAGCGCCGTAAGCTGGCCGGCGTAGTACAACGAAAAACCAGGCTTTATTCGGGCGGCAGCTTTTCTGTCGCCCGAATTTGTTTTATGTACTCTGATACCTTGCGGTCTTCCTCAGTGGGGTAATGAAAATCAAAGGTCTGTGCTACCGGGCGTGCCACCTGGCGGAATAGCTCACCTATAGCAAAGAGGGCTTCCCAGGTTTGATCTGGCTGTGCGTTGGCGTAAGTGCGTTCCAGCAGCGCCCACTGCTCGGCGCTCAGGTGATCTTTCAGCCGTTTGCCCAGTTTGCCCACAGATTGTTGAAAATTGCATTTCATGCCGCAGTACCAGGTGAGCATTTTCATCAATTGTTCGCGCAGGTAGGCGTCGAGCATATCGTGTGCGTAGGTCAGCTCATCCCGCCACAGCCCCTTGGCAACGTAAGGGTTCAGCCACCAAAACTCATTGCAACAATCATCGAAGGCTTTGGCAGTGGGCTTTTGGGGCAGGTAACTTAGCTCGCTGGGCAGCGGCACCTCGCCGAGCAAGCCGTCCTTGTCCAATAGAACGATCGTTAGCGAATCTTCCAGCTTGTGCGGGAGTTCTTCCAGGGAATAAAAACTCAGGTCGATACGGTTGCCGTCCATGAACTGCATCAGGTAACATTCATGCCCGTCATCGGTAGGGGGTGGGGTGCCCATATGTTCCGGCATTTGCAGGATCATCATCTCGCCAAAATAGGCTGGCACCTCCGGGTTGTGCACAAAAGGCGCCACCTCTCGCACGAAATAGATGATGTCATAATCCTGGAATGGATCGGGTCGGACGTTGGGATTGGCGCGCGAGCCGTTCATTACCACCGCGCGCACCTCGTCGTGCTGGCGGGCATAAGCAAGGATGAACTGGAGCATTTCTGATTCGCTGCGCACGGTTGTTTCTCCCACAAAAGGAAGGTTAACCAGGATGCCCAGGGTGGACTTATAGTTCGTTGAAGTTGAGAATGACGCGGTTTTCTGGCACGTTTTCGAGGAATTTGCGGCGCAGATTGGGATCGGTGATCTGCTCGGCGCGCTTCGAGATCAACGCCTGTGCTTCGGAAAGGACTTTCTGGGCTTCGTCGGCCTTCTCGCAGGTGCGCAGGGTTTGGATGGCGGTCAGGTAGATCAGGAAGGGCGCCTCAGATGTTGGCAGTCCCTGGCCTTGCACCTGAGCCAGAATTTCACTCACATATGCGTAGGCTTTGCGGTTTTCTCCACGGGCCAGAGCGGTGCGAGCCAGCCCGGCAATGTTATCAATGGCGGCTTTTTGCTGGCCCGATTCGCGGCGCTGGGCAAGCGCTTGTTGGTGGGTGGATTCTGCCTCTGCGTAGTTCCCGGCAAGCTCCAATGCCCGTCCCAGGTAGGTGAGCGCATGTACCTCGTCTCGGCGTGCGCCCAGGTCTTGCAGCATGAGCACCGATTCGCGGAGCAGACTGCTTGCGAGCGTCACATCTCCTTTGGCCAGGGTGACATTGCCCAAGTCGCTATAGGCCACACCTTCGCCGCGGCGGTCGTGGACGATCTTGCGGAGGTCCAGTGCTTTGCTAAAGTAGCGGTGGGCAGCCTCATAATCTCCGCAGGCAAGGTAGACGCTTCCCGCCCCGCTCAGGCTCCAGGCCTGGCCGCGGCGATCGCCCACCTGCTCAAACAGTTGTAGCGCTTGTTGGTGGTAATCCAGGGCTTTGGAGAAAGCCCCCAGATCGTAATGGACGTTGCCCATCTGGCTGAGGCTGATGGCGATCTCGCGCCGGTCGCCCAGCCTGCGCCGGATATCCAGGGCTTGCTGGTAGCAGACGCGGGCTTTGTCCAGGTTGCCAAGGGTGCGGTAGACAATGCCCATGGTGGTCAGGCTGATGCTTTCGCGCTCCGAGTCGTTGACCGAACGGGCTACTTCGAGGGCGGTTTGTGCAGATTCAAGCGCCTGGTTAAAATTCCCTTGCCGCCACGATGCGCTGGCAATGCGGTGCAGGCTTTCGGCCTCGCTGCTGCGCGCTCCGGCGCGGTGGGCTGCCTCTAACCCTTGTTGGGAGGCGGCATGGGCGGCCAAATATTCTCCCCAGGATTCGTGCCAGATTGCCAGGCGGTTATATACGATGGCGCGTTGCGCATCATCCACATTCCCGTTGGCCAGTTTGAGCAGCTCTTCAAGGTCGGCGCGCTGCTGGTCGCGGTCACCGATCAGGTTGCACACCCTCTCGCGCTCCAAAAGGAGCTTATAGCGCTCGGCAGGGTCTTCAATCAAATCCAGCGCTTTGGTGAAGAACAGGTGTGCATTCTGATTAGCGTAACCCTGGGCTGCCTGGAAGCCAGCCTTGGTGTAGTAATCCATTTGTTTGTTGGCGTCGTCCGTTTGTCCATAGTGGTAAGCCAACAAAGCATAGGGCGGTTCGGCAGTGGTAAGGGTGTGTTCTTCGTACCAACAGGCGATGGCGGTGTGGAACTGGGCGCGTGCGGCTCGCAGCAGGCCGCGGTAGATCGTGTCGCGGATCAGAACGTGCTTGAAGCGATATTGATTGGCCTGGGAGGATGGCGTAAGGATCTGGATTAGGCCAGCCTTCTCCAATGCAGCCAGGCTGGGCAGGATGCTGGCCTGAGGAACACCGATGGTTGGGGCGATCTCGATCAGAATATCTTTATTGAAATCTCGCCCAATGCAGGCCGCCAGTTGGATCATGCGTTTAGGATCTCGGTTCAAGCGATCAATGCGGGCCTGCAAGATGCCCTGGATGGTGTTGGGGATGGTAATCTCCTGCCAGTTATGGGGCAATGACCATCGGCCGCGCGCATCTTGCTGCAAGGCTTTGCGGTCCATCATGGAGCGCACCAGTTCTTCGATGAATAAGGGGTTGCCCTCAGCGCGGTTGCGAACCAACTCAACCACGTTCCGTGGAACGTTTTGGGTATCCAGGATCAATTGGAGGAGATGCTGGATCTCCTCTTCTTCCAGTGGTTGCAGCCAGATTTCGGTGTAATGCGCCATCAGGGCGGCGTGAGCAGTCAGGCGCAGCCTCCAGCCTGTGCAAGTGGTTTCGGGGCGGAAAGATAGGATGATGAGGAGCGGTATTTCCTCTGCCAGGGGGAAAAGCTGCTCGATCAGGCTGATGGAGGCGGGATCGGCCCAGTGGGCATCTTCGATGACCAGGGCCACCGGTTGCTGGCGGGCGAGGGCGCGCAGCCAGGCCTGCAGCATGCGCCCGGTTTGCCACAGGAGGGTCTCTTCATTCAGCCACTCGAACTCATCACGGGTTTTGGGCGGCAAGGGAAGGCCCATGGCATGTGCCAGGTAAGGGTAGACCTCATCGGCCTCTTTGGGGCTGACTGTTTTGAGGTGCTCCTTGAGCAGTTTTGAGATGTGGGCGGCGTCGTCGGATCCGACTGCGCCAATGGCGTTGCGCAGCAAGGATTGCATGCAGCCATAGCGCAGGGTTTCGCCAGTCTCTGTGGTCTGAGCATTGAGCCAGCGTAAGCCGGGATCTGCCTTTTCGACCTGGCTGTGAAGTTCGTGCAGCAAACGAGATTTACCGATGCCAACTTCGCCGATCACCGAGACGATGGCGCCTTGATTGGCCTGCAGCGTATAGACGGCTTGCCAGAGCTGAGCAAGCTCGGTCTGGCGTCCAACCAGGGTAGAGTGCGCCGGGCCTGCCCGGCGCTGCTGAGCCTCGGTGTGTCGTCCCAAAAGCTCATAGGCATGCACTTCCCCATCCCAGCCTTGCAGGTGCGGCAGAACCACTGGTTTGTAAGCAAATGCATGGTCGGTGATCTGAGCCAGCTCCTGGCTGACCAGGATCTGGTTCAGGCCGCTGGCTTCTTCCAGGCGGGCAGCCAGGTTGATGGCGCTGCCGATCACATTGTATTCTTTGCGGCCCTGGCTGCCAACGCCCGCCGCAACCACCTGCCCGCAGGCCAGGCCCAGGTGCAGGGAAATGACCGGCACCTGGATATCGAACTTGATCTGCCGGATGTGGTCGCACATAACGATGGCAGCTTTGACCGCCCGTTCGGGATCGTCCTCGTGCGCCGCGGGTGCGCCAAAGACCACCATCAGGCCATCGCCCAGGTAATGAACCAGCCTGCCGCCATGCTCAACGGCGATTTTGGTCAGTTCGTCCAGGCAGCGATTAACTAATTGGGTGGATTCTTCGGGGTCGAGGATCTCTGCCATGCGGGTAAAGCCGGCAATATCGGCAAAAATGACCACAACAAAGCGGCGTTCGCCTTCCATGGCTACTTCGAACAGTTCCATGCCGGAGGGCGAGACGGGCGCGTTGCAGTGAGCGCATGTTTCGCAGTCGGAGGGGTTCTCCAGGCCACACTGTGGGCAGATCAGGGGGAGGGGTTTCCCACAAGCGCCGCAGTAATGGAAACCGGTAGGGCTTTCTGTGTTGCAGGAAGGACAAATTAGCATGGCGATCAGGGTGTGGAAGTATTATAGTAATTGTAAACGGCCCGAGAGAGATCTTTTACCAGGTTGTTCGCCGGTTCAAAAACAATCTGGGTGGGGTGGTATAGATAGACGCTCAATACATAATCTCCGCCCGGTGTGAAGACGATGGCGGCGTCACTCATGTCGTGGATGATGCCGTAGGGATCGGTGACCCAGCCGTGTTTGTGGGCTACGTTGGTGCCGTCGGGCACGCCTGCTTCGATCAGTAGGGCGATCTTATCCCGGGTGAGGTAACTGATCATGCTCTGGCATTCGGCCTGGGTGATCTCGCCGGGGAAGGCCGCTACCAGCGCCCCGCCGCCAATTTGGGCGCACAGGTAAATATCTTGCAGGAGCGTGCCAATCTCGGTGGGGGTGGTCTGGTTGTATCGGTCCGGCTCGGTGATCACGTCTGTGCGCTGGTTGCCAGGGGTGGAATAGGCTTGCAGCAGCGGTGCGCCCTGGTAGAAAAAGCCTGCCAGGAAGGTGTTGGTGAGCCCCAAGGCTTGCATATCTTCTGTCACCCGCAGAGGCCCATTGATGGGGTCAACCACCTTTTGGATCAGCCAATCGGTGGCTGTGTTGATCGACCGGGCGATCATATCTTCCAGGTTTTGAGTGGTCACCGCGTCGGGGTTTTCGCCCAATCGGCGGAATACAGAGACCATCACAGGAATTTTGATCGTACTGCTGCCCGTGAAAGACACGTCGGGCGGGTAGGCCAGAGGTTGGCCCTGCGAGAGGGTCAGGCGGATATCCTGCCCGGTTTGCAGATCGAGCACGTATACACCGATGATGCCATCAAAGCCGGAGATGTTAATGGTTTGCCTGAGCAGAACATCCAGGTTTTGAAAGGTAGGGCGGCTGGGCGAGGTGCGCAGCAGGGGCAAGGCAACGGTTCTTGAGGTGGTGGATTGCAGAGCAGTTTCGATGAGCAGAACGGAACGGTCGATATCCATTTCGGTGCCCTGTTCACCGGCCTCGAAGTTGACCGTTCCGGCAATGGGCATGGAGGTGGTGGGAGGACGGTCGTAGCGGCTGGCGACCTCGCCAGCAAGGTAGGTGCGCAGGCGTTCTTCCGAGTAGGAACTACTGAGAGGAATATTGGCGCTTGTGGTGGGGCGCTCCCAGAGGTAATCCCAAAATGCCTCCCAGAACGGCTGGCGGGTGCGCTCCATATCTGCTGCCGCCAGCATGGCTTCCATGTCGAGGGTAAAGCCCACGGTGGTGGGGCTGAGTTGGATGACCGCCTCGCCATAGTGAAGCTCGACCGGCAACGAGTAAACTTCCAGCAAGCGCTGCGAGGCCTCCGCGCGGGATAGGTTGCCCACCGGGATATTGGCGATGGTCAACCCAGGGGGAAAATTGGCCCACGTGCGGCTGAAGGACACTAATTGAAGGATCGCTAAGATGACGGCTAACAACACCATCGCCAGCGATCCCCAACGAAGAAAGGAAGATGAAGAGCGATTGTACAATGCGTCTCTCGCGGTCTGTGATTGCTATCTTGCCTTTCAATGATACCACGAGAGGGGCAACTTGTCGAAAATGGGTGCTTGCAGGCGTTTTGCACCTGCAAGCACCCATTTTCGACGGCTAATGAGTGATCTAGCGAGAAACTACCAGCTTGTACAACTTGCCGCTTTTGTCCATGGTTAGGTGTGCATATTGGTGGTGGACCAGGTCGGCCTGCGCGATGGATTTGCGCAGGGTGATCACTTCGCGATTGGCGGCTGCGGCAGGAGTTTTGGCTGCAGGGTGAGAGCTGGGACAATCTCCGCTGCAATGGCAATCGTGGCAGGCGTTCTTCTGGGGCGCCCAGGCTTGCCGGGCGTGCATTTCGGCATCTGCCATGCCGGGCAGGTGTTTGGATACTACCTGGCGCACGTGGCTGATCAACTCGGGGGAAACGGGGGCGGGCGGAGTGTTGGCCTGGCTGCGCCCGCAGGTTTGTTTGATCTGTGCGGGGATGCTCAGAGGGCGCAGGGCTGCCTTAGCGGCCTTATGGGTGGGCACTGGCAGCGCCAGTGGATCGCCGTACAACACGAACGATACGAGTGTCTTCTGGTCTTCTCCATCCAGGAAACCCTGGCGGCGGTGCATCTCGCGCACCAGGTGCAGTTTGGCCCGCCGCAGAGCCTCGCCGGTGGGCAGGCCCTCCGATACGAAGCCCCAAAAAACGCGTCCCAGCAGGTCTGCCGCCATGAGCGGGGTGCTGATGGAGCCGTAAGAGATGCAGGTGGAACCGACCACTGCCTGGCTGCCGCTGCAGAGGAACTTCAGCGAGATGGCCTCATCCACTTTTTTGTTGTAGATGTGTGCGCCGTAGCAGGCCTCGCTGAAAACCACCAGGGGTGCCCGGCCCCCGTTGACAACATCCTGGGGGCGCAGGGCGATGGGAAAGTCGGGCCCGCTACCGGCTTCAAGCGGGTCGCGCTGCCCGTACCATTCGGCGGCATCGGGAAGGCCGTGCAGGTTGAAGTAACCCAGCCGGGCGGGGCGCATTTGCAGGCAAGCGCCGTTTTGGGGCGCGGCCGCCTGGGCGCTGCCCGGTGATGCTTTCCCTTCGCAAGCCTGTACGGGCGGAGAGACCAGCAGGCCGTGCGGCTCACCGATGGAGCGGAAAACCGACAGGGAAGCGCGCCACCAGACGGCGGCAGTGTAACCAAAGCTGCTCTTGGGGGAGCGAAGCGAGCGGGATAACCATTCTTGAATGAGCAGCCACCAGCGGCGATAGAGTGGCTGGTGGCGATGTTGGCCGGTGTGACGCTGGGCGATGGCGCGGATCAACTGGAGCAGGGGTTCCGGATCATTGGCGCTGCCGCCGGGCAGGCGACCAACCGGCCACTCGGGCACGAAGTAGTTTTCGTCTCGGGTGGCGTAGGGGTTATCGGAAGGGATATCCTGGTCGGCATCATCGACAGGGTTTGCCAGGTGGTGGAACGGCACAATTTCAGGCCCGCCCACGATGAGGACTGCGCCAATCCTTTCGCCGCGTTGCTCCAGTTCCTGGTCGAGGTCCGCCAGGAGCAATTTCAGGCTCCAGGGATCATTATAAACGGCTGGCTTAAGATGGTAGGCGGCTGTACTGCGTGGATCATCAGCCAAGAGCAGGGCGGCGCCCCAGGTTTCGTAACCTGTGCGGCTGCCGCGCACGGCCTGGGCGAGTAGTTGTAGCTGCTCTTCAATTTTCTGTGCGCTGGGGAGGCCATATTGCTTTTGCAGGCCCAGGCGGGTGCTGAAAATGACATAAACGGGAAAACGGCCGTCCAGGTGCGCCAGGTGAGGCTGCTTGAGGCGCGAGGCGATGCGCTGCAGATCTTTCTGGATGGGCCGCAGGGCATCTGGTACGGTGTGCGCTTGTTTGCGTTGTGGCAGCCTCTGGTAGGGCCGGGAGGGCGGCTCGACCGGTTGGGCTGGGCCTTGCAGGGGGGCAAGGGTTTCGGTCGTGCAAGGGGGGCTGGCTTTGGCAACGTAAGGGGCTGCGCTGGGCTGTGATTTTGGCGCCCGACTGGCGGGGGGTGTGGCGACCAACCCAGTGGCCAATTGATTCCAACCCAGGGCGGCGCTGACTGCGGCGGGGATGGGAATGTTCTGTGGATTGAGCGGGCTGCCGGGAGCGATCTCGATGCTGTCGGGCCACAGGCTGCGGTAGGGTGAGCTTGCGCCCCACAGCCGCTGCATCACCTGTCCGGCCACATCCATCGAAACGGCCTGGTGCAGCAAGGCGACGGCCTGCTCGGTTGAGCCGGTATTCATCTGGCTATCTGCCAGAGCTAAAATGAACTGCAAACATAGGGGCCAGCGCTGATGGTAGGCCTGGGCAAGGCTGCTGACTGCCAGGGGAGGCAGCTCGCCGCGGCGCAAAACAATGCGCAGGTGTGTCACCGCGGCCAGGGCAGAATCTTGGGTCTGGGCCGAAGCCTGGCGGGCCAGGATCTCAGCGTGTTTGAGCCTGGGGTTGTCGGCATCTTGCAGGGCGCGGCGGGCCTCGGCGAGTGGAGGCGCCCAGGCTGGGAAGCCGGTCAGGGAGTGGCCCGGAGCAAGGACGGCCGTGCAGGCTTCGCTGTGGGTGGTATCCATCTCCAGGACTCGCTGGACGGCGGTGAGCCACAGCCAGGCATTCGTGTTTTCAGGGTCGGTGCTGGTGAGCGTTTTCAGGGTGCACAAGGCCTGCTCCTGCCCGGAGCGAGCGCCCTCTGCCAGGAGCGCCCGCGCGTGCAGGAGCTGGACATCCAGGTCGCCTGGAAAGGCTGCCAGCCATGCCCGGGCGGCGGAGCGGGCATAGCGCCACTCTTGCACGGTCAGGGCGGCAGAGAGAAGGCGCAGGATTTCCGGACGCGCCAGAGGCTGGCCTGGTGTGGGTGGGCAGTGAGCAGAATTCGTCATCGTTGAATGCCTCGTGGCTTGGGGTTGTGGACCAGGTTCAGGGCGACGACCGCGGCCAGCTGCTTGCGGATGTTCACATCCTCTGGGGCAAGGCTGGCAGCCCGGCGCAGCATGGTTTCGGCCTCGCGGTAATCTTTGCTATCCTTGAGCGCCAGGCCGGCCTGGTAGTGGGGGCGGGGATCCTGCGGGGCGATGGCAGTGGCGCGTTGGAAGATTTGCAGCGCCTGCGGGTATTCGCGGCGTTCCTTGCGCGCCAGCCCTAGCTCCAGGTGCGGATCCAGTGCGTTGGGGATCAATAGAACCGCCGCACTCAGATGGTGAATGGCCTGATCCAACTGTCCCGAAATACGCATCAGGTGACCCAACAGGGCGTGCAGTTCGCCTTTCTCCGCGGCGGACATTTCTTTGGGGGAGGCTTGCACAGCGCGTTGGGCGGCGCGCACTGCGGAGGGGAGCTCGTCTTTTTCTGCCAGAGTTTTGGCCAGCAGAGCAAACACCTGGGGCGTGGCGGTCTTTTGCAGCACCAACTCTTTATACACTTCCAGGGCGGCATCCAGTTTGCCTGACTGGCGCAGCAGGCTGGCGCGGAATAATTGCAGCGGGAGGGCGTCCGGCGCGCCGGGAATGGCTTTCTCGATGATCTGAATGGCCTCGGCTGTTCGTTGGAGAGCGTGCAGAGCCTGGGCCAGGCGGATGGCGGCTTCGGGATCTTCGGGGCACTGCTGATATGCTCTTTGCGCATAGCCAAGAGATGCTTGATGATCGTCTTGATGCAAAGTGATATCTGCCAGCATCAGCAGCGGCTCGATTGAATCTCCACCCAGGGCGGCGGCTTGCTCTGCGCTTTGGGTGGCCTCTGGCAGGAGATTGGCTTGCAGCTGCGCCTGTGCCAGGCAGATGAGCGGCTCGGGTGCCCCAGGAGACAACTGGGCTGCCCGCTGGAAGATGGGGATTGCCTGCAGAGCATGGTCGCTGCTGCCTGACTGGGTAGATAGGTAAGCCTTGCCCAGCGCCATTTGCGCGGCGAGATAGGCGGGATCCTGCTGAACAGCGTTTTCGAGATGATTGATGGCCTGATCTGCCTCGTGGCTGGCGGCGCAGATATCGGCTGCCAGGAATTGCCAGCGGGGTTCTTCGGGCCAGAGGGTCAGCGCCTGCTCGATAAAAGCCTGGGCTGCAGCGTGATCTCCGCTTAGATGAGCCAGCCGCGCGCTCAGGGCATTGGCCAGGGCGGCATATACTGCTGCCCCTGAGAAGGAGGCCTTTGCGGCGGCCTGGGCGGTCTTAAGCGCTTCAGCAGGGTTGATCGAGGCGAGCGCCAGGGCAACCTGGATCAGTACGAGGGGGTGTTTGGGATACGGGCGAGCGGCCTGCAAGATGGTTTTGGTGATAGCGGGGGCCCCTGTAGCAGGCGATAACCGGTTGAGGGCGGCGATGAGAGCGGCGGCATCCTCCGCAGCATATTGGAAGGCTCTGCCAGGACGGCGGTAGATGGTGGGTAGGATCTGGTCGATATCCTGCGCTTGGGTGCTGAAGGCTGCCTGGCCGCGCACCTGCCAGCGAACCAGTACCGGGTTCGCGGGTACGGTTTCCAGGGACGATATACTGGCCGGGCCTGGGGCAACCGTCTTTAATGCCTTGGCGATCTGTGCCCGGGTTTGAAATTCATTCAACAGGCGGTTGACTGCATCTATGGCATCCAGCAGATCGTTCTGACTGGCAGCAGAGAGGGCTTCTTGCCCGGGAGCATGGAACGTTACCTGGTTGGCCTGGCATAGGTGCTGGAATTCGGCTCGCAGGGTGAGCCAGCGTGCCCGGGCCAGGTGAACGAGCGGTTCGGCAGGGTACCACTTAATCGCCGCTTCCACGATTTCACGGGCGATCTCCCAAGCGGGCAGTTCCAGGGCGGCTTCGAATAAGGCCAGGCATTGGCTGATGGGCGGCTGGCGGTCGGACTGGCGGATGGTTTGAGACACAATGCCATCGAGGGCTTGGCGTGTGCTCTCGGTTGCGGAGTTTTCGCCTGCGCCGGTGCGGACTGCCAGGCGAGTTTGCAGGGCGAACAGCCGCGGCTTGCCCTCGATGCTCACATTGGGAGGCAGCGCAGGCTGGAATTCTGCCTGATCGCCCGCGTCCAGGGTGAGTTCGGCGTGCAGACAGAGGTTTTCCAGCGCTTCGGGTGTGGAGGGGGCCAGGCTGTGGATGGCGGTTGGGGTGTCTTGCTCTAAGAGCTGCCGGGCCTGATCTGGCTGCAGCAGGGAACGGTACATCTCCGCCGTCAGGTTGAGCAGGGCCAGGTGGATGAGGCTAAAGTCGAGTTGATCTTGATCTGGCGGCGGGTAGGCCTGGCAAAGGTGCAGGCCCAGCCGGGCATGCAGTAAAGCCGCGGGCAGGTTGCCCTGCGAACGATGGATCTGCGCACCCGCCTGGTGCAGGCTGGCCTGTTGGTGGTCAAGGGGGGTGTTTTCAATACCTTGTTCCAGACATGCCAGGGCGTTTTCATCCCGGCGTAGCTCTTGGAGCAACCTGGCTTTTTCCAGGTAAAGCATGGGGTTGCGAGAATCTAGCGGCAGCGCCTGTTCCAGGTGATCGAGGGCAAGCTCTAAATTGCCAGCCTGGCGGTAGGCTCGGGAAAGGCTGGCGAGCAGCCCGGGGGATAGACGGCTGCCGGCGCGGCGTTCCAGCACAACGGAACGTTCCAGGCAGTTGATGGCGGTGCGGATTTCGCCAAACTCCAGCAGCGCGGTACCAGCGGTTTGCAGGTCAGCGCTGGTGTTGATCTCGGTCTCAAAAACCCTTTTGTAAGATTGAACGGCAAGGTTCTGCTGGCCTGCCCGCAACTGCTGTTCTGCCAGGCGCAGATGAACATCGGCGCGTTGCGGGGATAAGGCTGCCGCCTGTTCTAGTGCCTGAAGCGCCTGTGCGCGGGCAGCGGTGGTTGGCTCGGTCGGCGAGGCAGGGCTGGTGGGGAAGAGCTGGTCGATCTGGTTGGCAAACCAGAGCAGGGTATTGGTATCCTCGGCGCCTACCTCGATGGCGGCGCAGGCGGCCTGATAGGCGTTGAGATCCAGCCTGGCTCCTTGTTGGGCCTCGGAGAGCGCCCGGTAAATGGCCGGGTTGGCGGGGTCGGCTTGCACGGCCTCTTGCAGGGCGGCGATGGCGGTTTCGTACTGCCCCAGGGCCAGGGCAGCACGTCCCAAGCCAAAAGGCAGGCGGCTGGCCCAAGCCGCGTTCTGAGCAAGGTTGGTATCAAAAACCGTTTGGTAGACTTTGAGCGCCTGGGCATGTTCACCGTTGGCAAGCAGGGCTTCGGCAAGCAATCCCTGCGCCTCAGCAGGGGCAGGAAGGATCGCGAGAGCCTGCTGCAATGCGCTGATCGCCCGTGAAAGCATGGCGGATGGATCGCCCCTGGCCCAGGCAGCCAGGATGGCGCTTCCCAAAGCGATCAATATTTCCTGTTGCTGCGCCTCGGGGCTGGATTGAATGGCGGTCTCTAGTGGTGTGATAGCCTGGGCGCAGGCGTTCCTGGCAAGCAGCACCTGGGCGTAAGCGTAAGCCAGGCCAGGGTAGAATGGTTCTTGTTGATAGGCATTGCACAGCACCTGGATGGCTTCTTCCTGGTAACCCAGGCTGGCCTGGGTTTGTCCAAGCAGCAGGGCGATATCTGCGGCAGATGGATCCAGGCTGGCAGCCTGCTGCAACGCAGCAACTGCCTGGGTGGGGTGGTTCTCTGCCAGGTGGCGAGAGCCCAGCGCAAAGAAGATGCCTGCACTGCCAGGCAGGGCCTGGGCCGCGGTGCGCAGGGTTTCCAGGGCTTGCTGCTCTTGCTGGCTCTGTACCTGCGCCTCTGCCAGGCTTAACCAGGCCTGGGGCAGCTCAGGAGATTGCATGGTGGCCTGCACCAGATGTTGTAGCGCCTGGTCAAGATCATCCAGTCGGAGGAAAGCCTGGCCCTGGTAGAGATGGGCAACGCCATTTTCGGGGGCGAGATTCAGTGCTTCCTGGCTGGCGGGCAGAGCCGCCTCGGGCTGCCCGGCTTGCAGGGCGCAGTGAGCCAGGGCTAACCAATCGTCGAGTGAGGGCTTCTGGTTGTTTGGAACCAACGCTTCGATACGCGCCCGCCGTTCCACCAGCGCGTCTGCCCAGCGCCCGAGGTTTTCCAAACATGCGATCAACTGTTGCTTGATCTTTGGGCAGTCGGGCGAGAGGGCGGCAGCGATCTGGATGGCATTCAGGGCGGCTTTGAGATTGCCGGTTTGGATCAGGTTGGCGCTGAGACGGCTGAGCAAGCCTGCATCTGCAGGAGATTGGGACAGGAGCATGTTGAGCGCCTGGGCGGCCTCGGTATGAAGGCCAAGACTCTCCAATATCCCCGGCAGACGGCTGATGATGAGCCGCGAGCCATTCCCGGCGAGAGCGGGTGCGATCAGGGCATCTGAGTCTTGCCATGCTTTGAGCGCCTGCAGGGCGTTTTGGCGGGCCTCTGCGCAGTTGCCAGCCTGGCAAGCGCACTGTGCGGCAGCGATCTGCATGGGGGCACCTGCGGCGGGCAGGTCTGCCAGGGGAGGCAGGAGCGCCTGAGCTTCTTGGAGCTTTCCTTGCTGCAGCAGATGCAGGATCAGGCCCGGCTGGTAAGCGGTCGCTTGGGCGGAGGCAAGCCCGATAGGGATGCTCTGTGCCGCTGCCCGCCAGTTCAGCTCTGTTTCAATAGATTGCTCGGCGGAGGGTCCGTTCAGGTCACTGCCAAGCATGGCAGATTGGGCATAGAGGTCTGACAGGAGGCTGCGCACACCGGTGCGGGCTGTGCTCAGCAAATCCAGAGATTGTTCGGGCTGTTCTTGCTGCCGGTACAGTTCAGCAAGCAGGAGGGGATATTCCAGCATCACAGGAGTGACCTCTGTGCTGGTGATCTGCGAGGCCAGGGCATGCAGCCTTGCCCCGGCAGTTTTCAGGCAGCGCTGGCTGTAAAGCCGGGCGGCCTGCGGGCGCTGCACGGAAAGCCATTTCAGGAGGCGCAATTGCTCGCCAGGGGTCAACCACCCGGTCTTGTCGGTGTGTCCCTCGGCATTGGACAGCAGCAGTTCTACCAATTCGCCGGGGGGCAGTGGGTTGCTCAGCAGGATGTGCAGGGCAAATGCATGCAGGTGCGCTGGTGCGCCCTGAGTTAAGAGCGCTCGCACCAGTTGGCTGGGTTGTGGGACATAATCGTACAGGCAGGCAAGGGGTGTGGCCCAATTCCCCTGGGGGGCGGTGAGCAGGCTATCCAGCACAGGCTGCCAGGGTTTCTTCTGGTCGAATTGGATACGCCAGGAAAGGGCAGTCCAACCAGCCTGAGCCAGGCTGGGGGGAGATGCCTGGCTGATCAGGGCTTCGAGGCTCTGGTGTGCAGTCTTTTGTGTATCGGCTTCCAGCGAGAGTTTCGCCGGTGCGCGCAGTACCTCTGATGGAATCTGCAAGCCCATTTGGAGCAGGGCCATAGCCCCGGGCGACCATTGATCGGGACGAAACGGATCTTCTTGGGCCAGGCGCTGCTGCAGGCAGCTGGCGAGAGCGCTGCTTTGCAGTTCATTCCAAACGATTGGGTCGTGGCGTAAAGCAGCCACGATCCATGGGCGGGCATCTGCCGGAACGAATTGTGCGATCAGGTTCAAAACCAGAGGATCATTCATAGGTCAACCTAGTTGGAACAAGAACCAGCAAGATACCGCCATGATGGTTGCGCCAGCAAGGGTCAAAAAGACGCCAATGCCGGTGGAGGTGCGAATCATTTCGTTCAGTGCGGTCAGTAAGGTGGATGCATTGCCGACCAGCCCGGCGATTTCTTCAGTGATCCCTTTTTGCGCCAGGCGGGCGGTTTGATCGGTGATGGCGCGCAGATCGCGCCCCCAGGCGCCGCTGACCAGGATGGCTACCCCTGCCAGGCAGGTGATCACGCCCAGGAGGAACATTCCAGACAGCATTACCATTTGCAGATTGTGAAGTGTAATAAGATCCATGCTTCCCTCTTCCCACAAAAATACTGAATACGGATAATTGTTGGATGAACAATCTACTTCAGCGAGGTGATCAGCGGCAGGTCGCAGTGCAGGCTGGTCTGGCTCATCAGGCTCTGCCACTCTGCCAGCAGCGCCTTCAGGTTGAGATCGGTGACGAAGTGTTCGCTAGACCAGCTGCTGATCTGCCCCCAATCGATGGGGGCGTTTTGGCTGCGGATGGCCTGGCAAAACAGGTTGATTTCATTTACCTGGCTTTGGTACGAGGAACTCATGACGGCTGGAGGGGTTGGGCTGGAAGGTATGGCGGTCTCTGCCCCAACCAGCTTGAACAGGTCCTGTTGGGCGGTTGCGTCCAGGAGGATGTAGCCGCTCCATTCGTAGTTGCGCGCCCTCAAGGCCTGGATGAATTTCGATGACAGGGTTAGTTTGCCGTCTTCGCGGGTGAGACCAAAGGAAGACACCAGGCTGCTATCTGCAGACGCGCCGCTGGTTGAAACGGCAGGGTAAATGGGCAGCAGAGTCAGCTCAGAAGAGCCGGGGAAGTAGGTCAGCAGCCAGATACCTTGGGGCAGCGAGCTATTCCTTTTGATTTGATCCAGGCTGATCACCAGGATAATGCGCTGCCCATGCCGCGTGGCAGGGATGCGCTGATCCGACGAGGCGGTGATATATTGGTTGGCGGGTGCGGCGGAACCCCACGGCGGGTCAAACTGCAGGCCGACCCAGTAACCAATCAGGATGCTGGGGATCAATACCACTAAGATCAGAAGGGCAGATGTGTTCTTCATTGGCTAGCCTTTATTTTATACGACCATCTTTGTTATGTTTCTTGAGCCCTTCCAGCACATCCGATGGGGGGAGCGAAATGCGTTCTCCCTGGATCACCCGGGTGATGGATTGGCAGGCGGGATGAAGTGTGGAATCGGTCAGCAGGAGGCTGGGGTGTGCATTGGGCGAATCGGGGCCGGAAGGGTTGGCCTGGCTGAAGAATGCTGCCCCAATGTACAACTGGGCTTTGAGCAGTTGATATGCCTGGGCCAGCCACTCGGCCTGGGCGGCTGGGTCGGCGAGGGCAGGAACATCGATATTGGGGTGCTGGGTATTGCCCACTGCCCAGGAGAAACCGGTGATCCAGATACGCCCATCCTGGTGCCCGTTTTGCAGCATGACGGCGCGCACTTCTTCGTAATGGCGCAGGATGTGGCGCTCGTAGGATGTGGGCATGGTCATGGGGGTGCCAACAATTTCTGGGTAGCGGATGCCGATGATGGATAGGGAGGATTTAGCGCCCAAGGCATAGAGTGTAGACAGGAATTCCAGGTCATCGATACCGGATTCGCTTGAGCCTGGATCAAGGGGCACAAGGCCGGGGATGAGGTAGACCGCACTGCCCATGCTTTGCAGGGCTGAGCGGGAGGCATTCAGCAGGTTCAGGTATTGCTCGGGGTTGGGCGCGGCGCCCCAACCCCGCTGCGTGTTGGCGCCGGGGAACAACTCAATGACAAGTACGCGGCCGGAATATTGCTGTGCCAGCATGGAAATCAACTCGACGGTTTTATTGAGGTCGGGGCCATTGGAAGAGAGTGCCCACTGCGGCGGGTTGCAGAGAGATATGAGCACATTGATCTCCCGCTGTGCTGCCAGGCTGACACTTTGCTCCAGCGCGCCCAGGTTTGGTGAGGCAGAGGAATCGGGCCAGTAGCGCGCCCAATCAAAATCCAGGGCAATCCAATCTAGTTGCTGATTGTGCAGCATCTCGATGGCGGCGTCAACATTGGGTCCCTGTAAATCTACCCGCGCACCATAGCCGAATTGGGGAGAATCGGGCAGTCCGCTGGCAGCCCGAGCGCGAGTGGGCGCAAATGACAGTGTGAACAGCAAGGCGGCGATCAGTATCAGCAGGGATTTTTTGTTCATCGGGCACCTCCCGAAAGTTTTGAAGTTAATGGAGTATCCCGTAAAGAAAACCGACCAAGAAACCAGCCAGCGAGCCAATGACCCCTTGAAGGATGAAGAGCCGGGTACTTAAGGGCAACTGGAACCGGGTGGTCGGTGTGGGGGCGTGGATGGCAGGCGCTGGCTGCAAGCGTAGCGCAGGCGCCGAGGTCTCTTGGCGGTAGGTGCGGAGTGTGCGCAGCCCGCTCAAGGAATGGATCACTGCATCCCAAAAGGCAACTTGCACTCGATCAGATTGGACGCGGAGATTGATCATGATTCACCTCTTTTTATTAACGTGTGCGGCGCATGAAGGCCGGGATATCCAGATTCTTGCTTACGGGAACGGGCATGGTCAGGCCCGCCTCAACGGAAACTGTTTCCAACGGTGAGGAAGTTTGAATGGTTTGAGCATTTGGGCGAGGCGGAGCGGATTGAAATGCCTGGGCGGGAGCCTGGCCAAAAGCTTCCTCCAACGTGGGGGCGCCCAGCCCGGTGACGACGAGGATGGCCTCGAGGCGATCCTGCATCTGAGGGTCATTGACAACGCCAAAGACGATCTCGGCCTGCCCGCCCGCCTGATTTTGTAGCTCGGTCAGAGCGGCTTCTACTTCGAACAGGGTGAGGTCGTCTCCGCTGGTGAAATTGACCAGCAGGCCGGCGGCGTTTTCGATCGAGCCAATATCGAGCAAGGGGTGGTGGATGGCCTGGTGAATGGCCTGGAGAGCTTTGCCATCTCCCCGGCCCTGGCCAATGGCCATCAGTGCCCCGCCTCCCAGTTTCATCAGGTGGCGGATATTGGCAAAATCCACGTTGATGGTGCCGGGGTGGGATGCCAGTTCAGCGATGCCCTGGACACCCTGGCGGAGGATATCGTCTGCCAGGCGGAAGGCGAGGTCGAGGGTCAGGTTGCCGTTCTGTACGGTCAACAGCCGGTCATTGGGGATGGAGATGAGCGTGTCGGTGTGCGGACGGAGGCAGCGCAGGCCTGTGCGGGCGTTCTGCTGGCGGCGGCCCATCTCAAAGGAGAAGGGCATGGAAACCACTGCAATGGTGACCGCCCCCAGGGAGCGGGCAATCTCTGCGGCAACGGAGATAGAACCCGTTCCAGTGCCGCCGCCCATGCCGGCGGTGAGGAAAACCATATCGGCGCCTTCCAGGGCAGCAGCCAGGTCTTTACGGCTTTCTTCGGCGGCGGCGTGACCTACAGCCGGGTTGCCACCTGCGCCCAGGCCGCGTGTTGTTTTGGGGCCAAGCAGGATCTTGTTGGGGGCCAGGTTCTGTTCGAGTACCTGGCGATCGGTGTTTGCTACGATGAACTCTACCCCCTGCAGACCCAGTTCGATCATGCGGTTGACGGCGTTGCCTCCGCCGCCGCCCAGGCCCAGCACTTTCAGGGATGGCTGGAGCGGCGATCGATGGGCCGGGGATTGTGCGGCGGGGGTTAGGCTGGGCCGGGTGGGGATGTCGCTAGCATTGTTGTTGGTCTGGTTCATGGGTCACCTTACCGAGTTTGTAGTAGAGAGTTTGTTTTGGCTTAGGCCGCACTGGATGGCGGCACCATCTTGGTTGCAATTAACGTGCCATCTTCGCGAATCCAATCCACGAGACACCCTAAATTCAATAACTGCGTCACCAGGAATTCAGGGAAGGCGCTGCGGTCTCCGGCTAAAGTAACTCGCCGGGCTTTGGCTGCCTCTTCGGGCGAGGAGCCGACGAGGGGCTGAAATTTTTGCACAAAGAGCAGGTGCGGGGTGGAGAGATTTGTGCGATCTGGGGGCAAGAGCAGGTAATGGGCGGGCCGCTCGACTTCGCTGGGAGTGGGGGCTGCCTGGGGCTGGCTAGGGGCGGTGGCGCTTTTGACCATTTGGCGCACATCTTCCACAACCGGCAGGGTGCTGCCGTCGGGCCGGAACCAGGCCTGGCGAGCAGTGGGGCTCTCTGGCGCGTCAGAGAGCAGCCAGAGGTTGCACGCCAACACTTCTGCGGGCATAGCAGGGTAAAGGGAGGGTAGCCCCAGGGCCAGGCGAGCCAGTTCCAGGTTCACCTCCCGATGGATTTCCTGGTTGAGGATGGTTTGTGGCTGCTCCTGGGGGCTGGCGCTGCGGCTGCCCGCGGCCAGGAGGAGAATGGGGCAGGTATGACCTAAGACCGATTGGGCGATGGATTGGTACCAGTCGAAGATGCGCAGGCCGCGCTGATCCTGAATATCCGGGTCAGTGGAATAGGGTTGGGCCTGGGGCCAGCGTGCTGGCCCGCCACTGCCCCAATCCAGAGGGTGCTGGTAGCTCCAGGCATATGCACCCAACACCAACTCGTCCAGCAGTTTTGCGGGGGAGCGGCGTGCCAGCCCTGCCAGGGAAGCGTGCAAGAAAGCAGTGTCCCAGAAATCGCCTCCGGGTTCCAGGGCTGGAAAGACGGGTGAAAGATGGCGTTCTAGAGCGAGGTTTGCCAGAGGAAGGTAGTGATCGAGAAAGCGTTCCACCAGTTCGGGGCGAGACCAATCTGCGGCGGGCCAGGTAAGGCGCAGGTTGGGGCGGTCGAAGAATACAACATAGCGCACGCCCCAACGCACATAGATGTTCAGAAGCAGAGCCATGTCTGCTGGCGGAGCCACTGTGCCGGGGGAGAGATGGAATTGCAGGATGGGCTGGATGCCCTCATTGATCAGTCCGCGCAGAAAGGCCTCTGGGATGGCGCGTTGGGAGGGGGCTTGTAAAACCAACCAGGATGCTCCCAGGGCACGGAGGCGGGGCAGCCACAAAGCCAAATCGTCATCCCGGTATTGGGTAGTACCGGGGTGGTAATAAAATCCAAGGCGTTTGAGAGGGAGGGAGGGGGGCGGTGTAGTCATGGCTCGGTATTTGCTCTTAGCTGTAGATGCAAGAGGCGTGCCAGAATAGGTTAAAAATTTATTGCACAGAAACGATATTTTCTGTATAATATGTGTATTGGGGTTTTTCTTGCGCGGCTCTGGTTGGGGCGGCAATAAACAGGAGATAGATGGTATGATTGATGCAATTGGGCAGCGAAAGGCAGTTCTTGTTCTCATGATCCTGGCAATGTTCATATTGTCGGGATGCGGTAATCAGCCAATACAGGGTTATGAAGTGGGGGATGCTTTTACCAATTTCTACCCCAGAATGGGTGGGGTGGAAAATCTGGGGCCTTGCATTTCACCGCAGTTTGTAAAAAACGGGGTCACTTATCAGTACACGCAAAAAGTGCTGATGGCTTATGACCCCACTGCTCCCAGCGCTCAACAATATACTTTTGGAAAGATCGGCTACGAGATCAACCTGGACTTGGCGGTAATACCGGATGGTGGATATAAAGTATGGGAAGATGTTGAGCCCGTGAATAAAGAGACCGGAGGCGTGATCGGTCGGGCGGTGACGGATGTGCTCCAGAACGACGAGAAACAGCGTTATGAACAGTATTTTGAGGGTGCTGGCTTCTTTCGTTACTACAATGATCCTGCTGGAATGATCCAGTGGATGGATTATGGGGAATGGATGTGTGGGCTCCAATGTCTGGACGTCGATCTTGCAATTATTGGTGAACCCACACCGGTTGTTACACCGGATGTGGATAACATCACCCTTGCGCTTGTGGCTTATGGCGACCGGCTGGGTGATTTCTATACCGGGCAGCTTCTGATATCCAAGGCCCGCCCAGTGGGGAATGGTCTGTACGAGATTGTTTATGAGAACGTGGTGCTGGTGGTGCATCAAGATGATCTTGGCAATGTTTCCTTACTTCACCTGCCGGAAAAATTGGGGTATGTGAGCGACGTACCGGTTGCCTGCACTTCCCAGGATGGTTTTATTTGTTATCCGCTCGGAGACGGGCTTGTGCGCATGATACCGGTGGCTTATTATGATTTTATTGTCCAGAACGGCGGTTTTGAGCTGTCTGGCGAGCCAATCACCAACCTGCGTCCTGGCTCGGGGGGCGCATCTTACCAATGCTTCAGGAACCTGTGCCTGGAATCCAGGGCGGGTGCGCCTGAAGGGCTGCAGGTGAGGGTGATGCCGCTTGGGGTTGCTTACAACCGCATGGATATGGCAGCCCCGTTCGTAACGCCGAACGCACCGCACATGCTGGTGATCTCGACCTGGCCGCGGTATGCGGACATATCCACTAGCCAATCGCAGGAGATCTACGTGCAGGCGATGCAAGGAACAATGCCCGTAGCCAATATTTTGTTCAGCCTGACGGTGACGTATCCGGATGGCACCACGGTTGAGGAAACTTTCCCTCTAACGGATTTCAATGGGCGGGCGTATCTCACGTTGGACCCCATCCACGCGCCCGAAGGAACCAATATTCCATACGTGGCCTGTTACCAGGGGGGCGCTGAGAATGTTGTCTGTATCCCTGGAGCTTTTATGATCTGGAGCTATGCCCCATAAACTTTTGGGGAATGGGTCTTCTCTAAAAAGAAAGTGTCCGGCGGGGTTTCGCCCCGCCGGACACTTTCTTTTGGGGCAGTTATGATTGCGGGGGTTGGAGGATATCACCGGGCAGGTGGGGCAGGTCAATACAAGCATCGTCGCAAAGCAGCGTGGCGCGCTCGATCACATTGCGCAGTTCGCGAATATTGCCCGGCCAGGTATGCTGCATGAGCGCCTGCATGGCACGCAGGGTCACATCCTGGATGTTTGCCCCCATGCGCGGGTTGTTCTGGCGGATGAAGATGCCCACCAACTCGGGAATATCTTCGCGGCGTTCGCGCAGCGGTGGTAAATGCAGGTCAACTACCTTGAGACGGTAAAGCAAATCTTCACGGAAATTTCCCTCGGCGATCTGGGCTTCGAGATTGCGGTTGGAGGCTGCCAGGACCTGTACATCCACATGGATCAGGTTGGTGCCGCCTACCCGGCGGAAAGCACGCTCATCAATTGCGCGTAGGAGCTTGGCCTGCATATCGATTGGCATGGAGGAGATTTCGTCTAGAAAGAGGATGCCGCCGTCGGCGACTTCCATCAGGCCATGCTTGCGCTTCTCGGCGCCGGTGAATGCACCGGCCTCGTAGCCAAAAAGCTCCGATTCGAGCACCGTGGTTTGAATGGCGGCGCAGTTGATGGCGATGAAGGGTTTATCGGCGCGTGGGCCCATTTGGTGGATGGTGTTTGCCAGCACCTCTTTGCCGGTGCCGGTCTCGCCGGTGATGAGCACAGAAACAGAGGCGGCTGCGGCGCGCTGCGCCAGGTCTAGCATGGCTTTCATGGTGGGGCTGTTGCAGACGAAAGGCGGTAAGTCTTGGCGTTGGGCGCGGCGCAGGTGGGCCAGCTCTCTGCGCATGGACACAATCTCCTGGGCGCGGTGCACTGATTTCTCCAACTGGGCCAGTTGGATGGGCTTTTGCAGGAAGTCGTGTGCGCCGTTCTTCATCGCATCTACGGCCATATCTACATCGCCAAAAGCGGTGATCAGAATGATGGGCGGGCGCAGAGGCCAGGCAGCGGTTTCATCCAACAGGGAAGGTCCATAGCCGTCAGGCAATTGCACATCCAATAGGAGGATATCTGGTGTGCCCCGGCGCAGGTACTCTCGGGCCTCTGCCAGGGTGGGCACGCCAATGACCTCGTAACCTTTGGCTTTGAGAAAATCGCTGATGTTCAGCCGGGCATTATCTTCGTCGTCGACGATCAGAATGGTTGCGCTCATGTGGGTTCTCCGCGGCTTGGGGTGGTTGCTGGTAGATGAATATGGAAGATCGTTCCACCGGGGATGGTGGTGACCTGAATGGCGCCTTTGTGGGCAGTGATGATCCGTTTGACGATAGCCAATCCCAGGCCGGTGCCGCTCTGCTTGGTGGTGAAGAAGGCCTCGAAGATGTGGTCGCGCACTTCGGGCGGTATGCCGGGACCGGTATCCGAGACGCTGATCTCCACCTGTGGCTGGGCATTGGGGGCGGGATCGAGGCGGGCTTTCAGCGCCAAAGTGCCGCCTGCCTGGCCCATGGCCTGGATGGCATTGCCGATCAGGTTGTTGAAAACCTGCTCCAGAGAGCGTTGATCTCCGGCGATGGGCGGCAAGCCGCGGGCAGTTTGGAGGATGGGCTTGATATGGGCTTGCTGTAGACGCGATTCCCAACGTGCCAGGATGGCTTGGAGCATCTGTTCCACATCTACCGCGTCCAGGTTATATTCCATGGGTCTGACTATGGACAGGCTGGCTTTGATCAATTCGGCCAGCCGGTCGCAATCTTGCTGCAAGCGTTGGATATTGGCCTGGCTGGGAGCCTCGGCGGGCAGGGTCAGCGCCAGCAGTTGCAGGCCGGTGCTGATATTATTGATGGGATTGCGCAACTCGTGGGCGAAACTGGCGGTAAATTCACCTAGAAGGGCGCGCTGCTCCAGGTGCTGCTGTTGGGTCTTGATCTCTTCCTGCTCGCTGAGATCTTGAAGCAAACAGACAATCCCTTGAACGGTATCTTCGGCGATGACCGGCACAATGCTCAAGTTTCCCAGGAAGGCCTGCCCGCTGCGCCGGTATAGCTGAATGCTGAGGGGGGTCTCGGTGCGGCGGCCTTGCTGGGCATCTGCCAGGGCGGGGACAAGACCGGTCGGCCCGATCAGGATGTTTTCCACCGGCTGCCCGTACACCTCTGCGGCGAGGTATCCCAGAGATTGTTCGGCTGCCGGATTCATGTCCAGCAGGTTGAGGTCTGCGTTGAGCACCAATAAGCCATCCTCTACTGTGCTCATGATGGCGCTTTTGATCTGCAGGGCGGTGGTTTGTTCGTGCAGGGTCAGGCTTTGCTGCGTGATCAGGCTTTGCCTTTCAATGATGTAGGCAACCAGGGCGGCGAAGGTTTGCAAGATTTCCATCAAGTTTTCAGGCGGGTCCACCTGCTGGCCAGCAATGAGCAGCAAGCCAGCCAGGGCAGGGCTTTGCCCTAACGGGGCTGAAGCCAGGTAGGAAAAGCCGCTGCGCCGAGACTGGGTGTGCAGCCCGGTCAGAGCCTTTTTTCCCTGT
This sequence comes from Anaerolineales bacterium UBA6092, assembly GCA_002428565.1. Taxonomy (GTDB): domain Bacteria; phylum Chloroflexota; class Anaerolineae; order Anaerolineales; family UBA4823; genus UBA6092. Next base: position 41,970 of record DIXA01000047.1, on the reverse strand, counting down.
GTCCAAAGCACGGGGTGGCTTAAGACCGCCATTTCGGACGGAGAGATATTTTCGGGCAGGCTGCCAGGGTTGCCGGCAATGTTGGTACGCTGGAAAACCGGCTTTTCGCCCGCGCCCTGATAGATGGCAGAGCAGGAGGCTCCAGTGATCTTTTGAGTGGTTTGCAGGGCGATGCTCAAGATGGCATCCAGGTCGGGTTGGGGCAGGGCAAGGGCAAAGGCTCGCATGGCCTCCCAGGTCTGGGCGCGCCGGTTGGCGGCGGCGGTCTTTTCCTTTTCCAGGTGGGCGGGGACGCAGATGAGCAAGAATCGGTGAGGGCTGAGGAGTGCGACGCTGGCTTGCACTTCCAGCCGCCCGGCGCTGCGACGGGTGAGCAGGAGGCCCAGGGTATGGGCTCGTCCGGGCAGCTTGTTCAGGCAAGCGGCCAGCGTTTGATCATTCTCGCTGGGGAGCAGCAGGGCATCTGGGTCCGCGGCGGCAAGTTCCAGGCGCGTGAAAGCGGTCACCTCGACGGCGTGGGCGTTGGCAAGCAGCACTTTGTGGAGGCTGGTATCCACCAAAAAGGCCGCCCCCGGCAGCGATTCCAGCAGACCCTGCACCTCAGCATCGCTAAAGGCGCTGCGTTTGGCGACGAACAGTTTTTTTAGGGGGGCGGATGGGTTCATTGGTAATGGTTGTTCAGGCAGGTTCGACGGGCTTGCGCAGGTAGACGGGCAAGATGCCTTCCATAGAACGGTACTTGGCTACGGTTCTGCGGGCAAGGGAGTAGCCTCGATCCTTCAGTTGGCTCATCAGTTCTGCATCGTCGAGAGGCTTTGTTTCTTGCTGGACGATCTCTTTCAGTACGGTGCGGATGTGCAGGCTGCGGTCGAAAAAAATCGCCAGGGGAACAATACGCCGATTGGGCAGCTGCACAGTTTTGGCTGAGACGGTGCGGGAGATGGTGGATTCGTGCACTTTCAATATACGCGCTAATTGGGCGCGGGTCAGCGGTACCAGGTGGGCGTCGCCATGCAAGATGAATGGGCGCTGGATCACGGCGATCTGCTGCATCAGGCGGACGATGGCGGTAGTGCGCTGCTGCAGGCACTTGACGAGCAGCGAGGCGCTCTCCAGGTCTTGCTGCCAGAGGGCGGCTTTTTCCAGCGGGGCGTGCTGCAGAGCCTGGCGGAACAGGGGATTGACGCGCAGGGTTCCGTGGATGGGCAGGCCAATTTCCACCATTAGGGCAGGTTCGCTGCCTGTGTTCATGAGCGAGATGATGATATCGGGATGATAATAGGCTGGCTGGGCTCCGGAGACAGTGATCGTGCGGCTGCCTTCGCCCCAATAGGCACGGGCGGGATATGGGTTCAGGTTGCGGCTGATGTATTGGATGATCGTGCGGGCTTGCTTGGGGTTGATGCCAAGAAGGCGGGCCAGGTCAATGGCGCGCGCTGGGTTGAGGTATTCCAGCCCGGTGTGGATGGCTTCGGCAGTGAAGGGAGGAGGAAGCTGGCTCTCGCCGATCATCTCGAGCTGCGCCAGCAGCGCCTCCTGGGGGGTGGCAGAGCCAACGCCGGGCGGGTCGGCGCGTTGGATGATCTGCACCACCTGCTGGGTTTCCGTGATGGTGCGGTGGTGGTAGCGGGCGATCTCGATCAATGGCAGCCGCAACAGGCCGTCGTCGTCCAGGCTGGTGAGGATGTGCACAGCTAACGGGCGGTCTTCGGGCTCCAATTCTGGGGCGATCTGCCGCAGCACATATTCCGCCAGGTTTACCCGGGCAGGGGAGAGGTTGTCGTCGGGCAGATCTGGGTCAGAGGCGAAGCCAGAGCCAGGGGTATGGAAGCTATCCTGGGAGGAGACGAAAATCAAAGGTTGGTCGGGGGTGCTGATGGCGGCGTTGGCACAGGCGGGGCAGTAGCGGCTTGCCCCCAGCGGGCGGTGGCAGGTGGGGCAGCGTCTCTCCTCCACCAGCTCCAGGGCGGGGTTCGCGGCCAGCTCTGATTCGATCTTTTGCTGCAACTCAGCAAAACTCAGCCCAAGCAGGGTCATGGTTTGGGCCAGGTGTGCGGTGGTCAGTGGCCGAATGGAAGTGGTGTGTCGCTGGATCAGCATGTTATGCATCCTCTCAAGTATATCCTGTTTCTATTTGGTTGCAAGAATTGTGCCAGGAATTTTCCGCGCCTTTCTTCTCTTTGCCGATGCAGGGATAATCCTGCTTTTTGTCGCCGTCGGGGGGTGACGAATGACAGAGTCTGGCAATCACCATCTCTGGGGATTTATGTTAGAATGAATCAGCAGTATCCATTTCAACTCACGAGGAAAAAACTATGATGCGGTCCTTCTTTATCTATCTATCCAAAGCCAACTGGGCCAGAAAAATTGTCATGGGTTTGTCCCTGGCCAGGCGGATGTCCTCCCGGTTTGTCTCGGGCGAGCGCCTAGAGGATGCTATCCAGGCTATCCGGGCATTGAACGAAAAAGGGATCAATGCCACCCTGGATCATTTGGGGGAGAACACAGACTCTCCAGAGCAAGCACGCCAGGCCACGGAGGATATTGTGGCTGCGTTGGATGCGATCAAGGCATCGGGTGTGCGGGCAAACGTTTCTATTAAGTTAACGCAGATCGGCCTGGCGCTTGACCCGGCCCTGTGCGCCGAAAACATCGAGCGCATCCTGGAGCGCGCCGCGCAGCAAGATAATTATGTGCGCATCGATATGGAAGATTCACCGGTGACGCAGATCACGCTGGATCTGATGCGCCAGGCGCGCGACAAAGGATACACCAACACAGGCATTGTGATCCAGGCGTACCTGTACCGCAGCGAAGAAGATATCAAGAAGCTGGCGAGTGAGGGCATTTCGGTGCGCTTGTGCAAGGGTGCATATAAAGAGCCAGCCACGGTGGCGTTCCCGAAGAAGAGTGACGTGGATGCAAACTATGACAAGCTGGCCTCGCTGTTGATTGACGGCGCCATGGCGCAGGGAGCCCCTGCGGCGAACCCGGATGGGAAGAAGCCGCCTCTGCCCGGATTGGCGACGCACGACGCTCAGCGCGTGGCTTTTGTCAAGGCGTATGCAGAGAAGGTGGGCCTGCCCAAGCAAGGATTGGAGTTCCAGATGCTGTATGGCATCCGCCGCGATTTGCAAGAGCAGTGCGCGCAGGAGGGATACCCGGTGCGTGTTTATGTGCCTTATGGTACGGAATGGTACCCGTACTACATGCGCCGTCTGGCGGAACGACCCGCGAACGTCTGGTTCTTCGTCTCGAATTTCTTCCGCAAATAATGGCTGATTTCCTGCAGTCGCTGGCCCGGCTTTCTCGTCCGCTGTACTTGCTGGGGGCGGCTCTGATGTACTGCCTGGGAGCAGGGATTGCGCGTTACCTGGGCGCAAGCATAGATTGGGGTACGTACATCTTGGGCCAGGCCTGGGTGATGTTGATCCAGGTGGGGGTGCACTACCTGGGCGTGTGCAGCACGCCCACCCCCGGCCCGGCAGATAACGATATGCCGCCGGCCTTTCTCTCGGCTCCCGCCTCCGAAAAAGCAGATAAGCTGCCCCGGGAGGTGATTTTCTGGGCGGGGATTGCCTGCCTGGCAGCCGCAGCTTCGCTTTCGGTGCTGATCATCCATCGCATCGGTTTGGATATTACGGTCTACCTGATCATGCTGGCGGCTGTTCTGGCAGGATTTTTGTACGCTGTCCCGCTGAAGTTCTTTTCGACGGGCGGTTACGCCGAGCTGGCCATGACTGTTTTTGTGACCAGCCTGACACCCGCCCTGGCGCTCTTGCTGCAGGCTGGAAAGTTGCACCGTTTGTTGGGAATGGCCACTTTCCCGTTGGCGGCGATCTACCTGGCGATGCTGCTGGCGCTGGAACTGCCAACGTACGCCAGGGATCTGAAACGCTCGGCCAGCGGCGCGCATACCCTGATGACGCGGCTGGGCTGGCAGCGGGGCATGCTGTGGCACAATTACCTGCTGATCGGCGCTTTTGGCGTCTTGGGCCTGGCGTTGGTGCTGGGCCTACCGCTGAAGATTGGCCTGCCGGTGTTTCTGGTGCTGCCCATCGTCCTCTTGCAGATCTGGTTGATGCACCGCATTGCTGCGGGGGTGCGCCCGAACTGGAATTTGCTAACCCTGGTGGCGATTGCCAGTTTTGGCCTGGCGGCCTATTTGCTGACTTTCACTTTTTGGACGCGCTGACCATGCCAGAATTCCTGAAACTTACCCCCCCGGACGAGGCGCGGCGGATCTTCTTCTCGCATTATGCGCCGCCTGTCGACTCTGAATGGGTCAGTCTGGGGCAGGCGCTGGGGCGCGTATCTGCGGCGCTGGTGACCGCACAGACGCCGCTGCCGGCATTCCCGCGCAGCACCGTGGATGGCTATGCGGTGATGGCCGCGGATACCTTCGGCGCGGGCGATAGCCTGCCGATGTACCTCCAGGTCTCGGGCGAGGTGGCGATGGGCGCAGCACCCGGCTTCGCCCTGGCAGCAGGCCAGGCGGCATTGATCCACACGGGCGGCATGCTGCCCGACCGGGCGGACGCGGTGGTGATGCTGGAGCAAACGCAAAGCCTGGCCAATGGGATGGTGGAAATCCAGCGGGCAGTGGCAGTAGGCGAGAATGTGATCAAAGTGGGCGAAGACGTGCAGGCGGGGCAGGAAGTAATCCCCGCCGGAAAGCGCCTGCGCCCTGATGAGATCGGCGGAATGGCTGCGCTGGGGATGTGCGAGGCGTGCGTAGCCAAGCGCCCCTGCGTGGGTTTGCTTTCGAGTGGGGATGAGGTGCTGCCGCTGGGGAGTGAACTAGGCCCCGGCCAGGTGTATGATGTGAACACTTCTTCCTTGGGGGCGCTGGTGGAGCAGACGGGCGGTGAGCCGCGGGCATATGGCATCTTGCCGGATAGCATGGAAGCCATGGAAGTCGCGGCGCGGCAGGCGCTGGCAGAATGTGATATTGTGGTGCTGACGGCGGGCTCTTCAGCCAGCGCACGCGATTACACCGCTCGGGTGATCAACCGCCTGGGCCAGCCGGGTGTACTGGTGCATGGCATCAATTTCCGTCCGGGCAAGCCGACCATCCTGGCGCTCTGCCAGGGAAAGGCAGTGGTGGGCCTGCCGGGCAACCCGGTCAGCGCGCTGGTGGTCGCCAGGATGTTTTTGGTGCCGATCATCGAGCGTTTCCTGGGGTTGCAGGGAGAGAAGCAAACTGCCCGGGTTCTGGCACGCCTGACGATCAATATTGCCTCTCAGGCCGGGCGGGAAGATTGGGTGCCCGTGCGGCTGATGCAGGTGGACGGGGAAACGCTGGCTGAGCCGGTGTTTGGCAAAAGCAACCTGATCTTCACCCTGGCGCGGGCAGATGGCCTGGTGCGCATCCCCATGGATGTGACCGGTGTGGGGGCTGGTGAGCAGGTGGAAGTCCATTTGTATTGAGCAAGTTGCGGATCGAGGAGGCTGGAATGTCGGTCTATCTGCGTGATATCCCTTTACCTGAGGCTTTGGCCCGGTTGGATGCGGCTTTGCAAGAGGTCGGGCTGGGTGGTGTGCTGGGGGTAGAAGAGATTGCCCTGGGCGAGGCTGCCCTGGGGCGAGTGCTGGCAGAGGCGGTATGGGCGAAGATCTCGTCCCCACATTATCATGCTTCTGCCATGGATGGGTTTGCGGTGCGGGCAGAAGAAACCGCAGAGGCCACGACGGCTGCCCCGGCGGTGCTGGCTTACGGCAAGCAGGCCGGGTATGTGGACACCGGGGACCCGCTGCCAGTCTGGGCAAATGCAGTTATCCCCATTGAAAATATTGAAGCGTTGGATGAGTCCGGCGGGTTATCGGCGATCCCTCGCCAACCGCAGGCCATCCGCATCCGCGCCGCAGTGACGCCCTGGAGCCATGTGCGCCCGATGGGCGAGGATATTGTGGCAACCCAATTGGTGCTGCCTGCCGGGCACACACTGCGCCCGGTGGACCTGGGTGCGATTGCGGCTTGCGGGCATGGATGGGTGCGCGTGGCGCGCCAACCGCGGGTGGCAGTGATCCCTACGGGCGACGAGTTGGTGCCCGTGGGCCAACCGGTGCGCGCCGGGGATATCATTGAATACAACTCGCTGGTGCTGGCCACGCAGGTGCAGACCTGGGGTGGGCAAGCGCAGCGCTTCCCGATCACGGAGGATGACCCGCAGGTGATCTGCAAGGTGGTGGAGCAGGCGGCGGCGCAGGCCGATCTCATCCTGCTCAATGCTGGCTCGTCGGCTGGGTCAGAAGATTATTCTGCTGGGGTGGTAGAAACCCTGGGGACGCTGCTGGTGCATGGGGTGGCGATCCGCCCGGGACACCCGGTGATTCTGGGCATGATCCGCAGCGGGGGGCGGTTGGTGCCGATCATTGGCGTGCCGGGGTACCCGGTATCGGCGGCGCTGACCGGCGAGATCTTTGTAGAGCGGCTGCTGGCGCGCTGGCTGGGCCGGCCCGCGGCGGCGCCGCACGAGATCACGGCGCAGCTGACGCGCAAGGTGAACTCGCCCGCGGGGGATGATGATTACCTGCGCGTGACCGTGGGTAAGGTGAACGGCAAGATGCTGGCAGCGCCCTTATCGCGCGGTGCGGGGGTGATCACCTCGCTGGTGCGCGCGGATGGGATTGCTATTTTGCCACGCGGTACCCAGGGCCTGCCTGCCGGGGCAGAAATCTCGGTGCGGTTGTACCGTTCTCCGGCAGAGATTGAAGAGACCATCTTTGCTATCGGCTCACACGATATGACCCTGGACCTGCTGGGGCAGTTCCTGGCGCTGCGCGGCCGCAGGCTGGTTTCGGCCAACGTGGGCAGCCTGGGCGGCTTGATCGCCTTGCAGCGTGGCGAGGCGCACCTGGCTGGCTCACATTTGCTGGATGCGGCCAGCGGCGAATATAACCTGAGCTATATCCGTGAGTACCTGCCCGGCGTGCCGGTGAAGGTGGTGGCGCTGGTGGGGCGGCAGCAAGGATTGATCGTTCTGGGCGATAACCCCAAGAAGATCCACGGTTTGGAAGACCTGGCCCGTCCGGAGGTGGCGTTCATCAACCGTCAGCGGGGTGCGGGGACGCGCGTGCTGCTGGATTATCAACTGGGGCTGAAAGGCATTGCGCCCGAGTCTATCCGCGGCTACAATCAAGAGGAATATACGCACCTGGCAGTGGCCGCGGCGGTCGCCTCGGGCCGGGCTGATTGCGGCATGGGTATTGCCGCGGCGGCGCAGGCGCTGGGTCTGGCGTTTTTGCCGCTGTTTCAAGAGCAGTATGACCTGGTGGTGCTGGCGAGCGAATATGAAGGCTCGCTGTTGGCGCCTCTGCTGGAAACGCTGGTGCAGCCCGCCTTCCAGCAGGCAGTGGCGGCGCTGCCAGGGTATGATGTATCGCGGATGGGCCATTTGGTGGCGGAATTGGAGTGAGGCAAGATGATCCAGGTGCTGGTGATCGATGATGTGCGCCAGACGGCAGACAGCCTGTGCCAGATGCTTTCGCTGTTGGATATCGCCGCGCGGCCGGCATACGGCGCAAAGGCGGCCTTGTTGGCGCTGAACGAAATGGTCCCAGATGTGGTGTTCCTGGATGTGAATATGCCCGGATTGGGCGGCTTTGATGTGCTGACCTACCTGCGGCGTGAGCCGCGCCTGTACCGGGTGCCGGTGGTGGTGGTGACCTCCGATGACCAGCCTGAGACGGCTGCGAAGATGCTGGAGGCCGGCGCAGCGCAGGTGCTGATCAAGCCAGCCTCGTTTGAGACGATTGAGGGGGCGCTGCGGGCAACAGGGCTGATCTCCTAGTGTCAGGAAATGGCGCTGGGAATGCCCGCGCCTGCGCAAAGGGAACTTATGGCCAATACCCTGGTTCGTTACAAGATGATGTCTGCGCTGGTCAACGTCGAGCCGCTCTCATCTGAGAAATTCAAGGAAATCCTGAGAGGTCATCGCCAATTCATTGCCTCTGGTGGAGGCGGGGGGCGATGGCAGACGGTGGTTACCCCCGGCGGTGAGGAAACCGGCCTTGTGTTGGGCATTTACCTTCCACCCAGCAAGGAAACTCAAGGCGCCCAGGCCGATTTTTCGCAAAAACGCCTGACCGGGCTGAAGCTGCGCAAGGTAAAACTAAGCTATGCCAATTTTTGCGGCGCCTTTGGCCAGGAACAAGATTTTAGCGAAGCCAACCTGGATGGCAGCCTGCTGACCGACGCCGATTTCTCGCGCGCCTGTTTCCGCGGGGCGAAACTGGCGCGCACGGATTTTTCGCGTACAGATTTGATCGGCTGTGACTTGCGGGACGCCGACCTGAGCGGTGCTGATCTTGAGTGGGCTGACCTGAGTGGGGCCGACCTGACGGGCGCAAACCTGAGCGGGGTGCGCTTTGTCAACACCAGGCTGGAGGGGGCGCAGGTGAACGCTGCGCCTCTGTTGTGGCAGGCGGCGCGGGATGGTAACCTGGATTTGATTGGCCTGGCACTGCGCCTGGGGGCGGATGTGAACGAGCGCGGTCCATATGGGGATACTGCCCTCAACCTGGCGGCTGAGCAGGGTCACATCGAGATCGTTACCCGTTTGCTGGAGGCCGGGGCGGAACTTGAAAATGCCGGAGGCGCGGATCATACCCCGCTGATGCAAGCGGCCTTTGGGGGACATTTAGGCGTAGTTCGGCTGCTGCTCGAAAAGGGCGCCCGGATCAACCGCAGCCTGCTTTCAGGATTGCAAACCAAGGCGAATATTTTGGAAGAGAACGCCGAGAACGGCATGGTCAACCCCGAGGCAGCCAGAGCCTGGCGCAGTTTTTTGGAGTTTATGCTGGAGAAATGGCAAGAGCAGAATCCCCCTGTGTAACGGTACAACCGGTTTGTTGGTACCGCTAGAGCAACACGAAAACCAGTATGGTGTGCACCACACCGCTGACCAGTGCCACGATCAAGAAGTAGGTTTTACGGGTTTTGTGGCGGAACAACTGCATGCCCAGCAGTGCGCCGGCAAAACCGCCCGCGATGGTCAGCCCCAGGAGGCTTTTTTCGGGCACGCGCCAGCCCTGGTGCGCGGCCTGGTATTTGTCGTAGCCCCACAAGATCAGGGTTAGGATGCTGATGGCGACGTAGTAGGGCAGTAGAACGGTTAGCATATTTTCCTTTACGCACAATGCTGGTTGACTTCTGTTCGCGGGATATGATAGCTCATTGATCTGATGTCAATTCGGAAATTGGCCTGTCATCTTCAGTGTTCACTGTCTTGGATACAAACAGTGCCCTGGTTTTCTTTTGATTCAAAAATAGTATTGTACCCAGTGAGATTAACAAAAACACAGAAAGGAAAATTGTCCTTACGTAAGGGTTATGTGACTCGAAGATTCGCTCATTGTGGATACTGATCCAGCTAACAGTGCCAAACCGGCTATCGAACAAAGGAAAAACCACACTAATTACACCGTTAATTACGCCCCACGCCGCATGGAAGAACAGGATTATTATTGCAAGTTTCCGCCCGAACTCACTGAGCTGGAACAGATATACTCCAGCCCAAAGCTTCAATATACCTGAAACGATTTCGTTCAGTATAACTGGTTGTTGGGAAGTGAAGAAGGGCATAAAGAAACTTACAATATCACTAACGCCCTGAAGGATAAAGAAACTGGCGATGATTTTTACCAGCAATTTTCTTCTCATCGTGTGCATGATTCCATGTTTTGCTGCCGGTCTGATTGCCCCAAAGCAAAAAGTGGCACTTACGCCACTTTTTGCTTTAAATTACACCAGTGAAACACCAGTCAGTGGAGATGGCGGGAATCGAACCCGCGTCCGAAAGAATAGACCCGCGGATTTCTACGAGCGTAGTCCGATGTTGAGGTTCACCAGCCGGCCTACATCAGACCAAAGGCTCGACCAGTTAGCCGCTAGGACCCGAAAGTCCCTCTTTCGCACGGTTAGCGACATGATGTGCGGCACCTCCCGCTTTTTTGCGCCCGATCTACCACCGGCGGGGGAGCGGGGTAGGCAGGCGTGGCCCTGCTAGAGAGCCAGTTGCTGGTGCGTTCGCTTATGCAGCGAGGGGCAGAGCAGCGTACGAAGTGTTATTGGCACTTGTGTTTGCGCTGATTTGACGAGGTCGGCGCCTCTCGGCTCGCAATCCGGGACCAGCCTCCTCCGTCGAAGCCTGTCATCCCCGGGAGTTGTATTATACCGCAAATATTCACCCCGCTCCCCAAATCAATCTCTGTCCCTTGCAAGCGGATGTGAGACGCGATAAGATTAACTCATTCGGCATTAATCTGGCATGGCTGTCGTAGAGCCTGGGGGAGGCAGACACTGGTTGTGAGGAGGCGGATGGTCAAATTGTCGAAATGAGCAAGGCCCTATGCGGATCGTTTAACTATTTATTTCCCTCAAAACAAAGGAGCATGCGATGAGAGTACAGAAGATTTTGAACTTTTTGGTGGCGGTGATGCTGGTGACAGGTATACTGCCCGGTTTGGCGCAGCCTGCCCAGGCAGCGGCCCCGGCTGAAGAGCCGGTGTTGGCTGCAATCGACCCGGCTCTGCTGATCGAGCTGGAACAGAAAGGCACGGCAAATTTCTTCGTGCTGATGAATGCCAAAGCTGATCTGAGCGCGGCGGATAAGATCAGCGATTGGAGCGAGCGCGGTTGGTTCGTATACAACACACTGCTCGAGACCGCCCGCACCTCGCAGGCTGAAGTGATCGCCTACGCGGAGAAGAATGGGCTGGAATATCGCTCGTTCTACACGGTGAACTCGGTCTACTTCCCCGGCGGCACGAGCCAGATGGTGCAAGACCTGGCTGCCTTTGAGGGTGTGGAAAAGCTGGAGCTGGAAGGCTATGCTTACACCACGCCAGAGGCCCCTCTGGCGGCGGCTTATGGGCCGGAGTACCCTGCGCCTGCTTCGCCGGATGCCTATGGCTGGAACCTGAGCACCCTGGCGCCTGCGGCGGCGGGCGGTCTGTATGGCATGCAGGCAGCTCAGGTGTGGGGCACCTACGGCGAGAAGGGTGACGGGATCGTAGTTGCCAACATCGATACCGGCGCTAACTACCTGCACGAGGCGTTGATCCGCCAGTACCGCGGCAACAACGGCGATGGCACCTACGACCACGATTTCAACTGGTACCGCCCCGACCCGACCGGCTGTGGCGATGGCACCTACGCCTGCGATACCAACGGCCACGGCTCGGGTACCATGGGCATCATGGTGGGTGAAAACGCAAGCCAGAGCGAGCAGATCGGCATTGCCCCCGAGGCCACCTGGATCGCCTGCCAGGGCTGCGCCACCAGTTCCTGCTCGGATGCCGCCCTGACCGGCTGCGCCGACTGGATGGTGGCGCCCTGCCCGATCGGCACTCCGCCCGGTGGGGCTGGCTGCAGCGCAGACATGCGCCCGCACATCATCAACAACTCGTGGGGCGGCGGCGGCGGAGATACCTGGTATCAATCGTATATCACGGCCTGGGTGGCTGCGGGCATGTTCCCGGCCTTCTCGGCAGGCAATACGGTTGGCTGCCAGACGCTGGGCTCGCCGGGTGACAACACCAATGCCTTTGGCACCGCGGCACACAGCTCTGCGGGTGAGAACACCTATGCCGGCGGGCCGAGCGCTTTCTACCCGGCCCCCTCCTGCGACCCGAACCTGCACCAGATCGACCCGCACATCAGCTCGCCCACCTTTGGGCGCACCTCGAACTACACGCCAGGCGCGTATTACAACCTGAGCGGTACTTCGGGTGCCAGCCCGCACACGGCGGGCGCGGTGGCGCTGATCTGGGGGGCTAACCCGGCTTACATTGGCAACATCCTCGGCACCTTCACCGTGCTGGAGCAGACTGCCAACCACGATTACTTCTCAGAGACGAGCTGCGGCAAGCCAGCCTGCGCCGGGACGAACATCTGGCCCAACTATGATTACGGTTGGGGCTTCCTGGATGCGTATGCGGCGGTCGCTTATGTGAGCGCAGCCGATTTTGGAACCTTGAGCGGGCATGTTTACGAGCAGGGATCGAACGACCCGATCGGAGGCGCCACGGTTTCCATCAGCGTGGCCCAGCGCGGCGCGCAGATCGATGCTATCACGGACCCCACTGGCTACTACACGATGACGGTGCCGGCGGGTACGTACAACGTGACCGCCTCCGCCATTGGATATGCGACCCAGATGGTCTCGGGTGTGGTGGTAACGGCAGATACCAACACCACACAGGACTTTTACCTGGACTCTGTCCTTGCCTGGACGCCTGGCCCCAGTGTGGCGCCGTTCGAGTTCAACCGCTTTGACGGGGTCTGGGATCCATACACGCTGAAGATCTACTTCCCCGGCGGGCGAGATGGAACCACCCATGTTAAGGATATCTGGTCTTACGATCCGATCGAGGATGTGTGGGCCGATACAACCTGCAATATGACGTATAACTCGGCCAACTATACTGCTTTGCTGGTGCATAATGATGGCACCGGCCGCGGCGAAGCGATCTACATGGTGGGTGGTTATGATGTATCTGTGGCAGCCAATATCACGGCTGTACAGCGCTACTATCCCTCGCTGCCTGGCTGTGTGGTGGAGGTGGTGAGTACCGATCCGTACCCGGATAATATCACGGGGACTGTGGTGGGTGCGGGCGGTATGGCGGTGGTGAACGACAAGATCTATGTCTTCGGCGGCTGGATCAGCACCGGCTCTTTCTCGAACAAGGTTTGGCAGTTTGATCCGCTGGCCGCGGCAGGCTCGCGCTGGACGCAGATCACCACTGCCACGCTGAACCCGGCGCGGACGTACCCGTATGTAGCGGTGTTCAATAACCTGATCTACGTGATGGGCGGGGATTACCAATATACTGGCGGCGACCTGGTGCCCACCAATGTGGTGCAGGTGTTCGATACGAACAACCCTGCAGCGGGGATGGTGACGGTTGACCCGATGCCGCTCCCCACTTCCCAGGGCCGCGGTTTCGGCTTCCCGGCGGATACGGTTGCCGGAGTGAACCAGCCCTGGACGGGCAAGATCGTGGTGGCAGGCGGCGGCGACTGGAGCGCTTTCTCTGCGGAGGTGATGGAGTACGATACGCTGAACCGCAGTTGGAGCACGGATGGCACCTGGAACCAGGATTTCCCTGACCTGGTGTACGCACGGCGTAACCATGCCGGTGTCTTTGTGGACTACTGCACGCCAGACCCGACGGATGGCATGCCGGGGATGTGGGTGTTTGGCGGGTATGCCGGGACAGATACCTCGCCGTATGCCGATCCTGAATTCTTCCCTCTGCCGTGCAACCAGGAAGTGCCCGAAGTCAACTGGGATAAGGAAGTGTGGCTGAACGGTGAGATGGTCAATGATGCCTGGCCGATGGTGACCCCGACCGAGGTGCAGGCTCACGACGAGATTGTGATTGTGGATCGGGTATGGATCACCTACAGCATGGGCGTCACCATGACGCTCTCAGAGGAGTGGACGGATTCGCTGAACCTGGTGGACTATGAGGTCAGCCTGGGCGATGTGATGACGGGCACCAATACCCTCACCTGGTATGGCGCTGGCCTGCCGGGGAATGCCTGGCTGGTGCTGACCAAAACCTTCGCGGTCAATTGGGGTGTGTTCGACACCGACTCGATCCTGGAGATGCTGGATGTGGAAGGTGCTGTGGCCATCGATGACCGCGAGGTGCTGTTCACTTACCTGATGCCGCATATTGATGTGGGTCCAACACCGGTTCCGGTGACGATGAACCCTGGCACAACGCTTGAACAGACGATCTATATCACCAACACGGGTGCTGGCGACCTCATCTATGATCTGCAAGAGGTGACCGGGGCGACCTGGCTGTCGGAAGATCCTTTTGGCCCAGGAATGGTACTCCCGCCGGGAGATATGGACGAGGTGACCCTCACCTATGATTCCACCGGTCTGGCGGCGGGTATTTACACCGAGACACTGATGGTGTATCACAGCGACCCAACACAGGCGGCTTTCTCCATTGGCGTGGTGATGACGGTGACGGAAGACTGCATCCCGGTCAGTGGGGCGGACTTCAACTGGGTGCCGGTCAACCCGGTAACAGGGGATGTTGTAGCCTTCACGGCTGGAGCATCGGCGGGTTCACTGCCGATCACCTACCAGTGGAACCTGGGCGATGAATACTATGGCGAGGGGGAGACGATCCAGCATGCCTACATCGATCCAGGCACCTTTGCCGTAGTGCTGACCGCGACCAACACCTGCGGCGTGGATGTGATTACCCATGATGTGGTTGTTACGGGTGAACCGATCCCCGCAGCTGACCTGACCGTATCGAAGACGGGCGAGCCGAACCCGGTGATGGTGGGCGGCGAGCTGGTTTACGCCATTACGGTGGAGAACTACGGGCCGGATGCTGCTACGCTAACCACGTTGACCGATATCTTGCCCCCGGGTGTGGTGTTTGTGGACGCCACGGCGGGTTGCAGCGAGACCGGCGGCGTGGTGACGTGCCACCTGGGTGATCTGGCACCGGGTGCGGTGGTGGAGATTGAGATCATCGTGACTGCACCGGGTGTGGCTGGTACGATCACGAACCGGGTAGAAGTCTTGGCGTTGGAGGTAGACCCAGATCCGGAGAATAATACTTTCTCCTTGGATACTGAAGTGGTGGGCACCTATACGATCTACCTGCCCATGGTGCTGCGCAAGAACTAGGAATTTAGCAACAAGGCTGTGAGATTGTGTTAGAAGGCTAGATTTGAGCCCCTAAAGGTTTTGAAAGCAGAAACCTTTAGGGGCTCGTTAGCGCGTTGTGTTTTTTTGGAAACATGACATTAATCAAAGTAATCCTCTGCTGTATGGCAATTATCGAGCCAAATCTCTCATGATATACTGTGCAGAATGCCCGGGATTTTTAATTGAAGGAAGTTTAATCGCGGGCGCGGACTAACCACTTAGACACCAGGAGGAATATGCCATGAAAGACTTTATTGCTGTTGCAGATTATTCTGCCCAGGAGGTCCAGGAGTTGCTGGACCTGGCTGTGCGGTTGAAGAAGGAATTTAAAGCAGGTGGAAACCCGCCCCTGTTGCAAGGGAAGGTGATGGCGATGATCTTCCAGAAACCCAGCCTGCGCACGCGCGTATCGTTTGATATGGCGATGCGGCACCTGGGCGGCGACGCGCTGTACCTTTCTCCCAACGAGATCGGCCTGGGCAAGCGCGAGTCGATTGCGGATGTGGCGCGGGTGATGGAAGGGTATGTGGATATCATCATGGCGCGTGTGTTTGAGCATGCTCACGTGGTGGAGCTGGGCAAGTGGGCGAGCGTGCCGGTGATCAACGGGTTGAGCGATTACAACCACCCCTGCCAGGCCATGGCCGATGCGCTGACGATCTACGAGAAGTTCGGCAACCTGAAAGGCCTGAACCTGACCTTTGTGGGGGATGGCAATAACGTTGCGGTCTCGCTGATGCACATCGGCGTTTTGTTGGGCGCTAATTTCACCCTGGCCAGCCCGGAGGGGTACGACATGAATCCCCAGGCGCTGGAAGCGGGCCAGAAAATGGCCGCCAAGAGCGGGAGCAAGATTACTCTGCTGCGCGACGCGCACGAAGCGGTCAAAGGCGCACACGTGATCTACACAGACACCTGGACCAGCATGGGCCAGGAAGAAGAAGCCAAGATTCGCGAAAAGGTGTTTCCTCCTTACCAGGTCAATGCTGGGCTAGTGGCAGAGGCGACCAAGGATGTGATTGTGATGCACTGCCTGCCAGCGCACCGTAACCACGAACTTACTGACGAAGTGGCAGATGGCCCGCACTCGGCCATCTTCCCCCAGGCGCACAACCGCTTGCACGCCCAGAAAGCGGTCATTGCCCGCTTAATGAAAGTTGCATAAAGGATCATCAGGAATATGAAAACACACGATTATATTGAGATCGAAGAGCGCTATGGCGCGCATAACTATCATCCCCTGGACGTGGTGATTGCCCGTGGCGAAGGCGTTTGGGTCTACGATGTGGACGGCAAGCGTTACATGGACTGCCTGAGCGCTTATTCGGCCCTAAACCAGGGTCACGTTCATCCCAAGATCCTGGCGGCGCTGCAAGAGCAGGCTGCTAAGGTGACTCTGACCTCGCGGGCTTTCCGCAATGATCAACTGCCGCTGTTCTACAAAGAGCTGTCTGAGATGAGCGGCTTTGAGATGTCGCTGCCGATGAACTCGGGGGCAGAGGCGGTGGAAACGGCGCTCAAACTGGCGCGCAAGTGGGCTTACCGAGTGAAGGGTGTGCCGCGCCATCAGGCCGAGATCATCACTTGCGAGGGCAACTTCCACGGCCGAACCATCTCCATCGTCACATTCTCCACCGAACCGCTGTACCGGGATGATTTTGGCCCCTTTACGCCGGGCTTTGTGAACGTGCCCTACGGCAATGCAGAAGCGGTGCGTAAGGCCATCACCCCCAACACGGCTGCTGTGTGCGTGGAGCCGATCCAGGGCGAGGCTGGCGTGATCGTTCCGCCGGCTGGCTACCTGCGCGAGCTGCGCAAAATCTGTGATGAAAATAATGTACTGCTCATTGCAGATGAAATCCAAACCGGCCTGGGCCGCACTGGAAAGCTGTTTGCCTTTGAGCACGATGGCATCCGGCCCGATATGGTGATCATTGGCAAGGCGCTCGCGGGCGGCTTCTATCCGGTTTCGGCAGTGCTGGCAGATGCTGATCTGCTGGGGCTGTTTGTGGCGGGCGAGCACGGCTCGACCTTTGGCGGCAACCCGCTGGGTATGGCAGTGGCGCGGGCAGCGCTGCGTGTGATCGTGGAGGAAAAACTGGTCGACAACTCAGCCCACATGGGCGAGTACCTGGTCGAGCAGCTGCAGGAAATCCCCAGCCCTCACGTAAAAGAGGTGCGCGGCAAGGGCTTGTTGATCGGCGTGGAACTCAAGCCGAGCGCTGGCGGAGCACGGCGCTTCTGCGAGGCGCTGATGCAGCGCGGCATTTTGGCCAAAGAAACCCATCAGAACGTAATCCGCTTTGCCCCGCCGCTGGTCATCAGCCAGGCGGAACTGGATTGGGCGCTGCCGCTCATCCGCGAAGTGTTGATGATGCCTTAGATCAAAATAATGTTTTTCGGGGTTATTTCTGGAGGCTTCACCGCCGAAAATAACCCCGAAAGAGCCACCTTTTCCATCAACCCGTACTCGCGCTAAAAACGGTTGTCTAGGAGAGAATTCTATGAACATAGGAGTCCCCAGGGAACGACGTCCGTTTGAATTCCGCGTTGGCCTGACACCCATCACTGTGCAATTGCTCGTGCGTGAAGGGCATACCTGCTATGTGGAACACGATGCCGGGGTGGGAGCAGGTTTTAGCGACCAGGAATATGAGACTGCTGGCGCTCGGATTGTGTATTCTCCCCATGAGGTATTTGGCCGCGCCGACCTGTTGTTGAAGGTGTTGCGGCCAACCTTTGAGGAACTGGATATGATGCAGGCCGGGGGTACGATGATGGGCTTGCTGCACCTGGCCTGGTCTCGCAAGGACAAGGTGGAGGTGATCCAGGAGAAAGGCCTCACCACCATCCCTTATGAGCATATCCGGCTGGCAGATGGCTCTGTGCCTGTGCGCCGCCCACTCAGCCAGATTGGTGGGCAGTTGGTGGGGCAGATCGGCGCGCACCTGATGCAGAATGATGCCGGGGGAAAGGGTATTTTGCTGGGCGGGATCGCTGGCGTGCCACCGGCTGAGGTGGTGATCATTGGTGCGGGCATCTTTGGCACCTATGCGGTGAAATCTTTCATCTCCCTGGGGGCGCACGTGACGGTGTTGGACACCAACATGGATGCCCTGCGCCGCATCTATGACGCCTATCCGGGGGTGGTCACGATGCTTTCTAACCCCAGCAAAGTGGAACGCGCCACAGCATTTGCCGATGTGGTGGTGGCGGGCGTGCTTGTGCCGAATGATCTGCCGCCCAGAGTTGTTACCCGCGAGATGGTGCGGAACATGAAGCCGCGCTCCCTTATCATGGATATCAGCATCGATGAGGGCGGCTGTGTGGAGACTTCTCGCCTGACCACGCATGAACACCCCACGTTTGTTGATGAGGGCGTGGTACACTACTGTGTGCCCAACATCCCCAGTATTGTGGCGCGTACCTCCACATATGCCTTCTTGAATGCGGCCTTCCCATTTATCATGGAGATTGCGAACAAGGGTGTTGAACGCGCGGTGACAGAAAACCCGGCAATTGAGAATGGCGCGGTGATCTATAAAGGCGAGAACCGCCACCTGGCGCGCCTTGTGCCTGCAGGCTAAGGAGAATAGCGATATGGACCTTAACCAGATCTATAAAAATAAGGTTGTCTCAGCAGATGAGGCGGTCAAAAAAATCAAGTCGGGCGATCGCGTATTCCTGACCGGGAACTGCTCTACCCCGCAGGTATTGCTCCCGGCTTTGGTGAAGCATGCGCCCAACCTGCACGATGTGGAGATCTGCCAGGCGTTAACCATCGGGCCGTCCGATTATGTTGCGCCCGAGATGGCTGGGCACCTGCGCGTGAACACCATGTTCATCAGCACCAATGTCCGTAAGGCGGTGCAGGAAGGACGGGCAGATTTTACGCCGGTGCTGCTCTCGGAGTTCACGCTACTCTTCAAGAACAAGATCTTGCCGATTGATGTGGCTCTGGTGCACATCTCGCCGCCAGACGAACACGGTTTTTGCTCCTTAGGTATCGAGACTGGTCTGACCAAGTCACCGGCCGAGTCGGCTAAGATCATTATCGCGGAGATCAACCAACAAATGCCGCGTATGCTGGGCGATTCGTTCATCCACATAAGCCGCTTGAACTATATCGTGCCGGTGGATTATCCCCTGGCAGAGATGAGCATGGGTAGTGAGGAAGCCGATGATGCCACGGAGAAGATCGCGGGGTATATCGCCGACCTGATCCCGGATGGCGCCACGATGCAGTTGGGCATTGGGGCGATCCCCAATGCGGTGTTGAAATTTCTGCACCATAAACATGACCTGGGTATGCACACCGAATTGTTCTCTGACGGTGTGATTGAGTTGGTTGAGGCGGGGATCTTAACGAATGCGCGCAAAACCCTGCACCCCGGAAAGATCCTGGCGGGCTTTGTTATTGGCACGCGCCGCCTTTACGAGTGGGCAGATGACAATCCGCTGATCGAACTGCACCCGACGGAATATGTGAACGACCCGTTTGTGATTGCTCAAAATGAACGCATGGTGGCGATCAATTCGGCTATCGAGGTGGATATCAGCGGGCAAATCTGCGCCGACAGCATTGGGCCGAAATTCTACAGCGGTGTGGGCGGTCAATTAGATTTCATCTATGGGGCGTCGCGTTCGAAGGGTGGTGTGCCGATCATCGCGCTGCCCAGCACCACCACCACACGAGATGGTACGGTAGTCAGCCGTATTGTGGCGCAGCTCAAGCGCGGCGCGGGGGTGGTTACTTCTCGTAACCACGTGCGTTTTGTGGTGACGGAATATGGGGTGGCGTCTCTGTACGGCAAAACCGTCCGCCAGCGCACCCAGGCTTTGATCAGCGTGGCGCACCCCGATTTCCGGGATGACCTGCGGCGTGAGGCCGAAGAACTGAATTACGTGTAATTGGTTTTTCATCTGCTAAAAACAGGGTTTCGCGGCTGTATTCAACCGCGAAACCCTGTTTTCGCATATAATGCTTATGGGAGGCTGCTTATGACGCGTTGTGCGAAGATTGTTGCCACGATCGGTCCGGCGAGTCAGGACGAGGCTACAATTGCCCGCCTGGTGCAGGCGGGGATGGATGTGGCCCGCTTGAATTTTTCTCATGGAAATCACGAGGATCATGCCCGGGTAATCGGTCGCTTGCGCCAGGCTGCCCAGGAGTCGGGGCGACCGCTGTGTATTTTACAAGACCTGCAGGGTCCCAAGATCCGCACCGGAGCGCTGCCGGGGCAGGGGGTGGCTCTGGAAGCGGGGAAGATGGTGATCTTGAATACGCAGCCCGACCAGGCAGCGGAGGGCGAGATCCCGGTGGATTTTCCTGACCTGGCCAAGGCGGTCACGGTGGGTGGGCGCATCTTGCTAGATGACGGCAACCTGGAGCTGCGCGTGGTGACTGCCGATCGGGTGCGGATCAAGGCCCAGGTGGTGACCGGCGGGCTGCTGAAATCGCATAAGGGGATCAATATCCCAGGGGCGCGCATCGATATCCCCGCCATGACCGCCAAGGATGAGGCTGACCTGGCTTTTGGATTAGAGCAGGGCGTTGACGCTGTGGCGCTTTCGTTCGTGCGCACGGCGAGGGATATTTATTACATCCGCCAGCGGATTGCCCGGCTTGCGCCTGAACGGGCAGATACGCCTGTTATTGCCAAGCTGGAGCGACCTGAGGCGTT
This sequence comes from Anaerolineales bacterium UBA6092, assembly GCA_002428565.1. Taxonomy (GTDB): domain Bacteria; phylum Chloroflexota; class Anaerolineae; order Anaerolineales; family UBA4823; genus UBA6092. The sequence goes on along the minus strand of DIXA01000047.1, from coordinate 21,593 downwards.
GGATAACCTGGAAGAGATTGTGCGTGACGCGGACGGCGTGATGGTGGCGCGCGGCGACCTGGGGGTAGAGATGTCGCCGCAGGAAGTGCCTATTGCCCAGAAACGGATCATCGAATGTGCCAACCGGCATAGTAAGCTGGTGATCACGGCCACGCAGATGCTGGATTCGATGATCAATAACCCGCGTCCCACGCGTGCAGAGGCCTCGGATGTAGCCAATGCCATATTGGACGGTACGGACGCGGTGATGCTCTCTGGCGAGACGGCCGTGGGCAGTTATCCGGTGCAGGCGGTGGAGATGATGACGGCGATCATTTGCCAGGCAGAAGGGCATATGGCGGAATGGGGGCACTGGCGCGGCCCGCAGTCTCAAGAGCGTGGTGTGGATGACACCTACTATCTTACGCTGGCGGCGCGCGAGCTGGCGCACGACCGCAACGTGGCTGCAATTGCTGTTTTCACTAAAAGCGGGCGCACGGCGATGTTGATGTCAAAGACGCGGCCCGAGGTGCCGATCCTGGCTTTTACGCCCAACGAAGCGACTTACTCGCGTATGGGGTTGTTTTGGGGAGTAGAATCTTATCTCCTGCCGCACGTTTCTACCATTGAGATGATGCTGGCTGGGGTAGAGGATACGCTGATGAAGGCTGGTTCCATCCGGCCGGGACAGCAGATTGTGCTGATCTGCGGTTTCCCGGTCGACCAGGTGCGTCCAACCAACCTGGCTCTGCTGCACACCGTCGGGAGCCAGATATAAGGGTTGTGCCGCGATGCTGGCAGTCCACCATCTGACGAAATCTTATGGCGTTGATCCCGTTCTGGCGGAAATTTCGTTTACGATCAATGCGGGCGAACGCGTTGGGCTGATCGGGCCTAATGGTTGCGGCAAAACCACGCTGCTGCGCATCCTGGCGGGGGCGGAAACGGCAGATCGGGGCGTGGTGGACCAAACCACCCCGGGTTTGCGCATCGGTTACCTGGCGCAGGGCTTTACTCCCGACCCAGGGCTGACGGTCAGTGCGCTGCTCCGGCGGCGCGGTGAGGATGCTCAAGAGGCAGAGGCGCGCTTGGCTGACCTGGCGGTGGGATTGGCGCAGTACCCGCAAGACCAGGTTTTGCAGCGCGCTTACGATGAAGCGCTGCAGCAGGTGGCGCAAAGCGATCGGGGGCACGCGGCGCAGAGTGTGCTGCGTGCCCTGGGGCTGGCTGACCTGCCGGACGATTTCCCGGTGGGGCGGTTGAGCGGCGGGCAGAAGACGCGCCTGGCGTTAGCTCTGGTGCTGCTGGATGAGCCGCATTTGCTGCTGTTGGATGAGCCCACCAATCACCTGGATATCGAAATGCTGGAATGGCTGGAAGGTTGGCTGGCGGCTTTTACGGGGGCGGCGCTGATCGTTTCGCACGACCGTACCTTCCTTGACCACACAGTGGGGCGCATCCTGGATTTGAATGGGGAGACGCACACTCTGCGCTCGTATGAAGGCAATTACAGCGCCTACCTGGAGCAGTACCTGGCGGAGGCAGAGAGGCAGAACGCAGCTTACCGCGACCAGGTGTACGAGATCCGGCGCATGCGTCAGGATATTGCTCGCACCAAGCAGCAATCCTTGCACGTGGAAATGACGACCACGTCGCGCCAGCCCAACGTGCGGCGGATTGCCAAGAAGGTGGCAAGGAAGGCGCTCTCGCGGGAGAAAAAACTCAACCGTTACCTGGAATCGGATGAGCGGGTGGAGAAACCTCGCCCCGCCTGGCAGATGAAACTGGCTTTTGCTGCGCCAGAGCATCTGGGTCAGCAGGTGCTGAGCCTGGAAAAAGCCTCTGTGGGGTACCCGGGGCATGCGCCGCTGTTGCAGGATCTGAACTTGCATGTGCGCGCCGGGCAGCGCATTGTGCTGACGGGGCCGAATGGCAGCGGCAAGACCACGCTGCTGCGCACCATCGCCGGGGGGCTGCCGCCGGCAGCCGGATCGGTGCGCCTGGGGGCAAGCGTCTGCCTGGGGTATATGACTCAAGAGCAGGAGATGCTTGACCCCAGCCTCAGCGCATTAGATGCGATCCGGCGTGTGGCGGCGATGGATGAGACCGCGGCGCGGGCATTTTTGCACTTTTTTCTGTTCAGCGGGGATGATCCGCTGCGCCCGGCAGAGTTCCTCTCTTACGGGGAGCGAGCGCGCCTGGCGCTGGCAGTGCTGGTGGCGCAGGGCAGTAATTTCCTGCTGCTGGACGAGCCGATCAACCACCTGGATATCCCCTCGCGGATGCGCTTTGAGCAGGCTTTGAACCAGTTCGAGGGCACGGTGCTGGCGGTGGTGCATGACCGCTACTTTATTGAGCGTTTTGCTACGGAGATCTGGTTGGTGGAAAACGGCGGCGTCCGGAAACTGCCCTAAACAAAAAACCGATATCGGAGTATTATTGTATTAATTCAGGAGGTGTGCGATGAAACGCTTTGTGCGGTTTTCCCTTGGGTTGATTTTCGTTTTAAGCCAATTGGCACTCTCTTTACCAGCTTCGATCGGTTGGGCAGCCGAACCAGCGCCTGACAATGCCGAGGCCTTTGTTCAGGCGGCGCAGCAGGCCGTGCAGGAGCGGGAGGCGGAGAACCTGGCGCTGCTGCTGCAAGATTGGCGCATCGATTTGACGGAATATTCTAAGGACGGTGAATGGGCGATCGCCTGGCTGGGATTGTACGATCCGCAGACAGGCGAGCTGATCCCGACCGAGCCGGGGCTGGTGATCGGGCGCTGGGAGGGGGAACGCTGGCAGGTAGCGCAACCCCAGGACGCGGGCTGGCTCGACTGGTTGGCGCAAGTGCCGGATGACCTTCTGACTCCTGAGCAGAAGCAGGGCTGGGTGGATGTGCTGCAGCGCTATGAGCAAGAGGCGCAATCGGCTGCAGCCATTGGTGGTTATTACTTGCCCTGGGAAGCCGGCATTGCGAGAACCCTGGGGCGCAGCGTAGCCCATGATGATGATTATGTGACCGCCCATTATGCGTTTGATTTTTATACCAGCGGGGTGATGTGGAACATCTATGCCGCCAAGACGGGAACGGTGTGGATGTGGCGCAATACTGTGCCTAACGGCGACGATTCGGGTATTGGCAATTACATCATCATCAAGGATGATAACAACAACACCTACCAACAGTACCTGCACCTGGCGCAGTACAGCATCCCGCCGGAATTACTGGAAGTGGGTGCGCCGGTGATGCGCGGCCAGTTCATTGGTGTGGCAGATGATACCGGGCAGAGCACCGGGCATCACCTGCACTTCCAGGTGCATCAGAACCCGGACTCGTATTGGGGGCAGTCCATCGATATCACCTTTGAAGATGTGGATATCTATGGCGGACGCCCGCGGCGTGAATGGGAGTACGATGAAGAAGTCTGCGGCGGGCTGTGTGTCAATGGCCGGCGCTTGTACGTATCGGGGAATGTACTTTCTGGTGACCGCATCCCCCCGCATGGCGAGATATCTGGGGTGGCCAATGGAGATGTGATCACAACCACGACTTTGCTCCTCAGCGGTTGGGCAGCCGACGATGACAGCGGCCTGCGCCGGGGACAGGTGGTGGCAAACTTTAACGGCGCCTGGAACCCGATTGGGGCGGAGTTCACCTCCGCCTTTACCCATACCTGGGACCTGTGCGACCCGGCGAACTTGATCCCCGACGGTGCGGTGAGCGTGGCGCTGCGGCTGGAGGATTGGGAAAGCAATATCACCACGGTGGCTGGGATCCAGCATTTCATCAAGGATGCCGCTTGCGCGGTTCCGCCCACTGCCTGCGTGCCGGGGACGGCCCAGGTGGCCTTGTTTGAAGGTGCCAACTACACTGGCGGCTGCGCTTTGTATGCGGTGGGCAACTATTCGACTCCCAGCCCGCTGGCAGACAATCAGATCGAGTCGGTACTGGTGGGCGAGGATGTGGTGGCTACCCTGTACTCGGAGGCCAGTTTCAGCGGGCATGCTGAGAGCTTCCTGGCGGCAGACCCTTACCTGGTGGGCAGCCTGATCGGGGCGAACATGCTGACCTCGCTGCGGGTGGCGCTGCGTACCAACCTGCCGCAGCCGCCCACACCGCTGACGCTGCAAACGGGTGAGTTTGGGCAGGGTGACCTGATCCCGCTATCCTGGGTCAATGGCGGGGGGGCGGTGGCATACCAGGTGCAGGTGAGTGATGCGGTGACCAATGTGGTCGTTACCGACTGGATGACGCAGACATTTACCTATATCGAAGATCTGCCGATGGGAGAATATTTCTGGCGGGTGCGCGGGCGCGGCCCGGCTGGTGAGGGGCCATGGAGTGGCGTGCTCATCTTTACGGTGGGCGATCCGCAGGCCTGGGGCGCGCCAGTGGGATTGCCGTTCAATGATGATATGGAGTCCAGTCAGGCGAGCTGGACGGCAACGGGCTTTTGGACCTTGAAAGATAACAGCGGCCTGGCGCACGGCGGGACGCGTGCTTGGTGGTATGCAGATGGAAGCAATTACGACAACGGGCAACCCAACATGGGCTTCCTGACCTCACGCCCGATCTCGATCACCGGCGCAAGCCAATATCTGCGTTTCTGGTACCGCTATCAAACTGAATCGCGCGAGCGGGTATGGGATCAGCGCTGGGTGCAGATCGCGGTGAACGGTGGGCCGTTTGAAAATGTGTACCAGTTTGGGGATGACCCGCTGTACACAGAATTTTCGAATTACAACACCTGGCTGCAGAGCCCGGCATTCAGCCTGGCAGCCTACAATGGGCAGACCATCCGGGTGCGCCTGGCATTCCTGACCATGGATGGATCGCGCAATGCTTATGGCGGGTGGGCGATCGACGATCTGACGATCACCAACACGGCCCCTGCCTCTTGCAGCGATAACCGCCAGGACGATACCCCGGCACAGGCCTTCCCGCTGACCTACAGCACGGATTTTGCCTCCCCGGCAGAGATCTGTCCCGGCGGGGATTACGATTACTACCAGTTTGTGGGGGTCGCCGGTGAGCGGGTGGTGATTGACATCAATGCTCGCAGCGAAGGCGGCACAGTGATAGACACCTACGTGGTGCTATACGACAGTAATGGGACTGCCATGCTGGCTGAGAACGATGATGAGGTGTATGCATCGTTGCGCGACTCGCTGCTGGCTTATACGCTGCCGCACGATGGTGTGTATTATATCCAGGTGCGGGATTGGAAGCACCCCTATGCGGGTGGCAGCGCCTATGATTACCGCCTGCGCGTTTACACGGATGCGGACGATCCCCAGGCGATCTTCCACCTGCCGCCCGGAGATGAGTTCCTGCCGGATGCCCCGCTGCTGGTTTCGGTGGACGTTACTGACCTGCCCGCTGACGCCGTGACGGTGGAATTTTACTGGCACGGCTCGAACTGGCAGACGGCTGCCTGGACGCTCTCTAGCACGGATCGGGATGGGACGAATGGCTGGAGCTACACCTACAGCATCGCCGATCAACCCGACGGCTGGGGCTCGGCAGTTTACGTGCGGGTCTACGACCAGGCTGGGAATACGGTCGAGAGCGCCGTCTGGAACCTGGGCATCGATCACACCGCGCCGATCTCCTCCATGGAGCCGCTGACCTCCACACAGAGCAGCCCGGCGATCTACCTGATGTGGGCGGGTTCGGATAACCTGTCAGGGATCGATTACTATAATTTGCAGCACACCACCGACGGCGGATTGAACTGGTCAAACCCGCCAGAGGTGTTTGACGACGCCCATCGGCAGACCTGGTGGATTGGTTTGCCGGGAACGACGTACGGATTCCGCCTGCAGGGAGTGGATCATGCCACCAATGTGGAAAACTATCCCAGCACAGCAGAAGCAGTAACCAGCATCCCGGCCGCGGAGGTGCTATGCGCAGCGCCGGATGTGTACGATGCGGCGGGCGGCAATAACACGCCCGAAACAGCCGCCCCTATACTGCTGGAGGGTGCTGCCCAGGAGCACAATTTCTGCAACCCGATCACGACCACCTTTGAGAATGACGAGGATTGGGTCACGTTCACTGTGCAAGCTGGGACGGAGTACCTGTTGCGCGCCGAGCCGCTTCACCCGGCCTCTGCGCCTTCGCTGACTTTGTATGCCTACGAGGGCATCACGCTGACGTTGATCACCGGACAGGTTTCACCGGGGTTTGGACAGCTCAATGTTCTGTACTGGGTTGCCGACCGGGATGGCGTGATCTACCTGCGCGTGGCGCACCTGGATGGAAGGATAATTGGCGAGGAGGTAGCCTACAGCCTGCTGGTGCACAAGCTTCATTACACTTTCGCTCCGCTGTTAGCCCGGCGCATGCAGAGCATAGTGCCGTAAACTGGGGAACCAGAACCGGGGTTCCGGCGTTATGGATGTATGGATTAGGAGGTGGACGATGTCTGCATTATTTGATTCTTTGCGAAGGGGAATGAACCACAATGCTGGGGGCGCGCCGAAACAAACGCTGCGGGTGCTGGTGGTGATGCTGCTGCTGCTGGCGGTGGCCTTGAGCGGGGCTGGCTGCGGGCGGGCAACGCCCACAGAGGATGAAACTCGCAATGCTACGGTGGAAGCGCCCCAGCCGACGGCGACGAATGCGCCAGGGCTGCAGGTGTCTGACCCGGGATCGCCGCTGCCGCCTCAGGTTGTGGCGCAACGGCCGGCTGAGAACCAGGAGATCGCCCCGGATGGCAGCATCGAGATCACCTTTGACCAGCCGATGAACCAGGAGACCACCGCGTCTGCCTTGCAAGTGCTTGGCGCGGATGGGGAGCCGGTTGCCGGAGAGTTGGTTTGGCCGACAGCGAGCATGGTGCGTTTTGTGCCGGCTGTTCCGCTGGGGAGCGGCGAGACATACCAGGTGGTGCTCGACAGCCAGGCAACCAGTCTGGATGGTCTGGCTATGGTTGAGGCGCTGGATTGGCAATTCTCTGCTTCTGGGGCGCTCAACGTGACACAGGTGTTTCCCGGTGATGCGGCGAAGGATGTGGAGACGGATGCGGTGATCACGGTGATCTTCAACCGGCCCGTCGCACCGTTGGTGATTGCGGAGGAGCAGGCAGACCTGCCCGACCCGCTGACCATCTCGCCGCCTGTGGAGGGGCACGGGGAATGGGTGAACACCTCGGTTTACACCTTCCGTCCCGATGTTGCGCTGGCTGGTAAAACAACCTATACGGTGGTTGTCGCCGCGGGGCTAGAAGATGCCATTGGCCAATCGACCCTGGCGGAAGATTACTCGTGGTCTTTTACCACCATGTCGCCGGTGGTGGTCTCTTATTGGGTGACCAGCCAGTATTGGAACCAGAATCCAAGCTACAATACTACAGATGTGCGGCTGGACGAGAGCTTTGGGGTGCTTTTCTCGCAGCCCATGTCGCAGGAGAGCGTGGAGGCCAACCTTTCCATTGTAAGCAGCACGGGCGAGCCGGCGCTGCTGGAATTTACCTGGGACGAGACGTTCACTCAGGTGATCTTCACCCCCACGCAGCGGCTGGCGTACGATACGCAGTACGTGCTGACGGTAGACAGCACCGCCGAAGCGATCAGCGGCGGCGCTCTGAGCCGCACGCTGACCTGGCGCTTTAGCACGCTGCAATTGCCGGGCGTAGCCTGGACTTACCCGGCGGACCGGGATGTGCAATCTTATTTCCAGGGCGATTTTTCAATCCACTTCAACTCGCCGATGATGCTGGACAGTTTGAAGGATAAGGTAGTGATTGACCCGCCGTTGGAAGACGGGGAGTTTGCATGGTACTACGATAGCTGGGGGTGGAGCTATTACACCTACGGGCTGCGCGCCTCCACGGATTACACCGTGCGCATCTTGCCGGGGATGACGGACATCTACGGCACAGCCATCACAACTGAGACGGTGGTGCGGTTCACCACGGCGGCATACCAGCCAAACGCGTATTTACAGATGCCTTATGGTGTAGCGCTGTACCGCACGGACGGGCCGCAAGATTTCTATGCTACTTATCGCAATGTGAGCCAGGTGAAATTTACGCTTTACCAGCTGCGCTGGAGTGTGTTCCTGGATTTTGCACGCGGCATCTACGCCTGGAACTATACGCCTCCTTCCGAGGATCAGCTATGGGAGCGGGTGGTGGTGAACACGGGGGCCCTGAACGAGGCGATGACCAAGGCTTTTCCACTGTCGAATACCACTAACCAGCCTCTGGAGCCCGGATTCTATTTTCTGGGCATGGAGGCGCCTGAGGTGCATAATTACTCTGCCCCGTTCGACAGTACCAGTATATTTATGGTTACCCAGGGCAACTTACTGCTAAAAACAACCTCCACCGAAGCATTGATCTGGCTGACTGATTTGACCACGGGCGAACCGATCGCTGGCGCGCCGGTAACTGTTTACTATGGTGCAGGTCGGGAGGTTGCCTCGGGAACTACTGGTGAAGATGGGTCGCTCCTTCTGGATTTGGATGATGCGCCCGCCGGCTATGATCTCGAATTCTACGCGTTGGCAGGTGATATTGACGCACCGCTGGGGTTTGCTGCCAGCCGATGGGACAATAGCGTCAACCTGTATAACTACGGCATCTGGACAGATTATTACTCACTGCCCAAGAGCATGGTGGCGTATGTGTACACAGAGCGGCCCATCTACCGCCCGGGCCAGCCGGTGTATTTCAAGGGGATTGTGCGCCTGGACGATGATCTCGATTACAGCCTACCGGACCTTGACAAGGTGTATGTGGTCATTTCATCATACGAAGAAGAGGTGTATAAGGAATGGTTGGAACTATCGGAAACGGGCAGTTTCAACGCAGAACTGCTCTTGGACGCGGAGGCAGCACTGGGCTGGTATACCATCTCCGTTCGAATGCCCAATATGCGAGATGAGATTGGATCATTGGGCTTCAACGTGGCGGAGTACCGCCGACCCGAGTTCCAGGTGGGCGTTGCGGTGGACCCCAGCCAGACCTTGCCTGGAGAGACCTTCGAAGGCACGATCACGGCTGAGTACTATTCTGGCGGGGCGGTATCGGGCGCAGATGTGTACTGGACGCTCTCAGCAGCTTCTTATAGTTTTGCTCCTCCCCAGGAGTTCTCTGGATATAGTTTTGAAGAACACGACTCTGATACTGGCTACTTCTATTACGATTTCTATGGATCGCCGGGGCCGGTGACGATTGCCCAGGGAACGGGCCAAACGGATGCGCAGGGCAAGCTGGTGGTTAGTTTGCCGGCCGAGCTGGGCGATTCTTCCGCTGGCAGGCAGCTGACGCTGGAGGCAACTGTCACGGACCTGTCGGGCTCGAGTGTGAGCAGCCGGGCGGATGTGACCGTCCATCGCAGCAGTGTGTATGCCGGTGTGCGCTCCCGAGATTACGTGGGCAAGGCGGGAGAGGAGCAAATGATCGACCTGGTAGCGGTGAATTGGGACGGAAACCCGTTGCCGGGGCAGGTGGTCAGCGTGGAAATCGTGGAACGGCGCTGGTACAGCGTGCAGGAGCAGAATGCCCAGGGGCAGATCATCTGGACTTCGACGGTGGAAAACATCCCTGTGGCAGAGTTCGATGAGGTGACCCTGGATGCGTACGGACGGGGCTCGGTGACTTTCACCCCGCCAACAGGCGGCGTGTACCGGGCCAGGGTGACGGCGCTGGACGAGAGCGGCAATCAGGCCGCAGCCACGGCCTATCTGTGGGTGTCCAGCAGTACCTATATCCCCTGGCGGCAGGGAAACGACCGCGGCTTCGAGTTGATCGCAGATAAGAGCCTGTATCAGCCGGGCGAGACGGCGGAGATCCTGATCGCCTCGCCCTTCCAGGGTGACACCTATGCCCTGGTGACCACCGAGCGTGGGCATATCCGCAGCTACGAGGTGATCCTGCTGACCAGCAACAGTACGATCTATGAGCTGCCCATCACCGGCGATATGGCGCCGAACATGTACGTGTTTGTGACGATCATCAAAGGTGTGGACGAAACCAATACACGCCCCGACTTCAGGGTGGGGGTGGTGCAGATCAACGTGGAGCCAAGTGAACAGGCGCTAATTGTGGAAGTGGCTCCCGACCGCCTGACGGCTGTGCCAGGGGACCAGGTGGTGTACACGGTGCGCACCACCGGGCTGAACGGGGAACCGGTCAGCGCGGAGGTTTCGTTGTCGCTCAGCGACCTGGCAACGCTTTCGCTGGCTGAGGCCAACTCGCAGCCGATCCTGGATTACTTCTACTCGGCGCGCTCGTTGCGCGTGTGGACGGCGATACCTATGGCTTTGAGTATCGAGGACTATATCCCGACGTTGTCTGATGATGAAGGTTTGCCTCCGGGTGGCGCCAGCGGCGGCGGTAAAGGCGGCGATCTGTATGGTGTGATCGAGGTGCGCCAGGATTTCCCCGATACCGCTTATTGGGAAGCCTCGGTGCAGACGAACGCAAACGGCGAGGCGACGGTAACGGTTACCCTGCCGGATAACCTGACCACCTGGCGTATGGATGCGCGTGCGGCTACTGCGGACACGCGCGTGGGGCAAGCGACGGTGGATCTGGTCAGCAGCAAGCCGCTGCTGGTGCGCCCGCATACGCCGCGCTTCTTTGTGGTGGGCGATGAGGTGACCGTCGGCGCAGCGGTGCATAACAACACCAAAACCAGCCTGACCGTGGATGTGTTGCTGAGCGGTGAGGGGGTCAGCCTGGAAGGTAATGCCCTGCAAACGGTGACGATCCCAGCCGGGCAGCAGGCTTACGTCACCTGGCAGATCAGCGTGATGCCGGATGTGGAGCGGGTTGATCTGGTGTTCAGCGCACAGGGCGGCGGATACAGCGATGCCAGCAAGCCTACCCTGGGCTCGCTGGAGGGGCAGGGCATCCCGGTTTACCGCTACGATGTGCCGGAGACGGTGGGTACCGCCGGGCAACTGCTGGATGGCGGCACATTGGTGGAAGCGATCAGTCTGCCTGCGGAGTATTCCGTGGAAGCGGGCGAGTTGATCATCCGTATTTCGCCCTCGCTGGCGGCGGGCATGACCGATGGCCTTAACTATCTTGAGCATTATCCTTACGAATGCGTGGAGCAGACTGTTTCGCGCTTCCTGCCCAACGTGATCACCGCGCGGGCGCTGCGAGAGGCTGGCTTGAACGACCCGCTGCTGGAAACGACATTGGCTGGACAGGTCAGCACGGCCCTGCAGCGCCTGTATAACTGGCAGAACGCTGATGGCGGCTGGGGTTGGTGGAGCCGGCAGGGAAGCAGTCTGCTGACCACCAGCTATGTGGTGCTTGGGCTGCTGGAGGCGAGAGATGCGGGCTACACGGTCAGCAACGAGGTGCTTGCAGACGGGGTGCGTTTCCTGTCGAGCAAGGTGATCCCGGTGGGGCAGAATACGGCTCCATACTTAATGAACCGGCAGGCTTTTGTGCTGTATGTGTTGGCGCGGGCGGGTGAGCCTAATGTGAGCCGCTCAGGGCAGCTGTTTGAATACCGGCTGAACCTGGCCTATTACGGCCGGGCGTACCTGGCCTGGACGTTACATTCTATCGATGCGGAAGATCCGCGCGTGGAAACGCTGCTCTCGGACCTCAACAGCGCGGCGATCCTCTCAGCAACCGGCACGCATTGGGAAGAAGAGAGCAGAGATTACTGGAACTGGAACACAAACACGCGTTCCACGGCGATCATCTTGAGCATGCTGAGCCAGTTAGATCCTGAAAACCCACTGAACGCCAATGCGGTGCGCTGGCTGATGGTCAACCGCACGGACGGGCATTGGTACACCACGCAAGAGACGGCCTGGTCGCTGATGGCATTGACCAACTGGATGGTTGCCAGTGGGGAGCTGGATGCAGATTATGCCTACGGCGTGGCGCTGAACGGCGAGCAGTTGGGCGGCGGCGAAGCAAACGCCGAAACCCTGCGCGAAACGCAGGAGTTGCGTGTAGACATAGCCGATCTGCTGGTGGATCAGGCCAACCGGCTGGCGATTGCCCGCGACGATGGGCCGGGCAACCTGTATTACACAGCTCATCTCAAGGTGTACCTGCCGGTTGAGTCGGTTGAGGCGCTGGACCGGGGCATTATCGTCTCGCGCTCGTACTACACGCTGGAGGACCCGCTCACGCCGGTGGCCGAAGCAGAGCAGAGCGATCTGCTGCTGGTGCGGCTGACGATCGTTGCTCCCCACGATTTGCATTACGTGGTGATCGACGACCCGCTGCCTGCCGGTTTGGAGGCGGTGGACCAATCCCTGCTGACCAGCCCGCGGAGCGTGGACCCGACCGATCTACAGTGGGATCAGCTGGCCTACCAGGGCTGGGGCTGGTGGTACTTTGACCACGTGGAGATGCGCGACGAGAAACTGGTGCTTTCGGCCAATTTCCTGCCTGCCGGAACCTACGTGTATACCTACCTGGCACGCGCCAGCACGGTGGGCACGTTCCGGGTCATCCCGCCGACCGCCCAGGAGTTCTACTTCCCAGAGGTGTACGGTCGGGGAGATGGCATGCTGTTTGAGGTGAAGCCGTAGGGCGCCCCCTCCCCGCACTGCGGGGCAGAGGCTTAGAAACCGAAATAGAGTGTGCGCAGCGGGCCTTGCCCGCTGCGCACACTCTATTTCGGAAAATACACCTTCCCCAATTTTGGGTATAGCTAGGGGGCGATCACTTCAAAATTGATTATAGTACTGGTCAGGTTGGTGCCATCGGGCAGGGTGGCGGAGACCCAGGCTTGATGAGGGCCCGCTTCGAGGGTCCACCAGACGAGGTAGGGCGGCTGGATGAAGCTTGCCAGCAGGCTGCCATCCAGCCAGAGCGAAACCTCCTGCAGGCCGGCGCTGCCCACGGCTTCGATGCGGATGCGCTGCCCTTCGATGGGTAGGGCGTTGGTGATGTGGTAGACACTGTTGGCTGCGGGGGAAACAAGCGTCAGCGAGGTGGAAGAAGCCAGAAAAGGCGTTCCGCCGGTCAGCCCGGTCAGGTCTGCGTACAAGAGCAGTCCCTGCATGCGCGCCCAGGGCAGCGCCTGGGGGGGGAGGGCGAGCGCCAGGGCGGTGATGCGGCGCTCCAGCGGGACAGACGGCCCAGCGAGGGATCCCGTTTCCGGGTCGATCTCCACCAGACGGTAGAAGGTATCTTCTTGAGTGGGCTGGGTGCCTTCGATGAACCATTCCGCCCGTTGGTAGGGGCAGGCGGCGCTGGGGAGCAAGCCCGAGAGGCTGCAAATGTCTACTTGCACCATGCCGCTGGGGCGGTGGAAGTTGCTGGCTTCGCTGGTGCCCAGCACGGCGCGCATGTATTCGTGCCAAATGGGTGCGGCGCCAGTGAGGCCGGTGACATCGCTCATAGGCTGGTAGTCGGTATTGCCCGCCCACACGCCCACCACCAGTTCGGGGGTGTAGCCAACGGTCCAGTTGTCATGGAAATTGGTGGTGGTGCCGGTTTTGACCGCGGCCGGGCGACCAATGTTGAGCACACTGTCGCGGCCGAAGCCAATGGCACGGGCCTCGTCATCGCTGAGAATGTCGGAGATGAGCCAGGCGACGCGTTCATCCAATACGCGCTCTTGAGAAGAAGCCGGAGGTGTGTAGAGCACATTCCCCTGGGGGTCAGTGATCTCCAGGATGGCGCGCGGGGTGACGTGGTAACCACCGTTGGCAAAGGCTCCAAACGCGGCGGTTAAATCCAACAGACGCACTGCACCGCCGCCCAGGGCCAGGGAGAGGTCATAATCCTGTGGGTTGCCCAGGGTAGAGATGCCCAGGCTGTGGGCCGTGTCCATCATTGATTCCAGGCCGATATGGTCGAGGGTGGCTACGGCAGGGATGTTCAACGAAGAAGCCAATGCCTGCCGCAGCAGAACCGGGCCGTGTTCCAGGGCGTCATAGTTCGCCGGTGTGTAGGCTTTGCCATCCGCGGTCTGGAAGGAGGTGCGCACATCCAGGATCATGGTTGCCGCGGTCCAGGGCTGTGGCTGGCTGGGGTTGATGGCAGCCGCATAGACGATCGGCTTGATCGATGAACCGGGCTGGCGCGGTGAGAGGGTCATGTTGATTGCCCCGGCGATCTCGGCATCGAAGTAATCTGGGCTGCCGACCATGGTGAGGATCTCGCCGGTGGCGGGGTCAATGGCGACCAGGGCGGCGTTGTTGACGTTATGTCCCAGTCCATCGGGGCTTTGCTGCAGCGCTTCGAGCTGGCGGGCGACGGCGCGCTCGGCGATGCGCTGCCAATCGAGATCGAGGCTGGTGCGGACCACCAGGCCGCCGTACTGGCGGATCTCTGCGGGGGTGAAGATGCCATCGAGCTGGCTGCTGACCCATAACGAGAAGTGGGGGGCCAGGATGGGGTAGGGCTGACCGCTCAAAGCCAGGGGTTGACGCTCTGCCACCTGGCGCTGCTCGGTGGTGATGTAGCCCTGTTCTTCCATCAGGCGCAGAACTACCGCCTGGCGCTCTTTGGCTGCCTCAGGGTCGGTAAAGGGGTTATAGATCGCCGGGGCCTGCGGCAGGCCAGCCAGCAGGGCGCATTCAGCCAGGTCGAGTTCGGCGGCGGGTTTGCCGAAATAGGTTTGGGCAGCCGCTTCCACGCCATAGGCCAGCGCGCCGTAATTGGTCTGGTTCAGGTAGAGGGCCAGGATCTCGTCTTTGGTGAAGTGCTGGGTCAGCTGCCAGGCCAGGTACGATTCGCGCAGTTTTCGGCGCAGGCTGCGCTCGGTGCGCTCCTCCTCATCGAGAAGGAGGTTGCGGGCAACCTGCTGGGTGATGGTGCTGCCGCCGGCGAGGGTCTCGCCGCCGCGCAAGTTGATCCAGAAGGCGCGCAGGATGCCGGCGATATCTGTGCCGGGGTTTTGGTAGAAGTTGGCATCTTCGGTGGCGATGGTGGCCTGTTGGAGCAGAAGGGGGATGCTTTCTATGGGCACGGAGGTGTGGCGTCCGCCTACCTCAGGCAGCACATCGTAGAGCAGCCGCCCGTAACGGTCGGTGATGCGCACACTGGGCAGGTTGAGGTTTTGCTTCAGGTTCTCCAGACCGGGAAGGTCGCCAAACAGCCAGAAGAACAGGCCTGCTCCGGCGACCAGCAGTGCCAGGAGGAGGCTAAACCATAAAACACGTTTTGGACGAGTTCTCATCTTCTGTATTATGCCACGAATCGATGTAACACGATTGCAGTACTGACATTTCCTTGCTTAACGGGTATCATTATGCGGTCACACCGTTAAGACGGTGATATCCTGGCAGAGTTCCCTGGCTGTGTAAGCTGTGGAATGGCCTGGCAGTGATCGCAAATCCTTTTGGTCAGGTGAATGGTGATGCCTTCTATTGATAAATCGATGTTCCTGCTTGATCCTGATATCCATTTCCTCAACCATGGCTCTTTTGGCGCTTGCCCGAAGCCGGTGTTCGAAACCTATCAGGCCTGGCAGCGGCGGCTGGAAAGCCAGCCGGTGCTGTTCTTGGGGCGTGAGATCACCGCGCTGGATCGGGAGACGCGCCAGGCAATGGGAGCATACGTGCACACCGCAGCCAACAACCTGGTGTTTGTCACCAACGCCACCCACGGCGTCAATATCGTTGCCCGTTCGCTGACGCTTGGCCTGGGCGATGAAATCCTGACCACCGATCACGAGTATGGGGCCTGCGATTACGCCTGGGAGCATAACTGTAAAAAAACGGGGGCAGTCTATTGCCGCCATCCCATCTTGCTTCCGGCGATATCGCTGGAAGCAATGGCCGAACAGTTCTGGAAGGGAGTCACCCCGCGCACCAAAGTGATCTACTTGAGCCACATCACCTCGCCGACTGCCTTGCGGCTGCCCGTGGAACTGATCTGCGCGCGAGCGCGGCAGGCTGGCATCCTGACCCTGATAGATGGGGCGCATGCCCCAGGACAGATCGCGCTGGATTTGGAAGCCATCGGGGCGGATTTCTATACAGGTAATTGTCATAAGTGGATGATGGCGCCGAAGGGTGTGGGTTTCCTCTATGCCCGCCCGGAAGTGCAGCACCTGGTAGAGCCGCTGATCGTGAGCTGGGGGTATCATGTACAGGCGGATTTTGCCGGGGGTTCGCAGTTTGTGGATTATCTGAGCTACACCGGCACCAAAGACCCGGCTGCTAGCCTGACCATACCGGCCGCGATCCGTTTTATGCAGGAGTATGACTGGGAGCAGGTGCGATTGGAATGCCACCAGCGCTTGCGTGCCGCGCTGGCGCGCATCTGCGATCTGGTGAACCTGCCGCCGGTTTACCCGCTGGCTTCTGACCTGTATGTTCAGATGGGGGCGGCACCTTTGCCGCCTGCCACGGACACATCTGTGCTGAAGCAGCGGCTGTATGACGAGTTCCGCGTGGAGGTGCCGCTGATTGAGTGGAATGGGCGCAAATTTGTGCGCGTCTCGATCCAGGGCTACAATACCGATGAGGATGTGGAAGCCCTGATCAAGGGTTTGCGCAATTTGTTGCCGCAGGTTCAGGCTTAGTCAGGCGGCTGCTCCAGGCTTTTCTGGATCAGTGCTTCGCGCCGCCGCCGGTATTCGATGATGGGCCGGTCGCCGGGGATGAGGTGTTCGCCGATCTTTAGCCCGCTGCGCTTGGGCTGCTGGGTTTCTACCACACGCTTATCCTGGCGCTCGATGTAAAAGTTGCTCCATCTGCCGATCAGGTTGAATACCTGGCGCAAAACCGGGAGAAGTGCCACGCGCTGGTACATGCGGAAGTACATCATCGTGTTTTCATCGTCAATGGGGGCAAAGGCGGCTGCCACGCGCACATCGTCGCTGATCCAGTTGTGCCAGACATTGGGGAATTGGAATTGGATCTGAGGCCGCCCCGCTGGCTTGGGCAGGTCACGACTGCTGCGAGCAGGGATGCCGTCTTCTTCGCGGTTGGATACCCAAAATTCCAACCGGTAGCTTTCGTCCGTTCCATGCTCCCAGGCGGTGATGGGGCCATCCACGATGGTGCGCTGGCCGCGCCCAATCGTGTTGGCGTGGATAAAAGGCAGGTGCACGGCGTCAAGCTGGTTTTCGATGGCGCGCGAGTAATGGGCAGCCCAATGGTCGTGTACGGTGGCATAGGAGAAGCTAGCGTCGATTGACTCGAAGTAGCGGATGGACGGGTATTCGGAGCGGGGCTCTCCCCACCAAATCCAGATGTAGCCATGCACATCGCGGACGGGGTAGCCATCCACTTGCAGAGCCTTTGGCGGAACTGCGGCAGCACCATTGGCCGGGACCAGCACGCAAGCCCCGCTGGTATCGAACTCGAAACCATGGAAAGGGCACTGGATATGGTCGTGGATGAGCTTGCCGGTGCTGAGCGCTACGCCGCGGTGCGGGCACAGGTCACGCATGCAAGCAACCTGACCGCTGGCATCGCGCCAGAAAACCAGCTTTTCGCCCATGCGGGTGGTTCCGATCACCCGCCTCGGTTTTACTTCGTTGGATTCCAGTACAGCGTACCATTGGTTACGAATCATCGGTTGCGTTTCTCCTGGGGTTATTATATTCCAATGTGGCATGGCAATGCTATAATCAGTATAGTGAGGTGCGTGATGCGAATTGTGATCAGCGGTGGCAGTGGTTTGATTGGGCGTGCGCTTTCGGCCAGGCTGGTCGAGGCAGGGCATGCGGTAGTGATCCTCAGCCGGGCGCCGCAGCAGGCTGATGCGCTCCCCGGCGGCATCCAGGCGGTGGTCTGGGATGGCAAGACAAGCCAGGGCTGGGGGCATGTGGTGGATGGCGCTGGGGCAGTGATCCACCTGGCAGGTGAGAATATTGCCGGGGATGGCTTTTTCCCGGCCCGCTGGACGGAAGAGCGCAAGCGCCGTATCCTGGCCTCACGGCTGGATTCGGGTAAGGCGATGATCCAGGCGGTTGAAGAGGCGCGGACAAAGCCCGGCGTATTTGTTCAGGCCTCCGCGATTGGTTATTATGGCCCGCTGGGCGACAGCCCGGTAGACGAACAAAGCCCGGCGGGCGTAGATTTTATGGCCCGCGTGTGCCAGGAATGGGAAGACTCGACTCAGGCCGTGGAGGTGATGGGAGTGCGGCGGGCGATCATCCGCACTGGGGTTGTGCTGAGCATGCAGGGCGGCGCGTTCACGCGCTTGCTGCTGCCGTTCAAGTTTTTTGCCGGCGGCCCGATGGGAAATGGCCGGCAGTATCTTTCCTGGATCCACATCGCTGACCAGGTGGAGGCGATCCGTTTCCTGATCGAGAATCTGGGCGCACAAGGGGCGTATAACCTGACCGCACCGGAGCCGGTGCGCAATGCAGAGTTTGCTGGCAGCCTGGGCAGGGTGATGGGACGCTCATCCTTCCTGCCGGTGCCTGGCTTGGCCCTGCGCACGATGTTTGGCGAGGTGGCAACGGTGGTATTAGATGGCCAGCGCGTGCTGCCAACCCGTCTTCAACAATTGGGGTATTCCTTCCGGTTTGCGCAGGCCGAAGCAGCCATCCGGGATTTGCTGCGATCATGAACATCTTCCGGCGCTCCTTCCGAGTATCGGCCCCATTGGAGCAGGTGGCTGAATTCCACCAAGACACACGGGCGCTGCGGCTGCTAACGCCTCCGCCTGTCCTTGTGCAATTTCACCGAGTGAATCCCATGAGCAACGATTCGGTTGCGGATTTTACGCTTTGGATCGGACCGCTGCCGGTGCGTTGGGTGGCCCGGCATTCGCAGGTGAATATGCCGGCGGGATTTGTGGATACGCAGGAGCGCGGCCCGTTTGAGGCATGGGTGCATCGTCACACTTTTGAAGCGCTTGGCAGTTCAACCACCCTGGTGACGGACGAGGTGATGGCGCAGCCCGGAAAGCACCCATTTTGGGGGTTGGTCAGCCGCATGATGTGGCTTCAACTGCCGCTCATGTTTGCTTATCGTGCCTGGCAAACCCGGCGCGCGCTGAAAAAGAGGTAACGGTGAAGGGGTGTAACTCAATGAGGAGTGAACGATGCAAACAGCCATCTGGTGGATCCGGCGCGACCTGCGCTTGACCGATCAAACTGCCTTGACTGCCGCTCTGCAAGAGGCAGGTGATGTGGTGCCTTTGTTTGTGATCGACCCGGCGCTGACCGAAGCCAAGAATGCCAGCCCGAAACGGCAGGTGTTCTTGCAGCAGGCTTTACAATCGCTGGATGGCGAATTGCGACAGCGCGGCAGCCGTTTGATCTTGCGGCGCGGTTCCCCTGCAGAGGTGCTGGCGCAGGTGGCGGCTGAAAGCGGCGCAGCGGCGATCTATGCTGAGGCAGATTACTCGCCCTATGCCCGGCGACGAGACGCTGCGGTTGCCCACAGTCTGCCGCTGAAGCTGGTTGGAGGTCCCAGCCTGCATCATCCTGAGGCTGTGGTCAAGGCGGATGGTACACCTTACACGGTGTACACGCCATACATGCGGGCATGGAAATCGCAGCCGCTGCCGCGCCCGGACAGCATCCTCCCTGCGCCGAGTCGCATTCCTTTCCCTGCGCTTGAATTGGTAAGTGAAATAGGAGAACTGAACCTGCCAACAGATGCTGCACAGATTTTTCCGGCCAACGAGGCCGAGGCTCAGCACCGCCTGATGGCATTTGCTGAAGGAGCTACTCCCCGGGTTTTTCAATACGTTGATCTGCGAAACCGTCTGGATCTAAACGGCACATCTCAGCTTTCGCCGTACCTGCGCTTTGGGATGATCTCGGCCCGCCAGGCGGTGGTGGCGGTACAGGTGGCTGAAGTGCGCGCTACCGAAGGTCTGGCTCGTAAAAGCGCCGAAACCTGGCTGAACGAGCTGATCTGGCGTGAATTTTATATGACCATCTTGTATCATTTCCCTGATGTATTACAGCAGAGTTTCCGGGCTGACCTGCGCCAGATCCCGTGGCGAAACGATGTGCAGGAGTTTGCCGCATGGTGCGAGGGGCGCACGGGTTATCCGATTGTGGATGCGGGTATGCGCCAGTTGGCGCATACCGGTTGGATGCATAACCGGGCGCGCATGATAGTGGCTTCCTTCTTGGTTAAAGATCTGTTGGTCGATTGGCGCTGGGGTGAGGGGTTTTTCATGGAGCACCTGCTGGACGGGGACCCGGCAGCCAACAATGGTGGCTGGCAGTGGACGGCGGGAACTGGAACGGATGCCGCACCCTATTTTCGCATCTTCAACCCTGTGCTGCAGGGAGAGAAGTTCGATCCGGCGGGGGAATATATCCGCCAGTGGGTGCCAGAGTTAACGAATGTGCCAGATGAACGCATCCACAAACCGTGGGAGATGACGGAGCTACTGCAGGCAGAGGTGGGGGTGAAGATTGGACGCGACTATCCACAGCCAGTGGTGGATCATGGCATGGCGCGGCGGCGCACTCTGGACGTGTATCAGATGGAGAAGATGGTTGCAGTGCAGAACCGGCGAGGGCGAAGGGGATGAAGATAAAACACAAACGATCTCGCAGCCTGGGCATTGTGTTGCTGGCTTTTCTGACGATCGTTCTGGTGGGGCCGTTTCTGATCCCTATCCGACCGGTGGGCGGCAGTGCTACCCCGCAGGAATTGGCCGATGAAGACAGCCTGTTCATCGATGTGGATGGCCTCACCATTCACTATAAAAGTATGGGCAGTGGCGATCCAACGATGATTCTGCTGCATGGTTTTGGGGCCAGCCTGTTCTCGTGGCGCGAGGTGATGGGGCTGATGACGGAGATTGGCACGGTGATCGCCTATGACCGGCCCGCGTTTGGGCTGACCGAGCGCCCCATGCGCGGCGAGTGGAGCGGCGAGAGCCCCTATTCTCCGGGGGCGCAAGTGGATTTATTGATCGGCTTGATGGACGCTCTGGAAATCGAGCGCGCCATTTTGGTAGGAAACTCTGCCGGCGGCACGGTGGCTGCGCTGACGGCATTGGCACACCCAGAACGGGTTGAGGCTTTGGTGCTGGTGGATCCTGCGATCTACACCGGCGGCAGCCCGGGCTGGACGCGCTGGATTTTTCAGACCCCACAGATGCGGCGGGTGGGACCGCTTTTTGTGCGCAATTTGATGGCGAGGGGAGATGAGTTGATTGCCTCGGCCTGGTATGATCCTGCAAAGGTGACCCCGGAGGTGATCGAAGGTTACCGCAAGCCCATGGCACTGGCAAACTGGGATAAAGCCCTGTGGGAGCTCACAATTGCCTCGTATGCGCTTGGTTTGGAGCAAAGACTGGGCGAATTAACCCTGCCGGTATTGGTGGCCACAGGGGACAGCGACCGCTTTGTGCCCACTGAAGATAGCATCCGGCTGGCAAGCGAGCTGCCCCACGCGGAACTGGTGGTTTTTCCCCAGTGCGGGCATGTACCGCAGGAGGAATGCCCAGATGCCTTTTTGGTTGCAGTGCTGGCTTATTTACGGTGACACTCGGTGGATTTGTGGCTGGTCAGTTCAAAAGCAGGAAAATACCGATCAGACCAACGATGATCGCCAGAACCAGGATGGCCAGGGGAACAATGTAACTGCGCAGTTTCCGTTTATTCATCATTCGCCTCCAGCAAGCTGTCCATGAGGATTGATTTCCGTTGAGCCTGAATAATCCGATTATACCGCTTAAACACAGCACATTTTTTGCCGAAAAGAAGGCAGGGATTTTACGCTGGTTAGGGCTGTTGCAAAGTCCGGGTTA
>DIXA01000046.1 GCA_002428565.1 Anaerolineales bacterium UBA6092 | reverse complement strand
GCTGCCAACCATCAATTTCGATGTAGACCTCTCGAGTCTGACCTTTTTATTTGCCCATCAAAACAGTGTGGTAAAATGGGTTGGCTATACAGCAGGCTCTGGCAGGGATGACTCTGCTAGGGCTATCTTATCCTACTGGAAGAGAAGACCGGGAGGTTTTTCCCGGTTTAATGAGGAGACCCGCATGCTGAGTGACTGGTTGTTCATCGGCCTCTTCTTGTTGATCGTGGCCTTGTTCCCTGGGGCGCCGATCCTCCTGGCTAAGTTCTTAGGTCCCCGCCGGGCAAATCCCCTTAAAAACGAAGTATATGAATGTGGCATGGAGCCCGTTGGCGAAGCCTGGGTGCAGTTCCGGGCGCAGTATTACATCTTTGCCCTGACCTTCCTGGTGTTCGACGTGGAGTTGGTTTTCCTCTTCCCCTGGGCAGTTGCCTTTGACACCATGCCGCTGATCGGCGTACTCTCGGGTGTACTTTTCATTGTTATTCTCTTTGCCGAGCTGCTGGCAGCCTGGCGCAAAGGTGTGTTGGAGTGGGTATAGGGCGGAGTCGCCTTACCGTGAAGGCTGAAGGGAAGTTCCTCAGCCTTTTGTTTGTGTATATGGGCAGAAAGCCTGCATAGATCTGAGGAGAAAGCGATGGCTTTTTTGAGCGACCCAATCAATTTTATCGCTACCTGGCTGCGTGAACTACTCTTAGGGTGGGGATTGGCGCAGGGGGCGGTGGAGGCGATCCTCAAATTCCTGGGTGCTGGGGCGGTGGGCACCTTTGGGCTGGCGTTGGTGATCTTCACCATCTGGATGGAGCGCAAGATGTATGCTCGCATCCAAGACCGCCTGGGCCCAAACCGGGTGGGGCCCTGGGGTATCTTCCAGACTCTCCCCGATATGATCAAGATCTTCACCAAAGAGTATATTACCCCCGCCGGCGCAGACCTGGTGGTGTATAACCTGGCGCCTATCCTGACGGTTTCGGGCGTGCTGCTGACCTGGGCAGTGATCCCCTTCGCGCCGACTGTGTTTGGCACGGATGTGAATGTGGGCGTGCTATACATTGTGGCGGTAGGGGCGATCGGCACGCTGGGCATTATCATGGCGGGGTGGTCTTCCAATAACAAGTATGCGCTCTTAGGGGCGTTCCGCGCCGTGGCGCAGATGGTTTCGTATGAGGTGCCGATGGTGCTGGCGCTGCTGGTGCCGGTGCTGCTGGGGCGCACGATGGGCATCAACTCGTTGGTGGAGGCGCAGTCGGTGTGGTTCATTGTGCTTTCGCCGCTGGCCGCGCTGATCTTCTTCATCTCCTCGCTGGCAGAGACCGGCCGCGCCCCCTTTGACCTGCTGGAGGCCGAGTCGGAGCTGGTGGCGGGCTTCCAGACGGAATATTCGGGGCTGAAGTTCGGTATGTTCTACGTGGGCGAGTTCCTGCACGCCTTCACCATCTCTGCCCTGACTGCGACCCTTTTCCTGGGCGGCTGGCGCGGCCCCGGCGCCGAGACGTACCCCATCTTGGGTATGATGTTCTTCTTCATCAAAACCTTCCTGGTCTATTCGGTGGTGATCTGGATCCGCATCTCGCTGCCACGCCTGCGCATTGACCAGATGTTGAACTTCAACTGGAAATTCCTCACCCCGGTAGCGCTGGCGCTGCTGATCGTTACGGCGGTGTTGGATAAGATCGTGGTGACGGCGCTGGCGGATCAGTTCGCCACCGAGACGATCTATTTGTGGGTGCGCGGCCTGATCCACCTGACAGCCAACCTGCTGCTGGGCTGGGCTGCGCTGCGGCTGCTGGCAGGCGGCGAGGTCAAGGCGCGCCGGGTGGTGGGGCAGCCGCGACCGCTGGCGGTGCCGCCGGTTTCGCCGCCAGCCCCAGAAACACCTGCTGCCGAGATCGGGTAAGGGCTTTTTCGATGCGCAGAAGCTCACGGTCGACAGATGAAAATATGCACAAGCGCTTTGTAGTAACGACTTTAGTTGTTATAGCGACTGAAGTCGCTACTACAAGGAAAAGAAGTTGGTTTTCAGAGGAGCAGGCATGGATGTTCTACCGATCATCTTTGTGATTGCCGCGGCCATCTCGCTGGCGGCAGCTGTGATGGTGGTGACGGCGCGCAACTTGGTGCACGCCGCGCTGTGGCTGATCTTGACCTTGTTTGGTGTGGCGGCGCTGTATGTGCTGCTGGAGGCCGGGTTCTTCGCCGTGGTGCAGGTGGTGGTCTACATTGGCGCCATCGCCATCCTGTTCATTTTTGCCGCCATGCTCACCCGCCGCATGATGCAGGATACCGGCCCGCAGCTGCACAAGGCCTGGCCGCTGGCGGCGGTGGTGGCTGTGCTGCTGTTTGCCGGCCTGATGGCGATCCTGGTCTCCTGGCCGGGGATGGATAGTGCAAAGCCGGCCCTGGCCGAAGGCGCTGACCCGCTGCGACAGTTGGGCCTGGCGCTGGTTTCGCCGGATGCGTATGTGGTGCCGTTCCAATTGGCTTCCGTTTTGCTGGTGGCGGCGATGGTTGGGGCGATCTTTGTGGCCCGGGAGAAGAACCCATGATCCCATTATCCTGGTACCTGATCTTTGCGGCGGCGCTGTTCAGCATCGGCTTGTTCGGTGTGCTGGCGCGCAAGAATGCCGTGGCCATCCTGCTGGGCGTGGAGTTGATGCTCAACGCGGCCAATATCAACCTGTTGGCGTTCTGGCGCTACCGCGCCCCCGAAGGCGTGGCCGGGCAGGCTTTTGCGCTGATCGTGTTTGCTGTGGCTGCCGCCGAAGTGGCTGTGGGCCTGGCGCTGATCATCTCCATCTACCGCCGGCGTAAGTCGGTGATAGCCGATGAGATGAATCTGCTAAAGTGGTAGAGAGGAAAACATGGCACCTGAAACGCTGATCTGGCTTCTTCCGCTGCCGCCTCTGCTGGCATTTTTCCTGATCGTGCTCTTCACCAACCGCAGGAATGCCCTCAGCCATAGCATTGCTGTAGGAGCAGCCTTCCTTTCCTGGCTGGGGAGCATGGTGGTCTTTATCCTGGCGCTGCAAAAAGAGCATTTGGGCGAACACCCCTTCGAGGCCGCGCTTAACTGGCTGCCGGTGGGCGAGGGCTGGCTGAAGATCGGCGTGCTGATCGACCCGCTTTCGGCGGTGGCGCTGTTCTTCGTGGCCTGGACCGTGCTGATGATCTTCATTTACTCGGTGGGTTACCACAATTTTGGCCAGCCCAAGGGCGATCACGACCGCAAAGGTTTGCCCCCACACGGCGCTACGCTGACCGACGAGCACGGTCACAAGCATACTGTGCCCTCCATCGAGCCGATGTACGCCCGCTTCTTCGCCTTTATTGGCCTGTTTGCCTTTGGCATGTACACGCTGGTGCTCTCGGATAACCTGCTGACGATGTTCGTTGGCTGGGAGATCATGGGCCTGTGCTCGTACCTGCTGATCGGCTTCTGGTACGGTAAGGTCTCGGCACGCAGCGCCATGATCAAGGCTTTCATCACCACGCGCGTGGGCGATATGTTCATGCTCTTGGGTATCGTCTGGCTGTATTCAGCCACTGGCACGCTGAGCTTCCGCGCGATCTTGTGGGACCAGAAGGTGCTGGACGGGCTGGTGGCGACGGATGGCTGGTTTGGCCTGTCGGCGGCAGCCTGCATTGGTATTTTGCTCTTTCTGGGCACGGTGGGCAAATCGGCGCAGTTCCCCCTGCACGTGTGGCTGCCCGATGCCATGGAAGGCCCCACGCCCGTCTCGGCCATGATCCACGCGGCGACGATGGTTTCGGCGGGCGTGTATGCGGTGATTCGCATGTTCCCGCTGCTCTCGGCGGGCATGGAGCACGGCGCGCTGACGCCGCCGATGCTCGCCATGGCGGGCATTGGGGCGTTCACGGCGCTGTTTGCCGCTACCATTGCCGTGGCGCAGAACGACATCAAGCGCGTGCTGGCGTATTCGACCATCTCGCAGTTAGGCTTCATGATCGCTGCGTTGGGCATTGGCGGCTACGTGGCAGCGACCTTCCACCTGGTGACGCACGCCTTCTTCAAGGCGCTGCTCTTCCTGGCCTCTGGCGCGGTGATCCATGGCGTGGAGCACGGTGTGCTGCACACCGGCCAGCACATCGACCCGCAGGATATGTTCAACATGGGTGGGCTGCGCAAGAAAATGCCCATCACCTTCATCACCTTCACCATCGGCGGGCTGGCCCTGGCGGGCTTCCCCTTTATCACGGCGGGCTTCTGGTCGAAGGATGAGATCCTGGCAGATGCCTTTGCACATGCCCCGCTGGTGTTTGTGGTGCTGGCGCTCTCCGCGCTGTTGACGGCTTTTTACACCATGCGCCAGATCGTGCTGACCTTTGGCGGCGAGCCGCGTACCCAGGCCGCTGAGCATGCTCAAGAAGTGCGCTGGACGATGTGGCTGCCGCTGGCGATCCTGGCTTTCTTTGCCGTCACGTTGGGCTGGGTGGGCATTCCCGAAGCGCTGAGCGGCGGGCTGGTACCGAACTGGGTGCACGAGTTCGTTGGCTCCTCGCTGCCGCATCACCCCGAGACGCTGGAGTTCAACATGATCCCGCTGATCACCTCGCTGGTGGTGGCATTGGGCGGGTTGGGGCTGGGCTTCTGGTATTACCGCCGCGTTGGCTCGGCTGCGGCAGACCGTTTCCAGGTGCCGCTGCTGAAGAACAAGTATTACATCGATGAGATCTACGACCGCTTCCTGGTCAAACCGGCCTATTGGCTGGCAGACCGCTTCACCAACCAGATCCTGGACCGCGGCATCATCGATGGCGCGCTGCATGGGATTGCGCGGGTGGCGGGTTCCGTCGGCGGCATCTTGCGCGAGGATTTCGATAAGCCGGTCATCAACGGCATCATCGGCGACGGTACGGCCAACCTGTACCGCACCCTGGCGCGCTGGCTGCGCCCGCTGCAGACCGGCCGGGTGCAGCAGTACCTGCTGATGGGCTTTGTGCTGGCCTTTACTGCGTTGTTCTATTACATCTACACCCTGCGGCCTTAGAGAGGCACCCTGGAGTGAACGATGGATTTTCTGACCGATAATTTGCTCACGCTGATCTTATTCACGCCCACGCTGGTGGGGGCGGTGCTGCTCTTCTTGCCGCAGCAAGAGAAAGCCCTGCTGCGCTGGGTGGCTCTGCTGGGCTCGCTGATCCCGCTGGCGCTGGCGCTGGGGCTGTGGTTTGGGTTTGATTCCGGGCTGAGCGGCTTCCAGTACGAGTTCAAGGCCACCTGGTACGAGGCGATCAACTCCTCGTTCCACCTGGGCGTGGACGGGCTTTCGCTGACCATGGTGCTGCTGACCACGCTGCTGACTCCGATCGCCATCCTGGCCTCTTTCAACATTCAAGAGCGGGTCAAAGCCTATATGATCCTGTTCTTGATGCTGGAGACGGGCATGCTGGGCGTGTTCCTCTCGCTGGACCTGCTGCTGTTCTTTGTCTTCTGGGAAATTGGCCTGGTGCCGATGTACTTCCTGATCAACCAGTGGGGCAGTGAGAAGGGCGAGCGCACGCTGTGGGGCGGGCGCAAGATCGCTGCCCGCACATATGCCTCTTTCAAGTTCATGATCTACACCATGGCTGGCTCACTGGGCCTGCTGCTGGCCATCCAGATGATCGGCATTGCCGCCCAAACCTACGACCTGACCGAGCTTTTCCGCACCTGGCCGACGATGGTGCGGCTGGAGAATGTGCCGCTGGGGCTGCCGGTCTCCACGGTCAAGGCGATTGCCTTTTGGGCGTTTGCGATCGCCTTTGCCATCAAGGTGCCGGTGTGGCCTTTCCACACCTGGCTGCCCGACGCGCACACCGAAGCGCCCACGGCTGGCTCGATGATCCTGGCGGGTGTGCTGCTGAAGCTGGGCGCGTATGGCTTCCTGCGCCTGGTGCTGCCGCTCTACCCGGCGGAGGCCAAGACCTATGCCGGGGCGCTGGCTTTCCTGGCAACCATGGCGATCATCTTCGGGGCGCTGGCGGCCTACGGGCAGGATGACTTCAAGCGCCTGGTGGCCTATTCCTCGGTCAACCACATGGGCTTTGTGGTGCTGGGCATTGCCGCCGCGGCCCACGCCGCGGGTACGGAGAATGCCGTGATCGCCTTGAACGGGGCGGTCTTGCAGATGTTCAACCACGGGCTTTCGGCGGCGGGCATGTTCTTCCTCGTCGGCGTGATCTATGAGCGGGCGCACACGCGCAACCTGAACGAGCTGGGCGGGCTGTTCCCCATCGTGCCGGTGTACGGCGGCATCCTCATCTTCACTTCGATGGCCTCGCTGGGGCTGCCCGGCCTGAACGGCTTTATCTCTGAGTTCCTGGTGGTGCGGGGCTCCTGGCCGGTGTTCACCCTGTTCACCGCTCTGAGCACGATCGGCCTGTTCTTTACCGGCGCCTATATCCTGAAAGGCATCAAGCAGGTGCTGCACGGGCCGTTGAACGAGCATTGGGTGGGGCATATCACCGAGATCAACCTGCGCGAGATCGTGGTGATTGCGCCGCTGATGCTGCTGATGCTGTGGATTGGTGTGTGGCCGAACTGGATCCTGGATGTGATCAACAAAGCGATGGCGATGCTGTTCTAGCCTTACGCAGTATGCGAAGCGTAGTGCGTAATGGAAGGTGACCTATGCAATTTCCTGTACTGAGTGTGATCGTTCTCTCCCCCATCATCGCCGGGCTGCTGATTTTGCTCATCCCGGCTAACCGCAAGACCGAGATCCGCATGGCCGCCCTGGCGGCAGCCACGCTGGCGATGCTGCTCTCAGCCTGGGTGTACTTCAGCTACGATGTTCAGCAGGGCGGCTACCAGTTCATCGAGCACTATACCTGGCTGCGGCAGATGGGCATCTCGTACATCGTGGCGGTGGATGGGATGAACGCCCCGTTGGTGCTGCTGACGGGCGTGGTGATGTTTACCGGTGTGCTGATCTCGTGGGGGCTGGACGACCGGCCGCGCGAGTTCTTCGCCTTCTTGTTCATCCTGGCCTCGGGCGTGTTTGGGGTGTTTGTGGCCCAAGACCTGTTCATGCTGTTCTTCTTCTATGAGATTGCCGTCTTCCCCATGTACCTGCTGATCTCGATCTGGGGCTGGGTGCAGACGCGCGAGTACGCGGCAATGAAGCTGACCCTGTACCTGTTCATCGGCTCGGTGGTGGCGCTGATCGGTGGGCTGGCGATGTACTTCGAGGCGGGCATGGTCTCGTTCAGTATGTGGGACCTGGCCCGGGCGGGCTTTTCGACCGAGTTCCAGATCTTCTGGTTCCCCTTCGTCTTCCTGGGTTTTGCGGTGCTGGGCGGTATCTTCCCCTTCCACAACTGGAGCCCCGATGGTCACGTGGCCGCACCCACGGCGGTCTCGATGTTCCACGCCGGGGTGCTGATGAAGCTGGGCGCGTTCGCGGCGCTGCGCGTGGGCATTATGCTCTTGCCGGAGGGGGCGCAGTTCTGGAAAATCGGCATCATGGCCCTGGCGCTGGTCAACGTGGTCTACGGGGCGTTCATCGCCATGGTGCAGACCGATTTCAAGTACGTCATTGGCTTCTCCTCGGTCTCGCACATGGGGCTGGTGATGCTGGGCTTCTCTACGCTCACGCCGGAGGGGCTGACCGGAGCGGGGTTGCAAATGTTCTCGCACGGCGTGATGACGGCTCTCTTCTTTGCGGTGGTGGGCATGGTCTACGACCGGGCGCACACGCGTGAGATCAACGCCTTGGGAGGCTTTTCCAAGAAGATGCCCTGGGTGGCGGTGGCGTTCATCGTTGGCGGCCTGGTCTCGATGGGCATGCCAGGGCTTTCGGGCTTTGTGGCCGAATTCCCCATCTTTATGGGCGTGTGGCGGGTGAGACCGCTGGTGGCGATTGTCGCCGCCATCTCCATCGTGATCACGGCTTCGTACATCATCCGCATTATTGGACGGGTGTTCTTCGGCAAGATGCCGGAGGAGTTTGAGCACCATATTGGCGATGTGACCGCCCTGGACAAGCTGGCGCTGGTGCTGTTGTGCGCCATCATGATCACCATTGGCGTCTACCCTGCGATCATGGCTCCCATGGTCAGTTCGGGTGTAGAAAGTATTTTGCGCCTTTTGGGAGGTGCATAAGTGACCATCGAAAGTTTTGAGCCGACGATGCTCCTGGCGATCTTGCCGGAGATCTTGCTGCTGGTACTGATCGGTTTTGTGCTGGCCTTGGATGCGGTGTGGAAACCAGAGCAGCGCCGTGCCCTGGGTTGGCTGACCGCCGGGGGGCTGGCCCTGATCATGGTGCTGGCGCTGGCGGTAAGCCGCCCGAGCGAAGACCCGCGCCTGGTGTGGGGCGGTATGCTGCGCCACGATTGGTTTGGCTTTGCCTTCAAGATGCTGTTCCTGTTTGGGGCAGCCATCACGGCGCTGTTTGCCATGGATGCGGAAGAGCTGGGCAAACGCGGCGAATTCTACGTGCTGATGCTGGTATCCACGCTGGGCATGAACCTGATGGCCTCAGCCAGCGACCTGATCATGCTCTACCTGGCCATCGAGACCACCTCTATTCCGCTGTATGTGCTTAGCGGCTTCATGCGCCACGATGACCACTCCACCGAGGCCGGTTTCAAGTATATGCTCTTCGGTGCGGCGGCCTCCGCGGTGATGCTCTATGGCCTGACCCTGCTGTACGGCTTTGCCGGGGATACCTCCTTCTACAGCCTGGGGCTGGCGATGCACAATGCAGAGCTGCCGCTGCTGCCCATCGTTGGCAGCCTGGTGCTGATCCTGGTAGGCTTTGCCTTCAAGATCTCGGCGGTGCCGCTCCACTTCTGGGCGCCGGATGTGTACGAAGGCGCACCCACGCCGGTGGCAGGCTTCCTCTCCACGGCCTCCAAAGCGGCTGGCTTCGCTGTGCTGCTGCGCGTTCTGTTGAGCATCTTTACCCCGGTGGCGCTGCCCTCCTGGACGGGGCTGCTGGCGGTGGTGGCGGTGATGACGATGACGCTGGGCAATGCCCTGGCGCTCTTCCAGAAGAACATCAAGCGCCTGCTGGCTTACTCCTCCATCGCTCACGCTGGGTATATCCTGATCGGTATTGTGGCGATCTCGCGCCTGGCGGTGACCGGGGTGGTGTTCTACCTGATCGCTTACCTGATCACCAACCTGGCCGCGTTTGGCATCGTGGCAACCTTCTGGCGGGTGGTTGGCTCGGACCAGATCGCCGACTATGCCGGGATGAGCCGCCGCAAGCCCTGGCTGGCGATGGCCATGCTGGTGGCTTTTCTCTCGCTGGCGGGGATGCCTCCGCTGGCGGGCTTCGTGGCCAAAGTGTTTGTTTTTGCCGCGGCGGTGCAGGCCGATTACATCTGGCTGGCGGTGGTGGGTGTGCTCAACTCCATCGTCGGGCTGTACTACTATTTGACGGTGTTGAAGGTGGTCTACCTCTACCGCTCGGAAGAGACGGAGGGCCTGCCGCTGCCCATCTCGCGGCCCTCTGCCATCGCCCTGACCGTGCTGACGCTGGGCATTTTGCTCGTCGGTACGCTGTTCGGGCCGTGGTTCAGCCTGGCGGAGCAGGTGGCCAAGGCCGTTTTAAGGAACTATTAGAAGGAGCGTTGACGGTAATTAGACCCATGTGATACAATTCGCCCGTCATGAGCCAGGATAGAATGCCATCCAACCCCAACGGCCTGCCTGGTATCCTCAATCAGGCAGTCATCGTGGTTGCCGGGCAGGTGGGATGCCTGACTTTCTTAATCATCCTGGCGGCGCTGATCCTGGGGCTGCTGCTGGATCAGCTGCTCCAAACGAGGCCTTTGTTTACCATATTGTTGATGGTGGCGAGTATGCCCCTGACCTGGGTGGCGATCCTTTGGGTGGTCAACCGCTCCAAGGACCGCTTTAATATCAAGCCTGCTTCAACAGCTTCACCAAAACCAGATTGGGAGGAAGCAGAACGTGACAGAGACTGAAAAGAAAAGAAAATTCGGAATCAATCGTTGGATCGTGGTCTTGCTGTTGGTTGCTATTGGCGTGATGGCCGGCATTGTCGCACCGATCCGCCCGGTGGTGATGCTGCCGGGTGAGCCGTTGAGCGAGCACGGCATCGTCTTGCCTGTATTGAGCGAGATCAAGCTGACCAACACACTGCTGACAACCCTGATCGTTGACCTGATCTTGATTCTGCTGGCGCTGGGTGTCAGGCGCGGGATTGGAGATGGCACCCACCCTCCCAAGGGCGTGGCCCTGGTCTTTGACGTGCTGATCGGCGCCATCTATGGCATTGTCGAAAGCACGGCGGGCAAGAAATGGGTGCGCTTCATTCTTCCCATCATGGCTACGATTATCCTGATGGTGCTGACCGCCAACCTGCTCAAGCTGGTGCCCGGTATGGAAACGATCGGCCTGATGGCCGAATCGCATAGCGGGCACGGCTATGTGAAAGAGGATGTCAAGATTGGCGATTTTACATTGTTCTCTTACCTGGGCGAGGAAGCGCATGTGGAAGAGGGCGATACGGCGCATCATGCCTATGAGGTGATCCCCTTCTTTCGTTCACCTTCCACCGACCTGAACTTTACCGCGGCCCTGGCTGTCTCGGCGGTGGTGATGGTGCAGGTGATCGGCGTCAAGGCCAATGGTCTGGGCTACTTCTCCAAGTTCCTCAATGTGGGGCGCTTTGTGAAGATGTGGGGCAAGCGCAATTTGGGCCCATTTGATGTGATCATGCCTTTCATTGATATCTTTGTCGGCATCCTGGAATTGATTTCGGAGTTTGCCAAGATCATCTCGTTCTCCTTCCGTCTTCTGGGAGCGATGTTTGGCGGCTCTATTCTGGTGATCGTGATCGGCAGCCTGCTGCCGGTTGCCAATTTCGGTGTCTTGTTCCTGGAATTGTTCTTCGGTGTGATCCAGGCGCTGGTGTTCGGTATGCTCACGCTGGTGTTCATGGCGGTTGCCACGCAGTCGCATGGCAGCCACGAAGAGCATTAGTTTGTCATCATTCAATACGATAACGCGAAATCTTGTTAAACACGCATAACTGGAGGCTAATCAATGGAAATTACACCTGAGTTTGCAGAAGCCATCAAGGCTGGGCTGAAATACATCGGCGCAGGTCTGGCGATGGTCGGCACGCTGGGCGCGGGCCTGGGTATTGGTATTTTGGGCAGTGGCGCCATGCAGGGTATTGCCCGCAACCCCGATACTGCAGGTACCATCCAGATCAACATGATCCTGGCGATCGCGTTCGCTGAGGCGGTGGCAATTTACGCCCTGGTGGTTGCCCTTGTGATCCTGTTCGTTGGCTAGCCGCGTAAAACCTGAAAAGGAGGCCCGCATTGGAAGGTCTTGGTATTAACTTAGGTACGTTTATCCTGCAACTCCTCAGCTTTGCTATTTTGCTGGTGGTACTGCGCAAATGGGTTTATACGCCAATCTTGAATATGCTGGACAAACGGCGCGAAAGCATTGCCAAGGGCCTGGAAGATGCCCGCGTGGCGGCGGAAGCGCGCTCGAACGCGGAGAAAGACGCGGCGAAGATCATTGGCGATGCTCAGGCGCAGGCCAGCCAGATGGTGCGCGATGCAACCGATCGCGCCGAAGAGGCCGGGCGTGAGGTGAAAGCCTCGGTGGAAGCAGAAGCTGCCAAGGCCCGCGAAGCTGCTATTGCCGATGCGCAGGTGGAGCGTGATCGCATCCTGGGCGATATGCGCAGCCAGGTGGCGGCGCTGGCCATGGCCGCGGCCCAAAAGCTGATCGGCGAGACGCTGGACGAGAAGCGCCAGCGCGCCCTGATCAACGATTTCTTCTCCGGCGTCAAAGCCGGCAAGGTGGAAGTGCTGGAAGGCGTTACGCTAAGCGGCGCTTCGGCTGAGGTGACCAGCGCACTGCCGCTGACCCCGGAAGAGATGGAGACGGTGAAGAAAGAGATCCTCTCCAAGATGGGTGGCCAGGCGGCGGTATCTTTCCGCGTCGATCCGTCCATCCTGGGCGGGTTGGTGGTGCGTGTGGGTGGCAAGGTGCTGGATGCTTCGGTGTCTGGCCAGTTGGAGACGCTGCGCCAGTCATTATCCTAGCCTGGCTGCGGGCCGCTCTGCGTGCCGCATGAACAGGCTGACCTGTTCCTGAACGATTGCACCGCAGAGACGCAGGGCATGCAGAGGTTTTCTCTGCGTTCTCAGTGTCTCTGCGGTGGTTTCTTTAACCTAAACCTATGAACCGTATGCTTTCGCTGGCACAAATTTTTGAGGGGCTGCCGATCCCACGCTTGAGCGAGGTGGGGCAGGCGCAGATCACTGGCGTGGTGGCTGATTCGCGCCAGGTGCGGCCGGGGAACCTGTTTGTGGCCCTCAAGGGCGGCAGTTTCGACGGGCACCGCTACATCCCCCAGGCAGTCGAGAAGGGCGCCGTGGCCGTAGTGGGCACCGAACCGGGCCTCCAGGTGGGGGTGCCCTACGTGCAGGTGGCCGACTCGCGGGCGGCGCTGGCATCCCTGGCGGCGGCTTTTTACGGTCACCCGGCGCAGCGCCTGACCATGATCGGCGTGACCGGCACAGATGGCAAGACCACCACCGTCAACCTGATCTATCACATCTTGCGCGCCGCCGGGCTGCCGGTGGGCATGATCTCCACCGTCAACGCGGTGATCGGTGAGCAGGTGCTGGATACGGGCTTCCACGTCACCACGCCCGACGCACCGGACGTGCAGCGCTATCTCAGCATGATGGCAGAGGCGGGCCTGACGCATGCCGTGCTGGAGACCACCTCGCACGGTTGGGCGCAGCACCGCGTGGACGCCTGCGAGTTCGATATCGGCGTGGTCACCAACATCACCCACGAGCACCTGGACGAGCACGGCAGTTATGAGAATTACCGCGCCGCCAAGGGGCGGCTGTTTGCCAGCCTGGCGGATACCGCCGCCAAGCCGCAGGGCAGCCCGCGCCTGGCGGTGCTGAACCGGGATGACGCCTCGTATGCTTACCTGGCGGAGGTGTCCCGGGTGCGCCAGGCGGCCTATGGCTTTGCTGAGGATGCCCAGGTGCGCCCGCTGGAGATCCAACGCTCCCCGGCAGGCTTGCGTTTCACGGCCGCGGGGCCGGGTTTCCGTTTCCCGGTGGCCTGCTCGCTGGTCGGCGATTTTAACATCTCCAACATCCTGGCGGCGATCTCGGCCGCGGTGATCGGGCTGGGGATTGACCCGCAGGCGGCTGCGGCGGGCATTGCCGCGCTGCCGGGAGTGCCGGGGCGCATGGAAAATATCGACCTGGGGCAGGATTTCACCGCCATGGTGGATTTTGCGCACACACCCAATGCCCTGCGCTGTGCCTTGCAAACGGCGCGCAGCTTTGGAGCGGGCCGGGTGATCGCTGTGTTTGGCTCAGCCGGGCTGCGCGACCGTCTGAAACGGCGCATGATGGCAGAGACGGCCGCCGAATTGGCCGACTTGAGCGTGCTGACCGCCGAAGACCCGCGCACTGAGTCGCTGGAGGGCATCCTGGCGGAAATGGCCCAGGGGGCAGAAAGCCGCGGCGGGGTGGAGGGTCAGACCTTCTGGCGTGTGCCCGACCGGGGCGAGGCGATCCGCCGGGCGGTGCAGATGGCCAGGCCGGGGGATGTGGTGCTGGCGTGCGGCAAAGGGCACGAACAGTCGATGTGTTTTGGCAGTACGGAATACCTTTGGGATGACCGCACGGCGCTGCGCGCCGCGCTGGCAGAGCGCATGGGCTGCCCAGGGCCGGAAATGCCGTATCTGCCCACGCGTCCAGGAGATGTTTGAAGCCCATATCTCACCCCACCCCCTGCCCCCGCTCCTCAAGGGGCGGGGGCAAACACCAAAAAGAGTTGCGTGTGGGTGCGAAACACCCACACGCAACTCTTTTTGGCGAAAACCCACCTTTCCGGCGAGAAGGGGAAAGCCCTGGCTACTCGCTGAGGCCGCGGGCGGCCAGGCGCTCTGCGCGCCAATCGGCTTCGGTGCGCGGCGGCGGTTGGATCTCTTCTGCCGGGCGCAGGATCAGGCCCAGGGCGTCTTCGGGGCAGGCCAGCACGCACACGCCGCAGCCCACGCAGCGCACCGTGTTCACCACCACCGTTTCAGCAAGTTCGAGCGCGCCAAACTGGCAATACGGCACGCACTCTCCGCAGGCGATACAGAGATCCTGATAGACCTGGTTCACATAGTCTGAGCGGGCGACAACGTTGGCGATGCCCATTTCGGCCATGCCGCGCAGGATGCCGCAAGAGCAGGTGCAGCAGTTACAAATGTAGGTGATGCCCTCTTGGCTATTGCTGACTGAATGTACCAACCCGGCCTGGGCGGCGCGTTGCAGGGTTTGGCGGGCTTGCTCCAGCGTCAGGGCGCGCACACCGCTTCGATCGTCAAAGACTCCCGGCACCTGGCTGACGATCATGCATACATCCACAGGGTGCGGGCAGGGCTGCCCGATGAGCGCTTTCTGCACGCGGCAGATGCAATCGATCACGCCCCAGGCGCGGGCGGTGGAGAGGATCGTCTCGACGGATTCGTAGGGCTGGATCGCCAAATTGGTGCGGATGCTCTCATTGACCGGGATGACACGGTGCACCGAGGGGCTGACTTCCAGCATTTTGGTAAAAGCCTGGTGATAGTACTCCTCGAACAACTGTGCCATCTCGGCATCAATGCGCTCGAGCTGGTTCTCGTAGATGCCGACCACGAAGGGGATCAGTGCAAAGGCCAGCCCGGCTGGGCTGCGCTCGACGCGGATCAGGCCGCGGCGGGCCATGCCCTTGAGCGTCTGCTGCAGCGGGCGTTCTTCGCCGCCCAGGCGGGCGGCGATCTGGGCGGCGGTCTCGGCTTCGGGATTCATTTGAGCAGCCAGATCAGCCTCTTGGGGGGTGAAGATCTTTTCCAGCAGGCGCAACTCAGCGCCATCTGATGCGGCAGGGAAACCGTTGGGCAGGGCATCCAGGCGGCGGGCCAGGCGTTGGTAGGGGGTCTCTTTCATAGCAATAATTCCTTGCGCAGGGCGGCACACTCTTGCCGGAATTCCGCTGCCATGCGCTCCTTTTCGCTTTCATCCAAAAAGCTGGCTTGCAGTGCGTTCAGGCTGATCTGTTCCAGTTCGGCCGCGCTGAAGCCAAAGTGGGTCACCAGCGCTTCGTACTCGTGGTTGAGATCGATGCCAAACATGGGCGGATCATCGGAATTGACGGTGACGAGCAGCCCGGCATCCCACAAGCGGCGCAGCGGGTGTTGCGCATAGTCATTATATACCTTGAGGCGGATATTACTGCTGGGGCACACTTCCAGCGGGATGCGCCGCTGCCGCAGGGTCTCCATCAGGGCAGGATCTTCGATGCAGCGCACGCCGTGGCCAATGCGCTCGGCATGCAGCAGGTTCAGCGCGTCCCAGATGCTCTGCGGGCCGCAGTGCTCACCGGCGTGTGGAACACGGTACAGCCCGGCCTGGCGCGCCCGCGCGAAACTTTCCTGGAAGAGGTGGGCGGGGTAATCGGCCTCCGATCCGCCCAGCCCCAGCGCCACCACGCCCTGCGGGCGGGCTTGCAGGGCGATGCTGGTGACATCTTCTTGCTGTTCGGGATTATTGCGCGAGATATCGAAGACCCACTGCCAGTGCACGCCCAGTTCAACCCGAGCCAGGGCGCGCCCGGCGTTGAGCGCCTCCAGGATGGTTTGCCAGGGCAGGCCGGTGATGCGCATATTGGTCTTGATGGTGAAGGTGACCTCGGCGTAGCGGATGTTCTGGCGGGCGCATTCTTTGCCAAATTCGTTGGCAATGAAGGTGTAATCGCTGGCGGTGCGCAGGCAGCCCGTGGTGGTCAGGTACACTTCGATGAAGTGGTCGAAATCACGGAAGCGGTAGAAATCTTCCAGGCCCTGGGCATCCTGAAAGGGCAGGGTGATCCCGTTGCGTTGGGCCAGGGCCAGCAGCGTTTCGGGGCGGGTGGCACCTTCCAGGTGCACATGCAGTTCGGCCTTGGGCATGCGCCGGGCAAATTCGAGCAGGGATGTGTGATCCATCTTTACACCAGGTTTTGATTGACGCCGCTTTGCAGGCGGCTGTACTCGGTTGATTTGGCGTATTGGCGCAATTTTTCTACGCGCTTGATGATCATAGGGTGGGTGGCGAGCAGCTCGGCAATGTTGCTGCTGAGAGCGTCGTCTTCTGCCTCGATGCGCGCAATGGCGCGCATCAGCCCCTCCTGAGACTTCGCCTCAGGTCCGGCCTCCAGCTTGATCAGGGCGGAGATGGCTTTGTGCGGGTTGCCGCAAGCCAGCATCCCGGCGCGGTCCGCAGAAAACTCGCAGGCGCGGTTCCACCAGCGGAAGGCCAGCTCCATCAGCGCCGCGGCGGCATAGGAGGAGGGGATGCCAGCCATCCCGCCGACCAGGGTGTTCAGCCAGGTGTGCCCCAGCTTGACATGGCCCATCTCATGGCCGATGATGAATTGCAGCTCATCGCGGTCCATCACCTGCAGGAGAGAGGAATACAGCACAATGGCTTTAGGCGAGTCCATGCCAAAGGTGTAAGCATTCAGGGTGCGGTTGGGGAAGATGAACACGTTGACCGGCTCCACCTGCAAGCGGTAGGCAGCTTCCTGGATCACCGGCGAGAGGCCGGGGACGCTCTGGGGTGTTACCTGTTGGGCGTTTTGGATCAGCGATTGGTGGTGGGCTTTGGTGCTCCAATAGGAGTAGAGCAGCATCACCAGGATGAAAACCACACTCAGGCAGACGGTGGCGGTGGCGGTCAGGGCGATCACGCCCAGCACCAGCAAGACGGTCAGCCAGAGGATCAGCTGCTCATTGTCGTAGCGGTAAGCGGTGGTGTTGAGGCGTGGGCTCATGGGCATGTCTCCTGTGGGATGAGTTTAGTCCAAGCCCGGATGGGTGTCAAGATTTGAACATTGGGTGTTTGCTAAGTTATGGCACGGTTGGGGAAGGAAGTTAATCACTTGACCATGTTCCGTCAAAGGGCTACAATTCAGCATGAGGCGGGTCTTGACTTGAGGCCGGCCTGGTCTGGGGTGATCCCAGGAATTTCAACCCATCACAATCTTATGGAGATGCCCATGAACGACTTTTTATTTCGTGGCACGCTGGCTGATGTTGACCCTGCGGTAGCGGAGTTGGCTGCGTTAGAGGCCGAACGGCAGTATCGCAAGCTGATCTTGATCCCGAGCGAGAGCGCTGCTCCGCTGGCAGTACGTGAGGCGTTGAGCTCGGCCTTTCAAAACATCTACGCTGAGGGCTACCCCCGCGAAGAAACCCGCTGGATGAGCGAAGAAGAGATCGTGGATTACCCGGCGCGCCTGGCGCATTTCCGGCGCTATGCAGACCGGCGCTACTACAAGGGTGTTGAGTATGCCGATACCGCCGAAGAGCTGGCCCGGCGGCGCTGCGCAGAGCTGTTTGCCACGGGTGATGTGCTGCCCGATGATATCTACGTCAATGTGCAGGCGCTTTCGGGCGCACCGGCCAACAATGCCGTTTACCACGCTCTGGTGGAGCCAGGTGCCACCATTATGGGTATGGATCTGCTGCACGGCGGCCACCTGACGCACGGCTCGCCGGTCAACCGCTCGGGCAAGTATTACAACGCGGTGCATTACACCGTCGACTCCAAGACCGAACAGATTGATTATGACGCCGTAGCAGACCTGGCGCGCACGCACAAGCCGCGTTTCATCATTGCGGGCTATTCTTCGTACCCCTGGGCAGTCGATTGGGCGCGCTTCCGCGCCATCGCCGACAGCGTGGGCGCATACCTGTTTGCAGATATCGCCCATGTGGCGGGCCTGGTGGCGGCGGGTGTTTACCCCTCGCCGCTGGGTTATGCAGATGTGATCACTTTTACCACGCACAAATCGCTGTGCGGGCCGCGCGGCGCCTGCATCCTGACCACCAATCCCAAGCTTTCCCGCGATATTGACCGGGCAGTATTCCCCGGCGAGCAGGGCGGGCCGCATGTCAATAATTATGTCGCCATGGCGGTGGCCTTCAAAGTTGCCAAAACGGAGCAGTTCCGCTTGCTGCAAGAGCAGGTGGTGAAGAACTGCGCTGCCTTTACCGATCATCTGCGCCAGCGCGGTTTCCGCATCCCCTACGGCGGCACCAACACGCACTTGATGAACCTGGCCTGCAATACCGTGGTTGGCGAAGACGGCACCGGGCTTTCGGGCGATATCGCTTCCCGCATCCTGGATATTGCCGGCATCGTGGTCAACCGCAATACCATCCCCGGCGACCAATCGGCGCTAGATCCCTCGGGCATCCGCATGGGCACGCCCTGGATCACCCAGCGCGGTTTCAAAGAGGCAGAAGTGCGCCAATTGGCTGATATCATCGCGGATGTGCTGTTTGCTACCCATCCGCACAGTCGGGTGGGTTTTGTGGGCCAGGTGCGCCGCGCCAAGGTTGATTTCCATACCCTGGAAGATGCCAAGGTGCGGGTGCGCGACCTGGCGGAAAGCGCCGGGATCGATTACACGCCCACGCGCCACGGTTACCCGCATTTCTTCTACATCGACAAGAAGTCTGAGCGCAAAGATTGGGACGTGCTGGACATCTCGGGCGACCGGGTGCGCCTGTTCTTGAGCATGGCCTTGACCAGCGACGTGGAAGCGCTCAAACCGGGGCAGAGCCAGCCCACCAGCCTGCACCTGAACGAAGAGACGGTCGAAGGCACGCTGTCTTGTGTGGGCACGTACCATTTTACCCTCACCCTCCCGGCAGCGAAGGCCAGCCTGGTGGCGGTGTGGCTGCGCGACCTCTCGGATGGTTATACAGCCTTTGACGCCGATTTCCACAAGAAACTGCCCGGCCTGACGGAAGTGGAATGGTCTCAGGTTGAGCCTGTGCCGCCGACAAAGAGCAGTGTGGTGGCGCGCTGCAAACCGTATTTCATTGGCATCACCGATGAGGTTTGCGGAGACCCGCTGCCGGAATTCAAGTGGGAGGAGAAGGAGCCGCCCCTGCAGCGCACCCAGATGTTCGAAACGCACAAGCGCCTGGGCGCCAAGATGATCCCCTTTGCAGGTTGGGAGATGCCGGTGTGGTACACCTCGGTGATGGACGAGCACCTGGCAGTGCGCCAGGCAGCGGGCCTGTTCGATGTGGCCCACATGGGTGTCTACCAGGTGGAAGGGCCGGACGCGGCTGCTTTCCTGGACAGCGTAGTTGCCAACGATGCCAGCTACCTGAACGTGGGCGAATCGTGCTACTCGCACCTGCTGGACCCGGACGCCAACGTGATCGATGATCTGCTGATCTACCGCCGCGGCAAGGAGAAATTCCTGGTGGTGGTGAATGCGTCCAACGATGACAAGGATTGGACCTGGCTGAACGCGGTCAAGGATGGCAAGGTAATGATCGACCGCAAAAACCCGTCGGCGCGGGCTTACGGCCGCGGCGCGGTGCTGCGTAACCTGAGGGATGCGGCAGCCGGCTCCGATATGCTGGTGGATATCGCTCTGCAAGGGCCCAAAGCGCGCCAGATCCTGCTGGCGTTGGGCACCGATGATCGCACCTTTACCTGTGTGCGCCAACTCAAGCGCACGCAGTTGTGCGAGGCCACGCTGGGCGGGTTCGATCTGGTGGTTTCACGTACCGGCTACACCGGCGAGAAATTCTCTTACGAGCTCTTCGTGCACCCGGACCGGGCAGACGAGTTCTTCAACCGCCTGCTGGAAGTGGGGGCGCAGTATGGCTTGAAGCCCTGCGGTCTGGGCGCGCGCGACTCGCTGCGCACAGAGGCGGGCCTGCCGCTGTACGGGCACGAAATGGGCGGCGATCTGGGCCTGGGCGTGGCAGAAGCAGGCTTTGGTTCTTACGTCAAAACCTATAAGCCCTGGTTCATTGGCCGCGATGCGTTCATTGAACGGGAAAAGGCGCGCAAGGTGGAATTGGTGCGCTTTACCTTCAACGAAAAGGGCATTCGCATGGCCCATCACGGCGACCCGGTGGTGGATCGGCGCGGGCGGGTGGTTGGCAAGGTGACCAGCTGCGCCGTGGACCAGGAAGGCTTCCTCACCGGGCAGGCTATTTTGGAGATGAAGGGTGTGGAAAAAGGTGCTACGCTGTACATCTACCAGGGCGCGCCCAAAGAGGCAGGCAAGGCCCTGGGCGGGCTGGTGATTGGCGAGCGCTTGATCCTGCCCTCGCCAGCGCGCATCGTCCGCCGTTTCCCCAAGGCGAAGTAGGGCCCGCCTGGGATTGAGATGGGGGCTGGTTTGGGCGGCCTAACCGCCCAAACCAGCCCGCGGGAATTTGTGAATGATGAGAAAGACCAAACCGAGAAACAATCAAAAGGAGAGATGAATGCAAACACCTTGGGAAAATCGTTTTGCACAGCGCACACAACGCATGAAAAGTTCTGCAATCCGAGAATTACTAAAACTGACTGAAATGCCAGATGTGATCTCTTTTGCGGGCGGGCTGCCTGCGCCGGATGTCTTTCCGGTGGATGAATTCAAAGCTGCCTGCGAAAAAGTGCTGCGTGATTATGGCGCTCAGGCGCTGCAATATGGCTCTACTGAGGGCTATACACCGCTGCGTGAGATGATTTGCCGGCATACTGCCCGCCAGGGGCTCAACATCACGCCGGATAATATCCTGATCACTTCGGGTTCTCAGCAAGCCCTGGATTTGATCGGGAAGGTGTTCATCAACTCCGGCGACCGCATCCTGACTGAAGCGCCTACCTACCTGGGAGCGCTGCAAGCCTGGAACGTTTATGGGGCAGAGTATGTGACCGTGCCCCTGGATGATGACGGGATGATCACCGATCAATTGGAAGGGGCACTGCGCTCTGGGCCGAAGTTCATCTATGCACTGCCGAATTTCCATAACCCTGCCGGGGTGACGATGTCTTTAGAGCGGCGTCATCACCTGATCGCGCTGGCAGATCAGTACGGGGTGCCGATCATTGAGGATGATCCCTACGGGCAGCTGCGCTTTGAGGGGGAGGATCTCCCCTCGTTGACGGTGGTGGATAACACCTTCCGCGGCGACGCGGAGAATAACTATCGCGGCAACGTGATCTACCTGAGCACATTCTCCAAGACTTTGGCGCCGGGCTTGCGCCTGGCCTGGGTTATTGCCCCGGTGGAGGTGATTCGCAAACTGGTGCAGGCCAAACAGGGAGCCGACCTGCACACCTCCACTTTTGTGCAGATGGTTGCCTACGAGGTGGCGCACGGCGGCTTTTTGGACCGCCACATTCAGACGATCCAGAAAGTGTATAGCGAAAGACGCGACAATATGTTAGATGCGTTGGCAGAGTTTTTCCCGGCTGGGGTCACCTGGACCCATCCGAAAGGTGGCCTGTTCCTGTGGAGCACGCTGCCCGAGGGCTTTAAGTCGAGGGATGCATTTGTGAGGGCGGTGGAAAAGAAAGTGGCCTTTGTTCCGGGCGGTTCCTTCTTCCCCTTGGGCGGTGGCGAGAATACCATGCGCCTCAATTTCTCATTCCCCACACCCGAAAATACTCGCTTAGGGATTGAACGCCTGGGCTGGGTGCTGCGGGAGATGATCAGCGAGCAGAATAAACCGTAATCGCGGGCTGTATTTGCTGTTTCAAAAACAAGAGTGCAGCGTGGTTTCGCCACGCTGCACTCTTGTTTTTGAAAGAAAAAAGGTTTACCTTTGGCCGTAAATGATATCGATCAGCTCCACCTCGAAGGTCAGGGTGGCGTTGGCAGGGATGGTGGGGGGTACGCCAGCGGGGCCGTAAGCCAACTCGGGCGGGATTACCAACCGGCGTATGCCGCCGACATTCATGCCGATCAGGCCTTGATCCCAGCCGGAGATCACCTCGCCAGCGCCCAGAGTGAATTCAAACGCTTTATCACGCTCGCGGGATGAATCAAAGACGGTGCCATCTGCCAGCGTGCCCACATAATGCACAGCGATGTAATCGCCGGCTTCTACCGGAGGCCCATCACCCACAACCAGGTCTTCCACGAACATATTGACGTCTGCCAGGGTTTCCTGAAATGCCTGGGTGGGGGCGGCGGCTTCGATGACAGCCTCTTTGTCGGCTTTGACGCGGAAGTAGATCAGCGCGGCAACGCCTGCAATGATCAGGAAGATGACTCCGCCAATGAGCAGGCGTTGGCGCAGCAGTTTGGATGAACGGCGAGAGCGGCGTTGCTCACGCAGGGTTGGTTTTTTTGTGCTTTCAGTCATACTTTCATGCTCCTTAGGGGGTATATTCAAAGCGTAAGATACGGTGGTTGCTGCTGTCGACAACCCACAGGTTGCCTTGCGAGTCAGCCGCCAGGCCGTTGGGTATATTGAATGTGTTCAGGCCAAAGCCAAAGTCGCCCCAATAATAGGCAAATTCGGCTGAGGAGCGGAAGCGCAGGATACGGTAGCCTTCGGGGTCGCTGAGGAAAACATTGCCTTTGCTGTCCACGGCAATGTAGGGCTTGTTTTCCAGCGATTCCCCATACCATGCCACCACATCCCATTGGCGGAAGGGCGTGTAGCCGCCTGCGCCGTCTGGCATGAACACCTGGATGCGCTGGTTCCAGGTATCGGCAACGTACACCATCTCGTCGGAATCGACGGCAACGCCCACCGGCTCATCGAACTGCCCGACATCGAACCCGGCAGTGCCAAACCCGGTGATGGGAAGCAAATTGGCGTCGAAAACAACCACGCGCTTATTGCCGGTATCGGTAACGTAGATGTTGCCTGCCTCGTCCACAGCAATATCACGCGGCCCCCATAACGCGTCGAGCGTTTCGGCGGTGCCAAAGTAGCCTACCATGTTGATGAATTCACCTTCGGCGGTAAAGTGTTGGATGCGGTGATTCCAGGTGTCGGCGACGTAGACACTGCCATCGGGACCAACGGCAACTGCCCAGGGTTCGTAGAAGAAGCCGCCCAGCGCAAGCCCATTGGCATTATCCCCATAGGTGCCCCAGACGTGCAGCACCTCGCCCTCGGCAGACAGATGCTGGATGCGGTGGTTCTTGGTATCGGCGACGTACAGGCTACCATCGGGAGCGATGGCAATATCGCGCGGGTTCTGGAACTGCCCCGGTGCGATGCCCTGCGTGCCGATGGTCTGCACGGCGGTGAGGGTGATCCCTTTACCTTCGTAGGGGTCGGCGGCAATGGTTTCGGTGGTGG
The DNA here is from genome assembly GCA_002428565.1 of Anaerolineales bacterium UBA6092. Classification (GTDB taxonomy): domain Bacteria; phylum Chloroflexota; class Anaerolineae; order Anaerolineales; family UBA4823; genus UBA6092. The sequence goes on along the minus strand of DIXA01000046.1, from coordinate 123,855 downwards.
CGGTGGTGCCGTAGTCCCACAGCTGGGCGACGACATCTTTGCGCACGTACAGGCGCATACGGGCTCCGGGGTACCAGTTATCCAGGCTCAGATCCTGGTTGGTAAGGGTGCCGTACAGAGTGTAATCTCGGTTGAGCCAGATCTTGAACAGGGCGGTGCGCATTTGCGGGTCTTTGATGGTATTCCAGACGCGCCCCCAGGTAAGATTGAAATAATCCTGGTTGGGCCACCATAAGCGGATGTAATCGAAGCGGTAATAGGCCTGCCCCACGATCGGCTCGATCTTGCCGTAGTTTTCATCCCCCACCAGGATGACCGCCGCGTCGCGCAGGTCGCGTGTAGGATTGCTGCCATAGTAGCGTTGGTTGGGGAAGTTGCGCAGGTACCACCAATAGGGGTAGGTAGTGTCGTTGTCGTAGGCTACCACCAGATCCAGCCCACCGGTGAGGCGGCGGGAGATATCTTCGATCTGCGCCAGGGCGATCTTGGGCCCAGGCCCGGCATGGGCATAGACCAGGTATTCGGTGGCGCGGTCGTAGTTAATGTAGGAAGCCATGAAGGCCGAGCGCGCCGTCAGCACGCCCAGGAAAGCCAGCACCACCAGCACGGAGAGGTGGCGTACCTGGCGGGCGGGCGTGCCTTTCATCAGCTTGAGGACGCCAAAGACGCAGGCGACCGTCGCGCCGATGGAGATAAAGAAGGAGGCTGTGTCGGCAAGCTGTGCCAGCGATTTACCGGCAAAGGGAGGCTCATTGCCCAGCGGCGCGGCAATGGCGGTGACCACCGCGGGGACGAGCACGATCAGCAGCACTAGAGAAGCCCAGGTCTGAGGCCGGCGGAAAAGGCTCCAGTCGGTGTGATCGATGAAGTAGCCGATCGCCCAGGCAGTGGTGAGGATCATGGGCAGGGCAATGTGCACGGTCAGCCAGGGCATTTTTTCGCCCGCGATGGAGTAAGCCAGCAGGCTGGTGATGCTCCAGAAGCCCAGCAGGGCCAGGGTAGGCGGCGTTTCGCGGTGCGATTGCAGGCCCAATTCCTTCTGCAAGGTCAGGCCTTCATCGATTGCCGCTGGCTCGCTGGCGGGCAGTGCCGGTTGTGCGGGCTCCTCCAGCCCGGCAGGGATGGGCACAGTGTAGCGGCGCACCAGGGCCAGGCCCAGCGCCAGCAGGCTGCCGATGGCGGGCAGGAACTCGTAGAAGGGCACCTGCAAGAGGGCGTAGTAGTAGAAGGGCTGGCTGCCGCGGTTGACCTCTTGCTGTGAGAGCCAGTATCCCAGCGAGCCAAGCAGGCCGGTGAAGAAGCCCCTCCCATGGGTGAACAGCGAAGTGTAAAAGACGATGAAGATCACGTACCAGATGGCGGCATTGATCGACCACTTGCGTGGATTCCACCACAACCCCAGGCCAATGGAGATCAGGAACATGGAACCCAATACCGCGCCCATGCGTAATACCCCCACGAGATCTAAGGCACTCAGCTCGGCGGCATTGCTCGGAACGCTCCAGCCCAGCCAGTTGAGTACGAAGGGAGTGAGCATTGGTAGCACGAGGGTGCCCAGCAGCACGACCAGGTCAAACGAGCGCTCTTTGCGGATCTGGGGCAGGGTGTAGCCACTGATGAGCAGGAAGACCGCTGCTACCAGCACCAGCGCCGCCGTCAGGTAGAAGGCGGTGGGTACGATGCTGGGGAACGGATACACGGCACCCACGGAGGGGTTTTCCAGGCTGGAGGGGATGATGTTGGCGCTGCGGTACGCCGAGAGCAAGCCGCCCGTGGTGCCCAGCAGCAGAGCGGCGATCAGGGCAATGAGGAATCCGGAGCGGTATTCGGCCTTGGGCCAGGCGCGCCGGGTGACGCGGAAGACAAAGTACAGCCCCAGGAAGAGCAGCGCCTGGGCGTGGTAGATGAAAGAGGTCTCTTTGGTGGTGAAATGCAAGACAGTGGCAATGGTCAACCAGTACAGGTAGCGGTTCTTGCCGGATTCGATATAACGCAAGATGGCCCAGATGGTGAGCAGACCCCACAAGGCCACAAAGGCCTCGTTGCGCACGTAGCGCCCATAGTAGAGCATGTAGGGAGAGATGGTGAAGAGCAGGGCTGCCACCAGCGCCCCGGCGCGGCCCAGGTAGCGCCGGTAATGCCAGGCGAAATAGACCGTGGCGATACTGAACAGGGCGGCGGGGATGCGCGCGGTGGTATCGTTATCGCCCAACAGGAAATAGGTCAGTCCGACAACGTGGAACTGGAAAGGCCCGTGGGTCACCGGGTCGTGGGCATAGCCGCTGCCGCGTGAGAACAGCCAGGAGAAGTAAACGTGCGAGGTTTCATCGTGGCTCATCACCCGTGCGCCGATATCGTAAAAGCGCGAAACGATGGCCAGGATGAGGATCAGCGAGAAGAGCGCCGTCTCCCAGTTAAAAGTGAAGCGGGCAAAGATAGAACGGTCGAGCCAGGAGGTTTTGGTGACGTTTTGTGTTGTTTCTTGGATCATAATCAGTCTTCCGCCAGGACGATAATGCGGTCATCCTCCGTGAAGGTGACCGGGTCCGATTTCTTGGGATTGACGTGCACGCCATAAGATGCTTCGGGATTGGTGGACTGTTGGCGCAGGCGGTAGCCGATGGCGACATGCCCGCGGCGGCGCGCCGATTCGATGACAGTGTAGAAGTTGACCGCCTCGCCGGGGATCACATAATCGCTGGCTGGCTTGAGATACAGCTCAGAGCCTTCGGGGTCGAACAGATCCTGGAATACAGGGCCCAGGGCTTTGTTCTCCGATAACTGCGACATCATCAGGCTGATCAGCTTATCGCTGACGATGAAATCATCGGCGCGGGTCACTTCCGCCAGGGCGCGGTTGCGCACGTCCAGCATCTCGCTGGTGATGGAGAAGGGAGTGCGGCTCTTATCGGCGATATCGCGCAGGTGCAGCAGGGCGATCAGGGTGCGGGCGTCGGCTTGCTGGGCATCGTGCAGGTCGGAGGCGCTCAGGGTGATGACATGGTTAAAGGAAGGGATATCCAGGCTGTCTAGGGTGCGCCGGTTGGTGAAATCGCCCTGGATGAAGGTCACTTTCTGGTTGATCAGCGCTTCGCATTCACAGTTGAGCCTGACTTTCGCCTCTTCATCATCGGCGAGGATGGTGATGGTGGAGCCAGGGGCGACGTAGTTATCCAATTCTCGGATGATCAGGGCAGAGCGGCGGTTCCAACCCAAGATCAGGGTGCGCTCTGGGTTGTGCCCGTTGCTTTTTTGGCTGCAAATGGCTTTTTGGTTGATCTGGTAATCGGCCAGGCCCGATAAGCGCACGGTGTCATCGTCGGCAGAGACGGCAATGATCTTGTCCCCAGGCTGGAAGCGGGTATCCATGGGCGGGTTGAGCAGGGTCTGCCCATCCTTTTTCTGCATGCCGAGCAGAGCGGAGTCTTCGTAGCACAGCAAGGCTTCACCAAAGGTTTTGCCTGCCAGGGCAGGCTCATCGCTAAAGTAGATCTCGTCCCCGCCGAAATCGAGCAACTCGGTGTAAACCACCGACAGTCCCGATTGGCGGCAGGTCTGGGCGGTGATGCGGCCGATCAGTTCGTCCACCTTCACCAGCTCCACCTCGTCTTTGCCAACCATCTGGGCGGCTTCCAGGTTCTGGGGGTCGCGGATTTCGGCAACGATGTGGTAAGGCTCCGGGTGGCGGTGGGGGTTGTTGGTGATGGCCAGCATGGTTTTGATGGTGCGCGAGTCGGCATCTGCGGTTTCGGGGGCCAGGATGATGATGGCGCGCGCCGCGTGCGGGTTGACAATGTCCAGCTCGGTCAGGTCGATGGGGTCACCGGTGCGGCAGACGATGCGCGTCTTGCCGGTTTTGCCCACCCGGTCGTGCAGTTCATCTTCCATCTCTACCTTATCTTTTTCGGCCAGGATGGCGATGCAAGAGCGCGGCAGATTGGCGTTGGCGGTGACGAGCTCGTTGACGATGGCGAAAACCTGCGTAGACCAGCCCAGGATGACGGTATGGCCTTCTTCGACCACAAAGGAGCGGCCTTTGCGCATTTCATCCAGCTTGCTCTCGATGCCGGTGGTGAGCACACCAATGAGCATGCTGACGACGAAGATGCCGCCCAGGGTGATGACCAGCATGGGCACGCGGAAAGCCCATCCTTCGTCGCCGCCCATGGTGCCGGCATCCAGCGTGCGCATCAGGCCTGCCCAGGCGGCCTCGCCAAAGGTGAACGGGGTGCCGCCCTCGGGGGTGATGTTGAAGATGACCACCACCAGCGAGACGATGGCGATCAGGATCAGGCTGACCACAAAAAGCGCCCCGATCAGGGCTGGGGTGCCTTGGGACATCAGGTTATCAAATTGATAGCGCAGCCGGTCGGAAAAGGATATTTTTCGCATGGAGGAAACCTTTCTGGGAGGAAGATCAGGCCTGTTTCGCCTCATCGGCGAGGCGCTTTGGGGGTTTTACGAGAGGGGGAGGCGGTGGAGGTTGGATCGCGCCGGGGGCGGGTAATGCGCCTGTCTTTTGGGGCAGAGCGGCGGAGGATTTTGTTGGGTGCTTTGAGCGCCTCAACCTCTGCTGGGGTCAGATGGCGCCACTCTCGAGGTTTCAGGTTTCCCAGGCGCAGCGAGCCGATGCGCACGCGAATGATGCGCACGACCGGCAGGCCGATCTGAGCGCAGGTCTCGCGGATCTGGCGTTTGCGGCCTTCGTGCAGCACCACGTTCAACCAGGCACCTTTGCCGTGGCTGGCTTCCACCCGCACTTCAGCCGGGACGGTGCGGTAGCCATCGGGCATCACCACGCCGTGGCGAAAGGCCTCCAGCTGCTGCAGGTCGGGCTGGCGGGCCACCAAAACCTGATACTCTTTGGGATGCTCGTATCTGGGGTGCGAGAGGCGGTTCGCCATCTCGCCATCGTTGGTGAGCAGCACCAGGCCTTCGCTGTCCAGGTCCAGCCGCCCAACCGGGTATAAGCGCGTGGAGATGGGGATGAAATCCAGCACGGTGGGTCGGCCGAGTTCGTCGTCGGCGGTGGTAACCACGCCGCGGGGCTTGTTCAGGGCAATGTACACCGGCGCCTCAACAGCCTTGAGCGGCCGGCCATCCACCAGGACGCGGTCTTTCTCCAGGTCGGCCTTCTGGCCCAACTCGGCCACTTTGCCGTTGACGGTAACCCGCCCGGCAGTGATCAGTTCTTCGGATGCCCGGCGCGAGGCGATCCCGGCCTGGGCGATGAGTTTTTGCAATCGTTCTTCCATAGGGGAGTATTATAACTTAAGGCGGGGAAACTGACGGTGTTTAGGTGCGGCTGACATTAAACGAAGCATAGTGTTTTGAGCATGATCACGGCGAAGGATGATCAGAAAAAAGCGATCCCATGCTGGGTCGTGTATAATATTCGGAAACAGGAGGGTGTGCCCCATGAGAAAATGCATGGTCATTTGTATCTTCTTTCTGGTTTTCGTTACAGCCTGCACGACTGCAAGTGAGCCAATTGCCGCCCCTACCCGCACACAGCAGCCGCTTACAGTTACGCCGGTACCGTCAACCGCCACCGCCGCCAACACCTTCACCCCCACAGTGACACCTACGCCTACTGCCAGCGCCACTTCGACCCGTACCCCTACGCTTCTTCCCACCAGTACCCCCGCCGCGCCGGATGGCATGGTGCTCATTCCAGCAGGAACCTTCCAGATGGGCAGCACCATCGATGATGCCATGGCTGAATGTGAAAATCTCTCCAGCAAATGCCTGGTTAGATGGTTCTCTGACCAAGAGCCTGTGCACACTGTATTTTTAAGTGCCTTCTATATCGATACCTACGAAGTGACCAACGCTCAGTATGCCGAGTGTGTGGCGGCAGGCGCGTGCAAGTTGCCAAGTAGTACCAGCTCGCGGACCCGCATAAGTTACTATCGCGCCTATCTAAACTACCCGGTGATCTTTGTCAATTGGGAGCAGGCAAATGCCTACTGTACCTGGCGCGGCGCTAGGCTCCCCACGGAAGCAGAGTGGGAATATGCGGCTCGCGGAGGCTTGGAGGAGATGAATTACCCCTGGGGAGATACGTTTGATAGCAGCCTGCTCAACTTCTGTGATGCGAACTGCCTAAGAGATTTTGCGTACATGGAATATGACGATGGGTATGCTGATACCTCACCGGTGGGCCATTACGCCCCCAACGGTTATGGACTGTATGACATGGCAGGCAATGTATGGGAGTGGGTGTACGATTGGTATGGACCATATCCGCCTGATGCGGCTACCGACCCAACCGGCCCAGTCAGTGGTTCGTACTGTATTGCGCGGGGCGGTTCGTTGGGCGATGATCCATTCTTCGCGCGGGTGACTCAACGTCTCTATACGGAGCCCGGCAACAATTCTGGCGATCTCGGATTTCGTTGCGCATTCTCTCCTGAAACCAGCTCGCCACAAGCCACGCTGCCCGCTGCGAGCACATCTGCTCCTGCACTGGACACGCCCGTACCCTCATCGGCTGCTCCAGAAGGCATGGTATTCGTCCCGGCGGGAACTTTCCAGATGGGCGGCGACGCGAATAAATCCCTGGCCGAGTGCCAGAAATTTGCCAGCGATTGTTCTCTTGCCTGGTACATGAGTGAGGAGCCGATCCACTCCGTATCTCTGAGCGCGTTTTATATGGATATGTATGAGGTAACAAACGCCCAGTACGCTGAGTGTGTGGCGTCTGGCGTATGCAGCGCGCCCAGGAAGAATAGTTCGGGAACTCGTGACAGTTATTACGGTAATGCCGATTTTGACGGTTACCCGGTGATCTACGTGACCTGGGAGAAAGCCAATACGTATTGTACCTGGCGCGGCGGCAGGTTGCCGACAGAGGCGGAGTGGGAATATGCCGCCCGTGGCGGGCTGGAGGGGATGCATTACCCCTGGGGGGAATCGTTTGATGGTACCCAGGCCAATTTCTGCGATGCCAGCTGCCCGTACGATTATCGAAATTTGGACTTTGATGATGCTTATGCCGATACCGCGCCGGTGGGCAGTTACGCACCCAATGGCTTTGGCCTGTACGATATGGCTGGCAACGTGTGGGAATGGGTGAGCGACTATTATGGAATGTATCCACCTAGATCGGTGACTGACCCAAGTGGCCCAGAGCTTGGAGAATATTACGTGCTGCGCGGGGGCGGGTGGGACGGTGTTGCCTATTATTTAGGTGTGTCGTTCCGCTATTACGCTGTTCCCAATGGCAGTGCTTACAGTGTCGGTTTTCGTTGTGTTATACCTGCTGAGAAATGAAAAAAAGGCTACCATGAAAAAAGCACACAACTTCGCAATACTAATCGCTTTCTTTTTATTGCTCGCTCTTAACGCATGCAGTAATGCAACACCTACAAACCTGGCGATCGAGGAACAAATAACTCCGACCCCAATTTATACGATCGAAACACATTCGGTGCAGATAGTCGCTTCTTCTTTTCAAGAACTTGCCTACGACTCGGATATGATCGTTGTCGGGCAGGTGGTTTCAGAAGAAAAAATCATTAACACTGCTCGCGACCCAAGCGATCTAACGCAACCAGACCATCAACTCTTTGGTATCACTCAATTCTATAGCGTGACCGTTGAGAGCGTCCTCAAAGGAGAACCTGTCACATCGCTACTGGTTGGACAGCACCAAGGGTGTTTAGAAATCACGTCGGATGCCGGGCCTACATCAGATGAAATCGAAGCCGAGATAAGTCGAAACGAGCAAATTACTTTCATACCTCTATCGTTGAATACTCGTTACTTATTTTTTCTGGGAATACTGGACAGGATAAGCTACGATTTAGATGGTTATCAATCTACAGATTTATATGCCGGAGTATTGGAGCCCTGGCGATTTCGAATAACCTCAGATGAGTTTTTAATTCCCGAAACACATTTATTTGGCAGAAGTTCGTGCTTGTTACAAGAAACCTTACAAAATATCGATGTCATAATAATCGATGTCAGTGATGGCGTTTATACGCCAGATAACAATAATGTTTTTTGTAATGATGCATACCCTCCACCCGCAACCAATTTTCCCGAGTTACCTGGTGGATTAACACCGTATCCATGATTGTTTGCTTGAGTTTAGTAAATCAGGGTTTCTGTAAGGGATTTGACAAATCAGGATAGAATCAATTCATGGAACCGATTGGCCTGATTGCCGCAATGACGCAGGAAAGCAATGCCCTTCTTGGTTGCATCCAAGGGGGGAGGCCGATCGCACTGGGCTTGTTCTGTGGGCACAGCTTTGAATTGTGCGGGCAAACCTGCGTATTGATCACTTCTGGTATGGGGGTGCAGCGCGCCCGCGAGGCTGCCCAAACCCTGGTGGAGATGGTTGCTCCTCGGCGGTTGATCTCATTTGGTATCGCAGGTGCAGTGGAGTCAGACCTGGGGATTGGAGATGTGGTCATGGCCGAGGCCGTTTGCCGGCTGGAGCAGGGCGTCATTGGGTTCCCCTTGCCGCTCGAGCCCTGGCCTGAACCAGCCCGAGAGGCTGCTGCTCGGGCCTTGACCCGGCGTGGGGCGCGCCTGTGGGCTGGGACGGCGGTTACGACCGCAGGTTCTCAGGTGGCGGAAGGCCAGCTTGGAGAAATGAGGCACCCGATCCTTGAAATGGAAACGGTGGGGATTGCACAGGTGGCCGCGGAAAAAGGCATCCCACTCTCATCCCTGCGAGCGATCAGCGATGGGCCGTGTGCCCCGATCCCTTTCAACCTTGGCGAGGTGATGGATAAAGACGCCAACCTGCAAGCGGGCAGGCTGCTGAAGGCGATCATCCGCCATCCTCAGATCGTTTTTCAATCTGGGCGGTTGGTACGAAACAGCCGCATCGCCGCCAACAATGTGGCTGTGGCGCTGGTGGCGGCTTTGAGCCGGTAATAAAAAGGGGCTGCTCGTGAGAGCAGCCCCAGTGTGGGTTTAGAAAAACGTTGGTCTAGTAGGAGCGACGCTTGCCACCGGTGCGATTACCACCGCTGCGGTTACCACCGCCACGGCGATCGCCGCCGCCGCTGCCGCCACCCCAACCACCGCCGCTGCCGCCGCGGTCGTTGTTGAAACGTCCGCCGCCGCCGCCGCCACCACCGCCAAAGGGCCGCTCGGTTTGCGGGCGGGCTTCGTTAACGGTGAGGTTGCGATCCATGAACATGTGGTTGTGCAGCTGCTCGATGGCCTGTTGAGCGCCTTCGACGGTTTCCATCTCGACGAAACCAAAACCCTTGGAGCGTCCACTCATCCGGTCAGTGATGATGACGGCAGAGGCTACCGGGGCGACCTGGGCAAACAGCGTCTGCAGGTCGGCATCGGTGGTGTCGTAAGACAGATTGCCAACGTAAAGTTTCTTGTTCATTGTATCCTGTGTCCTTGTTTTGTTAGTTAGATGGAAGTGACCTGGGAGGCCTGCAGGCCCTTGGGGCCGCGCTCGACCACAAATTCGACCCGCTGACCTTCGCTGAGGGTGCGAAAGCCCTCGGTCTGGATGGCGGTGTGATGGACGAAGACATCATCCCCATTTTCCTGGGAAATAAAGCCATAGCCCTTCTCTGCGTTGAACCACTTGACGGTTCCTTGAATACGGTTAGACATTTTTTGCTCCTTTACAGCAAGTTAATAATTATAGGTCAAAGAGGTTCGTGAGCGGGGCGCAAAAGCGCCGCCATAGGAACTACTGGCGGCACTCTAACAAAGACCGAACAGATACTATCTTTTTCCTAACAGCACTGAATTATACCTGCTCAGTCAGATTTTGTCAATGACCGCGCAAAAAGCATATTGGGTATCCGAAAGCGGTAAAGCTGTTTTCGGATACCCAATATGCTTCAAAACAGCCTCAACGCCTGAGATGGGTCCAGGCTCAGGGTGATGGGGGCGCCATCGGCAGGCAGGATAGCGGAGGATGCAAAGTCAAACACCAGCGGCTGTCCCTCGACCAGCACCGACACGCGCTGGCGGTGGCCGCGAAAGGAGCGGCTGACGATCTGCCCGTTCAGTCGCAGGGGGCCGTTCTCGTCGAGGCGGGCTGCATCCGGGCGGATGAGCAGCGTGGCGGGGCCGGGCTGGCCTGCCTCCAGCGGCAGCTCGCCGATGGGCGTTTGGGCGGTGATCCGCCCGGCGCGGTGATGCACCTCGGCGGGCAGCAGGTTGGGCATCTCGAGGAAGCGCGCCGCAAACGGCGAAGCCGGGCAGCAGTAGATCTCTTGCGGCGCGCCGATCTGCTCCACGCGCCCGGCGTTGAGCAGCACCACCTGGTCGGCAATGGCAAAGGCCTCTTCCTGATCGTGGGTCACGTAGAGAACGGTCTGCCCGGCGCGGCGCAGGATGGCGGGCAGGTCGGCGATCAGGCGCTCGCGCAGTGAGCGGTCGAGCGAGCCGAGCGGCTCATCCAGCATCAGCAGGCGCGGGTTGGGGGCCATGGCACGCGCCAGCGCCACACGCTGCTGCTCGCCACCAGAGAGGGTGTTCACGTCGCGGCGGGTAAGGCCGGGCAGGCCCACCAGGTCGAGCACGGCTTCCACGCGCGCGGGGATATCCGCTTTGGCCCAGCCCTGCATATGCAGCCCAAAGGCAATATTGGCCTGCACATTCATGTGTGGGAACAGGGCGTAATCCTGGAACATCAGGCCGAAGCCGCGCCGGTGTGGCGGGATGCCCGCCAGCGGCTGTCCATCCCAGGAGACCTGGCCCTGATCGGGCTGTTCCAGCCCGGCGATGATGGCCAGCAGGGTGGATTTTCCGCACCCGCTGGGGCCCAGCAGCACGGTGGCCTGGCCTTGCTCAATATTAAAAGAAACGCCCGCCAGGGCAGCCTGCCCGGCGTAGGATTTGTGAATATCCTGGATCTCTAAACGCGACATGTGGCCTGCTTTCTGCCTAAAATTCACCCACTTGGGCAACGCGGAAGCGCTCGATCACCAGCATACCCGCGCCGGTGATGCACATGAGAATGGTGGAAAGGGCCATCGCCTGCCCATAGTTCAGGCCACCAGGACGGGAGAGGAACTGGTAGATGGCCACAGGGACGGTGGGGTACTCGGGGCGGGCGATCAGCGAGGTGGCGCCAAACTCACCCAGCGAGATGGTGAAGGCAAAGGTGGCTGCCACCAACAGAGCGCGCCCGATCAGTGGCAGGTCAATATGCCGGAAAGCCTGGCGCGGCGAGGCGCCCAACACCGCGGCGGCCTGGCGCAGGCGCGGGCGGATGCTGCGCAGGGCGGGGGTCAGGCTGCGCACCACGAAGGGGAAAGCCACCAGGGTATGCGCCAGCGGCACCAGCATCCAGGAGGCGCGCAGATCGAGGGGCGGCTCATCCAGGCTGATGATCAGCCCCAGACCCAGGGTGACCGCTGAGGTGCCCAATGGCAGCATCAGCAGCGGGTCGAGCAGGCGGTTAAGCAGCGCATCGGGATCGCGCGCCAGTGCCCAGGAGGCCGGTAAACCCAAAGCCAGCGCCAGCAGCATGGTGATGGCGGCGTAACCCAGCGAAACCTGCACCGCCCGGACGGGGGGAATATAGAACAGCGAGTTGCGGCGGTTGACGGTCAGTTCCTCGTAGAAATCCAGCGTCAGGCCGGCGGCAGTTTCGCGCTGGCCGCGGTCGGGCTCCAGGCGGGTGAAAGAGCGCAGTGCCAGTGCCCCCAGCGGTAGGGTGAAGAAGGCCAGCAGGAAGGCCACCAGCGCGCCCGCCAACAGGCGGCTGCGCCAGGAGGTCAGGGGGCGCTGGGTATAGGACTGCGGGCGCAGGGCGATGGGCCGGGCAGCCCGTGCCGACAGCCGGGCGTAGACGATACTGAGCAGCAGCGTGCAGGCCAATTGCAGCAGCGACAGGGCCGCCGCCATGGGCAGGTTGAACAGGCTGATGGTCTGGTAGTAGATCTCCACTTCCAACGTGGCGTATTGCGGTCCGCCCAGGATCAAAATCACGCCAAAAGAGGTGAAATCGAACAGGAAGACCAGCAGCGCCGCGGCGGTGATGGCGGGCGCCAGCAGGGGCAGGGTTACGTGGCGCAGCCTTTGCCAGGGGGTTGCGCCGAGCAGGGTGGCGGCCTGGCCCAGGCGCGGATCGAGGTGCGACCAGAAATCACCTACCATGCGCAGGATGATGGTGGTGTTGTAAAACACATGCGCCACCAGGATGGCGACCAGTGAGTTGGTGAACTCGATGGGGGGCTGCTCGAAGCCGCCAATCTCCATCAGGGCCAGGTTGACCCAGCCGCGCGGCCCCAGCAGAGCGTTGAAAGCCGAGGCGACCACCAGCGTGGGCATGACAAAGGGCAGGCCCATCAGTGCTTGCAGCAGGCCCTTGCCGCAGAATTGAAAGCGCGCCAGCAGGTAAGCGCCCGGCAGCCCCAGGCACAGGGTGAGCAGGGTGGAAAGGGCCGCCTGGCCCACGGTGAAGCCCAGCACGCGGCCGGTGGTGGGTGAGGTCAGTGCTTCTAGCAGGGGTGCGGCCCAGCCCTCCGTGCTGCGCCCCAGGCTGAGGCCCAGGATGGCCGCCAATGGGCGGAAGTAGAACAGCCCCAGGAAAGCCAGCGGCACCAGCCAGAGCAGGCCGGTGGTCAGCAGGCGGCGAAGTTTCACTTTAGCACGGCCTCCCGCCAGGCGTTGATCCAGGTTTCACGGTTGGCGGCAATATCGGCGGGAGGCAGGAATCCCGGCGCCAGGGGGTTGGTGAGAAAGTCCACGAAGGCCTGGTCCAGGGCGGCCTCTGGGTTGACCGGGAAGACGTACATTTGGAACGGCATGTCCTCCTGGAAGGTGGTGGAGAGCATGAAATCCACCCACTGCTCAGCCAGGCGGCGGTTGGGGGTGCCGCGCAGGATGCCGACGAACTCCACCTGGCGGAAGCAGGCGCCGTCTGCGGTGATCGCTGCGGTGGGCGGGGTTGCCATGGGTTCTTCGGCTTCGATAAGCTCAAAAGCCGGGCTGGAACTGTACGAGACGACGACGGGGTAGGCGCCGCCCCAGCGGGTGAATTCGGCGTAATAGGCGTTTGTCCAGTCAGACACCACTTTAACATCGTTCTCCACCAATCCCTGCCAGTAGGGCAGGTAGCCGTCTGTGCCGAAGCGGGCGATGGTGGCGAGCAGGAAGGCCAGCCCAGGGGAGGAGGAGGCCGGGTCTTGCACCACCAGCATGCCTCTGTACTCGGGTAGCAGCAGGTCTTCCAGATTTTGCGGCGGCTGCAGGCCGCGATCCGCAAAGTAGGCGATATCGTAGTTCAGGCACACATCGCCGTAATCCACCGGCAAGGCGCGGTCCTCGGGGTCGAGGCGGAACTCGTCGGGGATGCCTTCCAGCAGGGGCGAATGATAGGCCTCGAAGATGTTCTCTGCCAGGGCGCGGCTGAGGAAGGTGTTATCCACGCCGTAGAACACGTCCGCGACGGGGTTGTCGGCAGATAAGATGGCCTTGTTTAGCGCGGAGCCGGTATCGCCGGAGGCGATGAACTGCACTTTGGCGTTGTACTGGCTCTCGAAGGCAGCCACCACTTCTTCCGAGACATCAAACGAACTGTGGGTCATCACGATGAGCGTGCCAGGCTCGGCGGGGGTGCAGGCGGATGCCAGCAGGGTCAGGGTAAGGAGGCATACGAGCAGGGTCTTTTTCATAAGGTGTTTCCTTCTGTGGGTTGGTGCCGGATGTGCATGCAAGCCAAAATGCCCTCCGACAGGTTGATTTGGGCGCTTGTGCCAAGCAGAACATTGCTGACGCCGCGCGGCGAGCCGAAGGGCAGCGCCTCGCCAGCCAGGGGATATTCCAGTCCCTGGGTGGTGATGCCGCTCGCATCGCCGCACAGGGGCACCAGGGAGATGGTATCGCCGGGCTGCCCCTGCAAGGCCAGGCTTTGCCCGCCGCACAGCAAGCGGATCTCCTGGTTGCCATCGTAAAAACGCACCTGCAGGGCGGCAAAACGCTCCTGCACCGGCAGGAGCAGGTTCGCCAGGGTCATATCCCAGCGAGCGCCCAGCGCACCCAGCACGATGATCTCCTGGACGCCGCGGCTGAGGGCGTGCAAAAAAGCCAGCTCCAGGTCGGTTTCGTCCTTTTGCGAGGGATAGCGCAGCAGCGTCACGCCCTGCGCTTCCAGGCGGGCCAGCAGTTCTGGCTCGAGCGAGTCGAAATCGCCGATGACGATATCCGGGCGCAGGCCCAGCGCCAGGCAGTGGCGCGCCCCGCCGTCCGCGGCGATCACCAGGTGGGCGGGCAGCCAGGCGGTCGATAGCGCTGTGCCGGGGAGCATCTCCCCGTTGGCAACGAGAATGGCGCGTTTCATAGCGATAAAACAAAACCTCCTCCGGCGGGAGGAGGGTGAGCAATGATGGTAATGCAATTCCTCCGCCGGAATTACCCGGATCAGGTTCGCGGGTCGAGAACTCTATGTTCTCCTCTCAGCCTGGCTGCACCAGGCTCCCCGTGCAGGATGATCGATGTTGGCTCAAGTATACCATCGAAAATGCACCAGAATAAGTGTTGTGCGGGCGCAAAGCGCCTACACAATACCCATCATTAAAGACGGATCTCTGCCTTTGATGGGTGGGGTGTAACTTTTTTTCCATTTATGTGTTTTGCTGTGTATAATGTGTATAGGGTCTGCCTCCATGCAAGCATCTCCTCCCCTGGTTGTAAATAGCACTCGGCGAGCAATTTTCGCACCCGTGCTGGCATCGTTAGTACGCCAGCGTCGTGATGCTGCTATCCTGGTGGGGGTGGGGGGGATCCAGGTGGGGCTGCATTTGTTGGGTTGGCCGGGTTGGCCTTGCCCGGTGCATCAAATCCTGGGCATTCCTTGCCCAGGCTGTGGGCTGACCACCGCGGTGGGATTGCTGCTGCGCGGTGATTGGCAGGAGGCCGTGTCTACGCACGCCTTTGCGCCGGTGCTGGTTCTGGCGTTTGGCTTGATTGTTTTAGCAGCCGTTCTGCCGGAGGGATTGCGGCAGCGCCTGGTGGATGGCCTCACCCGCCTCGAGCAGCGCACCGGCATCAGTGCTTTTTTGCTGGTGGGGCTGCTCCTATATTGGGGTCTCCGGCTGTTTGGATCTGTATGAACATCTACAGAGGCCTTCCAGCCGTTTTTCGTTGTACCATATCATTCCACAAAGGAGAAAGATAAGATGGGCGCTTTACAAATTGTTGGAACATTGATCATCTGGGTTGCAGGTATCGTGGTGCTGGTGCGCTTATTCCAAAAAGAGGGCGTGCTAAAGGGTATCTTGGGTTTGATCTGCATGTTGTACACCTTTGTTTGGGGCTGGCAAAGAGTGAAAGACCCCGAGCTGAATCTGAAAAACTGGATGTATGCCTGGACGGCAGCCATTGTTTTGGGCATGATCCTCAATGTTATTGGCTCGAGCGGCAGCTAGCCTGCCTGTGGAGTGGCTTTTCATCTGGATGGCCGGAGACCCTGACTAATTCACTGGCCAAAGACGAGTGGCTGTTTTGACAAGACACACCCCGAAGATGAGATTCGGGGTGTGTCTTGTGCCTTAAATGCGTTATTGGGGGTGATCTGTATTTGACGCGGAGGTGTCTTGCATGTATAATTTTTACGAGTAGGAGAACTGGCCGGGGATGGCTCTTGCCAGGAGATTGGTAATGGTATGAGTTGCATGCCAGATAGATTTGAGAACGCGACTGTCATCATAGAGCAGTGGCGGCGGGAGGCCGCATTATGGCATTAAAGGGCAATCTCCGCGACTTTTCAGTTACTCAGTTATTGAATCTGATCAATGTGGCCCAAAAGACGGGTACCCTGGTAGTGGAGGGGCCGTCTGAACAAATTTGGGTTTCCTTCCGAGAAGGTAAACTTGCCTTTGCGCGGAACGGCCAGGAGGATGGTAGCCTGGCCACTGTGCTTTACCGCGCCAAGAAGATCTCCGCGGCGCAGTTCCGGGCAATCCAGGAGCGCGCCGCCAACATGAGCGACAAGGAACTGGGCCTGCTGCTGATCAACGCCAACTACATCACCCAGCAAGATATCATCAATAGCCTGCAAGCCTATTTCCTGGGAGTGGTCAACCGCCTGTTCACCTGGGTGGAGGGCTTGTTCCACTTCGAGAATGATATGATGCCGCCGGATGACAAGATCACCGTGCGCATCAGCCTGGAAAATATTATTATTGAAGGCTCGCGGCGGATGCGAGAATGGGAGCAGCTCCAGGATGAGATTCCCAGCCTGGAAGTGGCGATGAAATTTACCGACCGCCCCGGCACGAACATCCGCAATGTTAATCTCAGTGTTGAGGAATGGCGGGTCGTCTCTTATATTAATCCCAAGAACACGATCCGACAGGTTGCCAAGGCAACTAACAAGAGCGATCTTGAAATTCGCAAGGTGGTATATGGTTTGCTGCAGGCAGGCTTGATCGAGCTGGTGAGGCCTGAGGGTGTTGTGCAGCCAGCCACGCCTGCGGGCCGCCCTGCTTTGCCGGTGACCAACAAAGAAGATCAGAAATCATTGATTAATCGCATTATCAGCCGCATTCGTTCAATATAGAAAAGGAATGCTCTATGCAAACAGTCAAGATGGTGGTTACAGGACCCTTCAGCGCCGGAAAGACGGAGTTCATCCGCTCTGTTTCTGAGATCGATGTGGTCTCAACCGAGCGCAAGATCTCCTCTGAGGCCGAAAAAGTAAAAGATCAGACCACGGTGGCGATGGATTTTGGCCGCATTACGGTTGACGACAGCCTGGTGCTGTACCTCTTTGGCACCCCTGGGCAGCGGCGGTTTGATTTCATGTGGGAGATCCTCTCGGAGGGCATGCTGGGTTTCATCGTAATGGTGGACAGCACCCGCCCGGAGACTTTCCGCGAGGCGCGCAATATTTTAGAAACCTTCCGCGCTTATGCGCCCACACCTTATGTGGTTGCCGCCAATAAGCAGGATTTTAAAGAAGCCTGGGACCTGGATGATATGCGCATTGCGCTGCGGCTGGACGCCAAGGTGAAGCTGTTGCCGTGCGTTGCCACAGAAAAAGAAACCGTCAAAGGCGTTTTGCTGGAATTGCTGTATAGCATCCTCGAAGAAATGGATAAGAACGAGGCCAAATAAGGTTCACTAGTTCGGTCTGAGAGATTGCTGTGTCATCCTTTACCACTGCTCAGGGAATTGTCCATTATGAGGTTTATGGTCGGGGCCGCCCGGTGATTTTGCTGCATGGGTGGCTTGGCTCTTGGGGTCTATGGCAAGAGACGATGTCTTACCTGGGCCGCTACTATCGCACCTATGCGATGGATTTTTGGGGGTTTGGCGAATCGGGTAAGAAGCGCGACAGCTACGCCGTGCAAGATTTCGTCAGCCTGGTAGATCAATTTATGGAGCAATTGGGCATCAACAATGCTCCTTTGGTGGGCCACAGCATGGGCGGAACGGTCAGCCTCTCGGTGGCGATCCAGTACCCGCACCGCGTGCGCAAGGTGACGGTGATCGGTTCGCCGATTACCGGTTCGTCGCTGTCATTTTTGTTGAAACTATTTGGCCAGCGGCCAGTGGCGTTTGTGGCGCATAAAAACACCTGGGCGCTCAAGTTGTTCTTCCGCTTGCTGGCCCCGCTGTATTCGCGCGACCGGCGTTGGCCGCAGATGATGGACCGCGATCTCTCACAAACCACGCTCGAATCCTTCTTGCTCAGCATTGCTTCGCTGCGGCGCACGGACCTGCGCCCGTTCCTCTCGCAGGTGAAAGTGCCAACGATGGGCATTTATGGTGCGCGAGACGTAGTGGTACACCCGGCGCAGTGGAAGCCTTTGCTGGAGGGCGTCCCCCATGCCCGTATCGAGCGTTGGCCCGATTCAGGCCACTTTGTGATGTTGGATGAGCCAGCGAAGTTTATGGAGACCCTGCGCGAGTTCCTGGATGCGGAACCGCCTGTAACACCACCACCACCGCCGCAAACACCATGACCGAAACTTCTGCTGCTACGTATTATTACCCCAATAAACTGGGCCGTATCATCCTCTTCTCCATGGAGGAGATCATCGGCCGTAACGGCATCAATGCCATCTTGAACCAGGCCAACCTGCGCAGTATGATCAATGAGTACCCGCCCAACAACCTGGACCGCGAAGTTAGTTTTGAGCAGGTGAGTCACCTGCAGTTTTCGCTGGAAGAGATCTACGGGGCGCGCGGCGGACGCGGCCTGGCGCTGCGGGCGGGCAGGGCTTGCTTCAAGCATGGGCTGCGAGAATTCGGCCCGTTGCTGGGCTTTACCGATCTGGCCTTCCGGCTGCTTCCTTTGGATGACAAACTGCGCACTGGCGCCTCGATCTTCGCCGAGATCTTCAATCGCTACTCCGATCAGCGCGTGGTGGTGCAAGAGAACGAGCATCAGTTCATTTGGAATATTGAGTTATGCCCGGTGTGTTGGCAGCGCAAAGCCGACGCGCCGGTGTGCCATCTGGCAGTGGGTTTGCTGCAAGAAGCGCTGTATTGGGTCAGCGGAGGCAAATTCTACAACGTCGAGGAGACCGAGTGTATCGCCAAAGGCGACTCGGTGTGCCGAATTGTGATCGATAAACAGTCTCTGGATTAACCCTCTTTGGTGGATTGGTTGGTATGCTAAAGATCATCTTGCAAGACCCTCGTTTTTTGGCTCCGTTCAACGACCGCGCCAGAGATCTCCGGGTGATGAATAAGCCGCTGTGGCTGTCACAGCGCGATGTGTTGACCCCGTACACAGATCGCGAACTGGAACTGCCCTTTGGCGCCTCTTTGCCAAAAACGAACGAAGAATGCATTGTCTACCGCGATAACCTGTATTTCGACGCCGAGTATATTGACGAGTTCCTCGCCCGGGCGCGTGAGACCGGGCAAGCCTGCCGGGCAGCCTTCCGCAAGGATGACCCTCCATTTAAAGAGCATGCCCTGCCTCTTTCTGTCTCCTACACGCAGGATGGGGATATCTACCTGGTAGACCTGTGGTACTACCCGCGCGGACCTATTGAAGAAGCCCGGCCGCTGGTGATCGAAACAGACAGCATTGAGGCCGGTTACTATCACGTACCAACCTACATGGCCTACGAACAGGGTGACCTGACTTTCCAGGTACCCATGCGCGCCTGTTTGGCGATTGACACCTGGGTGCATATCTTCATCGCGGATGTGGTTTATGGCCTGTTCTGCCGCGGGGCTCGCTTTGAGGCCCACCTGGATGAGGACCCATTGTTCAAGCTGAAAGTGCTGGCCAGGGCCATGTACGAGGGAAAGCAGGTGCTGGATTGTTCCGATGTGGTGCAGATTGGGCGCAACTGCACCATTGACCCCAGTGCGATCATCCACGGCCCGACCACGATTGGAGATAACGTGACGGTGGGGGCGGGGGTGGCCATCGAGAACTGCGTGATTGGCGATAATGTCAACGTGGGCCAGGGCTGCCAGCTAATGCTCTCGGTGGTGGGAGATGGCGCCTTCTTGCCCTTCCGCGCGGCTTTGTTCATGAGCACCTTCATGGATAACTCTATGGTGGCGCAGAACACCTGCTTGCAGATGTGCGTCATCGGTCGCAACACGTTCATCGGGGCCGGTTCTACCTTCACGGATTACAACCTGCTGCCCTCTCAGATCCGGGCACTGGATGGCGATGGCAAGCTCAAAGTTGCCAATCGCCCGGTGCTGGGGGGCTGTGTTGGGCATAATTGCCGCCTGGGTGCAGGGATGATCGTTTTCCCGGCGCGTACGATTGAATCGGACGTGGTTATCTTTGCCTCGGCGGAGCGGCGTGTGATCGAAAAGAATGTCACCTTTGAAGACAGCGATCACCATAAACTGAATTTCTCAAAACTCCATCCACGCTTGTATCCTCGGCCGGGTGAAGCCACAGATGAGTCCTGGTAACCTGTGGATGCCTTTGCCTTTATTATCCACCCGATTGATCCCCGGCGGGATATCGGTCGGAAATACCCCTTCCTTGCGCGGATCGTCAATGACTGGATCATCTACCAGTTTTCTCCCCTATGGCCCCCGGTATATTTATCGGAAGTGCAGGGGGTTGTTTCTGCTGCGAGCGGGAA
Organism: Anaerolineales bacterium UBA6092; assembly: GCA_002428565.1. Classification (GTDB taxonomy): domain Bacteria; phylum Chloroflexota; class Anaerolineae; order Anaerolineales; family UBA4823; genus UBA6092. The sequence continues at coordinate 103,834 of DIXA01000046.1, read as the reverse complement.
GGAGATCAAAGGCTGGCTGATCGCTTGCCCACTGACACCAAAACACTTTTTTCAGTTGCCAGAAAAGCGAGTCTATCGTAAGATTATAGAAACAGGTTGCCTGGCTGAGAAACTTGGTGCTAAAATATTAGGGTTAGGAGCATACACTTCTGTAGTAGGGGATGCCGGAAAGACGATTGCCCGCGCGTTGGATATTCCGGTGACCACAGGAGATGCTTACACGGTTTCGATGGCTGTGCGGGCGGTAGAAGAGGCGGCAGGCGTGATGGATTTGCCGCTGAAGAATTGCACCGCGGCAGTGGTCGGTGCAACGGGCGCGATTGGGAGGGCTTGCGCAGCTTTGATGGGTCAACGGGCAGGAGAACTGTTGCTGATTGCCCGGCACGAGGCTGAGTTGGTGCGCCTGCAGGATGACCTGGCGGCAAAGGGCTGCCAGGCAGCCGTGCGCGTGTCGACCGATATGGCCTCCTTGCGGGAGGCGCAGTTGATCCTGACGGTGACCAGCGCCACCCATGCGGTGATCGAGCCGGCGCATTTGCAGCCGGGCAGTGTGGTCTGCGATGTGGCCCGCCCGCGTGATGTATCGTTGCAGGTGGCTGCAATGCGCGAGGATGTGTTGGTGATTGACGGCGGTATGGTTGAGGTGCCAGGATCCGTCGATTTTCATTTTGATTTCGGCTTTCCGCCGGGCAAGGCTTACGCCTGCATGGCAGAAACAATGGCTTTGACCCTGGAGGGCCGTTTTGAGGATTACACACTTGGGAAGGAATTGGAGCTAGAGAAGATAAAGGAGATTACAGACATCGCCGATAAACATGGTTTCCGACTCAGTGGATTCCGCTCGTTCGAACGAGCGGTTACAGAAGAACAAATCGATCGTGTACGCAAGAATGCGCAGCTGGGCAGGCGGCATTCTTAAGTTCATTGGGAGGCTGATATGGGAAAACCCCGATTACTCATTGTAGAAGACGATAGTGATATTTCCAACATGCTGCAGATTTATTTCACCGGGCAGAGCTACGATGTGGATGTGGCGCCGCGTGGCTCTGCCGCGCTGGAGAAAACACGCACGAACCTGCCGCACCTGATCGTTCTGGATATCATGCTGCCAGACATCGACGGGTTCGAGGTGTGCCGCATCTTGCGCACCAATACGCGCACCAGCCATGTGCCGATCATCTTCCTCACGCAGAAGGACGAGCGCAGCGATAAGCTGGCCGGGCTGGAGCTGGGTGCGGACGATTACATCACCAAGCCCTTCGATATCGAGGAGCTGAAGCTGCGCGTGCAGCGCGCCATCTCGCGCGCGGAGCAGCAAAGCCTCACCGACCCGCGTTCGGGCTTGCCGGCTGGGCGGCTCATCGAAGAGCAGCTGCGCCGCATCATCCGCCAGCAGCACTGGGCGTTCATGGATGTGCGCGTCAACTCCTTCGAGCCGTTCAAAGAAGCCTATGGCTTCGTGGCGGGCGATGACGCGCTGCGCTTTGCTGGCATGCTGGTGGGCGAGGTGCTGGACGAACTGGGCACCTCCAACGATTTCATCGGCCACGCCGGCGGCGATAATTTCGTCATCATCACCGCGGAGGAGACCGCCCCGGCCATCCGTGACCGGCTGAAAGCGCGTTTTGCCGATGAGGTGCTCTCGCATTACACCTTCTTGGACCGCGAGCAGGGCTTCATCCGCACGGTGAACAAGGATGGGCAGACTGAGGAATCGCCGCTGATGCGGCTGGCGATCGGCATTGTCTCGCCGAGCGAGTACCAGTTTGCCGACATCCGCGAGATCACCGAGATGGCTGCCGAGGCGCGTCGCAAGGATGTCTAGGCCGAAGGTTTGATCAGGGTTGCATAGGGATTGACGGTTTAGTGTTCTGATGAACGGGTTAGATTCAATTACCGTGGGACTGACTGCAGTATCTATTAGCCTGCTGTTTTTGGGGCTGGTGGTGCTGCTGTTGCGCGTGATTCCCCGGCTCCACCCGCTCACCCAGCCTCCTACTGCCCCGCCGGACAATCCTGATAATGCGCAATCCACGGACGCTGTTCTGCTGGTGCAGATCGGCGGCCGCGTCGTCTACACCAATCAACAGGCGCGCGAATGGTTTGGTCACCTGGAAGAGGAGCCCAACCTGGAGCGCCTGGCGCGGCGCGCTCGCCCCAGCGAGGTGTTTTGGAACTTGTGTTCCTCAGAAAGCCAGGCCAGGTTCTCTCTGGATGGCCGTTTTGTGGAAGGCTCCTCTTACTACGTGCCGCCAAGCAATGGCTCGAATGGCGCTTACCTGGTGACGCTTCACCGTCCCCAGGTGGCAGCCATCACCAACAACGGCGAAGCCGCACTCTCCGAGCATGCCGTCGATATCTTCTCTGAACTGAGCCAGACGATGGCCTCCAGCCTGGATCTGGAGAAAACCTTGATGGCAACGCTGGAGAGCGTGGAACGGCTGATCCCCTCCGACTTCCCAGAGATCACCATTTGGGACGCTGCCAACCAAAGCCTGGTGCCCTATCACTTTGTGGGCATGCCAGGCGTAGACCGCCACCTGGAGAAATCCCTGGAGCGGTACAAGCCCGGCAAGGGCTACTCCGGTTACCTGATTTCTAGCCAGAAACCGCTCCTGATCAACGATGTGGACACCTACCGGGATGTGCGCCCGGTGGTGGATCGCAAGCAGTACCCCTTCAGCTCGTACCTGGGTATGCCACTGCTGGTGGCAGGCAAGATGGTGGGCACGCTGGAACTGGCCTCCCTGTCGAAGAATGCTTTTACCGCCTCAGATCTGGAGATCTTGAAGGTGCTTTCGGGGCAGGCGGGCGTGGCGCTGAACAATGCCTTGCTCTTCCAGCAAGAGCAGCAGCGCTTGCGTGAACTCTCTGGTTTGGCAAAGCTGGCGCAATCTTCTGGCGCGGCGCGAGAGGAGCAAAACTTCTTCGCCCAGATGATTGAGAGCATCACTCCCTTGATGGAAGTGAAAACAATTGGCTTCCTGGTGTACGATGAGGCGCGGCGCAGGCTGCAGGCGCGGGCGCCCTTCGTGGGCATCCCCACCGATTTTGTGGCCCTGTATGCGGTTACCATTCCCCCGGGCAGCCCGGCGGAGGAGATCTGGCTCTCGCAGCAGATGATCCTGGCCAATAATGCGCCGGAGAACGCAACGCTGGAGGCCTTGGGCCTGGCTCACCTGGCACAGGCCACAGGTATTCAAAACATGGTGCTGGTGCCGCTCACCTCGGGCGGGCGCATGCTTGGCTACCTGCAGGTTGCCGATAAGATGGACAGCATGCCTTTTGACCAGGACGATCTGCGCCTGCTGACGATCATCGCCGGACAGGCAGCCGTGATCATTGATAACGTGACCCTGGTGCGGCAGTCGCAGGAACGCGCCCAACGCTCAGAGGCCATGCGCCGCATTGCCAGCCTGACCGGCTCGGTGGCGACGTTGGATGAAATCCTGGCCTTCTCGCTGCGCGAACTGGCGCGCCTGCTGCGGGTGGATATGGCGGCGATCTTCCTGGTGGATGAAAGCCGCGGCGAGCTGCGCCTGCACAATCACTCGCTGTTTGGGGTGGATGAAGATGTCGCCAGCCGCCTTGACCGCATGTCAATGAGCTCGCCAGAGTTTCGCGGCACGGTGACTGCTACACAGCACGCATTCTTTACCGATAACATCGATCACGAGTCGATGGTGCTTTCGATGTACCGCCCGATAGCCGAGACCCTGGGGGTCAAATCCGCCATTGATGTGCCGATCGTGGTGCGTGACCGCGGCATTGGCGAGGTGATGCTGGGCAGCAAGCAGGTGGATTTCTTCGACCGCAGTGACATGAGCGTGGTCTCCACCATGGCCAGCCAGCTAGCCTCAGCGATCGAGAAATCTAACCTGTACACGCAAACAGATGAATCGCTGCGCCGCCGTGTAGATCAACTGCTGGCGCTGACGCGGGTGAGCCGCGAGATGAATACCAGCCTGGTGCTCGAATCGGTGCTCCGGCTGGTGTATGACGAGCTGCTGCATATCACCGAAGCCAGCTGCGGCACGATTTTGTTCTTTGAAATGGTGGACGAACGCGTGGTAGAGCCGAAGGTGATGCTGTTCATTGGCGACACACCGGGAGAGACGCTCTCGCCGTTGGAGTTGCGCGTGTTTGAGCAGGGCGACCCGCTGTTGGTCAACGATTATTCACAGCCCGAGGATGCGTTCAGCGGCGTGGACTTAAAGCCGCCTCATGCGGGGATTGTCTCCTCGATGGTGGTACCGATCGCTTTCCAGGAGCACGTGGCCGGGCTGATCCACTTGCACTCTCGGGTGCCGGCTCGCTTTGATGACACGGCCCTGGAGATCACCCAAAGCCTGGCAACCCAGGCGGCCATTGCCCTGGGCAACGCCCTGCGCTACCGCGAACAGGTGCTGCGGAGCGAACTGCTCAACCGCCGCGTGGAGACAATGGCAAAACTGCTGGAGGCGTCGCAGGCGCTTTCGCCAGACCAGCCGCTGGAAGATGCCATGGAAGCCATCGCTTATGGCGTCCAGGAATCAACCCCCTTCAACGTGGTGCTGGTCAGCGTGTATGACCCAGAATTGGAAGGACTGCGGCGCGTGGCTGGGGCGGGCATCCCGCTGGATACCATGGCGGAATTCCGCAAGCGCACCCAGCCCTGGGCGGTTATGCAGCAGATGTTGGCGCCGCAGTTCCGCTTCAGCCGCTCTTATTTCATCCCCTTTGAGCAGCGGCCGGTGACCCCCGCCGAACTGCACACGATGACGATGATGCCGCTGGATATGGGCCATGTGGATAACAGCATGGCCTGGCACCCCGATGATCTGCTGCTGGTGCCACTGCAAACTGCCTCGGGCACGCCGTTGGGGCTGATCAGTGTGGATTCGCCGCGCAACAACCTGCGCCCAGACCGTCCAACAATCGAGTCGTTGGAAGTGTTTGCCACCCAGGCCGAACTGGCGATTGAAAGCCACCAGAAACTGCACGAATTGACGGTGATGTCGAACGGGCTGCAGCAAGATCTGGATCGCGCCCGGCAGGCTTTGCAGATCTCGCAGACCAACCTGCCCACGCTGCTGCACAAGGATGTGGAGCAGACCGTGGCTGTGCACACCCTGAACCAGCGGGCGCGCTGGATCCAGGTGGGTTTGGATATTGCGGAGGTGGTCAGCCGGCAGACCAGCCGCTCTGATGTGCTGATGGCCTTTGGGCGCGAACTGCTGACCCGCCTGGACTTGAACGTATTACTGGTGGCAGAGGTGGGCACTGGCGGCCCGCATCTCCTGCATGTGCTGGGCACGCTGCCCTCGCCTGGCCTGAACCTGGAAGCCCTGTTGGGGCAGCGCAACCCCCTGCGCAACGTGCTTCAATCGGGCGAGCAGCTGCTGGTAGTGGATTTGGATGATAGCGAGGAGTGGAAAGGCGCACCTCTCCTGGCAACGCTGGAGGCCAAGGCGTTCATGTGCCTGCCGGTGACGGTTGCCAACCAGGTGGATGCGGTGGTGATGGCGGTGAGCCAGATCCCTCTGCCGCCGATCAGCACGGAAGATGAGCATCTGTATACGCTGATGTGCCGCCAGGTGTCCATCGCACTGGAGAATTTGCACCTGCTCACCGAGACGAACCGCCGCTTGCAAGAGGTGAACCTGCTATTAGAGTTCAGCCGCCAGTTGGGCACGCTGCAGCCAGCCAGCATTCTGCGCACACTGATCGAAAGCTCGCTGCAAGTTTTGCCGGCGGCGCACGCCGGGATGGTGGCGCTGTGGGAGGCAGAGAGAGATTGCCTGGTGCCGCAAGCGGCGGTGGGATACATCAACAACAACCGCATCCTGGAGATCACCTATCGCTCTGGGCAGGCTCTGCCCGGGCAGGCCTTTGAGAAGGGCGAAACACTGCGTATAGACGAAGTGGATTTCGCCCGCGATTACAATCTCTCGCCAGAGCAATTGGTAATGTACCGGGATGCGACCGAAGGCCGCCTGCCTGTTTCCAGCCTGATCGTCCCCATCCAGGCGGGCGAGAACGAGCTGGGTGTGATGGTGCTGGATAATTTCCGCGCTACGGCTGCCTTCACCGTGGACGACCAGGCGCTGATCGCCTCGCTGGCCCGCCAGACCGCCCTGACGCTGGAAAACGCCCGCCTGTACCAGGCCTCTGAGCAGCGCGCCGCACAGCTGCTGGCTCTGACCGGCGTGGCAACCTCGATGACCGCCAGCCTGCAGACGGATGAGCTGATTGGCTCGCTGCTCGACCAGGTGAAGACGATCGTGCCTTACGATACCGGCACCTTGTGGCTGCGCCAGGGCGATCGCCTGAGCGTACGGGCCGCCCACGGCTTTGAAGACAGCGAGCAGCGCATTGGGCTTTCGGTGGCGATCAAGGATAGTATGCTGCTGCAGGAGATGATCAACACCGGTCAGCCGATCAGCGTGGGCGATGTGCGCGAGGATGCTCGCTTCCCCTCGCTGGTGGAGCAGCAGTATATGTCGTGGCTGGGAGTGCCACTGCTCTCGAAGGGTGAGGTGGAGGGTGTGCTGGCCTTCGAGAAGAGCGAGGCGCATTTCTACGGGGCAGATCACCTGGCTGCGGTGGTGACCTTTGCGGGCCAGGCAGCCGTTGCCCTGGTGAACGCCAAGCTGTACGAGGAGAGCATCAGCCGCGCCACTGAGCTGGATCAGCGCTCACAGCGCCTTGGATTGCTGAACCGCCTTTCCACGGAATTGAGCGGCTCTTTGAAGTTGGATTACATCCTGGAGCTTGCCCTCAGTGAAACAAGCCAGGCTGTGGGGTGTGATGCGGTAGCGGCGGTGTTCTTCACCCCCGACCGGCAGGCTCTGGTGCAGGCAGAACTTCCCAAACGTGAGGGTACTTATCCGCTGCCCTTGCCCCACAGCCCGCTGTACGAGAGGTTGGCGGAGAGCCTGGGCCTGTTCTCGACCGATGATGTGTCCAAGGAAGCGGAACTGGCTCCCCTGGCAGATTTCCTGGCAGAACGCAAAGCGCGGGCGCTGTTGGTGCTGCCCCTGGCGACCGGCAACGACCTGCACGGTCTGCTGCTGGTGATGGCAGAGACGCCTAACCGCTTTGACGCAGAAGAAGTGGAACTGGGGCGCACGATCAGCAACCAGGCCGCGGTGGCTATCCAGAACGGGCGCTTGTTCGAAGAGACGCAGCGCCTGTTTGCCGAAACCCAGCAGCGCAGCGCCGAGCTTGCCACGCTGTACGATCTGGGCGTGAGCATTTCTCAGGTGCTGGATCAAGAAAAGCTGATCGACACCATCTTTGAGAACACGGTATCCTTGCTGAAGGCTGATGCCGTGGGTCTTTCATTGACATCTGGCCCGGAAAAGATGATCGCCCGCTTCCTGGACCGTGGCGAGAAGATTGGCCCGCTGACAATTGACCGCACGGGCAATAGTTTCAGCGAGTACATTGAACAGACTGGCGAGCCTCTGGTGATCGGGGATATGCTTAACGAGCGCGAAAATCTGCCGGTACGCGGTGTGACGGTGGGCGACCCGGTGCGTTCGTGGATGGGTGTGCCGTTGGTGGTGCGCGGCACGATTGCCGGTGTGCTTTCGGTGATGTCTTACCAGCCTTACGCGTTTGGCGAGCCCACACTGCGCTTCCTGTCGCAGATTGCCAGCCAACTGGCAGTGGCCCTGGATAACGCCCGCCTGTTCCAGACGGTGGAGAATTACGCTGCCGACCTGGCCCGCCGGGTGGCTGAGCGCACCCAGGAACTGGAAGAAGAGCATAACCGCACGCAAACCCTGCTGGATATTATCACCGAGCTTTCGGCAAGCCTGGATCTGGACCTGGTGCTGAACCGCACCCTGGCGGTTTTGAACGAGGCGATTGGCGCAGAACACAGCCTGATCATGCTGCTGCGCCCCGAAGAATCGACCCTTTACCTGCGCGCCTCGCTGGGCTATACCGCGCCGCCGCCCAAGGGTGGGCAGTCGACCACGATCAAGTACAATGAGGGCCTGGCAGGATGGGTGCTCACCCGGCGCCAGTCGGCGCTGATCCCCAACTTGCTGGAGGATGAGCGTTGGGTGCAGCGTGATGGCGTTCTTACCGAACACCGCAGTGCCATTGCGGTGCCGCTGATGATGGGTGAGGAAACCCTGGGCGTGTTGATCCTGTATCACCGCCAGATCGACCGCTTCACCCAGCATCAATTGGAACTGGTGCAAGCGACCGCCAAGCAGATCGCCGTGGCGATCAACAATGCGCAGTTGTATAACCTGATCCGCGACCAGGCAGAGCGCCTGGGAGATATGCTGCGCACCCAGCACGTCGAGACCAGCCGTTCTCAGGCCATGCTGGAAGCCGTTGCGGATGGTGTTTTGGTGACGGATGCCAACATGGCGATCACCCTCTTCAACCCCTCGGCTGAGCAGATCTTGGGCCTGCGCCGCGAGCAGATCTTGGGCCACACGCTGGAGAATTTTATCGGCTTGTTTGGCAAGGCGGGCCAGTCCTGGGTGCAGACGATCCGCACCTGGTCGGATGATCCTGCCTCCTACCGTTATGGCGAAACCTATGCAGAGCAGATTGAGTTGGACGACCAGCGGGTGGTCTCTGTCCACCTGTCGCCGGTGCTGCTGCGCCAGGATTTCCTGGGCACGGTCTCTATTTTCCGTGATATCACCCACCTGATCGAGGTGGACCGCCTGAAATCGGAATTTGTGGCCACGGTCAGCCATGAGCTGCGCACGCCGATGACCTCGATCAAGGGGTATGTCGAGATCTTGTTGATGGGCGCCGCCGGGGCTTTGACCGAACAGCAGACGCATTTCTTGCAAGTGGTCAAGGCCAACACAGAGCGCCTGGCGGTATTGGTGAACGATCTGCTGGATATTTCGCGCATCGAGGCAGGGCGGGTCTCGCTCTCGATGCAGCCGCTGGATATCTATAAGATTGCCAACCAGTCCGTGGAAACCATCCGCCGCCGCAGCAGCGACGAGGGCCGCCCGATGGAATTTATCCTGAACCTGGATGCAGACCTGCCAGCCGCCTATGGCGACCCAGATCGGGTGCAGCAGATTTTGGATAACCTGGTGGAGAATGCTTATCAGTACACGCCGGTGAATGGCCAGGTTAAGGTCAGCGCACATCGGGTGGAGAACGATATCCAGATCGATGTGACGGATAATGGCATTGGCATTTTGCCGGAAGATCACCCGCGCGTGTTCGAGCGCTTCTACCGCGGCGAAGATCCGTTGGTTTTGGCCACCTCGGGAACGGGGCTTGGCCTGTCGATTGTGCAACATTTGGTGGAGATGCATCACGGACGCATCTGGTTTGAGAGCGCTGGCTTGCCCGGTCTGGGCAGCACGTTCTCCTTCTCCCTGCCAGTGTATGAGTCCCTGCCGGTAGAGGAGGCAAACGCTGGCTAAACTTGAACCAGCGACCTGCCAGTTTGACGAGGTATGTAATGGCGAAAATACTGATTGCTGAAGACGAGCGTGATATTCGAGACCTGATCACCTTTACCCTGAAGTTTGCCGGCCACGATGTGGTGGCAGCCAGCAACGGGGAAGAGGCGTATAACCTGGCCCAAGAGGTCTTGCCGGAGATCATTCTGATGGATGTGCGCATGCCGCGCATGACCGGATATGAAGCCTGCAAGGCGATGAAGCAGATTGAGAGCATCCGCAATATTCCGGTGGTGTTCCTCTCGGCCAAGGGTCAGGAATCAGAGGTTCAGACAGGGCTGGAAGTGGGAGCGGTGGATTATATCCTCAAGCCCTTCTCGCCCGACCAACTGACGGTGAGAGTGAGCCAGTTGTTGGAAAAATACGCAAAAAAATAGGTTGATCCTATGAGCATTGTCACACTAGACGGCGATATCATTCATTACGAAGTGCTGGGCCGCGGCCGGCCACTGTTCTTCCTGCACGGGTGGGTAGGATCGTGGCGTTATTGGATTCCGACCATGCAGGCGGCCTCCATTCAGTATCGCACTTACGCCGTCGATCTGTGGGGTTTTGGCGATACCGCTAAACGCACGGATAAATATACCATCGACCAGCAAGGGGCTTTGATGGATGGCTTTTTGGATGCGATGGGGATTGGCAAGATCGCTATTGTGGGGCATGGCCTGGGGGCGGCGGTGGCATTGAACTTTGTGATGCGCAATCCCACGATGGTGGACCGGGTGATGCTGACGGGGCTCCCGCTGATCAAGACCGCGGTCAACGCCCGCTTGCGCACCGCCGGGATGGGCGAGTTGGTCGATTGGCTGTTGGGCAAGGTGCCGGCAGCCGACTCGGCGCGCAATGAGGCGCCCAAGGCTGACATGAACGCGGTCAAAGCCTCGCTGCAAGATCTGGAGCAGATTGATCTGCTGGATCTGGTGACGCGGCTTTCGACGCCGTGCCTGTTCGTGCATGGGCAGGACGACCCCGCGGTGGAAGCGCCGGCGCAGGAGGTTATGGACCGCCTGCCTGCCCACGCGCATGATGTGATCTTCGATGGCTCGGGGCATTTCCCCATGTTGGATGAGCCCAGCAAGTACAACCGCCTGTTGTTTGATTTCCTGTCGTTGAATTCGGGGGAGAGTCCAACGCAGCTTTCACTCAAAGAAGAATGGAAACGCCGCATTCGCTGATGAATGCGCAATTGGAAGGGCGATATGAATGAAAACCTGACCCCCGATCAGTTCTGTGCGCGCGTTGAGGCTGTGGAAGCCCAGGTGGGCCAATTCATTGTTGGGCAGAAAGATGTGGTGCGCTACGTGCTGGTGTGCATTTTGGCCGGAGGCCATGCGCTGCTGGAGGGGGTTCCTGGCCTGGGCAAGACGATGCTGATCCGCACGTTGGGAGATGTGCTGGATTTGAAGTTCTCGCGCATTCAGTTCACGCCCGACCTGATGCCCGCCGACATCACCGGCACTGAGATCCTGGTCGATCAGGATGGGCGGCGCGAGTTCCGCTTCCAGCCGGGGCCGGTGTTTGCCAACCTGGTGCTGGCAGATGAGATCAACCGCGCCACGCCCAAGACGCAATCGGCGATGCTGGAGGCGATGCAAGAAGGCTCTGTGACGGTGGCAGAGAAAACCTATATCCTGGAGCAGCCTTTCTTTGTTCTGGCAACGCAAAACCCGTTGGAGATGGAAGGCACCTATCCTCTGCCCGAAGCGCAGTTGGACCGCTTTCTGTTCAAGGTGAATGTGACCTACCCCAATGTGGATGAACTGGTGGAGATCATGGGACGCACCACCGGCAGCCAGCTGCCGCAGGTGCAGCGGGCTGCCAGCGGGGCCGATATCCTGGCGATGCGCAGCCTGGCGCGCAGCGTGCCGATCGCCTCGCACGTCAGCCAGTACGTGGCGCGCCTGGTGGTGGCTACGCACCCCGATAGCCCCGATGCGCCGCCGCTGCTGAAGAAATACGTGCGCTATGGCTCTTCCCCGCGCGGCGGGCAGGCGTTGATCTTGGGGGCGAAGATCACGGCGCTGTTGGCTGGGCGCTATAACGTGGCCTTTGAGGATGTGCGCGCCGTGGCAGATGCGGCGCTGCGCCACCGCCTGCTGCTCAATTTCGAGGCCCTGGCAGAAGGTGTGCGCCCAGAGGATCTGGTGGCGGAACTGCTCAAGCATGTGGCGGAATGATCTTTGACGAGACGACCATCCGGAAGCTGAACCAACTGACGCTGGTGGCGAACAAGGTGCGCGCCGGCGCGATCAAAGGCGAGCGCCGTTCGGCGCGGCGCGGCAGCAGCGTGGAGTTTGCCGATTATCGTAATTACATCCCGGGGGATGATCTGCGCCGGCTGGATTGGAACATCTACGCCCGGCTGGAAAAGCCATTTATCAAACTGCTGGAAGAGGAAGAAGACCTGGCGGTGCATGTTCTGGTCGATACGTCGGCCTCGATGGGTTGGGGCGAGGGCGCACAGAACAAGCACCTCTACGCGCTGCACCTGGCCGCGGCATTGAGCGCGGTGGCTTTGGGCGCAGGCGACCACCTGACCGTGGCGGCGCTGAATGCAACGCATGCCACCGGAGCAGTGCCGATGCAGTTCGGCCCGGCGCGCGGTTCACAGCATCTGCTGCGGCTGATGGCGCTGCTGGAGCAGTGGCAGCCTGCCGGCGAGACGGATCTCTCCGCGGCGCTGCGGGCTTACCTGCTGATGCCGCGCCGCGCCGGGTTGTGTTTTGTCATCTCCGACCTGTTTTCTCCGGCGGGGCATCAGGCCGGGCTGCGCGAACTGCAGAGCCGCGGTTTTGAGGTCAATTTGCTGCACTTGCTGGCCCCCGATGAGATCGATCCGCCGCTGGCAGGCGATTTGCGCCTGGTGGATGTGGAAACGGGGCAGGCGCAGGAAGTTTCTGTGGAAGCGGGCATGCGCGACCTGTACCGCCAGCGGGTGCAGGCCTGGCAGGATGGCATTATGGCAGAGTGTATGCAGCGGGGGGTGCGCTATATCCCGGTCAGCACTGCCCAGCCCTGGGACGAATTGGTGCTGCTGGGACTGCGGCGGGCCGGGGTGATGAAGTAAGGGCAGGTGATCGTCTGAGGGGGTCAGTCGGCGCGTGCTCGCAAAACCTCAAAGATATGGATCGGCTCGGTACGGCCGCGAACGTTGACCTCGCCCAGGCGGGCGGTCTCGAATTTTCCAGCCAGGGCCAGTGCGGTGTTGTGGCTGATCACCAGGCGGTTGGGTCGGGCATAATCTTGCATGCGGAAGGCCACATTGACCGTATCGCCCAAGACGGTGAACTCGACCCGTTCTTGGGTGCCGACATAGCCGGCCATGGCCGGGCCGTTGTTGATGCCCGCGCCAATGACGATCTCTTCTTCCTGGTAGGGGCTGCTGGTTTTGACCTTCTCGATCAGTTCCAGGCCTGCCTGCACCGCCCGGCCCACGGGGTCTGCAAAGGAATGGGTGGTGCCAAAGACGGCCATGATGCCATCGCCCATCAGGCGGATGAGGCCGCCATTGGCAAAGATGATATCGGTGGTATCGTGGTAATAGCGCTCCAGCAGAGCGCCAAAGCGCTCTGGCCCGTGACGCTCGGCGTAACCAGTGGAATCGGCAATATCGGCAAATAAAACGGTCACTTCCTGGGCTCTCAGTTCGGGCAGTGAGCCGCGCTGCAGGTATTCGTGCAGTAAGAATTCCGCCTCTTGCGGGGAAAGGAATCGGCGCAGCATGTTTTGCATCTGCTGCTGTTTTTTCAGGCTTTCCAGCAGGTACATGCGCTGGATGGTCAGGGCGGCCTGGTGACTGATGGCAATCGCCAGTTGCAGGTCGCGCTGATCGAAGGGGCGCTGCTCGGGCTCGGTCTTCACCATGTAGATGAGCCCCAGGATGCTGTCACTGCTCAAGATGGGCACGCACAGCAGAGAGCGTACCCGGTAAAGCCGGGCGCTGTCGCTGACGTTGTTGCTTGTGGTAGACATTTCGGGGATGATGATGGTGGCGCGCTCTTCGATAGCTTTGCGGGCGATCGTTTCGGGGAAGCCCAGCTCGTGGATCTGGTCGAAGCGGTCTGCCAGGATTACCTCGCAGCGCTCGGCGCCCATAGCGCGCTTCATCAGGGCTGATACCTCGCCCAGGGCGGTTTCCAGGTCCAGAACGGTGTTCAACTGGCGGGCCACATCGTAGATCAACACCGCGTGCTGATCGAGCGATTCCAGCAGCAGTTCGCGGGTGTGGCGGTGCGGCCCGGCAGCAACGGCGGAGGAGTGATTGGCCTGGTAGTGGGTGAGGGTGATGGTGCAGTTGCCAATGCGGATCACATCGCTGGCTTGCAGGCAGATCGCCTGGCGAATGTGCTGGCGGTTGACGAAGGTGCCGTTCTTGCTGTCCAGGTCTGCAATGACCAGGCTGTCGGTGACCGGATCGAAGGTCAGGTCGGCATGGCGGCGAGAGGCAGAAATATCCTCGATGTAGATATCACTGTAGGATAGGCGACCGATGACGTTGCTGCCAGGTTTGACGGTGTATTGTTTAGGCTCGCCTTCAGGCGAGCGGACGGTGATGTACCACATGGTTTATCCTACAGAAAAAAAAAGGGCTGCGAGCCTCTTTCGCTCGCAGCCCCCTGGTGCCTACGACATGATGGCCGCTAATTCTTCGATGGTGTAAGGTTTGAGCACCACGTCTTTGATGCCTGCCTGCAAGTAGGAGGCAGTGCGTTCCACATTTGGAGCGGCGCAGACGATGATGGTCTTGCCTGCCAGCCCGGCCTCTTGCAGATGGCTGAGCACGCTGCTTAAATCTCCGCCGACGAGTGCTTCATCTAATAGTACGATATCTGCCTTGGCCTTTTTCTCCAGGCTGGTGGAGCGGCTGACCTGGTATCCAGCCTCGGAGAGGATGCGTATGGCAAATTGTGACCAGGCATCGTCGTCGTCAATGAACAGGATACGCGGCGGTGCGGTGCGGGGTAAGGGCTTGGCCGCGGGGCTTTGCAGGCCGTCGCTTTCATTCTGGCCATCGGGGATGGAGGGCAGCAGGATGGTGAAGATGGCGCCCTGTCCAGGTTGGCTGATGGCGGTGATGCGCCCATCCATCTGGCTGATCACGTGCAGGCAGGCTGGCAGGCCCAGCCCGGGGTGGCTGGGGCCTTTGGTGGTGATGAAGGCAGCCCAAATCCTCTCCATATCCTCTGGCGAAATGCCCTCGCCGTCGTCGGCGATCTCCAACAGTACCATGTTGCTGTTGGGGGCGGGCCCCACCCGCACATGGATATGGTTGGCTGATGCCTCGGTGGCGTTGCGGAACAGGTTGCCCAGGGCGCGGGCCAGTTGGGTGGTATCGGCCAGGATCATGGGGGTGCCGGGGTTGGTCTCGATGGCGATTTGTTCTACGGGGATGCCGGTGTGGTAGGCAGCAGCCTGCACCACATCTTCCAGCATGGCTGCGCGGGGCTTTTGCTCGCGCGCCGGGCCGAGCAGGTTCTCTTTGACCTGGACAATGAGGCGGGCGCTCTCATCGATGAGCGCCAGATCTTCACGGATGGAGTCCAAATCCAGCGGCTCTCTCTTTAGATCCTCCTGGATGCGGGCAATGGTGGTGGTGATGGGCAGAGCCTTGTTGCCAATCCAGTGCACGGCCTGGGTGGTGGCGGTTGCCAGGGCCTCGTAAGTCTTGGTGCGCAGCAGCTCCAGGTTGGCGCGCTCCAGCTCTTTGAGCAGGCGGGCATTGTTGATCGCCACAGCCAGGTGGTCGGCCATAGTTTGCAGGGTGAGGATATCGTCTTCGCTGAAGGCGCGCTCCTCGGTGCTTTGCACGGTCACCGCGCCCAGCACCTCTTTGTTGATCACCAGGGGCAGGGCCATCTCAGAGCGGGTGTGGGGGAGCAGGGGGTTCTTGAAGTGGACGCGCTCCTCGCCAACATCCAGGGCGATGCGGGCCTCGCACAGGCTGGTAGCCAGGCCGATCATGGAATGACCGCCCACAGCCAGGCGGTGGCCCTGAGACAGCATGGCTGCCCCGGCCTCGCCGTGCCCGGCGCGCAAGATGGCCCACTGCCCGGTGGGGTCGGTGAGGAATACCCCGGCATAGTAGTACCCGTAGGTGTCGCAAATAATATCCACGGTTTGAGACAACAACTGATCCAGGTCCAGGATGGAGGAGACGCGCTTGCCCACCTCGTTGGCGGCGGTCAACAGGCGTGCCCGGCGCTCCGTCTTTTGCAGCAGATCCAGGTTTTGGCGATGCAGGCGCGAGTTGGCGATGGCAATCGCCAGGATATCGGCCATACTCTGCAGGGTAGAGACATCTTCCAGGGTGAAGGCATCGTATTCGGTGCTCTGCACGGTGAGGGCGCCGATGGAGTCATCCGCAACGACCAGCGGCAGGGCAATCTCAGAGTGGGTACCGGGCAGGTAGGGGTTGCTGGCAAATTCCACTTCCTGGGTCACATCTTTGGCCACGCGCGGCTGGCGCAGGCGGGTAGCCATGCCGACCATGGAGTGGCCGCCCACGGCCAGTTTGTGGTTGCGGGCAACCATATCTGCGCCCGATTCGCCGCGCCCGGCGCGCAGTACGGCCCATTGATTGGTTTCGTCGACCAGGAAAACCCCGGCATAGTAGAAGCCAAACTCGTCACAGATGATATCCACGCTCCAGCGCAGCAGTTCGTCGGGGTCCAGGATGGAAGTGACGGCTTTGGCTACGCGCGAAGCGTTGGAGAGCAGCACCACATGCCTTTCTGGGGATGCATGTTTCATATTGTCCATATCAAGCATTCTCCTCGAAAATGTGTTTGATCTGGTCGAGCAGGGTTTTCTCGCGGCCTTTGACGCAGTAGCCGCGGGCGCCGCGGGTGACTGCCTCTTTCACTTTGGATACTTCATCGTACGCGCTCAAAACGATGATGGGGAAGTCGGGGCGGATTTCGATGACGTGGCTGATGAGGTCCATGCCTGCGCCCGAGGCTTCGCCGCCGTCGAACCCTGGCATGTTCAAATCCACCAGGGCCATATCGAAAGGCGTTTCGCTTTCCTGGGCGGCCTTAAAAACCGCCAGGCCTTCGGTGCAGTTCGAGCCGATGCCGACAGTGTAGCCGGCGCGCAGGAGCGTCTTTTGCATGCTGCGCAAGATCAGGGGCTCATCGTCCACAAGCAGGATCTTCTTTGGCTGCATCATAAATCCTCCATTCTCTTCTCAGGTCAGGCCTGAGATGTACTGATTTCGTCCAGTGTGGGCAGCAGCAGGGTGAAGGTTGTGCCAACTCCCACCTGGCTTTCCACGTTTATCTTGCCGTTGTGCTGGCTGATAATGGCCATGCAGGCCGAAAGCCCCAGCCCTGTGCCGCCGCGGTCGCCTTTGGTGGTGAAGAAGGAGACCCAGATCTTATCCAGCAGCTCAGGAGGAATGCCGGGGCCATTATCTTGAATTTCAATTTGCACAAAGCCCGGCTCTTTGGCTGGCATGGCGATCACGCGAATGGCTGGCTGGGGGGTCTTCTCCAGCGCTTCCCAGGCATTTTTGATCAGGTTGTTGAACACCTGCCCCAACTGCTTGACATCGCCATCCAGGGCGGGCAGGTTGGCGGCATAACGGGTTTCGATCACGCCAGCGGGCAGGCCCATTTCGAAGATCGTCTGGTCGAGCAGGGCGGTCAGTTCGATGCTCTGGCGGTGCTGCAGGCGCACCGGGCCCATCAGGTCTTCTTTCACGTCCAGGATATTGGTGGCGCCTTGCTCAATGATGGCAAGGTCTTCGAGGATCGATTCCAGGCTGCCGGGGAAGGGCGTGGTGGGCGTCTCATCTGCCAGGCCAGCCCGCGCCAGGGTGGCGAAGATCTCCTGGGCCTCAGCCCAAAGCGGGTGGTTGGGGCGCTGTTCGGGCGGCTCTTTCAGCAATGCGTTGAAGAGGCAGACCAGCCGGCCCAGGTCTTGGCGCACCCGGCGGGCGCTTTCGGGGATGGGGGCGGCCTTGTTGGCTACCCAATGGATGGTCTCG
Organism: Anaerolineales bacterium UBA6092; assembly: GCA_002428565.1. Classification (GTDB taxonomy): domain Bacteria; phylum Chloroflexota; class Anaerolineae; order Anaerolineales; family UBA4823; genus UBA6092. The sequence continues at coordinate 86,407 of DIXA01000046.1, read as the reverse complement.
CCGGTGGTGGTGGCGATGGCTTCGTAGGTTTTGTTGCGCAGCAGCTCCTGGTTGGCGCGCTTGAGGTCCAGCAGCAGGAGGGCATTGTCAATGGCGGTGGCAACGTTGTCTGCCAGGGTTTGCAGGGCGGTGATGTCATCGTCTTGAAAGGTGCTGGTTTGTTCGTTCTGCACCACCAGCGCGCCCAGGCCCTGGTTCTTGACCACCAGCGGCAGGGCCATTTCGGAGCTGGTCTTGGTTAGGAAGGGGTTGGCGATATAGCCTTCATGCTGGCTCACGTCCAGGATAATCTGGGCTTTGTGTTCGAGAATGGCCTTGCTTACGGTGGAGAAGCCATCCATCGGCAGGCGGTAATTGGCTGCCAGCATCGCCGGCCCATGCGGGCCGCTGCCAGCGCGCAGGGAAGCCCACTCGCCAGAAGGCTCTGCCAGGAACACGCCCACAAAATCAACGAAGTCGTATTCCTCACAGATCACATCCACGGTGACGCGCAGCAGCTCGTCCAGGTCCAGGATGGAGGTGATGATGCGCCCCACGCGGGCGGCGGCCTCCAGCAGGTGCTGGCGGCGCTGCAAGGCGGCAATGAGGTGCTGGTTCTGCTCGTTCAGGAAGGCGTTGCGCTCAGAGGTCTTGGTGAGCTCGCGCACTTTGCCTTCCAGGCGTTCTACCAGCTCATCCTGAAAGGCTCTTTCATGGCGGGCGCGGTCATGCAGTTCTTCACGCTTGCCCATGAGAAATTCGGAAATTTGTTCGGAGAAGGTGTCTACATCCAGCGGCTTGGTGAGGTAGCCAACACAGCCCGCCGCCAGGGCGCGATCGCGCGCCCCAGGGGATGCGTCCGCGGTGAAAGCCACCAGGGTGGCATCGGGCAGCAGACGCTTGAGGCGGGCAGCCACCTCGCGACCGCTGAGATGGGGCAGGTTGATATCCAGCAGGATCAGGTCTGGCTCGGTCTCAATGGCCAGCTCGATGCCGCTGAGGGGGTCAGCGGCCTCTAAGACAATAAAATCCTGCCCAAGCACCCGACTTACCAGGGCGCGTGCATCTGGGGTGTCTTCAATATAAAGAACCTTCGGCAGGTTTTTCGGATCCATGTTTGCTCAGTGTGGCCTGTAGTATTTTAGCACGAAATCAAGGTTCGAGAGAGGAGAAATAACGCCGCACATATTCGCGCATACTCATCGGCACCCGCCCGTTCTCAAGGGCCTGGCGGTAGAACTGCTCATAGTAAGGATACGCTTCCACGTAAGGCACGCTGCTCTGGTTGGGGGCGCCGGGGGTGGTGTTGCCCTGGCCAATCACCTCTCCGTTGGGGTCGCCGCTGGTGGGCAGGGTGACATCCGCGCCGCCTTCGCCGCCCAGATGCTCTGGAGCATAGATCGGCTCGTAAGCCGATTCGCCGCCATCGCCGGGGCCATTGCCCTGGGAGATGGGATCTTCACCGGCCTCGGAGCCCTGGGCGTCCCCGGCATCGCCGCTGCCTGTGCCGGCCTCGCCGGGCTGGGTGCTGGAGCCCTCACCCTGGCCCTCGCTCTGACCTTCGCCTTGACCCTGGCCCTGCCCGCTCTGTGCCTGCTGGCTGAGGCCCGATTGGAGCATCTGCTGCTGCCCCTGGCCAACCTGCGAGGCTGCCTCGCCCGCCGCCTGTGACCCGGCGATCTGCTGGCTGGCCTGGGCGAGGGACTGGCTGGCCTGCTGCAGCGCTTGCTGCGCGGCTTCGGCGTCCCCGTTCTGGAGGGCCTCGGCGGCCTGACTCAACTGTTCTGCCAGGGCGGGATCGGTGGATTGGAGCGCCTCGGCGGCTTCTTGCAGCTGCTCGGCCAGAGCGACGGCTTCTTCCGCGCTCAGGCTGGCGGGATCGATCTGGGAGAGTTCCTGGGCTGCACCGGCGACATCACCGCTGGCCAACTCCTGGCCAAATTCCTGCAGGGGGCTGCCTTGTTGCTGGCTCAGGCTGTCGCCAATCTCTTGCAGGGCCTGGCTCTGCTGGCTGGCGGCGGGGTCTTGCAGGGCCTCTAATTCTTGCTCGGCGGCGGTCAGCACCGAAACAGCCTGCTCGACCGTCTCGGCTTCACGCAAACCTTGCAGGGCTTCTTCCAGCGGCTGGAGCAGGGCCTCTTTTTGTTCTGGGGTGAGGTTGGGGTTGTTCTCGATGGTGGACTGGATGGCCTCGATCCGCTCGATCTGCTGGCTGATGGCCTGCTGGATGGCGCGGTGCTGCAGGGCAGCCTGGAAAAGCGTCTCGCCGCGCAATGCCACCAGGGTGACCAGCGCCAGGATCAGCACGGAGACAATGGCGTGGAGGCGGTTGAAGCGCAGTGGCAGGCGGGAGCGCGGGTTGACTGCCTGGCTGGCCGCCAGGGCATCCTGGCGCTGGCGCTGCACCATCTCGGCGGAAATGCCCTCGGCGCGGCCGGGCTGCGCCAGCTCCAGGGCGGTGCTCAGGCGTTCTTTCAGGCCCAGGGCGCGGTCAAAGTATACGGCTGCCTGCTGGGGTGAGAGCCGCCACAAGTAACCCGCCGCGGCGGCAAAAACCAGGCCCAGCAGGCCTGAGATCAAAGTAAACAGGATGAATTCGGGCAGCAGCAGGCGGGCGGCGAAGACTGCCGCCAGGGAAAAGCCCAGCCCGGCAGCCATGCCAAACACCAGTCCATACCCGGCCCAATCGGCAGCCCGGCGCAGGCGGTACCAGCGCATCCAGGCGGATAGGCGTTGGTTCAGGCTTTCCAGGCGGTCGGGGGCAGTGTTCATGGCGGGTCTACTTATCCACGCGTTTGACAAAACGGATGCTGAAGAAGATCAACACCAGGCTGACCAGCAGGTAAAACAGCACATAGCCGATCCAGGGGGAGATCAGCGGGAAGCTCCAACTGTTGGGCAGGGGGATGGAAGCGTAAATGGCGCTTTGCTCGGTGATGAGCATCACCTCGGTGCCGATGGCGGCGGCGATGGGGTTGATCGCCACAAAGACCCAGGCGGCGATGATCAGGAGGATGGTGACCAGCGTCTCTTGCATGGTGGTGAGGGTGGGCATGCTCAGGGATGTCCCGGCGATGAAGATCAGGGCGGTGTAGGCAAACGCCGGAACGCCGAAGACGATCAGGTTGGCGATCACGTAACTGACCACGGTGGCGACCAGGTTGTGCTTGGTGAAAGAGGAAACGAACAGGCCAATGGCGCTGAAGAGCAGCACTGTGACCACCAGGATGAGGAAGGCGATGAGCACCTCTTCAATGGCCACGCCGCCCAGCAGGTAAGCCAGGCTTTGCAAGGGGAAGCCGACAATGAGCAGCAAGATAAGGAAGGAAACGGCTGAGGTGAACTTGCCGAACACCAGCGATTTCGCCGAGAGCAGGGTGGTGCGCAGCAGGTCATAGGTCTGCCGCTCGTGCTCAGAGGAGATCGCTCCGGCGGTGAGGGCCGGGGCGATAAAGCAGACCATCATCAGCTCTGACCCGGCAACTACCCAGAAGAGCACCTTGCCGATGTATTCGGAGATGCCGCTGCTACCGTAGCCGTAGGAGGCTTGCTCGGTCAGCGTGAACGAAAGCAGCACGATCCCCACCATGCCGCTGAGTAAGACCAGGTAAATGGTCAATAAAATGAAGGCTTTGCCGCCGCGCATGCGGCCGCGGAACTCTTTGAGCAAAACCGGGTTGTCGAGGAAGCGGTTCACGTTACCAATCCTTTCGTTGCCCGCATGAAAACTTCCTCCAGGTCGCGGCTGTCCACGTTGAAACTGAGTACGGGGATGCTCTGGTCTATCAGCGTTTTCAACAGAGCGGTGAGGGAGGTATCTTCGCCCAGGTATTCCAATTCTAGGCGCACCACCTGACCCTCTTTGTTGCCTGCGGGCAGGATATTGACCGATTGCACCCCCGGGGCGGCTTGCAGCAGGGCGGCGGCGTCTTCGGCGCGCTCCAACACGGCAATGCGCACCAGGCGATGGGGCAGCAGGTGCTGCTGCAATTCTTCTAGCGAGCCGACCGCCACCAGTTTACCAGCCTCGATGATGCCGACACGGGTGCAGATTTCCGCCACGTCGGAGAGGATGTGGGTGGAGAAGAAGATGGTCTTGCCCATGCGGGCCAATTCCACCAGCAGCTCACGGATCTCCACCCGGGCGCGCGGGTCAAGCCCGGAGGCGGGCTCATCCAGGATGAGCACCTGCGGGTCGTGGATGAGGGTGCGGGCCAAACTGAGGCGCTGTTTCATGCCGCGCGAGAGGCGGTCCACCGGGTCGTCGCGGCGGTGGCTCAGGTCCACCAGCTCCAGCAGGTCTTTGATCAGCCCGGCGCGCTTGGGGCGGGGGATCTCGTAGCAGGCGCCGAAAAAGTCCAGGTACTCCCACACCAGCATATCGGTGTAGACGCCGAAGAAATCGGGCATGTAGCCAATGGTCTGGCGCACCTGGCGAGAATGCTTGCGCACCGAATGCCCCGCCACCAGGATATCTCCCTGGGTGGCTTGCAGCAGTGTGCACATGATGCGGATGGTGGTGGTCTTACCGGCGCCATTGGGGCCGACAAAGCCGAAGATATCACCCTGGGCAACGCTCAGGTTTAACGCATCTACCGCCGGGCGACCGTTGTAGCGTTTGGAAAGGTTTTGGATCTCGATGATGTTGCTCATGGCGGGCTCATCAGGGGGTAACTTCCAGGGTGAAATCGATCTTGCTCAGGTTGATGGAGGAGGAGGATGTATTTTTAATGCGCAAGAGGATCGCGCCTCCCGGCCCTACATATTGTTCTGGGTATAAGACGGACTCGCTTCCCCATGCAGTGATGATGATTGGATCCCATGCATCTTCGCGGTAATTCCACAGGGATACATCCAGGCCGGTGGGCTGGTTGGGGTTCCCATAGCCGCTGCTTCGGTCGAGGTGCAGGGTCAGGGAATGGATGCTGGTGTATGCGATCGGGTACGCCAGGGCGAATTGGAACGTGTACAATTCACCCGCGTAAATGGTCTGGCTGTAGTTGTCGTAGTAGTAGTAATCTCCAGTATCACTGGCTGAACTCCACACAAAGGCGCCAGGGGTCAGCCTGAGGGTGCTGCCGCTGGGCGAGATGGGCGGGGTGAGCGAGATCAGGTACAGGGTCCGATCGTTGTTGCGCGAAGTCCGATGGGTAAGTTTTGCCTCCAGCGGGCACTCGTCCGTCCAGCCTGCCAGGTAAATGCCGCCGCCACGCTCTCCCGACGAGTAAGCGCCAAACAGTGCATATAGCATGCGGGAACGCATGTACAGGTCTGGGTCGTCGTAATAGTAGGAGCTTCCCAGAATATCTGTGATGTTGGAAGATGAACTGCCGTAATAGTTGTAATAGGAAGTGCTGCCTGGTAAGGCCAAACCGGGGGGTAAATAAAAGGCGCTATTCGTCGCTCCAGCCGGTTGGGAGTGCACCAGAGGCAGGTCTACATCCAGGCTTTGCGCGGGGGGTAGATCGCCAATGGTGTATGCGCCGCCTGGGTAGAGCAGCACAGCGTCTTCGAGGCGCAGGTCGCTCTGGTTGCTCAGGCTGCCACGCAGGAAGGTGCCCTGGGGGTTGACTTCGATGCGCAAGTTGTTGGTAAACGCAGGGGCGTCAACGATCCCTTCCACAGCCAGGGCCTGGGTGGTGCCCACTTCGATGCGCAGGTCAGGCACAGCCGCGGAGTCGGATGCTTGCAGAATGGTGGTGTCGCGGGTGCTTATGCTGTAGTAGTCTAAAATTGGATGGGGAACGGACTGGTTACCCACAGCGAATTGGTAGGTGGCGCGGCGTGGGGAGTAGATGCCCACGGCCATATCCACGCGCGCCTGGGGCACCCCGCTCCACGCCTGCACGACCGACAGTCGGTTCATCACCGGCTGGTGGCCGCGGGTGAGGCCGCCAACGATGAAGGAGATGCCGCTGAAGAGAACCACCAGCAGGGGGATGCTCACCCAGGCCAGTTCGCGCCGTTTGAGGTAGCGCAGCGCCAGGTAATTGACCGGCCCGATGGCGATCACATACACAACCAAAAAACCGCAGATCAGCAGGGTAAAGCCAAATTCCAGCCCGGGCAGGTTGGTGGCGACTTCACGGACGCTATCCCAATCCTGAAAGCCGCCTGCCCAGGCGGGGGCATCCAGACGCCAGGAGAGCAGGTGCCGGTAAAAGGCTTCGGCATCGTTCCAGTTGCGCAGCGCGTCTTGGGATGGGTCGAAGGTCAGGTAGAAAACACCGCCATTGCCAATGGAATGCCAGGCAATCAACGGCAGATTGTCTTGCCGGGCGAGTACCTGGGCGCTTGCTGCCAGGTTGCCTGTGGCGATCAAAGTTGCCTGACTGTTGGGAGGCGTAGCGCCCCCGGCAAAATCGCCCAGGGCTTGCAGGCTGCCGATGGTCTGGCTGCTGTTGGGGATCAGGGGCAGCAGATCTTGCAGACCGGCGGCAGTCTTTTGCCAGCCTGCTCCGCCGGTGACGATCAACTGCCCGCCCCCGGCAACCCAAACCTGCAGGGCGGCGCGCTGGTCGGCGCTCAGGCTGCCGGTATCTACATCGGAAATGACCAGGGCATTCAGGCTTTCCAGAGCCAGGCCCCAATCGGGCAGGGCGGTGAGATCGAGCTCGGCGAGGTTGGCGTTGCCGTTGGGGGGATCCAGTTCCAGCAGGATATTGTAAGCCGAAGGGCTGTTGGCGATCACCCCGAAGATCAGTTCGGTGGAGGCCAGGCAGTTGATATTGATCGAATGGCTGGAGAGCAGAGCCTTGTCTGCCGTCAGTGTGAGGCTTAGCCTAGAGACATACGATTCTGGGAAGATGTATAAAGTGATCTCTTTGCGCGATTGGGAGGGCAGAGAGATATTGTAGGCGTAGATGGTGTTGGTGCCGTCTTGGGTGACTTCCAGGTAGGCTTCCAGGTTGGGGCCGGTGTTCTCCAGGGTGACGCGCACCGGGATCCAGGCATCGGTTTTGCACGTTCCGTCGTAGCCAACCTGGGCAGTCATGCTCACCGGGGATACGGCTTGTGCGGCGGCAGGCCTGGCCAGCGCCAGCATTACCACAATGCCCCCCACCAGCAGGGCCGAGAAGAGTAGAAGATCACGTTTGCGCATAGGTTTGCCTTGATGCCGGGCGCAGTGGAGCGCCTGCCTTGGGCCAATATCTAATGATACACGATTTTTGAAAGATTGTTGAAATAAGATGTTTGCAGGTGCAGATTGCCTGCAAACATCTTATTTCAACTGCTTACGCTGTAGACGCTGCAGGCGGTGCTGCAGTTCCGCCTGCCACTGGGCGCGCTCCATCGGCGTGCAGATCCGCTCCAGGGCGGCTTGCGTCCAGTGGGCGGCCTGATCGAGCTCGCCGGTATGGTGTTCGTAATACTTGGCCAGTTCCACAAAGGCGTAAATCTGCCGTTCGTCGGCAGCCCTTTGCCAGAGAGGCAGGGCGGCGGCGTAATCGTCTCGGCGTTTGTGCAGCAGAGAAAGCCGCCGCAGCGTATCGTGGAAGGCCTCGAAGGGCAGCCCGGCCTCCAGCGCTTCCTGGTACAGGCCCACGGCTTCATCTAAATGGCCCAATTCTTCCAGCAGGCGGGCAACGGCAGCCTGATCCAGGCTGAAGCCGTCGGCGTTGTGGATGGGGTCTTCCAGCAGCTGGGCGATGTGTTGCAGCAAGGCCGCCATGGAGATCACGTCAATGGCGTTGTGATAGAAGACATTCTGCAGCGGGCGGGCATCACGGCTGCGCAGGTATTCGAAGTATATTTCGGGGATCATCCAGCCGGGCACTTCGGATTCGCTGCGGTGCGACTGCAAGATCTGCACTTCCAGGCTGCCGAGGGTGCGGCTGGGCAGGCGGTCACGCCAGATGCGCCGCGCCAGGTGCAGCAGGTCTACGTGCGCCAGGCCGGTGAAGGGGGTTTTCCAGCCTTGCAGGGTGTAGCGCGTGTTGAGCAGGGGGATATCGAAGGATTTGCCGTTGAACGAGACGATGACCTGGCAGGGGGCCAGGAATTCTTCCAGCGCCAGCAGCAGCCCGGGCTCATCCAGCGGGTCGGGCATGAAGAACTGCGCCAGGCGGAATGCGCCCGCCTCAAAGCGCCCCACGCCCACCAGGAAGGCAAAGGTGCCGGTGCCGCCCGCCAGGCCGGAGGTTTCTGTATCCAGAAAGGCAAAGCGCTCGCAGGGCATCTTCACCAGGGATGGTTCACCAGCCCACTCGGCGATGGCTTGCAGCGAAGCGCTGACCGAAAGGCCGCCGCGCCCGTGGCGGTAATTGGGCGGGTAGAGCTCCTCGATCAGGTAGGCCCGCCCGCCGGAGGTTTCCACGAAGCGACCGGGAACAACATCTTCGACGGGGAAGGTCGCCGCGGCTGGCGGCGCGGCCAGGTTTTTAGCGCCCACCTGCACGCCCAGGGATTTGAGTTTATCGGATAGGGATGGCATGGTGCGTTCTCTTGGGCTGCGCCCGTCCACCTATTGTACCCTTAGTCGGAGAAAAACGTCAAAAATGGGTATTGTGCGGGCAGCGGCAAGGGTTTAAAAACCGGTGAAAATTGCTTGTGAAAACCGCCGATTTTGTGACATAATTGAGTTTGGTTTGCGTGGGCTGGCGGGGCAGCCCTATCCTGGCAGGTGAGGTGATCTCCTTGCGCATTCAATTCACCCCTGGCGAAAATAAGGTTGCGCTGGTCACGGGCGGCTCCAGCGGTATTGGCCTGGCAACGGCGCGGCTGCTGGCGCAGCGAGGTATGCACGTCTGGCTGACAGCCCGCCGCGAGGATGTGCTGGCAAAGGCGTTGGTGGAAGTGCAGGCTGCCCAAAAGAGCTCCAACCAGCGCTGCGGCATCGTCCCGGCAGACCTCTCCGATTGGGTGCAAGCCCAGGCGGTGGTGGCACGCGTGCAGGCGGAGGTGGGCCTGCCTGACCTGGTGGTCAATTCGGCTGGGGTGGCTCACCCGGGCTATGTGCAGGAACTCCCGCTGGAAATCTTCCGGCAGATGATGGAGATCAACTACTTTGGCACACTGCACACGATCAAAGCGCTGCTGCCGGGCATGCTGGAACGCCGCTCGGGCTACATTGTAAATCTTTCTTCGGTGGCGGGGCATATTGGGGTATTTGGTTACACGGCTTACGGCGCATCGAAATATGCGGTGACGGGGTTATCCGATGCGTTGAGGGCTGAGATGAAGCCGCACGGGATTGGCGTCTCGGTGGTTTTTCCGCCCGATACGGATACGCCGCAGTTGGCTTTTGAGGCAACCATCAAGCCGATGGAGACCAAAGCCGTGAGCGGCAGCATGAAGGCGCTCAGTGCCGAGGCTGTGGCGCAAGATATCATTTCTGGGGTTGAACGAGGCCGGTATCGTATCTTGCCGGGCCTCGATAATAAGATCTTATTTGCTTTGAGCGGGCTGTTGTGGGGAACGATCTATCCTTACATGGATATGGTTGTTGCCAATGCCCAGCGTAAGAAAAAAAAGGAGAAATAAACGAATGGATCTTTTTGAGAAATGTCGCAGTTTTACCTACGCTAAAGAGATCATGGCGTTAGGGCTGTATCCTTATTTTATTGCCATGAGCGGTAATGAAGGCAGCGAGGCCATTTTTCAGGGCAAGCGCCTGATCATGTGTGGTTCGAACAACTACCTGGGCTTGACCACGCACCCCAAAGTGCGCCAGGCGGCGATTGATGCGATCGAGCGTTTCGGCACCTCGTGCACGGGCTCGCGCTTTTTGAACGGCACGCTGGAACTGCACGAAACGCTGGAGCATGAGCTGGCGAAATGGGTGGGCAAGGAAGCCGCACTGGTTTTTTCCACCGGCATGCAGGTCAACCTGGGCACGGTCAGTGCGCTGGTGGGGCGGTCAGATGTGGTGATCCTGGATAAGGACGACCACGCCAGCATTGTGGACGGGGCGCGCCTGGGGTGGGGCGAGGTGAAGCGCTTCCGCCACAACGATATGAAAGACCTGGAGCGGGTGCTCTCACACCTGCCGGATGAGGTGGGCAAGCTGGTGGTGGTGGATGGGCTGTTTAGCATGGAGGGCGATATTGCCCCGCTGCCCGAGATCATCCCATTGTGCAAGAAATACGGGGCGCGGCTGATGGTGGATGACGCCCACGCCCTGGGCGTGCTGGGCGGCGGGCGTGGCACCGCGGCTCACCATAACATGACCGATGGGGTGGATCTGATCATGGGCACCTTCAGCAAATCGTTGGCCTCGCTGGGCGGGTTCATCGCCGGAGACGAGGATGTGATCCACTATATCAAGCACCATGCCCGCTCGCTGATCTTCAGCGCCAGCATTCCTCCCTCCAACGCCGCGGCAGCCCTGGCGGCGCTGGAAGTAATGCGGGATGAGCCGCAGCGCGTGCAGCGCGTGAATGAAGTCGGCGCAATCATGCGGGAAGGCTTCACCCGGTTGGGATTTAATACCGGCAATTCGGTTACCCCGGTGATCCCGGTCATTATCGGCGATGATATGAAAGTGGCTTATGCCTGGAAGGCTCTATTTGAGCAGGGGGTGTATGTGAACATGGTCATTTCCCCGGCTGTGCCGCAGGGGCGGCAGCTGCTGCGCACCTCGTACATGGCGATCCACACCGACGAGCAGTTGGAGAGGGTGTTGGGTACTTTCGAGCAGGTAGGGAAAGAGCTGGGCTTGATCTAAGCCAGATTGAATGCAGCCAGGATCGCCGGGGCAACCCCGGTCAGATCGGGCATCGACTGGGCGGGCTTTCCATCCTGGAGACGGGATAGGAAAGCCCGCCGCTTTTCCGGCGCGCCGATCAGCAGCAGGGGTACCGGGTTGGTGGTGTGGCGGCGGGTGTTGAGCTCTTCCAGGTTGCCGTGGTCAGAGGTGAGCAGGATCAGGCCGTTGGCGTCGTCCCAGGCAGCCAGCAGGCCGCCCAGCACCCCGTCAAAGGTTTCCAGCAGGCTGATGGCGGCGGGTAGATCCTGGTGGTGACCGGCAATATCCGAGGGCCAGTACTCAAAGAGGGCGAAATCAAGCTGGCTTGCCAGGGAGGCAAGCCGCTGCCCGGCTTGCGCCGGGGTCAGCAGGGGGGTGGCAGAGATGCCCAGGTGGTCGCGCCAGCCCTGGGCGGTAAAATCAGCTGAGATGGCCTGCCCGGCAAACAGATCTGCCTGGGTCTTGAGGGGGATGCCCGCCAGGCGGACTGCCATAGCCATGGCGCCGGGCAGTCGGCGCCCCGAATCCAGGGCGGAAAAGTAGCCCGGCGGGAAGGCGTTGAGCAGAGCGGCGGTTTTCCCGGCGGCATGCAGGGAGGAGAACAGGGTGCCCTGGCGCAGAAAAGCGCTCACTTGCGGGTTGGGTTTGGGACCATCGTGCATGCCGAGCAGGGCGGGGATGTTGCGCCCGGTGAGCAGGGCGGCCTGCCCCGTGGCAGATTGGGGAAGGCCGGGCACGCCCAGGCAGGCGTCCAGGGCCAGCAGGCTGGCCCGTTCCGTCTCCATGGGCAGGCGGCTGGAGTGGATCAGGCGCTGGCCTTGCAGCAGGCTTTGCAGGTGCGGCATCTGCGCTTGCGCCAGCGGGTTGGCCTGCGCATCGTCTGCTCCCAGGCCCAGGCCGTCCAGGAAGAGGAAAAGCAATCTCATTCGGAATGGCGGCTGTGGAAGGTGCTGCCGCCAAGCAGCCCGCCGATCCCGCCCATCACCGCGGCGATGATGATGCCAAAGCACAGTCCGGGCAGACTGGAGAGAATACTGCTCAACAAGCTCAGCGTGGCCATGTTGGTTGGAATGGAGGGGGTGGTGGCCTCGTACAGGCCGCGCGTGGCAAACCAGGAGATCAGCGTGCTGGCGAACATGCTGAACAACCCGGCGACGATGCGCGCCGTGCCAGCGGCCAGCGCGCCACCCAGGGCGCCCTCTTCCATCGTCAGATGTCTGCCCCGCTGATGCAGGTAGGCATAGAGCAAGCCGGTGCCGCCGTGCACCAGAGGCGCCAGGCAGAATCCCAGGCAGGAGAACAGGTACGTGGATGCCAGCAGCAGCGTGGGTGTGCCAAGCTCCAGGTTAGAGATGATTGATTCAAGATCCTGGCTGTAGGCAAAGTACAGGCCGATGGCAGACACGATCGAGTAGATGGACTGCAGCACCGCACTGACCACGACAGAGATGAACAAGGGCATGGGTTTCATAATAGGATGATTTTAACCGATCTTGCAAAACTAAGAAAACAGACTTTGACAAGATAGGCGACTTCACGTACAATATGCGTTCGTGTGAATATCAACTGAGGAAGGCTTCCTGATGAAAGAGTATACGACCGAGTTCATTCGTAATATTGCTTTGGTCTCGCACAGTAGCGCGGGAAAAACCATGCTGGCAGAGGCCCTGCTGCATTTTTCGGGTGCAACCACCCGCCTGGGCCACATCGAGGATGGCACTACCGTGGGCGATTTTGAAGAAGAAGAAATTCGCCGGAGGATTTCACTTTCTACGGCGGTGATCCCGGTGGAATATAAGAACTATAAGATCAACCTGCTGGATACGCCCGGTTACACCGATTTCGTGGGCGAGGTGATCTCGGCTCTGCGTGTGGCCGATAGCGCAATCCTGCTGGTGGATGCCGTTTCGGGTGCAGAGGTGGGCACGGAAATCGCCATGGGGTACTGCGATACCTTCCACCTGCCGCGCTTGTTGGTGATCAATAAGATGAACCGCGAAAACGCCAATTTCCACAAGGCGCTTGAGTCGGTGCAGGCTATCAGCGAGAACCGCCTCATCCCGGTGCAGCTGCCCTGGGGCGAAAAAGCCGACTTCAAGGGCGTGCTGGACCTGCTGAGCATGAAGGCGTATGCGGGCGTGGGCGATAAGGCTCAGGATATCCCGGCAGAGTTTGCCGACGAGGTCGAGACGGCGCGCATGGCGCTGATCGAGGCGGCTGCGGAAGGCGAAGATGCCCTGCTGGAGAAGTACCTGGAAAGCGGAGAGCTGACCGCGGAGGAGATCCTGCGCGGCTTGAAGCAGGTGGTGCTCTCGGGCGCCTACGTGCCGGTATTTGTTGCCGCTGGCGCGGCGCAGATTGGCATTGCCCCGCTGCTGGATGCTATGATCAGCCTGATGCCCTCGCCCAAAGAGCGCGAGATTGTGGCCCAGGGCAAAGATGGCGAAGAAAAACTGACCGCCTCAGACAACGCCCCCCTGGCAGCCTACGTGTGGAAAACCACTGCTGACCCGTTTGTGGGCAAGATCACTTATTTCCGTGTGTACTCGGGCACGGTGGGCTCTGACTCGCGGGTTTGGAACCAGGTCAAGAGCACGGAAGAGCGCTTTGGTACGGTTTCGGTGCTGCGCGGTAAGGAACAGCTCAGTGTCAAGGTGGTGCATGCCGGCGATATTGCCTCGGTGCCCAAACTGAGCACCACCTCTACCACAGACACCTTCTGCGAGAAGGGCCACCCGCTGACCCTGCCGGTGCCGCAGTACCCGCACTCGCTGTTCAGCGTGGCGGTCACCCCCAAGACCCAGGCCGATTCGGCCAAGCTCAGCCCCACCCTGACCCGCCTGTGCGAAGAGGATATGACCTATTCCTGGCGGCAGGAAGCTACCACCAACCAGACCATTCTGCAGGGCATGGGCGATCAGCACATTGACGTCGCTGTGCGTAAGGCAGAGGGTAAGTTCCAGACCAGCCTGCACATTGAGATCCCCAAGGTGCCTTATCAGGAAACCATTGCCAAGCAGGGACAGGCTCAGTACCGCCACAAGAAGCAGACCGGCGGTTCGGGCCAGTTCGGCGAGGTGTTCTTGCGGGTAGAGCCGTACACCGAGGGCGATTATGAATTGACCTGGGATGTGTTTGGCGGCGCGATCTCCTCCTCATACCAGCCTGCGATTGATAAAGGTGTGCGCAGCGTGATGAAGGAAGGCGTAGTTGCCGGTTACCCGGTATTGAATGTGCATGTTTCGGTGTACGACGGCAAGGAACACCCGGTTGACTCGAAGCCGGTGGCCTTTGAAATTGCCGGACGCGAGGCCTTCAAGCTGGCATTCAAAGATGCCGGCCCGGTGCTGCGCGAGCCGATCATGAATGTGCGCATTGTGGTGCCCGAGGCGAACATGGGCGATGTGTTGGGCGATATGAACACTCGCCGCGCACGCGTGCAGGGCATGGACAACGAAAAAGGCCGCTCGATCGTCACGGCTCAGGTGCCGCTGGCAGAAATGCAGCGCTACACCACCGACCTGCGCTCGATCACCGGTGGGCGCGGTGTGTTCACCATGGATTTCTCTCATTACGAAGTCGTCCCGGCGCACATTGCTGCGGATGTGATGGCGGCGCGGCAGAAGGAACTCCAGGCCTCGAAAGAAGAGTAGCCTGGGGAATCAAAAACGAGCGGCGCAAACGCCGCTCGTTTTTGATTCCCGCCACTGGCTAGGCTTTCTTCTTGGCCAAACCAAAGCGGATGAAGATCATCGGGGCCAGGGCGGTGATCCACACGCCCACCAGCCCGTAGCGCAGGTAGCGCAAAATGTAGGGGAACAGCGCCTCGCCGCGGGGAAAGATCAGCCCCAGTCCGTACCAAAGCAAGAAGACCCCGGCAATGCCGATCAGATAGCGTGCCAGGTACTGAACGGCGCTGCCGCGCGTTTCCATGCTGCCGCGGCGCGCCAGCCACAGCGCGCCCAGCGCCAGCCCAAAGAAGGCCCCCGCGTTGGAGACCAGGCCGGATAAGGCTGCCGGTTCGATGAGCGGCTCGTAGGGGAAGGCTGCATTGGCATTGGCGATCCAGGCCTGGGGCAGGGTCCAGTGGGTCATGCTCAGCGAAGCGGCGGCACCCAGGAGGATCAAAGTCAGCGAGGCAATAAAGACAGCGATGATCTGCCCGGTGAAGGACTGCCGTTTGAGAAAAGCCAGAACGGGTTTTTCCAGGCGCAGCATGGCCCATAAAACCAGGATGCCGATCAGCCAGCCACCGATCACATCATGAGGGAAGTGCACACCCAACACGCTGCGCGAGAGGCCGATGAGCAAGATCAGCACCACTGCCACGATCCAGGCCCAGCGGCGGCGCAGCCCATGCGCCAGCGAGCCCCACACCACCGCACTGTTTTGGGCATGGCCGGAGGGGAAGCTGAACGAGGTTTCGTGGGTGATGCCGACTACTTTCGTATCGTACCAGTAGGGCCGGGGGGTGTGGAAGATGAGCTTGATCACGGAATTCAGGCCGCCGTTGATCATCAGGAACAGGCCGGTGCGCAGGCCGATGGTCATATCCACGCACCACAGGATGGCCGGGGCAACCAGCAGGTAGAACTCCTCGTTGCCCAGGAAGGTGATGAGTTCCATTGGCTTGATCAGCCAGTTTCCCAGCCCTTGCAGCCAGAGGATGATTTGCGTGCCGATTTCGTAGATCGTATCCATGTGGAATGCTCCTTATGCGGTAGAGTGACGTGCCGATGCAATTATACCGTTGTAATCAACCCTCAACGGCGTTGATAAACACCATCATTTGTGGCAGCAGTGAGGCAGGAAGAATTCCATGCCCGACGGTTTCCATCTCCAGAACAGAGATTTTTGGAAAATGCCGGATTGCAAAATCCACATCCTGCTCTCTAAGGGCTGAACCAAGTTTCGGGTTTCCTCGCAGCAAAAGCACCGGGCAGGTGATGCGGGGAACTAAGGTAGATAGAGAGATGCCTTCCATCTGTGTATTCGAGATCACCGCGCACAATACATCAGGATCTAGAGTTCCCAAGGAGTGCACACGTTCTGCGCGCCGTTCGGGAGACATGCTGGGGTAATTTTGGGCCAGCCAGGCATCCATCTCGATGGGGTCAGGGTGGGCGTTTTTAAACTCCAATAGCTCGATAAAGGCTGATTGCCAGAAAGTGTCTTGAGTAAGGGTGTCGTGATGGAAAAGCGGAGGGTCGCCGAGGATCAAGGCGCGAACCCATTGGGGTTGTTGCGCTGCAAGGCTGATCCCGACCAGGGCGCCGAGAGAATGCCCGTAAATCACAGCGGGCGTCTGGATCTGATGGGCTACGAATTGATAAACATCGCGCGTGTAATCTTCCAGACGATATGCGCCGGGGGTATGGCTTGACCGCCCGTGGCCGCGCAAATCTAGCGCAAAAACATGATACTTTTCGGCAAGCTGGGGCAGAAGCGGTTCGAACGGCTGCCAGCGCGATGCTATCCCGTGGATGAGAACCAGCGGTAAGTCGTTTGACGGGCCTACAACATAAGAAATGGTAGCCTCTTTGGAATTAAAGCACCCAGTTTGAAACAGTTCATTTACCATGCTAAATGCGCCCATCATTTCGCTCCGCGATATGGCGTGTGCGCCGAGACAGTACAAAACGCAGCGACACGAGCAAAGAAAAGCCGATCAAGGCCAGGGCAGTGATGTAGATCAGGGGTGGGTTTTGCTGGTACAGCATGCCCGCCAGCGGCGGGGCGAAGATCACCACCGAGGTGTTGACGGTCTCGGTGATGCCGTAAGCCAGCCCCATCCAGGCGGGTGGCACCAACTCACGCGTCAGCGCGGTGGCAAAGGAGCGCGCCACGCGGTAGCCGCCGATGAGGAAGTAGCCCATGGAATACCAGCCCATGCCGGTACCCTGCCAGAGGGCCAGGGTGTAGCCTGCCATGCAGGCCTGCCCGACGAGGAATCCCAGGCGGGCATTCAGGCTGCCCAGGGTCAGGTTCAGGAAAACGATGCCGAGGCTGCTAATGGAGCCTAGCTCGCCAATCTGCTCAATGGAAAGGCTGCGCTCGTTCTGCAAAAAGTTTGGCGAGAGGGGCTGCGGCAGGTAAGTGGCAAACATTGCCAGGAACACGACGCCGGTGAAGACCAGGTAGCCCCGGTTGAGGGGAAAGCGGGCAGGCTGGCTGGACTGGGCATGCTGAACAATTGGCTGCGGCCGGATGAGCAGAACGATCAGCACGGAGATGACGAAAATCGCGGCGGAGATCAGGTAGACCGTGTGCAGGCCCATGCGGCTGCCGATCTGCCCGCCCAGCCAGGGGCCCAGGATGGCGCCGGTGCTGTAAAAGGCGGAGATGAGGGTGATCGCCCGCCCCACGTTGAGTTTTCCCCGGGCCTCGGTGATGTAGGAGTTGAGCGGCGACATGACGAAGGCCGTCAGCCCGTAAAAGATCATTCCGGCCACGAAAACCGGCAGCGAGCGGGCCAAGGCCATCACCCAGGTGGCCAGCATGCCAATGCTCCAGGCCAGCCACATCATCGGGCGGCGGCCGATGCGGTCAGCCAGGAAGCCGGCCGGGATGTGGGCGACCGTCATGGCGATGCCCACCGCACCTAAGATCCGGCCAATCACCAGCGGGCTGGCGCCCAATTCTTCCAGGTAGAGGGGCTGGAAAACGTAAAACATGCCCTCGCCCAGGCCCCAGGCCATCATGGACAGCGCCAGCAGGATCAGGTCGCGGCTCAAGGCTGTGGCTTTGTCAGGCGCTGAATGAATTCGTGGGCTGCCTGGAAGACGCGTTCTCGCTCAGGCTCGCGCGGGATGACATGCCCGCTGTCTTCCACCCACAGCATGTGCTTGTCGGTGCTGCCCAGGTTGGCGTAGATCTTTTCCATGTTTTCGGGCAGAACGCCCGCATCGCCACGCGAATGCACCAGCAAAGCCGGGGCGTGCACCTGGGGGATGGCCTTGCGGGATTCGGCCAGCAGGTCGCGCAGCTCGGCGATGGCGCGGGTGGGGTAGTTGGGGTAATCAACGTGGTCCAGGGCGGCTGCGGGGTTGTGCCAGTCGGGTGGGCCTTTCTGCAGGGCGGGTTGGATGCGGTGCAGGTATTGGATGTAGGGCAGGCGCCAGTCGTCTGCCAGAGCGTAGGGGGTGGACATGATGACCAGCCCGGCGACGGGATGGCGGGACGCATGGATCAGAGCCAGCACCCCGCCCATGGAGAGGCCAATGACGAAGACCTGGTCGGTTGCACCGCGCAGCAGGTGGTAGCCGTCTTCCACGGAGGCCACCCAATCGGTCCAGCGTGCCCGCAGCATATCCTGGGGGCGGGTGGCATGACCAGCCAGGCGCACGCCCAGGGCCGTGTATCCTTTTTGGGCCAGGTATTCGCCCATCCAGCGCATTTCTTTGGGCGCGCCGGTGAAGCCGTGGACGAGCAGGCAGCCGGTGCGGTTGCCAGGGAAGAAGAAGGGTTCGGCGGTGGGGATCAGCATGGCGTCCATGGGGGATTAATCCAGTTGCTGCAGCAGGCGGGGCAGGTGGGTGAGGCTCTCTGCGCCGCTGGCGGTGATGACGACATCATCCTCGATGCGCACACCGTTGCGTCCGGGGAGGTAGATGCCCGGCTCAACGGTGAAGGTCATGCCAGGGGTCAGGATGGTTTTATTGCCAGAGCGGATGTAGGGCTCTTCGTGGCCCTCCATGCCCAGGCCATGCCCGGTGCGGTGGGTGAAATATGGCCCATAGCCGCTTTTCTCGATCACCATGCGGGCGGCGCGATCCACTTTTTCGGCGGTCTGCCCGGGCCGGGCGGCGGCGCGCCCGGCGGCGTTGGCCTCCGCTACGATCTGAGCGATCTTTTCCAGTTCCGGGTCTACCGGGCCGATGGCAAAGGTGCGGGTGATATCCGAGAAGTAGCCCTGGTAGGCCGCGCCCCAGTCGATCACCAGCAGGTCGCCGTGCGCCAACGGGCGGTCGGTGGGGGTGGCGTGCGGGTTGGCTGAGTTGGGGCCGCCCGAGACGATGGGGGCAAAGGGCATTTCGGGGTCAGAGCCGGTGCGCAGGGTTTGCAGGGTGAGCTCGACGGCTATTTCGCGCTCGGTGACGCCGGGGTGCACCATGGGCAGGGTGTTGAGCAGGGCTTTTTGGGCGATCTCGGCCGCTTTGCGCATAGCCATGATTTCGCCCTCGTCCTTGCTCATGCGCAGGGCGGCGATGCTTTCCTGGGCGGGCAGGAACTCTGCCTCGGGGGCGGCTTCGCACAGCAGGTGGAATTCCAACAGGCGCAGGCGCAGCGGCTCCATGCCCACCAGGTGCCTGTCCAGGTGGGCAGCCTGGGCAGCCTGGCTGAAGACGGAGACCCAGGTATCCGGGTCTTCGCCGTAGGGGAAAGCCTGCAAGGGGTAGGGCAGATCGGTGGTCTTTTGCATCTCCAGCTCTGGCAAAACGAGTTTGAGCGGCTCGTTGGGGGTGAAGATCGCGATTACCGGGCGCTCAGAGAGGTGGAAGTGCAAGCCGGTGAGATACACCAGGGATGGGCCGGGGTTCAGCGCCAGAGCGTCCAGGCCGGCGTTTTGCAGCGCCAACGCCAGCCGGGTGTGCCGTTGAGAGTAAGGTGAGGGGTTTGAGGTCATTTTATCCTTCCGGGTAGGTGAACATGCAGACAGGAAACACTTCGATCGAGAGTGATTATAGCAGGTTGATCGCGGGGCTGTCGAGTATAATTTGAGCAGACTCTGATTTTGCCTGTGCCTGGAGAGGAAGGTTGCCCGTGCGTTACGATCTGCCCTTGTTCCCGCTGAACCTGGTTTTATTTCCGGGGACGCCGGTGCATTTACATATTTTCGAAGAGCGCTACAAGCAGATGGTGGCTTACTGCCAGGAGACGGGCAGTCCCTTTGGCGTGGTGTTGATCCACAGCGGGTTGGAGGCGTTGGGCCCTCCAGCTGAGCCTGCCGAGGTGGGCTGCTCGGCGCAGATCGCCCATGTGGAAGCGCTGGAGCAGGGGCGCATGAACCTGGTGGTGCTGGGACAGGAGCGTTTTCGCATCGTGGCGTTGAAGCATGATCGCCCTTATCTGATGGGGGAGGTGGAGGCGCTGCCGATGCCGCTGGATGATCCGCCGGGACTGACGCAGGCGCAGCAGCGCCTCAGCCCCTGGCTGGAACGCTACGTGCGTCAGTTGAGCCGCGGCGGACCGGACGTGGATTTCCAGCGCATTGCCGCCGAGCCACTGATCTATCTCAACATGGCAGCCATGCTCTTGCAGATCCCGCTGGAGCAGAAGCAGGAGCTGCTGGAGGTGGGCGACGCGCTGCGCTTTGCCGATGAGCTGCGCGTCATCTACCGGCGTGAGGTGGCGCTGCTGGGCTCCCTGATGCGCGAGGCCGACGACCAGGTCGCCTTCTCGCGAAATTAAGCTCACCCCACCGTAAGATAGCAAAAATGAAAAATAGGTGTTTTGCGTGGCTTTGCCACGCAAAACACCTATTTTCGCAAATAATCCCCCCTAGGGAAGTAAGTAAACGCCGCCCGAGACGCCGGGGAGGCGCAGGCGCCATTCTGCCCCTTCTCGGTGGATGGCGGCATCTATGCCATACAGCGTCATGGGGGCGGCGGAGAGCAGGCCCGCCGGCAGGGTGATCTCGGCAGGCTGGTCGGCGGGATTCAGCGCCACCAGGATGGATTGGCTGCCCTGCGTGCGCCGGTAGGCAAAGATGGAATGGCCGCGCTGAGCGTGGACGATCTCCAGGCTGCCGCTGGCGCACAGCGCCGGGTGCTGGCGGCGCAGGGCGATCAGGCGGCGCACGCGCTGCAGCAGCGATTGCGGGTCAGATTCCTGGGCGGTGACGCAGGGGCGGTCGGCGGCGGGATCCACCGGCAGGTACAATTGCCCAGCAGGGGCGGTGGAGAAACCGGCATTGGGGGCGTCTGCCCACTGCATGGGGGTACGGATGCCGGTGCGGTTGTAAGCGCCCTCCTTGGAGGGCAAACCATCCAGCGAGCGCATGCCGATCTCGTCACCATAGTAAATGAAGGGAGCGCCCGGCATGGTCATCAGGAACAAGTAGATCAGTTCCAGGTCGGCGGTGCTGCGGCCCTGGGCCAGGCGTGGGCTGGTATCATGGTTGCCGGTGGGGATGGCGATCAGCCCCTGGCCGCGGGTAACCTCGTAATGCGGCAGGTAAGTATCCAAAAATTCGAGGATGTTGCCGTGCCCGGAGGGGTCAAAGTAGGAGAAGCCGTAGGGGTCGGTGCCGGGGCCGTTTTGCGGATAGGGCTTGCGCAAAAGGGCTACATAGCCGGGCATGCCAAAGGGCAGGCAGAAATCGATGTGGAAACCCGCCCGCAGCGCCAGGCGCGGCCGTGCCCATTCGGAGACGAGGCAGGCATCGGGAAAGTTTTCGTTCAGCCAGGCACGCAGCTCTTGCCACAGGGCAGTGGTCTGGCGGGCGTCGCTGTCGGCTTTGACCAGCGAGAAAGCCATATCCACGCGGAAGCCGCTGGCGCCCATCTCCAGCCAGAAGCGCATGATGTTCTTCAGTTCCTGGCGCACGCGCTGCGGGCCGGGGGCATCGATGGGCTGCTGCCAGGGCTTGGAGGGGTCGGGCTGGGCAAAGCCGTAGTTGAGCGCCGGTTGAAAGAAGAAGAAATTGGTCAGGTACGAGCCATCTCGCTCGCCATAGCCGCTGATGATGCGGTAGCCAGGTACATCCCAATTCCAGGCGCTCTCTGTCCACACAAACCAGTCGCTGTACTCATTCTTCTCGTGGCGAGCGGAGGCCTGGAACCAGGGGTGCTGGATGGAGGTGTGACCGGGCACCAGGTCGAGCAGGACGCGCAGGCCGCGCTTGCGCGCCTCAACGAACAGGGTGTGCAGATCCTCGTTGGTGCCATAGCGCGGGGCTACTTTGTAATAGTCACTGACATCGTAACCGGCATCCTGGAAGGGCGATTCGAAGCAGGGATTGAGCCACATCGCGGTGATGCCCAACGATTGCAGGTAATCGAGCTTTTGGATGATGCCGGGGATGTCGCCAATGCCGTCGGCGTTGGAGTCGTAGTATGACTGTGGGTAGATCTGGTAAAAAACGGCATCTTCCAGCCAGGCGGGTTGGTGGAGGTGGGGCATCTGGTAGTCTCCTCAAAAAACGATTTTTTGACCCTCGTAGTAACGACTGAAGTCGTTACTACGAGGCGTTGATGCGTATTTTGGTGCTAGGTTTCGAAAATAATCTGCACTTCGAGCGGGCCGGGGATTTCCGGCAGCGCTGCCTGCAGGATGCAGGTGTCTTCGTCATAGATAAATTCTACGGCCTGGCCGTTGGCTTCCAGCCAGGAGGGGGGGGGCTGGCAGTAAGCCAGGAAGCGCCCACCGCCCTGCAGGGTGAGGAGATACTGACTGGGGCAGGGCTGCCCTTTGGTCAGCACCGCCCCGGCGCTGTTGAACAGGTCGGGCAGGCCGATGGGCGCTACGCCATCCCGGATGGGCACAATGGTGAACACCTCGAAGCCCAGCGGGGGCAGGCTCACGGGCCAGGCCTCGTCGCGGCCCAGCAAACGCAGCTCGGCGGCGTTATGGGCATAGATGGCAAACTCCTGCCCGTCCAGGCCGGGAATGTCCGCCGGACGCACCTCGCCGCGGAGGGTGGGAGCCTGGCTGCCGCTGCGGGCGTTGAAGACGCCGATCACGCCGGCTTGCAGGTTGTGGTTAAAGATCTTCAGCAGCACATCTTCGCGGGTGGGGTCGTGGAACAAACAGTCTAGGGTGGGGCGCCCAGGCCCCTGCGCCAGCAGCACACTGCCATCGGTCAGCACCAGCTTGCGTAGCAGGGCAAAGTCGTGCGTTTCGGGCTTATCGGAAACGTAGACCGGCGCGCCGCTGACCGCCCGCCCGGCGGCGTGAAAGGCGCCCATGGCATGGCCCGACTGGAACATGTCCCAATCGGGGTGGATAAACTCGCCAAACCACACGCCCACCTGAGCGTTGGTGTAGAGGTGCAGGCCGTGGGTTTCGGGGCGGTTGGGCCAAAAATCGGTGGAGGTGCGCACCAACTGCGAATTGAGCGTGCCGTAGTGCATCTCGTTAGCGTTGGACATGCAGTTGATCAGCGTGCCCCGAAAATGCACCTGAGCTGAGCCTTCCAGGGCCTCGCGGTAGCGGCGCATCAGGGTGACGCGCCCGCCGCAGCCTGCGCCCAGCCCTTCCAGGGCGGCCTGGTTATCCACCTTGACGCCATCCACGCCTTGCTGGCGCAGGTGGCGGTGGTAATCCTGGAAGAAGCGGTCAATGCTCTCGGGTGGCACCAGGCCCACCTTTGTGCCCCAGTAGAAGGCTACGCTGGGGGCATAATCGATGATTTCAGGGGCGTAGGCGCGCCAGGCATCGCTTACGCCGTACCCAGGCAGGGATCCGCCATCCACGCCGCCCCAGTAGCCGTTGAAGGCGTGCCACACCAGGAAGCGCCGGATGCTGAACTCCTCTTTGGCCATGCGTACGGTGGGGCCCAGGTCGCCGGGGAATTTGGCATTGGCAGCGAAGGCGGTCAGGCGGCGCTCGCCGCCAGGCAGGGTGCTTTCAGATTGCCAGCCGTCATCCAGGATGATGAAGCGCGGCTGCACGCCGCCCTCGGCAAAGGACTGCAAACCCTGGCGCACGTTTTCGTGGGTCACCTCCTGGTAAAAGGCGTCCCAGGTGCACCAGCCAAAGTATTGCATAAAATCGGGCAGCTGCTTTTCGCGGCGCA
Source organism: Anaerolineales bacterium UBA6092 (assembly GCA_002428565.1). GTDB lineage: Bacteria > Chloroflexota > Anaerolineae > Anaerolineales > UBA4823 > UBA6092. Next base: position 63,002 of record DIXA01000046.1, on the reverse strand, counting down.
GGCGGCCGGTTTTCAGCCATGCTGAGACGCTTTCCGCGCCGCGCCTCACCAGGTCATAGGCATCCTGGCCCCAGGCGGCGAAGAGCCCGGTGATGGCCTGGGCGGTGGTTTTTGGGTCGCCGCTGTCGGCAACCAGCTCGATCTGATCGGGTTGGTTGAGCGAGCCTTGCAGGCAGGCGCGCAGCGGCTCTTCCACCAGGGGGATCAGCAGCAGGCAGGTATCATCTTCCAGCAGGGCCAGCAGAGATTGGGTCTCAGCGGGCAGGCGCTCGCCGGGGCCGCCCGCGGCCGGCACCATCCAGAACGGCTCGTAGCGGTGGCAGGCGGTGAAGCGTTGGAGGCGGGCAACCTGCCCGGCAGGGAAGATCAGCCGGGAGGCCGGGGTGTCGGCAGAGAAGCGCAGGAAAACGCCGTTGCCCAGCGGGTCGGGCAGCAGGGCGGCCTGGCTGCCGACTTGAGTCAGCAGGGGGCGGTCGTCAAGCCAGAGGGTGGATTGCGAAAGTGTATAAGTGGGCATGTTGGGTTGTAAGGCCGCGCGGGCCTATTCCTTTAAGATTGAAGGGGCTTCGCCGGGTGTTTCCAGGGCGAGGGGTGGCAGCTCGGTCAGCGAGTTCAGGCCAAAGTGCTGCAAGAAATCGGCGGTGGTGCTGTAAAGGATGGGACGACCGGGGCGCTCTGCCCGGCCCACTTCTTGCACCAGCCCCTTGCTGAGCAGGCTCTTGAGCACGCCATCGCTGTTGACGCCGCGCACGGCGTCGATCTCTGGGCGGGTGACGGGCTGCTGGTAAGCGATGATTGCCAGGGCTTCCAGGGCGGCGCGGCTCAGGCGGCTGGTGGCATCCAGCCCCAAGAAGCGTTCGATAATGATGGCCATTTCGGGGGCGGTGGTGAGCTGTACGCGCCCAAAATGGCGCTGCAAGCGCAGGCCGCGGCCATGTTCGGGTTGGGCGTAGAGCGTTTCGAGCTGCTCCAGGCCTTTTTCTACCTCGCGCGGGGTGATCTCCAGTGCGCTGGCTAATTGCGCTGGCTGCACCGCGCCGGAGGCCACAAACAGCAGGGCTTCGAGCTTTGCCAGGGTATCGGGGCTGATTTCTGGGATTGGTTGGTCGGACATGCTATAATGGGGTGTTGTATCCTCATAGATTTTTGGAGCAGGTGTCTGTGCGATTATACCACTCTCGATGGATCGTGATTTTGATGATTGTGATTGTGCTGGCTGGCTGCACGCCTCCCCAGGTAACGCAGGCATTGATCCAGGTCAGCATCACCGCGGATGGCAAGGAATACCAGGTGCAGCTGCCCGCCGGCAGCACCGCCCAGGATGCCTTGACCCGGGCTGGGGTAGTGATGGGCAGTTTGGACCGCGCCAGCCCGGCCCTGTACACAGTGCTTTCGGGCGGCTCGCATGTGCAGGTGGTGCGGGTGCGCGAGGAGTTCTACGTGGAGCAGGCGGTGATCGCCTTTGGCAACCAAACCGTGCTGAACGAGTCGCTCCCCGCGGGGGAGACGCGCCTGAGCCAGCCGGGCGTAAATGGCCTGGAGGAGACTACCTACCGGCGAGTGTACGAAGATGATGTGCTGATCTCGACCAGCGTGGTCAAGACGGTCACTCTGCAAGAGGCTGTGCCAGAGATCCTGATGGTGGGCAGCCAGACGCCCTTTGCTTCGCTGCCCATCCCTGGGCGCATGGCTTACCTAGTGGGGGGCAACGCCTGGGTGATGGAGGGTACCACCAGCAGCCGCCGCCCGGTGGTCACGACCGGCGACCTGGATGGGCGCGTGTTCTCACTTTCGGCGGATGGAAAATGGCTGGTCTACACCCGCAGCAGCAGCGAGGAAAACGAGATCAATACCCTGTGGGCGGTGAAAATTGACCAGCCCACGCCGCTGATCGTTGACCTGGAAGTGTCTAACGTGATCCATTTTGCGGGCTGGTCGCCAGAGATGAGCGCACTGGCTTACTCAACGGTTGAACCGCGTCCCACCGCCCCCGGCTGGCAGGCCAATAATGACCTTTACATGGTCAATATCAGCCAGAGCGGCGGTCTGGGGGAGAAATCCCTGCAGCTAGAGGCCAACTCTGGCGGCGTGTACGGCTGGTGGGGCATGGATTTTGCCTGGGGCGTGGATGGGCTGCTGTTGGGCTATGCCCGACCGGATGGCGTGGGCTTGCTGGATGTGCGCCTGGATGAGATGCGCTCGCTGCTGGATATTATGCCCTTCCAAACCGGCAGCGATTGGGCCTGGGTGCCGGGGATTGGCTGGGGGCCAGATGGCAAAGTGATCTACACGGTAGATCACGTGGTCAAGGCGGGTGTGCCCTCCGCGGAAGAATCGCCGTATTTTGATCTGGTGGCGATCCCGCTGGACGGGGGCGCGCCGGTGAGCCTGGTGGCGGAGGTGGGCATGTTTGCCTATCCCTCGCCCTCGCCGGTGCAGCCCCTGGTGGTCAGCCCGGCAACGGAGGCAAGCCCGGCGGTGATAGAAAACGCCTACCAGGTGGCTTACCTGCAGGCCATCTTTGCCACCGAGAGCAGCACCAGCCGCTACCGGCTGTGCGTGATGGACCGTGACGGCTCGAACCGGCAGACGCTTTTCCCCGATCAGGGCTCGGCAGGCCTGGACCCGCAGCAGGTGGTCTGGTCGCCTGCGCCGGTGGGCGATCCTGCCCGCCTGATGATCGCGGTGATTTACCAGGGCAATATCTGGCTGGTCAGCCCGGCAGATGGCACGGCGCAGCAAGTGACCGGTGACGGCCTGGCTGCCAGAGTGGATTGGCGATAGGCCGCAAGACCTGACTTTATAGAATTTTGGAGAGATGATATGCGTATCTTGATCACTGGAGCGGCTGGTTTCTTAGGCTCTCACCTGTGTGAGCGTTTGCTGTCTGACGGGAACGAGGTGGTGGGGATGGATAATTTCATCACCGGCAACCCGCAAAACCTGGCCCACCTGGCAGGTCACCCGAAATTTCAGTTCATCCGCCATGATGTTTCGGAATTTATCTTTGTGCCGGGCAAAGTGGATGCCGTGCTGCATTTTGCTTCGCCAGCCAGCCCCAACGCCAATTCGCCGCTGGGATACGTCAATTTGCCTATCCAGACGATGAAGGCTGGGGCGCTGGGCACGCACAATACGCTGGGCGTGGCGCGCGCCAACCAGGCGCGCTTCCTGCTGGCCTCCACCAGCGAGATCTACGGCGACCCGCTGGAGCACCCGCAGACGGAGGCTTACTGGGGGCATGTGGACCCGATCGGACCGCGCTCAGTGTATGATGAGGCCAAGCGCTTTGCCGAGGCGCTGACCATGGCCTATCACCGTTTCCACGGCATCGACACGCGCGTGGTGCGCATCTTTAACACCTACGGGCCGCGCATGCACGTGGATGATGGACGGGTGGTGCCAAACTTTATCCAGCAGGCATTGCGCGGTGAGCCGCTGACGGTGTACGGCGACGGCCTGCAAACGCGCAGCTTTTGCTTTGTGGATGACCTGGTGGAGGGCATTGTGCGGCTGCTGCATTCCTCTGAACATTACCCGGTAAATATCGGCAACCCGGTTGAGACCACTATCCTGGAATTTGCCGAGACGATCAACCGCCTGGTGGGTAACCCGGCGGGGGTGCAGTTCAAGCCGGGGCAGCGCGGCGAGAGCGATCCGCAGCGCCGCCGCCCGGATATCAGCCGGGCCAGGGAGGTGCTGGGTTGGGAGCCGCGCGTCAGCCTGGAAGAGGGCCTGGGTAAAACCATCGCTTATTTCCGCCAGAAACTTAGCCTGTCATGACAGCGATCCTGACCAATCAGCAAGAACGCCAGCGTTTTTTGCGCTTTGCTGTGGTGGGCATCATTGGCGCAGTGGTGGATTTTGGCGTCGCCAACCTGCTGACGCGCCTCTTCCACGTGCCGCTGGTTGGGGCAGGCACCATCTCCTTTATCTGCGCTATTTTGAGCAACTTCACCTGGAACCGCTACTGGACCTACCCGGACTCGCGCTCTAAGCCGGTGTCTCGCCAGTTGATCCAATTTTTCGTGGTCAGCGTGGCGGGTTTGGCCATCCGCATCCCCATCCTCAAGTTCCTGGAGCCGGTTTTGTACCGTTTTGTGGAGGGTCTACCCTTCCAGGTGCCGCTTTTTTCCGCGGAAGTGATCAGCGATAATGTCACCCTGGCGATCGCTGTGATCGTGGTGATGTTTTGGAATTTCTTCGCCAACCGCTACTGGACTTACGGTGATGTGAAGTCAGAATAGCGGCTGAGATCAGCGAGAACGGCCTGATACGGGTATAATCAAAGAAAACTATGGCAGAGAATCAAAAACTACTTCCTATCTATACCAGCAAAGGTGACCTGGAAGCCTACCTGGCTTACCCGCACCTGTACAGCCGCCAGGGCGAGTGGATCGGCTATGTTACCCCTAACCGGCAGGTGTACTCGGTTCACGGGCATTACGTGGGCTGGCTGAGCGATGGGCCGCGCGTGCTGCGCAAGATGGCTGATGGATTCGACCAGGGGCGCATTGCCGTGCAGCGTCCCAGCGTGTTGAAGATCCGCCCACCGGCAGTCAATCCCCTGGCCCCGATGATGTCAGAATTGGCCTTTGGCACCATCGATGTGCTGCAAGATCAGCCCGAGCTGCTGCCGTCGGTCGATTTTGGCGATATGCGCGAGGATATGGATTGATCCATGGATGAGCTGCTGCCGGGGAAACCCCCCAGTGCTTCGCGCACAGTGCTGGTACAGTTGATGGGGCCCAGGGACGCCAATAACATGGGCTATGTGCATGGCGGCTGGATCATGAAATTGGTGGATGAGGCCGGAGCGCTGGCCTGCATACGCCATGCCCGCCGCCGGGTGGTGACCGTGGCGGTGGACCGCATGGATTTTCGCCAGCCCATCCGCCTGGGCGATCTGGTGACATTGACGGCAGAAGTGAGTTACGTGGGCATGACCTCCATGGAAACGGAAGTGCATGTGACGGCGGAGAATCCGGTGACGGGCGAATGCACCGTGACCAATATGGCTTACCTGGTCTACGTGGCGCCTGGCGAAGATGGCCGCCCGGTGGCGGTGCCGCCGCTGACCCCGGAGACGGAGGCGGAGCGCCAGCGCATGGAAGAAGGCAGTCAACGCCAGGCTTACCGCCTGGAACAAAGACGCCGGAGCGAGTCATGAGCGAAGAACCCACTGCCCCAGCCCCCCAGCCTGCAGCCGAAGGTGCTCCTGCGCCGCAGGTGCGCTCGCTGCGTGAACTGATCGAGCGGGTCACCGGGAGCGCCCAGTGGCAGGCGCTGGAAAGAGAAGATGCCGGTTTAGCCGAAACGCTGCCTTTCCCCTTCCTGGCCCTGGTGGGGCAGATGGAGATGAAGATCGGCCTGCTGCTGGCATTGATCAACCCCGGCGTGGGTGGAATGCTGCTGATTGGCCCGCGCGGCACCGGCAAGACCACGGCAGTGCGCAGCCTGGCGGACCTTCTGCCCGAGACACCGCGCAGCCTGTGCCATTACGGCTGCATGCCCGAAGATATTGAGGCGGGCGGGTTGGAAGCGGTGTGTCCCGACTGTGCCCGCAAATTTGGCCAGGGCGAGCCGCTGGCGACGATGGATAAGGTGCGGCTGGTGGAATTGCCGTTGAACTCTCGTCTGGAAGATGTGGTGGGCGGCATCGATGAGCGCGCCGCCATCCACGAGCGCCTGCGCCTGCGCCGCGGCATCCTTTCGCACGCGGACCGCAACCTGCTGTACGTGGATGAGGTGAACCTGCTGGCAGACGAGGTAGTGGACGCTATTTTGGATGCGGCCGCCCAGGGCTCTTACACGGTGCGGCGCGGTCCGGTCACGGCCACTTACCGTTCTCGGTTTGTGCTGCTGGGCTCGATGAACCCGGAAGAGGGCCGCCTGCGCCCGCAGATTATGGATCGTTTTGGGCTGCGGGTGGTGGTGCGCGGTTTGGAAGACCCTCAGCAGCGTTTAGAAGCCTACCGTCAGGTGCAGTTCTACCAGGCCTCGCCGCGGCGCATGACCGCCACCTATGCGGCCGCGCTGCAAGAAGTGCAGGCGGATGTGCAGGCGGCGCGGGATGCCGTGGTGCAGGTGAAGGTGCCCGAGGCGGTCTCGAAGCTGGGGCTGGCGATGGTGCAAGAGCTGAAGATCGATTCGCTGCGGGCAGAGATCACTTTGTTCGAGGCGGCGCGCGCCTACGCCGCGCTGGACGGTCGCAGCGAAGCGAGCGAAGCTGACCTGCGAGCCGTGGCGCCCATGGCGCTGCGGATGCGCCGCTCTGCTTATATGGAGCGCTTCTTTACCGAACAATCTGCGGAAGAGACGGAAATCCAGGCGGTGATCCAACGCGCCTGCCCTCCTTCCTCCTCATAGAGCAACAGCATGCGTTTGTTTCGAAAAAAAAACAAGAAAAAGGAAGTTTTTTGGGTTAAATCCATTGCCGTGGACCCGGAGACGATGGTAGACCCGCACACCGCTGAAGAGTATGCTCGCCGCGGGATTGCCTTTTACGCCCGCCAGCAGTACGAGCGGGCGGAACGTGACCTGCGCGCCGCCACGGCCCTTGAGCCAGAGATGGTGGATGGGCATTACGGCCTGGGCCTGGTGCTGAAAGCCGCCGGAGATCGAGATGGCTCACGGCAGGCGTTTGAGCAGGTGATGGCGTTGATCCAGGGCAAACACATGGAGGCGGATCGGGCCAGGATGCTGGATGTGCTGGCGCAGGGGCACCTCCGCCAGCTAGATGGTAAAGCCGGGAGGATGGGAGAAGAACAATGACGGATCAATCAATCTCACACCGCCAGCGCCTGGAAACCTGCCTGAGCGGCGCGATCCCAGACCGCACCCCGGTGGCATTATGGCGGCATTTCCCGGTGGATGACCAGGCGCCCGAAACGCTGGCTGCGGCTACGCTCGATTTTCAGCACAGTTACGATTTCGACCTGGTGAAAGTGACCCCGGCTTCCTCGTTTTGCCTGCAAGATTGGGGCGTGGAGGATACCTGGCGGGGTGCTACCGAGGGCACGCGCGAGGTGACGCGGCGGGTGGTGCATGAGCCAGAGGATTGGCTGCGCCTGCCCGCCCTGGATGTATACCAGGGCGCATTGGGCCGGCAGTTGAACTGCCTGCGCCTGGTCTGTGAGGCGCTGGGCGAGCAGACGCCGGTGCTGCAAACGGTCTTCAGTCCGCTCTCACAGGCCAAGAACCTGGTCGGCGGCGCACAGTTACTGGTGCACCTGCGGCGCTGGCCCGAGGCAGTGCACGCCGGGCTGCGCACCATCGCCGAGAGCACGCGGCAGTTCATCGAAGCCGCGCACCAAACCGGCATGGCGGGTGTTTTTTATGCTGTGCAGCATGCCCAATACGGCCTGCTCTCTGAAGCGGAGTTCGATGCCTTTGGGCGGGCGTATGACCTGCCCGTGTTGGAGCCCGCCAGGGACTTGTGGCTGAATATGCTGCATCTGCATGGCAGCGATGTGATGTTTACGCGCGTGGTGGATTACCCGATGGCGGTGATCAACTGGCATGACCGGGATACCGCGCCCACTTTAGGCCAGGCGCAATCCTTGTTTTCCGGCGGGCTGTGCGGCGGTTTGCAGCGCGAGCAAACTATGGTGCTGGGCACGCCGGAGCAGGTGCGAGCCGAAGCCCGGGATGCCATCCAGGCGACGCAGGGACGGCGCTTCATCCTGGGGACGGGTTGCGTGCTGCCCACCATTGCCCCGCGCGCCAACATCATCGCCGCCCGGCGCAGCGTGGAGCCGGGCGCTTGACCGGCGCGGCCGGGAAGAGGATCAATAGATGAGTGGATTGCGGATCATTGGAGGAGTTGCCCGCGGGCGCAGACTGCGCTCTGTGCCTGGCGACACCACCCGCCCGATCACCGACCGGGTGCGGGAGGCTTTGTTCAACATCCTGGGCCCGGAAATCCAGGGGTGCAATTTTCTGGATCTGTTTGCGGGCACCGGCAGCGTGGGCATTGAGGCCTTGAGCCGCGGGGCGGCGCATGTGCTGTTCATCGATCTGAACCGCCAGCCCATCGTTACCATCCGGGCGAACCTGAAGGCGACCGATTTGGAAAAGGGGGCGCTCGTTCTGCACATGGATGCCTTTGCCCTGCTGGCGCGCCCGCCAGAGCAGGTGTATGATTATGTGTATATTGCCCCGCCGCAGTATCTGGGCCTGTGGAAGCGCGCCCTGCTGGCGGTGGATCAGAATCCTGGCTGGCTGGTGGAAGATGCCTGGGTCATTGTGCAGATCCACCCGGTGGAAGATGAGGAATTCGGTGAGGATGTGCTGAAGAACCTGGTGGAGTTCGACCGCCGCACGTACGGAAGTACATTACTCATTTTTTACGAAAGGCGTTACAATTAAGTTGATCAAGTTGATCACTGCACAGGAGGTTGTTATGCCCAGCGAGGTTTCCCCACTCAATATCTTACGATGCGCGTTCCCGGGTATCCGCCAGGAAGAAGCCCAGGAGATGGTGTCGGTTGGGCGCGTCCGGGAGTACCCGGCTGGAACGATCCTGTGCCGCGAGGGCGCGGTGGAGGAGACTTTCTACATCATCCTGGATGGCGATGTAGAAGTGACCAAGGAAATGACCAACCTGGAGCAAAAGCTCATGAAGCATCTGGAGGCGGGTGATTTCTTTGGCGAGATGGCGCTGATCCATAATGCCCCGCGAGCAGCCACTGTTGCCACCGTGGGGCCGGTCTCGGTGCTGGAAATCCGCAAGCCCGATTTCACCAAGCTGCTCGAGCGCAGCACCACCGTCTCGCTGGCGATGGTGCGCGAGGTGAGCCAGCGCTTGAAGCGCAACGATGCCATGGCGATCGAGGAGCTGCGGCTGAAGGCGCGTGAGCTGGCGGAGGCTTACCAGCAGTTAGCCGAGATGGATTACGCCCGGCGGGAGTTCCTGACCACCATTGCTCATGAGCTGCGCACACCGCTGACCGCGGCGAGCGGCTTTGTGCAGGTGGCGCGCATGGGCATGCTGCAAGGCGATGCGCTGCAGGCAGCCCTGGATACGGTGGCAAATAACTTGCAGTCGATCATCACACTGACCAATGATATCCTTTTCTTGCAAGAAATGGATCTGATCCTGCCGGGGTTCCAGGTGATCGACCTGGGCACGGTGGTGACCGCGGCGGTAGATCAGCAGCGGGCGCGGGCTGACCGCAGCCAGGTGGGGCTCAAATTGAACATTGCCCCCAATTTGCCCAGGCTTTCTGCCGAGCCGAAGAGCCTGGAGCGCGCTATAATGGCGATCCTGGACAATGCGATCAAGTTCAGCCCGGATGGCGGTGATGTATTGGTGGATGTGGGTCGCGGGGACGGGCAGGTGTGGATCCGCGTGCGGGATCAGGGGGTGGGCATCCCGCCCGAGGCGATGCCACGCATCTTCGATCGTTTCTTCCGCCTGGATGAGGTCAAGGGGCACTTGTTCCGCGGTGCGGGGCTGGGACTTTCGATCGCCCGCCAGGTGATCGAGCAGCACCAGGGCAAGATCGAAGTAGAAAGCACGCTGGGAGACGGCAGCACCTTTACCGTTTGGCTGCCGGTCAAACAGTGATCTAACTTCCACCCCTCAAGGGGCGGAAAAAGAGCTTGAAATCAGGTGTGTGCGGGCGCAAAACGCCCGCACACACCTGATTTCAACATATTTAGAAGTGGAAAAACTCTTGAATATCTGGAAGAAGATCAAGTATTATCCCAAAATTGGTCTGGTGCTATTGGCCTATATTGCATTTGTAGCTTTGGGGCTGCCCGACGGCTTACTTGGGGTGGCCTGGCCTTCCATCCGCGCCAGCTTTGGGCTGCCCCTGGATGCGATTGGCATGCTGATCACGGCGTCCATGCTGGGGTACATGATCTCCAGCTTCTCCAGCGGCCCCCTGATCGCCCGGCTGGGCGTGGGCCGCCTGCTGGCTGCCTCCTGCGCCCTCACCGGGATCGGGCTGATCGGCTATACCCTCGTCCCGGCGTGGTGGATGATGGTGCTGCTGGGTGTGGTTGCCGGGCTGGGGGCGGGAGCGATCGATGCCGGCCTCAACACCTATGTTGCGGCGCACTTCGGCGAGGGGCTGATGCAATGGCTGCATGCCAGTTGGGGGATTGGTGTGACCCTGGGGCCGATCATTATGACCGTTGGGCTGACCTCCCTGAACACGTGGCACGCGGGGTATCGCGGCGTGGGCGTTTTTCAGTTGGCGCTGGCGGCTTGCTTCATGCTGACCCTGGCAATGTGGAGCCAAAAAGGCGCCTCGCAAGAGAGTGAAACCCCTCAGCGCCTGACCGATTACAAGACGCCGATGCGCCAAACCCTGCGCCAGCCGCAGGTGTGGCTGAGCGTGGGGCTGTTTTTCCTCTACGTTGGCGCGGAAAATTCGCTTGGCACCTGGGGCTACAGCCTGCTGGTTGAATCGCGTGGGGTTGACCCAACCCTGGCGGGGTTATTCGCGGGCAGTTATTGGGCTACTTTTACCGTGGGGCGGGTGGTGGCGGGCCTGTTTGCCAAACGGATGGGGGTCAACCTGCTGGTGGCAGGCGGGCTGGCGGGGGCGATCTTAGGTGCGGCTTTGCTGATCTGGAATCCGTCGGAGGTGGCTAATCTGCTGGCGGTGGCCTTGATCGGCTTTGCCATCGCCCCCATCTTCCCGGCGCTGATGTCGGGCACCAGCCAGCGGGTGGGGCTGCGTTACGCCGCCAATACCATCGGCATGCAGATGGCGGCTACCGGTTTAGGTATTGCGGTGATCCCCAGCCTGATGGGCGTTTTGGCAGAGCAGGTTTCGTTGGAAGTGATCCCTGTGTGCCTGCTGGCGGTGTATGCCGGGTTGGCGGGGGTGTATTTCCTGGCTGAGCGGGCCGCTCAGCGCCGCGCCGCGAACAGCCAATGACGCCTGGCTTAGAACAGCACGTACAAAAACTCGACCTCTTCCCCTAACATCAGGATGCACAGCAGCCCCAGCAGGCCCCAGGCCGCAGCAACCCAGGCGCGCCGTGCCGGGGGCAGATGGAGCGCTTCCACAATCCCCAGGGCAGAGAGCAGCATGGCGATGGCCAGGGTAGCCAGGGTGAATTTATCGTAGACGAGCAGCAGCGGGGCCAGATTGCCCACGCCTTGCAGGCCCAGCAGGCCCGAGAAGAGCCTGCCGGCAAAGGCCAGGTCGGGGCTGAGGAAGATGGCCCAACCGATCAGCACCGCCACGAAGGTGAGCGCTTGCCCGGTGAAGCGGCCGCGGATTTGCACGCCGCGCTGGGCGAGTAGAGAGCGTAGGCTGAGCAGCAGGCCGTGATATAAGCCCCACAGCAAGAAGAGCCAGCCTGTGCCGTGCCACACGCCGATCAGGGTCATGGTGAGCAGGTTGGCCAACAGCATGCCCAGCTGTTTGTGCCGGTTCCCCAGGTGAGTGAGTAGCCATCCCGAGAAGGGCATGAACACATAGGCGCGAATCCAGGAAGAGAGCGAAATATGCCAGCGCTGCCAGAATTGGGCCAGGTTGGAGGCCAGGTAGGGGTTGTTAAAGTTGGGCGGCAGGGTCACACCAAAGAGCAGGGCAATTCCCAGAGCCAGGTCCGTATAGCCAGAGAAATCGAAATACAGTTGGAAGGCGTAGATCAATAGAGAAAGCCAGGCCCAGGCCAGTCCCTCGCCGGTTGCGGCACTGCCAAACAGCCCGGCGCCCAAAGCATCCCGCAGGATATCGGCGATCAAGATCTTCTTGGCCAACCCGGCGCTGATGTGCAGCAGTCCCTGGTAGAGGTTTGCAGGCTCCAGCCGGGAGGGCAGCGCTTGCAGTTGGCTGGCAGTTTCCGGGTAGCCGCTCAACGGCCCCGCGCTGACGGAGGGGAAAAAGGCGGCATAGGTGAAGAAGAGCCAAGGATCGCTCGCAGCCGGGCAGCGCCCCCGGCGCACGCTTACCAGATAACTGATGTGCTTGAACACGTAGAAAGAAATCCCCAGCGGGAGAGCCAGGTTGAGCAGCGGCAGGGCGGCTTGCAGCCCCCAGGCCTGAGCCAACAATCCTGCCTGTTGCAAGCCAAAGCCCCCATATTTGAAGAAAGCCAGCGCCAGCAGGTTAAGCAGGATGCCCAGGGTGAACTTGCGCACCCGCGCCAAGGCGTAGGTGGCCGCGGATAATCCCAGCAGCAGGAGCAGATACTCCTTCCCGGCGATGGCGTAGAACAGCAGGCTGAGCAGGCTGAGAAAGAGCAGTTTTTGCCGCGGGCGGCGCAGCAGGAGCCAGTAGATCAGCAGGCTGAGCGGCAAAAATAAGAGCAGGAAACCCTGGCTGGCGATTCCCATGGCGATATCTTGCACCCGTCAGCGGGTGCGCCACTCCTCTGCAATCTGGTAGGCCTGCTGGAGCGTGGCGGCGGCGGCCTCGAGCAATCGGGCGGCGTTCTCCTGGGTCATGTGCTGGTAGTCATAGTATCCCTCGGCGGTGTCGAGGCTGCCAATGGTTGCCGGGTCGGTGTAATCCAGGAAGAAGATGTGGCTGTATTCCTCTGCCATCGCCTGCAAAAAGGCCACGGCCTGGGCCTTGCAGGCGTCGAAATCGCTGCCGGGGGCCATTTGCGCAGCGTAATAGCGCGGGTGGTAAGGGGGGATAATGAACACCACCGCCATCTGGTAGCGTGCTGCCAGGTCCACCACCTGCTGGTAGTAGCGCATCGCCGCGCGGCTGGGAGGCTGGCAGTGAGCCGGGATATTGGCGATGGCCTGGCTGACCCCTTCTTCTAACCCGGCTGGGCTGGATAGGGGCAGTATGCCCATGCCGTCGGGCTGGAAGCTCCAGTCCAGGCTTTCTTTTGGCTCGCGCAGCATCTGGTAAACTGATTCGGAGAAGTGATCCAGGTTGAGCAGGCTGGTGTAACGGTTGTAAATGAAAGAGAAGGCCTGGTCTGGAGAGAGATAAGGCAGCAGGCGGTTGGGGAGACGCTCGCTGACGAGATCGTCGGCGGCGTAGGGTGCGGCCTCGATCAGCAGCACCATGGGCCCCGGAGGGTGTTCTTGCGTGACAAAGCGCACGAAAGCGGGCATCTCTGCCATACGCATGCCCTCCACCGAGGCATTGAAGGCAGTATAGCCCAGGCGGGCCTGCACATCGACGGGGGCGATGGTGAAGGTGCGCGAACTGCCCAGGATGACGAGATCGGGTGCAACAGGCAGGGCCTGGTAGGCATCCATTTTCACCGGGCGGGCAAGCAGCCAGCGCGGGGGGTAAAAATTGGTCGGGTACATGCCGCGCGGATTGGCAACGATGATCGTGCAGGCAACCACAGCGGCCGCGGCCAGGAAGCCAGCGCCCCAGCCTTTGGCCAGCCCCGGCGTGGGGGTTGGCTCGCTTTGCTGGGCATGGCGTTTCTGCCACAGCCAACCCCCCCCGGCAATGAGCAAAAACAAGCCCGTGGAGGCCATTCTCAGGCCATTGCTGAGGGTGCCCACGGGCTGTTGGCTCTGGCTGAGCCACTCTCGCAGTGGCTCCAGCACTGCCGGGGCAAGCCGCAAGGCAGCCAGCAGCGCCAGCCCGGCTGCCAGCAGGGCAGCCAGGGGGAGCCATTTGCGGGGGGGAGGCGGAGTCATTACAGGTTCAGCCACTTGGCTGTCAGTTTGGGCAGTTCGGCCAGCGGCCCCACGCGCAGGGTGCAGGTGGGCAGCGAATCCAGGAAGAGCTTGCCGTAGCGCTTGGTCAGGATGCGCCGGTCCAGGATGGCCACCACTCCCCGATCGCTTTGGGTGCGGATGAGGCGGCCAAACCCCTGGCGGAAGCGCAGGATGGCCTCGGGCAGAGAATACTGGCTGAAGGGGTCTTCGAAGGTCTCAGAGCGGGCGGCAATGATCGGGTCGGAGGGGACGTCAAAGGGCAGCTTGACGATCACCAGCACAGAAAGGGCATCGCCGGGTACGTCAACCCCCTCCCAGAAGGCGCGCGTGCCCAGCAATACGGCATGCGCATCGGCGCGGAAGTTTTCCAGCAGGGCGTTGGCCGAGGCGCCTTCCCCCTGCTCGTAAATATGGATATCGTGGCGAGCCAGGGGCGTGCTGAGGGCTTGTGAGGTGCGCTTGAGCTGATCGTAGGAGGTGAACAAGACCAGCATGCGTCCGCCGGTGGTCTGAGCCAGCTTGATGATGGCCTGCTCTACGGCGTGCTGGTGGCCCTGGCGGTCAGACGGCTCAGGGATGTCGTTGGGCATGTGGATCAGCGTGGCGCTCTCAAAGTCAAAAGGTGAGCCGAGCGCCAGTTCATAGGCATCTTCGGCGTACAGGCGGCCGCGCAGGTAATCAAATTCGCCGGCGGCGGTGAGCGTGGCAGAGGTGAGGATCACGCTGGCCTTTTCGTGCCAGAGGTATTTTTGCATCAGCGCACCAATGTGCAGCGGGGCGGCGTTGAGTGAGATGTTCTTATAGTGCGGGTGCAGCTCCACCCAGTAGATCACATCGGAGAGAGGCTCGAACACCAACCCATCCAGGTTGAGGTGATATTCGTTCAGGCGGCGGTACAGGCTGCTGATCCCGCCGTAGATCTCTTCCATTTCTTCTGGCAGCGCCTCAGCCAGCTCGCCCAGGCCCTTCATGATCTGCCCGGTAAGGTCGATCAGGGCGCGCAGGGGGCGGTTGGCCTCGTCCCAGGCGGCTTCCACATCCGACCAGGCCGGTTGGGCGCGGGTGGCTGGCAGGATACGCTCCTGGTGGGCATAATTGCCCAGCGGTTGACCATCGCGCTGCTCGAAGAGGAACTGTTCAATGGCGGTGAAGAAGCTTTGGGCAAAGTTCTCAAAGTGAAAAGCGGCGTCGGTGGCCTGTTGGATCAAATGCTCAAAGGCGGCAAAATCGCCTGGGGCAATGGCGCCCGCCAGGGTATTGTAGACGCGCCCCAAAGCGCCGGCGTTCATCCCGCCCAGCTCGCGGTTGGTGCGGGTGATCTCGTTCTGGGTGGCGCGGAAGGAGAGGGCGTTGGTGGTGGCGTCCTCCATGTGATGGCCTTCGTCGACGATCAGGTACTCGTACTCTGGCAGGACGCGGCTGCCGGTGGCCATATCTGCCAGCAGCAGGGCGTGGTTGACGATGAGGATGTGCGCGTTTTGGGCAGCCATGCGGGCGCGGTAGAAGGGGCAGACACCATCCCGTTTCAGGCAGTTCTCGGTGGTGCAGGCATCGTCCTCCGCAGAGACACGCCCCCACACATCCCGTTCGTTGGGTCCGTTCAGGTTCAATTCGTTGCGGTCGCCGGTGTTGGTGGTGTTCAGCCAGACCAACACCTTGCCCAAGACGCGCATCTCATCGGCGGAGGCCGGGCCGCGGCGGCGCAAATTCTCCAGGCGGCGTGGACAGAGGTAATTGCCGCGGCCTTTCATCACCGCGGCGCGCAGGTCCAGGTTCAACGCCTGGCACAGGTCGGGGATATCTTTTTTGATCAGTTGGTCTTGCAGGTTGATGGTGTTGGTAGAGATGACCACCCGGCGGTTGTTCTGCATGGCCCACAGGGCAGCCGGGATGAGGTAAGCCATGCTTTTGCCGGTGCCGGTGCCCGCTTCCACCAGCAGATGGCGCCCCTCGGAGAGAGCCTGGGTGACGGCGCGCAGCATCTCTACCTGCTGGGGGCGGTATTCGTAATCGGGGAAGTGGCGGGAAAATTCGCCGCCGTACTCCAAAATGGAGGCAACTTCCTCGGGGTCTAGCGGCACCGGGTCGGCGGTGGCGTTGAGCGGCAGGGCGTTGCGCGGCGAATAGCCTTCCAATAGGGGGCCCAGGTAACCCTGGCGCGCCAGGCGGGCAGAGATGGTTTCTTTGGAGCGGGCGCGCAGGGCATTGTAAAAGGTGCTGAACCCGCCCCAATCTACCTGCTCGCCCAGGCGCACGATCTCTGCCAGGGTGGGCAGGGGCAGTTCCTTGGCAATTTCCAACAGGCGCAGGTACACGCCGCGCGTGGCGCGGGCATCGTCCAGGGCGCGGTGGGTGGCGGGCAGCGCCACACCCAGAGCTTGCCCCAGCGCACCCAGGTTGTAGCGCCCGGCGCTGGGCAGGAGCACGGCAGCCAGTTCGTAAGTATCGATGGCGCCGTTTTCGGTCAGAATGCCGTGCTTGCGTAAAAAGGAAAGGTCAAAGCCAACATTGTGCCCCAGGATAGGCAGATCGCCGGCGAAATCGCGCAGGTCAGCCAGAACGGCGCGTAGGGTGGGGGCTTCATGCACCATCTGATCGTTGATACCGGTCAATTGGGTGATGAAGGGCGGGATGCGGCGGCCCGGGTTGATCAGCGTGGACCATTCGGCATCCACGCGGCGCCCGTTGAAGCGCACTGCGCCGATCTCGATGACGGCATCGGCTTGCGGGTCTAGCCCGGTCGTTTCGATGTCGAGGGCAACAATGGATTCAGACATCAGGCGGCAAACTCTTTCAGGATGCGGGCGATATGCATGGCGCCCTTCAGGTACAGATCCAGGCGGATGTTCTCGTTGGGGGCGTGCGCCAGCGTGCCGGCGTAACCGACGCCAGCGGTGGCGACAGGCAGGTTGAGATCGTGCACAAAGACGTGGTTGGGGCCAGAGCCGCCGCTCATGGGCACAATGCGCATCGGCATGCCGTACACCGGGCGAGCGCTCTCGACCACCATGGTCACAAAGGGGTCGTCTGGGTCAGTGCGGGCGGGTGCATCGCCGCCGAGGAAGGTAATCTCGATATCGCTGAAGCCGTGGGTATCCAGGTGGGCGCGCAGCGAGGCCAGCACTTGCTCGGGGGTCTGGTCGGGGACGAGGCGAAAATCGATCTTGGCGGAGGCGCGCGCCGGCAAGACGGTCTTGGAGCCTGCGCCCTGGTAGCCGGAGGTGAGGCCGCAGATGGTGCAGGTGGGCTCAAACACTTCTGCCAGGCGCAGTTCCACGCCGCGGGTGAGGCCGTGCAGGAACTCTTTGACCTCGTAGCGCTTCTGGTACTCCTCAGATGTTTCGGGTAGGGCTTCCATCAGTTGGCGGTCGCGCGGGCTGGGCGGGCGGACGGTATCGTAGTGCCCCGGCAGCAGGATGCGCTCATCTGGGCCTTTGAGCGTGTTCAGCGCCCAAACCAGGCGCCAGGCGGCGTTGGGGAAGATCGACCCGCCCAGGCCGGAATGCACATCCATGTTAGCGGTCTGCACCGAAAGCTCCACGTAGCAGATGCCGCGCAGGCCCAGGTATTGCACGGGCACCTCTTCATGGTCCACGCCGCCAAACTCCCAGATGCAGGCATCGGCCTTGAGCAGTTCCAGGTTGCTGCGCACAAAATCATTGAGGTGAACGCTGCTGATCTCCTCCTCGCCCTCGATGATGAACTTGACCGTGCAAGGCAGCTCGCCCTGGGTGGCCAGGAAGGCGTCGATGGCGAACAGGCGGCTGGTCAGGTGGCCTTTATCGTCGCTGACGCCGCGGGCGAACAGCTTACCGTCGCGCAGTGTCGGCTCGAAGGGCGGGCTGTCCCACAGTTCCAGCGGCTCGGGCGGCTGCACGTCATAATGGTTGTAGAAGAGCAGGGTTTTACTGCTTTTGCCGCGGCGTTCGGCAACCACCACGGGTGCGCCGCCGGTAGGCATGATCTCGACGCTGAAGCCGCGCCGTTGCAACATCTGCTCGACCATTGCGGCGCATTCAGCCATACCCCAGTTCTGCGCGGCCACGCTGGGCTGGGCGCACAATAGGGAGAGCTCGCGGATGCTTTCATCCATGTGTTGGACAAGATAGGAATCGATTTCTTTCATGATCACCTCAGTGAAAATCTTGGTGTCGGGCTATTTCTGCAGGAACCACCCAATGGAGGCATACCCGGCGTAAGCAAATAGCAGCATTTTGATCGTTTCGCCGATCCAGGCCCAGAATAAGAACTTGTAAATGGGCATCTTGAGCGCACCGGCAACAGCGCCCGCCAGGTCGAAGAAGGGGTTGGGGATGGCTGATAACAGCAAGACGGTAAGCGGGCCGTTCTTTTGCATCCAACCGCTGAGGCGCTGGTACATATCCGCCCGCTCGATCACGGCCTGGCCGCTAAAGCCTGCCAGGTAGCCGGAGATCTCTCCCAGCGCCGCGCCTGCCCCGGCAGCCAGGGCCACACCCAGAGGGTTGAAAACTGACCCCATGCTGAAGACCACAGCAACGCCTGGGGCTGGCAGCAGCACGGTGGCATAAGCCAGGAACGAGAGCAGGAAGATGCCCGGGTAGCCGTATTTGGCCAACTGCTCAGCCTGATCGCGGATGCTGAAGATGTAAACGCTGATGGCAACCACGACGATCAGGGCCAGCAGGCGCAACAGGTTAACGCCAAGCTTCGATTTGGACGGGGGCTGGGTCACACTTCTTCGATGGTGATGGAGAGCAGGTGGATTGCAGGGGCATCAGGGCGGCCAGGATCGCGCGGACCGATCTTCATCAGCACATCCATGCCCTTGGTCACCTGGCCAAACACGCTGTGCTTGTTATCCAGCCAGGTGGTGGGCACGTGGGTGATAAAGAACTGCGAGCCGTTGGTGCCGGGGCCGGCATTGGCCATCGAGAGCACGCCGGGCTTATCGTGGCGCAGGCTGGGGTGGAATTCATCGGAAAACTGGTAGCCTGGGCCGCCGCGGCCGGTTCCGGTGGGGTCGCCGCCCTGGGCCATGAAATCGGCGATGACGCGGTGGAAGATGGTGTTATCGTAAAAGCCCTGGCGGGCGAGGAAAACAAAATTGTTCACCGTCTTGGGGGTCTTATCGGCGTGCAGTTGGATGGTGATATCGCCTACATCGGTGTGTATGGTGGCGGTATACGTTTTCTTGGGGTCGATTTCCATCTTGGGGGCGCTATTCCATTGCATGGTCATTGTCAATCCTTTCTGTGAGAGCGGGTTATTGGGGTTGGTGTAGGAGATCCTGGATGCGGGCAACAACCATCGCCATGGCAACGGTATTCAGTCCGCCCTCCGGGATGATCACATCGGCGTTGCGCTTGGAAGGCTCAACGAAATCCAGGTGCATAGGGCGCACCGTGGACAGGTATTGCTCGATGACCGATTCGCTGGTGCGGCCGCGCTCGGCAATATCGCGGCGCAAGCGGCGGATAAAGCGCAGGTCGGCATCGGTGTCCACAAAGATCTTAACATCGAACTCTTTGATCAATTCGGGCTCGGCAAAGATCAGGATGCCTTCCACCAGGATGACCGGTTTGGGTTCGATGTGCACGCTTTCTGTTGTGCGCGAATGGTTCTTGAAGTCGTACACCGGCATCTCGATGGCATGGCCTCGCTTGAGCTGCTGGATATGGGTGATCAGCAAGGGGGTATCGAGGGAATTGGGATGGTCGAAGTTGAAAAGACGACGCTTATCCAGCGGCATGTGGCCGAGGTCTTTATAATATGCATCGTGCGGCAAGATGGCAATATTTTCAAAGCCCACACGTTCCAAAATGACATTGGTCACGGTGGTTTTGCCCGATCCGGTGCCGCCAGCAATTCCAATGATCACGGGGGGTGTACGATTTGACATGTTGGAATTATACTGGATAAGGGCAAAAAAAGGGTTGGCTTATTACAGCCAACCCTGAGACTGAGAGAGCCACCGAAGGGAATTGAACCCTTGACCTGGCGTTTACGAAACGTCTGCTCTGCCGACTGAGCTACGGTGGCGTTGATTTTAGCGTCGGGATTATACCAGGGTAGGGGCAGTTGTGGCAAGGAGAATACTGATTGAACATCGCAATGCTTTCTTATCATACCTGCCCGCTGGCAACATTGGGCGGGAAAGACACCGGGGGCATGAACGTCTACGTGCGCGAGGTGACGCGGCAGCTAGGCGTGATGGGCGTGCGCGTGGATGTGTTTACTCGCTCACAGGATGAGCATGTGCCGCATGTGCTGCACGACCTGGGCTACGGCAACCGCGTGGTGCACGTGCCTGCCGGGCCGGAGGTGCCGCTGCCCAAGCCAGAGTTGGCCTCGCACCTGCCGCAGTTTGTGCAGGGCATTCGAGAGTTTGCCCAGGCTAAGGGCATCCACTACGATTTGGTGCACAGCCACTATTGGATGTCGGGGCTGGCGGCGCTGGAACTGAAACAGGCCTGGCAGGTGCCCGTGGCGCACATGTTCCATACCCTGGTGCTGATGAAGAACCGGGTGGCGCAATCGCCGGAGGAGATGGAAGGCGGTTACCGCCTGGAGGGTGAGCGCAAGGTGATCCAGCAGGCTGACCGCATCATCGCCGCCACGCCCGCCGAACTGGCGCAGTTGCAGTGGCTTTACCAGGCAGATGTGCGCCGCATTGTGGTCATCCCGCCGGGGGTAGACCCGCACCGCTTTTACCCCATCCCGCAGGATGAGGCCAAAGAGTTCATTGGCGTGCCGCCCTGCGGGCGGATGCTGCTGTTTGTCGGGCGCATCGAGCCGCTGAAGGGCATGGATGTGCTGATCAACGCCATCGCTCTGATGCGCCAGCGGGGCGTGCTGGAGCGCAATCCCTTCTGCCTGGCGGTGATTGGCGGCGAGCCAGATGCCGACCCGGAAAAGATGAGCGCTGAGATGGCCCGCATCCAGGCGCTGTGTGCGCAATTTGGGCTGCAAGACTTGATCGTCTTCCTGGGCAAGCGCAGCCAGGATACGCTGCCATACTATTACTCTGCCGCCGAGGCGGTGGTGGTGCCTTCGCACTACGAGTCGTTTGGCATGGTGGCGCTGGAGGCGCTGGCTTGCGGCACGCCGGTGGTGGCCTCGCAGGTGGGCGGGCTGGCTTACCTGGTGCAAGACGGGCTGACGGGTTACACCGTGCCGGTGGATGAGCCGGAAATTTTGGCAGACCGGCTGGAGAACCTGTTGGGCGATGCCGATCTGCGCGCCCGCATGGGGCAGCAGGCGGTGATCGCTGCCAGCGATTATGCCTGGGAGCGGATTGCCAGCCGCTTGCTGGCGGTGTACGCCGAATTGATGTAATCTCTGAATTGGAAGGCTCGCAGCGGGCATATGCCCGCTGCGAGCCTTCCAATTCAGAATAATCACAGACGGATGGCGGCCAGACTGGCCACGGCGCGCGGGTGCGGCCCGCTGCGGTTCTGCCAGCCTTCTCGATAGGAGAGAATTTCCAGGCTGGGGAAGGCCTGGCGCAGCTCGCCCGGCTCCAGTAAAAACAAGGGCTCGATATCCGGGCGCAGGGAGCGCATTTCCACTGTCATGGTTTCGAAGATGAGGATGCCGCCCGGGCGCAGCGCACGCGCAAAGATCGGGAAAAGGCTGCGCTCCAGGTAGAAGAAGTTGATGATCACATCGAAGGTGTCCGCGGGGATGTGAAAATGGCGTAGGTCGGCCTCTACGGCCATCAGGGCAGGCAGGCGCGCCTTGGCAACGCGTACACCCAACGAGGACAGATCCACGCCGACAACGTGCAGGCCGCGCTGCAGCAGGAAACCGGCGTTGCCACCCAGCCCCATGGCAGCATCCAGTGCCAGGCCGCGGACGGGCAGGTGATGGGCATTTTCCAACAGGAAGGGGCGCGGCTCTTCAAACGACGAGCGCGCTTCCTGGGAGTAACGAGCGTTCCAGTGTTGGGCTTCTTCTTGTGTGCTGCGGGTCAAAGATTGCCTACATCTTGGACAAGAGATCGGTTTTCTTGGCCTCAAACTCTTCCGCGGTGAGCAGGCCCTGGTCGCGCAGCGCGGCCAGTTTGGTGATCAGCGCGGGGATATCCATAGTCGTCTCGGGCGGCACCTCGCCGTGATCCAGTTTTTCCTTGGCGTTGATCATGGCAGTTTTGAAGCCAACCGGGTTCTGGATGCGGGTGAATAGATTGACGCCCAGCTCGCTGGCGGTGAGGATCTCGACATCGCCGTAGTCGAATATACGGCCCAGAGCGCTTTGCACCAGCTTGACATCGTTGACCTTTTCCAGGGACGAGTCAGAGACGTTCTTGTTGAAAATGCCGGAGATCTGCATCACCCGCCGGTTGGTGATGATGAACTGGCGGTTGGACCATTTCATGATATCGTGCGTCATGGTGGCGATGGGGATGAGCAGCAGCACAAAGCCTAACAGGCCAACAATGATCTGGCTGGGCGGTGGCAGGACGATAGCCATGAAGATGGTGGTGGCGAAGATGGCAATGATCAGGATAATCTCCAGGGCGATGGCGCTGGCCAAAATGAACCAGTGCTGGCGCGAGATGGTCACAATCTTTTCTTGTTGACCGAGCATGCTATCGATGTAAGATTTCGGCATAGGGGATCCTCCAATTGGTTTGGGTTACTGTTCTTTTAGGATGCTATGATTTTACTCCATTTTCGGGAGAGTATCAGATATGCCAGCACCGAGATCAGGCCGATGAACAGGCCGGCAATCCAGGGGGCCTGCGGGCCGACATAATCGTACAGATTGCCACCTAACCGCGGGGCGAAACCGTAAGCAACGTTCCAGGTGAGGCTGAAGACGCTCATGTAGCGGCCGCGCATGTCTGCCGGGGCCAGGGCTGCCACGTAGGTGGAAGCGGTGGGCATGGCGATCAGTTCGCCAATGGTCATCACCACCATGCTAACCCAGAAGCCCCCAAAGCCCCGGCCCAGGGCGATGCTGCCCACGCCGATGGCGTAGAAGAGCGTGCCCAGGGCCATCATGGGCAGCGGTTTGTGCTTGCGGGTGAATGTGGTGACATACATCTGCAGGAACACCACCATCAGGGCGTTGGTGGTAGGGATCCAGCCGTATACGTTTTCGGGTATCTTATACTCGGTCTTAGCAAAGACCGGCAGCAGCACCCACATCAGGGTGGCGCACATCTGCGTCAGCACGAAGGAGAGGGCGAAGAAGGTAAAGTGGCTGTCTTTGAGGATGTGCAGATAACCCTTGAGCATTTGTGCGCCGCTCGGTGACGTCGAGGAGCGCTGGGGCAGCGTTTCCACTGCAAAAGTGAACATCAGCAGGCCATAAGCGATCAGCCCGGCGGCGGCGATATAGAAGGCAACCGTATACGAGATGGTGGCAATGAATCCGCCCAGGGCCGGCCCGACGGCAATGCCGGTGTTGTTGCTCATGCGTAGCAGGGCGTAGGCCTCGGGGCGTTGATCCGCGGGGATTAGGTCAGCCAGCATGGCGTCGGAGGCCACGCGGTAGAGCGGGTTGAAGATGCCGCTGATGGCCATCAGCACAGCAAAAGCTGATAACGAGTCGGCCTGGCTTTGAAAAACATACACCAGACCGTTGGCAAACAGACTGAAAACCATGACCCACTTGCGCCCAAAGCGGTCGGTGATGGGCCCAGCCAGGAAGGCTGCCAGCAGGCCGGTAGCGGCGTTGATGCTGGTCAGGCCGGTGACGGTAGACAGGGGCAGGTCCAGGCGCTCCTTGACGTAGATCATCAAGAAGGGCCAGATCATGCTCGAGCCGACGGTGGAGATGAGCATGCCAAAGAACATCAGGCGGAATTGGCGCGGGTACCGTTTCAGCGAGGCTAGCATAGGTGATGATTCTACCTTAATATCGTATAATGACTGCACCCGACAAGGTTCTTTTTCGCAGTATGCGAAAGGAGAAGGGTTATGAATATCACGATTATTGCTCCCGGCGCCCAGGGCGACGTGCGCCCGTACGTAGCCCTGGGCAAAGGGCTGCACGAGGCAGGCCATGCTGTGCGGGTGGCTACCCACGAAAACTTTGCCTCCCTGGTGGCGGGCTGCGGTCTGGCGTTTGCCACCTTGCACGGCGACATGGAAGCGCTGATGCGCGACGAGGCGGTGGGCGACGCCCTGGCCAAAAATAACCTCCTGGCCCAGTTCTCCTTGATGAAGAAAAAGCTGGTGGTGTTGAATGAACAGTGGATGCGCGACTGCCTGGATGCCTGCCAGGATGCCGATGTGGTGGTGGGCGGCTTTGGCGGGTTGGTGGCAGGGCAGCCGGTAGCCGAAAAGCTGGGGCTGCCGTTCGTGCAGGCCTGGATGGTGCCGTTCATGCCCACGCGTGCCCTCCCGGCGGTCTCCTTCCCCATGCTGCGCAACTGGCTGGGGGGACGGCTCAACCGCCCCTCGCACGTGCTGGGCTGGCGCTGGATGGCCTGGCCCATGCAGCGCGCCTCGGTGGATCTGGCGCGGCGCAGCGTGTTGGGGCTGCCTCCAGCGCCCCGCCCAGATGGCCCCATGGCCTACTTTGAGAAACGCACCTGGCCGGTGCTGAACGCGTTCAGCGAGCACGTCGTCCCCCGCCCGGCGGATTGGGCGGCCCATCTGCACGTCACCGGTTACTGGTTCCTCGACCCGCCGCCCGACTGGCAGCCGCCAGCCGCGCTGGTGGAATTCCTGCGCACCGGGCCGCCGCCGGTGTACGTGGGCTTTGGCAGCATGAGCCACGGCGATCCTCAGGCCGCCACCCGCCGGGTGCTGGAGGCGCTGCGCATCTCAGGGCAGCGCGGCATCTTGCTTTCTGGTTGGGGCGGAATGAGCGGGGCAGACCTGCCCGACTCTGTTTATATGATCGACTCGGTGCCGCACTCCTGGCTTTTCCCTCAGGTGGCGGCAGTGGTGCATCACGGCGGTGCGGGCACCACCGCAGCGGGTCTGCGGGCCGGCAAGCCCACCCTTTGCGTGCCCTTCATCTCGCTGGACCAGAACTTTTGGGGCTGGCGCGTCGCAGACCTGGGCGTGGGCCTGCCGCCCATTTCCTCTAACCGGCTGACGGCCGAAAAACTGGCCCAGGCCATCACCACCGCGGTCAACGACTCAGGCATGGGTCAGCGCGCCGTGGCGCTGGGCGCAAAAATCCGCGCCGAAGATGGCGTGAGGCGGGCGGTTGAGATCTTAGGAAAGCTCTAATCCAAACAAAAAAGTGCGGGCGCAAAGCGCCCGCACTTTTTTGTTTGGATATGAATGGGCTAATGCCGCTGGATCATCGGCAGCAAGAGCACCTGGTAGCCCTCGGTAGTGAAGCTCCATTCGATGGGGGCGAACTGCAAGTCGTTGTGCAGATCTCGCTGGCCCTCGACGATGACGGTGTAGGTGGTGCCGGTGCGCAGCGGCTGGTCGGGGGTGAAGGTGACCGTCCAGGACGGGTCATCGTAAGAGAAGGTTCCCGCCACCGGCCCAGCAGGGCCGATCACGCTGAAAGTGGTGCTGATGGTCATGCTCTGGTTCCAGGTGACCTGGATCACGGTGTCGGTGTAGACGCCGGTAGCGCCAGCCGCCGGGCTGAAGCCCGTGACGAAGGGATCGCGCCAGTTCGCTACCACCAGATTGACTATCTGGGTGCGGCTGGGCAGGTAGACTACGTTCAGCTTGCGGTTGGCAACCTCCGTCAGACCGTCAGCCTTCTTTTCTACCGTATCCCAGGTGCCGCGGGCAAACTTGAACTCCAGGGCATCGCCTTCCATGAAGTCCAGGCTGATCGTCCACACATCGGGCGTGCCGCTGGGACTGAGCGGCTGCCCGCCAGGGTTCCAGGAGCCGCCGAACTGATTGGCCATGTTGCCGGCGATGTAGACCGTGCCGGGGGTGCCAGCCGGGACGGTGACGTTGAAGACGACCGTGACCGGTTGATGTGTGGGCGTGGCGTTGACCTCGTTGGAGTAGCCCGAGCGGTTGAAGGAGCGGTCTACTGCCTGGACGTAGTAGTAGTAGGTTACGCCGGTGGTTACAGACCAATCCACGTAGCCGGAGGCCGGGGCCAGGACGCGGGCCAGCAGCTCGCCGGTGTAGCCTTCTGCATCCGAGCGGAACAGGTCGTAAGCGTAGAGCGTCGGGTCGCCTTCGATCGGGTCCCAGGCCAACTGCACAAAAGTGCCTGCCGAATCGACCACCCTCAAGTTGGCAGGTGTGGTTGGGGCCACAGTGTCGCCCGAGGAAACCACGTGCAGCACGCCGGGCATGATAGGCATGCTCGGGTAGATGCCCCACAGGTCGGCATAGACCCAATCGCGCCCATTGGTGGTAGAGAAGCGATAGACAAAGTTGTATTCATCAACCGTCTCAGGAGTGAGCACGCCGGCGAACTCATCGTACACGCCAAAGTCTTGGAAGAAGGGGGCATCCACCCACTGCGACCAGCCGGTGGGATCGCTGCCCAGCGCGCCCAAGCCTATCTGCGCCAGCAGGCCGGGGGTCTGGCCGGTTTCCGTGGTTACGCCGTTGATCCATATCCGCCCGAAGATCTCTTCGGTGGGAGTGATGCCGACGGTATGGGTGATCTCAGCTGGCGTGCTGATGACGGCATAATCGATATCCCAGTGCGGCAGGGCGCCCGCCTCGTTGGAATAGATCGATTCCAGGCCATTGGTGCCGATGGTGGTGACCACATAGTAATACTGCGTGCCGTTGACCACGGCCAGGTCGGTGTAGGCATTTGTGGGGGCGTTCGCCAGGAATACATAGCCGCCGCCGGAGACCTGGCTGCGGTACACCTTGTACGAGGCAGCGCCAGCCACCCCATCCCAAGATAGGTCTACCTGTGATTCGCTTTCGACGGCGACCAGGTTGGTGGGCGCATCGGGCGGGGTCAGGTCGCCGCTATCGAGCACCAGGACCATGCCCGACATACCCGGCACAGCCGGGAGGTTCAGGCTGCCATCGGGCTGGATGGTGTAAGAGGCATCATCCAGGGCATTGATCAGCACAGCCCCAACAGGCAAGTAGCCGTTCAGGTCGAGAATGACTGCTTGGGCAGCGGCTTCCCGGTTCAGCACCACCACGGCAGCATCGTTTTCGATGAGCAGCTTGCGCCCATAGGCGTAGACCATGTTATCGTCGTCGGTCAGCAGCGGGTCAAAAGTGCCGGTGCGCAGGGCGGGGTGATCGTTGCGGATGGAGATGAGTAGGGAATACCAGTCGTGCAGAACATCCTGACCGGCCTCGGATTGCAGGTGCTCGTAGTAGGGGATGCCCAGGAGGTCGGGGTTGTCAATCCAGGGGAAGGGTTGGCGGTTGTAGGGATCGTCTTCCCACTTGCCGCCTGCATACGTCACCGGGCCTACTAGGCCAACTTCATCGCCGTAGTAGATGGTTGGCGCGCCGGGCAGGGTAAACTGCAGCAGGGCTACGCCCTGCAGGCGCTGGATGGCATCGGACCAGTCGTAGGCGGGGTCAAGATAGATCGAGTCGTCGTTCTCGCCGGTGCGGCTGTCCAGCATGAACAGGGCGCGGTTGGTATCGTGGCTGCCCAGCAGGTTCATCATGGCATAGAAGGCCTCAGGGGCGTAGCGTTCCTGCAGGTTGAGCAGGCGCTCGTTCAACTCGGAGGGTGTCAGTGCCGCAATGACGCCTGCACTGCTGCCGTCGTTGTGATCGTTATCCACGAAGTCGGTGTCACGCCAGAAGCCCATGATGGCGGTGCCAAAGGGGTAGTTCATGCTGGCGTCCCACTCGCCGCCGATGGTCCAGGAGGCCGAGTTGCCCCATTCCTCGCCGACGATGTAGGTTTCGGGGTTGACGGCGTGCGTGGCGTCGCGGAAGCCTTCCCAGTAATCGTTGGTCGGGTCGGTGAGGGTGCCGGGGTCTACGTCGCCCGCCACATCCAGACGCCAGCCCATGGCGCGGCTGTTGGTGCTGCCGCCGTCCATCCAGTAGGGGCCAATGGCGGTGGCGCCGGTGGCCCAGATCAGGTCGCGCACTTCAGGGTTGTTTGCTTGCATCTTGGGCAGGCTGTCGTAGCCCCACCAGGATTCGTAGCTGGCCGCGTTGGGGGTGCCATCGTCTCCCATGCAGGGGCCGCCTACCTCAGGGATAAAGTAGAACCAGTCGCGGTAGGGGCTGAGGTTGCTCTCGCAAGCGCCTAAGGAGGAAGCATATTGTCCGTAGCGGTCGAAGTAGATGCTGTCTGACGAAACGTGGTTGAAGACGCCGTCCAGGATCAGGACGATGCCGAGGGCATCCGCGGCATCCACCAGGGCTTCGAAATCGGCCAGGCTGCCAAAGTTGTCGTCGATGATGCTGTAATCGGTGGTGTCGTACTTGTGGTTGGATGGCGATTCGAAGATGGGGTTGAGGTAGATGGCGGTGATGCCCAGACCAGCCAGGTAAGGCAGCTTTTCAGTCAGGCCGGCCAGGTCGCCGCCGTAGAAGTTCTTGCTGTAGGTGCCGGGGCAATCGGTGTTATCGCGCGGGTCGCAGATGTACGTGTTCCAGGGGTTATCGGTGCCGAAACCTGGGTCCGAGCGGAAGATGGTACCGCCGCTTTCATCGTAGAAGAAGGTGCCCGGAGAGGTGTTATTGGCCGGGTTGCCGTCATAGAAGCGGTCGGGGAAGATCTGGTAGACGACGGCGTTCTTGATCCATTCGGGGGTTTGGAAAGCCGGGTCGTAGACGGTCAGCTGCCAGGAGTTGTCGATCTCCTCGTCCGAGGCCTCGCCCCAACCGCCCAGTTTCTCCGCACCATCGGCGTAGTAATCTGTATCCGTGCCGTCAATGACGATGAAGCGGTACCAGTAAACGGTGGGGTCGGCGCTGGCGGGCAGGGTCACCTCCCAGTATTCGTAGGTGACATCCGTAGCCACCAGGGTCATATTCAGGATGGTCTGGGCGTCAAGGCGGTCGTTCCACAGGCGTACTTGCGCCTGGGTCAGATCGTTTTTGGCAGCGCGCAAGCGCAGGGTGACGGCGGTGTCGGTGGGCACAGCCCCGCCGGGGGTGCGGTACTGGCTGTCGCGGCTGTTGTGGCCCAGCGCACTCCACCAGATATCGTTATCGTGGCCGGCGTTGGCCTGCCCGATGATGGGGATGATGTAGGAGGCCATGATCGATTGGGTGGTGGGATCGCTCCAGCCGCCGGTGGTTTGATCATCTGTGGGTACAGTATCGAAGGCGCCTTTGCCGCTATCGGTCTGCGTGCCCATGAACTGCAAGTCCACCTGATCTTCGGCAGCCAGGCCCAGGTCCGTGAAGGGGATGGTGAAGCGCAGGCCGTCGCCATCGCTCCAGGCGACCTTGGAGCCGGGCAGGGAGGGCTCGCCGCTGTTGCCGATGCCGCCCCAATCCACGCCGCCGCCGGTATTGAAGTTACTGCCGTTCCAGGTGCGCAGTTCGGTCCAGCCGTTGCCGCCAGGGCCATAGATATTGCCGCGGATCACGAAATCGGGCGCAGCATCGGTTGCCTGGGGGGTATAGCCCAGGTTTTGCCAGATGGTGTCAAAGTCAAAAGTGATGGCATTGCCCCAGGGGTCGCCGGTATTGCCGCCGCCGCTGGTGGTATTGATTGCCACCAGGAAGGAGCCTTCGGAAACCGAAGTGTCGTAGGCGGGCATGGGGAGGTACACGTGCAGGGATGCATCGTCAGCCCAGATGTGCAGGCGGGTAACGTCGCTCCAGGCGGTGCCGTTCCACGAGCCAGGGCCGAGTGGGTCAAGGTCGCCAGAGGCATCTACTGCCACGGGCACCGAGACCAACTGGGTCTGGGTAGTGGCCTCGTCCCAACCGGCAGATTGGTTGTCGGAGGGGATGGTATCGTATGCGCCTTTATTGATGTCGGTTTGGGTGGTAATGAGCTGCAGGTGCACCTCGGCAGGCTGTGGGTTGCCAATGTCGGCCAGGGGGATGGCAAACTCGACGCCGTGAGTGTCACTGTAGGCAATATTTGAGCCTATCTGCCCTGGAGCAATGATGCCGCCCCAGTTGGTGCCCAAACCCTGCCAGGCGCTGCCATCCCAGGCCAGGAGTTCTGTCCAGCCGTTGTCGATGTTGGGATCGGGGTCATTGCCAGGAATATGGCCGCGCACCACATAGTCAGGCTGTACAGTGTTCAGTGTGATCGCCCCATCAACCGCTGTGTAGTCAAAGGCGATGGCATTGAGCCAGGGATCCTGTGTGCCGCCGCTCAGGGGATCGCCATCCACATCCAGGGCCAGCAAGATCGACCCGGTGGAACCGGCCTGGGTGTAGCCGGGCAGGTCGGCATAGACGTACAGATTGGCGGCGTCGGCAGCCACGTAGAGTTGCGTCAGGTCGGCCCATTGGGTGCCAGGTGCGCCGCCGGGGTCGCCCAGGTCGCCGCTGGGGTCGCTGGCGAGGGGAATATATCCCACATCTCGTACACCATCCAGCTCGATGTTGTCAATGAGGTCGAGCAGGGTGCGGGTTGAGTCCGATGCCTGGGCGGCCTGGCTCAGCGGGCTGATGAGGCCGGCTGCCAGCGCCAGGGTAACGAGGATACGCCAAACTTGGTTTTGGGTGCGTTTCATATCGTTTCTCCTGAAGTAGAGTTGATCAATCGATTACGGACAAGACTCATGAAGGCCAGGATGGTGTATGGCTATGGATCGGTGGTGAGCAGGAATGGCTCCGCGAGAGGTTGGGGGATGGCAGGGTATTCGCTCGTTGGGGCAGCCGTATCTGCGGGGGGCGCACCGCCAGGGTCAGAGGTGGGGTGTACCAGCGGCTGGGCGTGTTCCAGCAGGAAGGCGCGCATGCCAAAGACGGCGATGCAGGTCAGCACCAGCAGGATGATCAACACCACAAAGGGCCTTCTTAAAGCAGATGGGCTGGGTTCTGGAGATGTCATGGTTAACAATCCTCGCGGGTCCTTACCCCACTCTGGCTGCTTGCAGCGCCGCTACTTCTGCCAGGGGGGATTCTAACTCGAAGCCATAGGCTGCCGCCAGCAGTTCCACCGGATGGACAACCGGCACGCCGGTGGCGTGGGTGATCTGCCAGCGGCAGGTCTCGCTGTCGCAGATGGCCACCGGCCCGCCGACCTGGCGGACGAAATCAAACAACTCGCTGCCGACCTGCTGGGCGATGGCATACTTCTCTTTCTTGTAGCCGTAGGTGCCGGCGATGCCGCAGCAGGCGGCCTGGCTTTCGATGATTTTGAGCTCGGGGATGAGGTTCATTACCTCGGTGCCGGGGCGGCCCAGGCGGTGGGCGCGGTACTGGCAGGGCACATGATAGGCCAGGGTCAGCGGGATGGGGTGCAGGTCGAGTTTCAGGCGGCCTTCTTCGTGCAGCAGGAGCAGGAATTCATTGAAATCATAGGTGCCCTCGGCCACCAGGCGCGTAGCCTCGTCGTGCATATCCAGCAGCTCGGGGGCTTCTTCCTTGAGCGTCAGCGTGCAGGAGGTGGAGGTGCCGACGATGGGGATGCCCTGGCGGGCATACTCGACCAGGGAGCGCACGTTGTTCTTGTGGTACTGCCGGGCGGCCTTGAATTCGCCGTTGGAGAGCAGCGGCAGGCCGCAGCAGTTCTGCGGCGGGATAAGCACCTCGAAGCCGTTGGCCTCCAGCACACGCACCGCGGCGCGGCCCACGCGCGGCTCGTAATACTGTGTGGAGCAGCCGTGGAAATACACCACCTGCCGGGTGGGGTTTGTGGGGCGGGGGTGTTTCTTGAACCAATCGCCAAACTGCTGGCTGGCAAAGGGCGGGAAGGGGGCTTGGTGATGGATGCCCAGGGTCACCTCAGCCACCCAGCGGGCAGGTTTGAGGCTGAGGGCCAGGTTTGCCAGAGGGGCAACCGGCTGGGCCACTTTGCCCAACGTGGCGGCGCGGGCCACCAGGTTGTTGCGCAGGCGCTGCATGGGCGGCACTTTGCCCTGTTCTACCAGGGTGGCGCGCACGCGGGCGTTCATCTCGGCGATCTTGACCCCGGCAGGGCAGACCATATTGCAAACGCGGCAGCCGGAGCAGTAATCGATGGAGTGGTCGGGGGTGGGCTGCCCGGGCTGGCGGAAACGCCCGCCTTGCGGCCCCTGGTACTTGGGTCCGGGGAACAGGTCGGTGACTGCGGCGACCGGGCAGGCGGTGGTGCAGATATTGCACTTGAGGCACTGATCCAAACTCATTTCGACGGGGTGCTGGGGGGCGGTCATGGTTGCTTTGCTCCGAGAGATGCTGCCTGCCCGGCGAGATAGCCCGTTACCAGGGCAATGCCCTCCAGCGAGCGCTCGCGCAGCGGGTCACAGCCGCCCAGGATGCCGCCGGCGGCGTACAGGTTGGTGTAGATGGGTTGGCCCTGCGGGTCGAGGGGTTGGAAGCGTTGGTCGATCGTGAGGCCGGCACGGAAGATGGGGTGCCCCTGGGCAGACAGGAATTCGGGTTGGAACCAGTCCGTGCGGGCGGGGGGTGCGTCGATGGGCAGTCCGAAGACGGTGTCTTGCGCATAGCCAGTATTTGTGGTCTGGATGCCCCCGCCGAGGATGCCGCCGCTGGCGAGGATGAACTTCTCGGCGCGGTGCGGCTTGTGGCGGGCGGCGGCCTCACTGAAGACGGCGCGGATCCTGCCTCCTTCGGTCTCTGCCCCGATCACCTGCATGCCATCCAGGACGCGCCCGCCGTGCTTCTCGATCTCGGCAATCAGCATCTTGTGCAGGCGTATGCCCGGGATGGAGGGCGGCAGGCCGGGGATCTCGAACACAGGCACGCCCAGGCGCTCCTGCAGATCGTGCATGGCTTCCAGGGCATGATCCAGTCCCAAGACCGCCGGGAAGCCCACCCGGGCGGCGTTAGCCAGTTTGGGCTTGAGCGCTTCGGCCACCTCACGGCGGAACTCGGGCGTATCGAACAACTGCGCCAGCACCATGCCGGTGACAAAGCGGCGCGAGCGCAGGCTGGGCAGATCGAGCAGCAAGTCACTGGCAAAAACGGCCTGGGCGTTGAGGTTTTCGGCTACCAGGCTGGGGTAGAAATCGGGGCACTGCGCAAAGCCGACGATGAGCATAGGGGTGCGCAGGCTCAGGTCGCCGGCGAGCATGGTTTCGGGCGCCAGGCAGGTGGGGCGGCGAGCGCCAACGGCGGTGGGGAAGAGCCAGTTTTTATCCAGCGAGCCGTGCAGGGGGTAGCCTGCCTCGGTGCTGAGAGCCTGGAATTCACTGATTGCCTCAGCCAGCAGCGCTTCTCCCGCCAGGGCGTAGGGGTGCTGGGGGTTGCTGCTGCTCAGAGTGCGGATGCCTTGCAGGGGCGAATCGACCGGGCGGGTGGCTTCTGGTGAGTCGTACCCCAGAAAATCAATGCAGCCTGAGCCCCAATGTGTTGTCCCCCATCCTTTGGCGATCAGGCGCGTCTTTTGCCCACGCCAGGCGGCTTGCCAGGCAGCCACCAGCCCCGCCAGCCCCGCGCCAATCACCAGCACATCCAGGCCAGGTTGGCCGTGGCTGGTAGAAGGGATGCGGGGTTCAGCAGGCGCCGGGCGCTGGGCTTCAGGCGGTGAGGACTCGGGGGCGGGCGGGGCGTACATCTCTGCACCCAGGCGTGAGGCTTTGCCGCCGGGCAGGTGATCTACATTGAGCACGTTCAAGTAGATCACCTCGTTCAGGCGCTCCTGGCGCAGCTGCTGGCCCCACAGGATGGGCAGCAGGCCCTTCCAGCGTTCCTTAAGAAAATCGCGCAGGGCGACGTTGATCTCAATCACCGCCGGGTGGCGCAGTTGGTGCAGCAGCCCGGCGGCGCGCAGGGTGCAGAAGCCGCCCTGGCAGGGGCCCATGCCCAGACGGGCATCCCGGCGGATATCATCCAGGGTTTTGGCCTCGCCCTGTAAGATGGCGCGGGTCACGTCGGCCTCGGTGGCCAGCTCGCACTCGCAGATCAGGTGACCATACTCGGCCTCATGTTCGATGTGCGCCAGGCGCATGCCCAGATAATGATAACCTGTGCCGCCATGCCCTTCGGGGGTGGGCAGCGTTTCCAGGTGGGTGCGGCAGGGGCGCGCAGTGTTCAGCTTCTGGCAGGCTTTATCCACCGTCACCTCGGCCATTTTGCGGTAGGTGGTCCACTTGCCGCTGGTGATGGTGAGCAGGCCCTTGACACCGTCGCGTTCTTCATGGTCGAGCAGCACAAAAGCGCGCGAGACTTCGCGGTTTTGTGCTGCGGCATAGCCGCTCTTGGTTTCATTGTATAGCGGGCGCACCCCGGCCCAGGCGCGCAGCAGGCGCAAGCCCGAGAAGCCGGGGATGATCTTTTCGCCTTCTTCCAGCATCAGGCGGATCTCCCAGGGCTCGATGCCGAACTGATCGGGGTTATCCACCTTGATATCGGTGGTGCCCATCACCGCCACGGTGTGCGCTGGGACAAGGATATCGCCATCGGAGGGCATCTTGCAGCGGTTGATCACGGTGTTGACCACGCGGTGGTTGACCGCCACCATGCTGCCCTTACCGGGGATAATCTGCACGAAAATCCCGGCTGTGCCGGCGACGGCGCCGCTCCAGGCTCCGGCAGCGTTGATCACCAGGTCGGCATCGATCTGCACGTTTTCGTCTTTCACCAGGTCGTGGCACAGTGCGCCTACCACGCAGTCCTCGGAGCGTATCAGGCGGTCCACCTCGTGGTAGGTGAGGATCTCTGCGCCGTGTTGGCGCGCCGAGGCGGCGTTCAGGTCGGCTGCCAGAAAGGAATCGGCGCTGCCATCGGGGACGCGGAAGCATTGGGTGATGGCGGGGTTGAGCAGGGGCTCTGCGCGCAACATCTGAGCGATGGGGACCTCTTCGCAGGGGATGCCGGCTTGCTGGCAGCCCTGCACGAAGCGCGGGACGTAGTCGGGGTCATCGCCGGGGGTGAGCACGAAGAATCCGCCGGTATCCTCGATGCACTGCGGCATGATGCGGCGCAGGATGCGGTTCTCTTCGATGCACTCTTTGGCGGCTTGCGGGTCGCGCACCACGTAGCGCCCGCCGGAATGCAGCAAGCCGTGGTAGCGCCCGGTGGTGCCGGTTGCCAGGTCGCGCCGCTCTACCAGCACCGTTTTGAAGCCGCGCAGGGCCAGGTCGCGCACGATGCCCGATCCGGTGGCGCCTCCGCCAATGATGAGGATTTCCGTTTGAATGTGACGCATCCTGGTTCCTTATTCAACCCAATTGAAAGTGCGCTTAACGGCCTTTTTCCAATTCCGGTAAAGCTGGTTGCGCTGCCGGGTGGGCATGGCAGGCTGCCAGGTTTTGGCCACCTGCCAGTTGGTGCGCAGATCATCCAGGTTGCCCCAGAAGCCCACCGCCAGCCCGGCGGCATAAGCCGCACCCAGGGCGGTGGTTTCGGAGACGCGTGGGCGCACTACTGGCACGCCCAGGATATCGGCCTGGAACTGCATCAACAACTCATTATAAACCATCCCGCCGTCCACTTTGAGGGCGGTGAGGGTCACGCCGGAATCTTTCTGCATCGCATCCAGCACTTCGCGGGTCTGGTAGGCGGTGGCCTCCAGGGCGGCGCGGGCAATATGACCCTTGTTGATGAAGCGGGTGAGGCCGAGGATGGCGCCGCGGGCGTCGGAACGCCAGTAAGGGGCAAAGAGGCCCGAAAAGGCCGGGACGAAGTAGATACCGCCGTTATCATCCACGCTGCGGGCCAGGTCTTCGATCTCTGCCGATTGGCTGATCAGGCCCAGGTTGTCGCGCAGCCACTGCACCAGTGCGCCGGTAATGGCGATGGAGCCTTCCAGGGCATAGACGGCGGGCTGACTGCCGAACTGGTAAGCCAGGGTGGTGAGCAGGCCGCTTTTCGAAGGGACGATCTCGGTGCCGGTGTTGAGCAGCATGAAGCAGCCGGTGCCGTAGGTGTTCTTGGCCTCCCCGGCGTTGTAACAGGTCTGCCCCACCAGGGCGGCTTGCTGGTCGCCCAGGTCGCCGCAGACGGGGATGGCCTCGCCAAAGGGGCCGTCGCGTTGGGTGCTGCCCCAGGTGCTCGGGTCGCTGGAGGGGACGATGCGCGGCAGCATGGCACGCGG
The DNA here is from genome assembly GCA_002428565.1 of Anaerolineales bacterium UBA6092. GTDB lineage: Bacteria > Chloroflexota > Anaerolineae > Anaerolineales > UBA4823 > UBA6092. Next base: position 27,400 of record DIXA01000046.1, on the reverse strand, counting down.
GATGCCCAGGAGGCTGAGGATCTCGGCATCCCAATCCAGGGTGCGCAGGTTCATCAGCAGGGTGCGGCTGGCGTTAGAGACATCGGTGACATGGGCGCCGTCTTCCGGGCCGCCAGTGAGCCACCAGATGATCCAGGTGTCGATATTGCCGAACAGCGCATCGCCGCGCTCGGCGGCAGCCCGCACGCCGGGCACATTGTCCAGGATCCATTGCAGCTTGGGGCCAGAGAAGTAAGTCGCCAGCGGCAGGCCCGCACGGGCGCGGAAGCGGTCTTGCCCGCCCTCGGCAGCCAGCGCGTCGCAGATGGGCTTGGTGCGCGTATCCTGCCAGACGATGGCGTTGTAAAACGGCTTGCCGGTGCGCCGATCCCAAACGAGGGTGGTCTCGCGCTGGTTGGTGATGCCCACCGCAGCGATCTCACCGGGCTGTGCGCCTGCCTTATCCACGGCTTCGCGGCACACCTCGCGGGTGCGCTCCCAGATCTCCAATGGGTCATGCTCCACCCAGCCGGGCTGGGGGTAGATCTGGCGGTGCTCTTTCTGCGCCAGGCTGATGACTTTGCCGCTGTGGTCAAAGATCATGCAACGGGTGCTGGTGGTGCCCTGATCAATGGCGGCAGTATATTTTTTCATGGCATCTCCTCTGAAAATAAGATCTTTTCCTCGTAGTAGCGACTTTAGTCGCTTAGCGGCCGAATCCGCTCCGTGTAAAGACTGAAGTCGTTACTACGATTTCTTTTCCATGACATCCATCTTGGCGGCTTGGTAGGGAGCCACCACATCGGGGATGGCCTCGGCGCCGGCGGCGAAGGCCTCGGCGATGCCCAGGCGCATCTCTTCCCAGTAAGAGCGCCCAGCGGCCCATTTATCCTCCCGGAAGCGGCGCACCCACTCGTGCAGGCTTTCATCGTTCAAACCGTGGCGCTCCCATTTTTCCAGGTATTGGGCGATGATATCGATGGTGCGCTCGTTTTCCCAGAAGCACACCCCGGTCCCTTCCAGGGCATCGATCTGGCGGGCCAACTCGAACTGGTGGGCTTTGTAATCCATCTCGTAATGGTAATGCGCCTCGATGATCTCATCCACGATGGCCTCCACCCATTTGCGGTGGAAGCGGCACACGCCGGTGTTCTCGCTGAACAGCTCGTAGACCATGCGCTCTACGCTGCGGCGGCCCAACTGGCGCGGGGGCAGGTAATCCACGCCGTAGTAGTTGAAATACTTGCCCATCATCATCATCGGCCCCAGCATGCCCGGCACCCAATACTGGTTAGGGGTCATGCAGCCCTGCGCCCCGTGGCTGGTGTAGACCGCCAGGCTAGAGATGGATGGCTGCGTGGCATGGGCTTCATCCAGCAGGCGGGCGGCAGTGCGGATGCCCTGGCGGAAGGGCCCCCCAGCTGGCTCCAGCACGATCATGCGCATGATCTGCATGGCATACTCGGCGTTGCGGCGCGAATCCCCAACGATATCGAACTGGGCAGGGTCGGCAGCAAAGCGGAAGGCCATCTGGTCGGCAGGGGGCAGGCCGAAATCCCCGGGATCGAGCAGACCGCGGGTGAAAGCCTCCATCAGCCAGGCGAGGGTGCCCCCAGCCTGGATGGCATCGATGCCCATGGCGTCCACAAAGTGGTTCAATTCCTCGGCAGCGCGCTGGTCAAAGATGCCGCACAGTGGGCCGAGGGCTTGATACGGCTCGTAGTCTTTCTTGTAGGTGCGATCGTACTTCTTGCAGGCGATGGAGCAGGGCTCGCCACAGTGGGTCTGCGAGCGAGGCTGGATGATCTCTTCATTAAATTGCTTCAGGTAATGGTTGAGGATGAAGTGCTGGTGCTGATCCAGGCGGGCCTGGTCGGTTTCGTAGATGGACTGGTAATTGTACGACCAGAGCTTATCATCCATGGTGTGCATGTTGACGCCGAAGGTGCCGCCGGTCATGAAGCCGGGCACATAGCGGTATTTTTCGGCCGCGCCCAGGTCCACCTTGATCATCGAGTCGCCGTAGTACTGCTGGAAGTAGCCGTCGATCTCCTTCGAGTCTTTCAGGTCGGGGTCTTCCCAATCGCCGCCGAAGATGCAGGCGGCGATGCGGTGGGTTTGCAGCAGGCGCGAGCCCAGCCCGCCGCGCCCGGCCCAATCTTCGATGGGCAGGAGGCGGCCTTTTTTCACCTGGCTGCTGCCGATGATGCCCTGGTTGGTGCTGCGGGCAGCCGGGCCCACCGCAAACACGCGTACCCAATCGCCATCGTACTCAGAGATGTAGCGGTCGAGTACGGCTTGTTGCAAGGCAAAGAAACCGATCAGCATTTCCCCATCCGGGTCGGGGTAGCCGCTCCACAGCAGGTCGGCGTGGATCGGTTCCAGCCGCGCCTGGATCTGACCCTGGTTGTGGTTGAGGATCAGCACCGAGTCCTGCGCGGCGGCGCCGTGGATGGTGATGAAATCGACCCCCACGCGGTGCATCACATGGGCGGCGCCGCCCAGGCTGGAGATGTAGAAACCTTCCCACTGGGGCGAATAGCCGCAAAAGACCAGCCGGCGTGTGCCGGGGATGCGCGAGCCTGCCAGCGGCCCGCCGCCCCAGGTGAGCAGCTCGGGTGGGCGGGAGGGGTCGGTGCGCAGGGCGCGGCTGTAATGCTCCCAGCCGTAATCTACCGGACCAATGATGGGGCGGGCGCTGGCGTAGGCATGGTCAAGCCGCTCAAGTTGAAACTCGCCGGAGGCCAGGTCAAAGATCAGCTCGCGCTGGTTGAACTCGTGGGTCATGGGTGCAATGCTCTATCTATTCCGTGTAGCCTTGCGGGTTGGCTGACTGCCACTTCCACATATCGGCGCACATCTCCGTCATGCCGCGCTGTGCGCTCCAGCCCAGCTCACGCTGGGCTTTGCTGGCATCGGCGTAAGAGGTAGGAACGTCACCCGGGCGGCGTGCGTAGATCTGGTAGGGGATGGGCTTGCCGCAGGCCTGCTCGAAGGCGTGGATCACCTCCAGCACGCTGAAGCCGCGCCCGGTGCCCAGGTTGTAGGTCACCAGACCGGGATTGGACTCTAGTTTCTGCAAGGCTTTAATATGCCCCTGGGCCAGATCAATGACGTGGATATAGTCGCGCACGCCGGTGCCATCGGGGGTGGGGTAATCGTCCCCGAAGACGCGCACGTGGGGGTGGCGTCCCACCGCCACCTGGGCCACGTATGGCAGCAGGTTATTGGGGATGCCGCTGGGGTCTTCGCCGATGCGCCCGCTGGAGTGCGCCCCCACCGGGTTGAAATAGCGCAGCAGGGTAATGTTCCATTCTGGCTCGGCGTGGTGCAGGTCGCGCAGGATCTGCTCGATCATCAACTTGGAATAGCCGTAGGGGTTGGTGGCAGAGAGCGGAAAATCCTCGGTGATGGGCACGCTTTTGGGCTCGCCGTACACGGTGCAGGAAGAGCTGAACACCAGGTTGCGCACGCCGAATTGCTTCATCACCTCGCACAACACCAGCGTGCCGGTGAGGTTGTTGTGGTAATAGCGCAGGGGGATGCTGACCGACTCGCCCACGGCCTTCAGACCGGCAAAATGGATCACCCCCTCCACGGACTCGCGCTGGAACACTTCTTCCAGCGCCGGGCGATCACGCAGGTCCACTTTGTAGAAGGTCAGGCTCTTGCCGGTGATCTCCTGCACGCGCTGCAGGGCGGTCTCTTTGCTGTTGCTCAAGTTGTCGACCACGACCAGCTCGTAGCCAGCATTGAGCATTTCCAGGCAGGTGTGGCTGCCAATGTAACCGGCACCGCCGGTGAGCAGAATTTTCATTGTGTCTCCTATTCTTTGATTGCCGCTTGGGGCAGATTGGGTTCGCAGGGTGTTCCTTCTTGAGCAGAGCGCAGTAGGGCCTGGATGACGGCGATGTTGGCGCGGCTGTCTGCCAGTGAGATCCGCGGGGGCTGCCCGTGCAGGATGGCATTCTCCATATCCTCCACTTCGCCCTGGTAAAGAGACGTGCCCCGGATGGTAATGGTTTCGGTCTGATCGCCGCGCAGCAGGTCGATCTTCTCGGCCTTGCCGGGCTTGTAGGGAACGCGCACGCGCAGACCTGCATGGGTGCCGATGAATTCCATCTGGGCGCGGTAGGGCAGGTGGAAGGAGGAGTCGAACTGGGCCACGACCCCGTTGGGGAAGTGCATTTGCCCGACGAAGGTCTCGTCGATGCCGCTGGGGGCGCTCATTTGCCAGCCAAAGACCTCCACCGGCTCGGCGCCGATGACATAGCGGGCGTAGCTGATCGGGTAGCAGCCCACGTCCCAGATGCTGCCGCCGCCCATGGCCGGGTCGAGGCGTGGGTTGCCGGGGCGATCGAGGGTGAAACTGAATGCGCCGCGCACCAGGCGCAGCTCGCCTAACATACCGCTCTGGACGATCTCTTTGACGCGCAGGGTCTGGGGGTGGTGGCGGTACATGAAGGCTTCGGCAACGATCCTGCCCGCCCGGCTGGCAGCCTGGATGATGGCATCCACCTGCTCCACACTGGTGGCGAGGGGCTTTTCGCACAGCACATGCTTGCCTGCTTGCACGGCGCGGATGGTCCACTCGGCGTGCAGGCTGTTGGGCAGCGAGTTGTAGATCACGTCGATGTCGGGGTCAGCCAGCATGGCCTCGTAACTATCGAAGGCACGCGGGATGCCCCATTCTTGGGCGTAGGCCTGGGCAGATTGGGCAGAGCGGCTGGCGACCGCGGCGCATTCGCTGCGGCGGGACTGCCGCAGGACGGGGATCAGGGCGCGGTTGATGCGCGCGGTGCTGAGCAGGCCCCAGCGCAGGCGAGTTAACGGATTCTTCAGGGTCGGGGTCATCGGGACAATTATACTTTATGCAGATATAATAGCGAGACGATGTCTCTTGCTTCTTTGCTCAGCCGCTGGCGCTCCGAGCCAGACACCGGCCCCAATGTGATGGAATGGCGCACCCTGCCTGCCAGGGTAGCGCAGTTCGTGCCATTTCCTGCTGAGCTGCACCCCATCCTGGCTGAGCGCCTGCAAGGGCGCGGCATCCAGGCCCTGTACAGCCACCAGGCCAAGGCCTGGGAGCATGCCCGCCTCGGTGAGAATGTGGTGGTGGTGACCGGCACCGCCAGCGGTAAGACGCTGTGCTACAACCTGCCCGTGCTGGACCGCCTGCTGTGCGAACCGCAGGCGCGGGCGCTGTACCTGCTGCCCACGCGTGCCCTGGCGCAGGATCAGCTGGCGGGCTTGCGTTCACTGATGGAGGCATTCCCAGGGCAGGCGGGGCAGTGGGCGGCGATCTACGATGGCGATACCCCCGCCAATGCCCGCCCGGGCATCCGCAGAAACGCCCGTTTGCTACTCAGCAACCCGGATATGCTGCACCTGGGCATCCTGCCGCATCACACTTCCTGGGCTGAGTATCTGAGCGGTTTGCAGTACGTGATTATTGACGAGATGCACACCTACCGGGGGGTGTTCGGCTCGCATGTGGCCAATGTGCTGCGGCGGCTGAAGCGTGTGGCGCACTTCTACGGCGCTGCGCCGCAGTTCATGCTCACCTCGGCGACCATCGCCAACCCGGCTGAACTGGCAGGCTGGCTGGTGGAAGAGCCGGTTGTGGTGATCGATGAGGACGGTTCCATGCGGGGTAGAAAGCACTTTCTCATCTATAACCCGCCTGTGGTGGATGGCAATATGGGCTTGCGGCGCGGCCTGCTGCAGGAAACCGCCCGGTTGGCTGAAGATCTGCTGGCTTACCAGGTGCAATCGGTGGTGTTCGGGCGTTCGCGCCGCGTGGTGGAGATGCTGCTCTCTGAATTGCGCGAGCGCAGTACCCTGGCCGAGGCGGAGCGCATCCGCGGCTATCGCAGCGGTTACCTGCCGCGCCAGCGCCGCGAGATCGAGCAGGGGCTGCGCAGCGGAGAGGTGCGCCTGGTGGTGGCGACCAACGCACTGGAGTTGGGCATCGATATTGGCGGCATGGGCGCCTCGCTGATGGCGGGCTTCCCCGGCACGATTGCCGCTACCTGGCAGCAGGCCGGGCGTGCCGGTCGCGGCGAGGACGACTCTTTGTCTGTGCTGGTTGCGGGTGCCGATCCGCTGGACCAATTCCTGGCCAACCACCCGGAGTATTTCTTCGGGCGCTCGCCAGAGCAGGCGCTGATCAACCCGGATAACTTGCTGATCTTGCTGGGGCATATCCGCTGTGCGGCTTTTGAGCTGCCTTTCCGCGCGGGCGAGGCGTTTGGCCGTGTGGAGGCGGCGCGGCTGGGCGAATTTTTGGGCTTTCTGGAAGAAGCGGGACTGCTGCACCGCTCTGGCGACAAATATTTCTGGACGGCAGATCAGTACCCGGCGCAGGGCATTTCGCTGCGCAGCGCCTCGGCCAATACGGTGCTGCTGCACGCCCCAGCAGAGGGCGGCGAGACCGGTGGTCCGCTGGAGACGATCGGTGAGGTGGATCGGGCCAGCGCGCCCTGGATGGTGCATCCCGGGGCGGTGTACCTGCACGAGGCGCGCGCCTACCTGGTGAAAGAGCTGGACCTGGAGCAGGGCAAGGCGCTGCTGCAACACTTCCCGGCAGATTACTATACCGAGCCGCAGCAGGAAACCACGGTGGAATTGGCCGCGCCCGAGTCTGTGCCGAAGTTCGCGGAGGTGCCAGGTGGGCGGAAATACTACGGCGAGATCCTGGTGACCACGCAGGTGGTGGGGTATCGCAAGATCCGCTGGCACACGCGTGAGATGCTGGGGGCGGGCGAGGTAAGCCTGCCGCCCTCTGAACTGGCAACCACGGGTTATTGGCTGGCCCTGGGGGAAGATACCGTAGATCAATTGCAAGAGCGCCGCCTGTGGTCGGCTGCGCCGAACCAGTACGGCCCCGGCTGGGATGCCCTGCGCGAGCGCGTGCGCAGGCGCGATGGCTATCGCTGCCTGGTGTGCGGCCTGCCGGAATCGGGCCGCGCCCACGATGTGCATCACAAGATCCCCTTCCGGGCTTTCCTCTCTGTAGAGCAGGCCAACCAGATGCAGAACCTGGTCACGCTGTGCCCGGCCTGTCACCGCCGGGCCGAGACGATGGTGCGCATCCGCAGCGGCTTATCGGGACTGGCATTTGTGCTGGGCAACCTCTCGCCGCTGTTCCTGATGTGCGATGCGGGTGACCTGGGCGTACATGCCGACCCGCAGTGCGCCCTGGCAGAGGGCAGGCCCGCCGTGGTGCTGTATGATCTGGCCCCCGCCGGGATTGGATTGAGCGAGCGCGTGTTCGAGATCCACGCTGAGCTGATGCAGCGCGCCGGTGAGTTGGTTGACGCCTGCGGCTGTGCGGATGGCTGTCCATCTTGCGTGGGGCCAGGGGGTGTGATTGCCGCAGCCGGTCAGACGGGCGAACTGGTGGTGCCGGGGGGCAAGCGCGAGGCGCTGGCCTTATTAGAAATTCTATCCAAAAAATAACCTGATGCGGCGCAAAGCACCGCATCAGGTTATTTTTTGGATAGGGGAGGGGGCTATTCCAGTTGAGAGATGATTTTGCCCAACTCGGCAGCCAGGGAGGAATCGATGCGCTCGGCGGGGGGCTGGCGCAGGATGGCCTGGGCCTTTTCCAGCGCCCATTGGCGGGCGCCATCGCGTTTTTCTTCCCACACGTTGTAAGGCCGCCGGTCGATCAGCGTGGGCTGCCAGCGCTGGCGCATGTGCTGGCGGGTGTGGCGCTGCCCCAGGAAATTGCCGCCCGGCCCCACGGCGCGGATCACATCCACCGCCAGGGATTCGTCATCCACGGGGATGCCCTGGAAGGTAGCGTGCAGCACGCTCCAGATCTCGCAATCCATGCATAATTGCGCGTACGACAGGATGCGCGAGCCGTGCAGCAGCCCCGCGCCCAGCAGCATATCTGCCCCGGTAGAAACAGCCATGAAGGCGGAGAGGCTGTTATCCAGGGCAGCCTGCCAATCGGGCTCTTTGGCGCCGGTGGCGAAGGCACCCATGGAGAGCGGCACCTGGTAGAAATCAGCCAGCAGGTTGGTGGCCGCGCCAAACAGGTAATCTTCCGGGCCGCCGCCGGTGTAAGCGCCGGTGCGCAGGTCGGTGGCGGTCTGGGCAGCAGCGTAGTAAACCGGGCAGCCGGGGTGGGCCATTTGCATCAGGGCCAGGGCCGAGATCACCTCGGCGTTGCCCACCACCAGGTTGCCCGCCAGGGTGATCGGACCGGTGGAGCCGCAGGAAGCCATGGTCATGTAGCCGACGGGTAAGCCCGCCTCCGCAGCGATCAACCCGGCCTCCAGGCTGCCACCATCGTGGCCCAAGGGGCTGAAGGTGCACTGCATGATCGAAAGCAGCGGGCGGCGGCGCAGCTCGGCGCGGCCCCCCGCCATCATGGCAGCCATTTCCACCGCGGCGTGCATCTCACGCTCGGTGACAATGGACTCGGTCTGCACATGCTTCTGGCTGGCGCGCCAGATGGCTTGCAGCTCGTGCAGGCTGCGCGTCTCGGGGGGGCAGTCTTGCGCAGAGATGGGCACCCAGTGGAAGGCGATGGCGTCCAGCGCGTCGGCGACGCGCGCTACCTCGAAGACATCTTGCTTGCTGGTGCGGCGGCGCTCGCCGCTGAAGGCGTCGATGATCTCCACGCCGCAGCCGTCCGTGCCGAGGAAGGAATGACTGCCGTTCAGCGGCAGATCCAGGGCGGAGTCAACCCCGGCGAGGGTATAGGTGGGCGGGGCTTTGGCCAGGTATTCCTCCACGATGCGCCCCGGCATACGGGCGACCATGCTTTCGCGGTCGACCGTGCAGCCGTGCGCCTCGAGGATATCCAGCGCCTTGGGGGAAGGGAAGCGCACGCCGACGGTTTCGAGCACGTCGAGCGTGGCGGTGTGGATGCGGCGGATCTCCTCGGGCGAGAGGATGTTCAAGGAGAGGCGCGGATTGGTGACGGATTGAATAGGGCTCATGGGGCACCGTTACTTCTGGGCGACGAGGCGCCGGGCAAGCGTGACCGCGCTCATGGCGTCTTCGGCGAAGCCATCCGCACCGACCTCATCGGCCCAGCTTTGGGTCACGGGTGCGCCGCCGACCATCACCTTGACCTGGGAGCGCAGACCGGCGGCCTGCAGGGCCTGGATCACCTCACGCTGCACGGTCATGGTGGTGGTGAGCAATGCGGAAAGCCCCACCAGGTTGGCGTTGGTCTCGCGCACTTTGGCCAGGAAGGTCTCGGTGGGCACATCCACGCCCATATCGTGCACGGTGAAGCCGTTGGCGCTGAGCATGGTGGCGACCAGCGATTTGCCGATCTCGTGGATATCGCCCTTGACGGTGCCGATGACGACCGTGCCGGCGGTTTCGATCTTCTGCTGGCGGGTCACCAGCTCGGGCTCGAGGATCTGCATGGCCTGCTGCATGCCGTCGGCGGCGATGATCAGGTCGGGCAGGTAGTATTCGCCGCTCTGGAATTTCTCGCCGACGATATTCATGCCGGGGATGAGGCCTTGCTGGATGATCTCCAACGGCTCGATGCCGGCTTGCAGCGCCTGGCGGGTCAGATCGACGGCGGCTTCGGGCTCGCCTGCTACCAGGCTTTCGGTCAATTGGGTGAGGATTTCGTGGGTCATGTGCTTCTCCTATCAGGGGGATGGATGGAATTATAACAAAGTGCGGTCGGGAAGTTGGTCCAGGCCGTTTTGGCGGGCGGCGCGCAGGGTGATCTCGTGCAGGGCGGCGCGCTGCTCCGTGGAGAGCGCATTGGGCTCGTAGGCTGCCAGGAGCGTCTGCATGCGCGCCTGGGCGCGCTCCACGGTGGTGCTGCGCCCGGCTTTCTCCCAGGCCTCCAGCGGGCTGCGGTCGATCACCTCCGAGGGCATGGGCAGCTCTTTGCGGAACCAGCGGTGGGTGTGGGGCTGGGAGAGGTAATCGGCGCGGTGACCGGAGCGGCGCATGATCTCCAGGGCGATGGGCTCGTCGCGGATCTCGATCCCGGCTGCTACTCGCCGGGCCATGCGGATGATCTCGGCATCGATGACCAGTTTCTCCAGGCTCTGGCAGCGCAGGTAATCGAGCATACCCGCGCCGGAGACCATGTTGACCCCCGCCAGGGCCGCCAACAAAGCCCCGTTGGAGGATTCCATCCCGGCCTGCATATCCAGCGTTTTGGCGTCGCTGGAACCCATGTAGGTGTGCGTGGGCAGGCCCAGCGCCTTGCCCACCTGCACATACGCCAGGTCGATCAGCCAGGTGGCGGGGTCGCCCATGGGGGTAGTGCCGTGGCGCATATCAAAGGCGGCGGGTGCGCCGCCCCAGACCACCGGCGCGCCTGCCCGGGCCGATTGGCTGATCACCAGTCCGCTGAGGTTCTCGGCGGTGTGCTGCACCACCGAGGCAGCCAGGGTGACCGGGGCGGTAGCCCCCGCCAGGGGCATGGAGATCAGCTCGGCGGGAACGCCCTTCAAGGCGCAATCGATCAGGTTCTGGCAGGTCAGATCACTCCACAGCAGGGGCGGCGTGGGGCAGACATCGAAGACCGCCAGGGGCTTCTCCGCCAGGGCGGCCTCGCTGCCCGCGGCCACCACCAGCATCTCGTACATCGTCCACCAGGTCTGTTTGCCAAAGGCGCCGGTGATGATGGGCTTGCGCATCTCGTTGAGCGCCAGGTACAGGCGGTAGAGGTCGCCCATGCCCTCGGGCACATCCCGGCAGATCAGGGCGGTGGATTGGGCGTTGTACTGCGGCAGCATCTCTACCAGGCGTACCAGCTTCACCAGGTCGGCGGTGACGGGTGGGCGCTGCGCGCCGCTGAGGCTGTCCAGGATGGTGACGGCGGTGGAGCCGGGGTCGAAGTGCACGGCGTCGCCGCCGTACTGCACCACGGGCTGACCGTCTAAATTGTAGAGGTAAAAGGTTTTGGGGACGCTCTCCAGGGCGCGGCGCACCAGCGCCTCGGGGATGTGGGCGATTTGGGCGCTGAAATCGACCTCGGCGCCGGCCTCCGCCAGCAGGTTGAGCGCCTGCGGATTGTGGACGCGGATGCCAGGGTCAACGATCAGCGCCAGGGCTTCGTCAATGATCTTGTGGATGGTTTCGGGTGAAAGGGTGGTCAGGTGGAGGGGGGTCATTTTCTCTCGCAGGGATAGGTCTCAATCGTTAAAGAATAAGGCTTTGGAATAGGCGGGCTTGAATTCCGGTTGGGCAGACAACTCGATATATTCGATCTGGCGGGCCATCTGTTCGACGAAGCTGCGCTGCGCTGCAGAGAACAGCAGGGCGCGCGCCCCGGCCCCGGCGGCGTTGCCGATCTGGCGGAAGCGGCCCAGAGGCAGGGCGGGGAACATGCCGATCTGGATGGCGCTGGGGATGTGCAGGTAGGTGCCAAAAGCCCCGGCGATGATGAAATCTTGCAGCGCATCGGCTGGGATGCCGGCCTGGCCGAGCAGCACAGCGATCCCGGCGGATATGGCGGCCTTGGCCAGTTGGATCTCGTTGACGTCGCTGCGGGTGATGCACAAGTCGCGGCCCGTGCCGGTCTGATCTGCCGGAGCCACCCGAAAGGCCAGCTCGCCGCCGACCCGGCTGACGCGCGGGTGCTGCGGATCGAGGGCGCCGCGGCGGTTGAGCGCGCCGCACTGGCGCATGGCGGCGATGCCGTCCAGGATGCCCGAGCCGCACAGCCCGACCGGCGGCAGGTTATCGATGGTTTGCAGGCGCAGATCCTCGCCGTCGCTCCAGATGCGCTCCACCGCGCCGGGAGCGGCGCGCATGCCGGCGGTGATGTGCGCCCCCTCGAAGGCCGGGCCGGAGGCGCAGGAGCAGGAGAGCCGGCGGCCCTGGTGGGCCAGGGTGATCTCGGTGTTGGTGCCGATGTCCAGTGCCAGGGCAGTGTTTTCGGCATGCAGCAGGCCTGAAGCCAGCAGCATGGCCACGTGGTCCGCACCGACAAAGCCGGCAATGTTGGGCGGCAGGTACACCGTTGCGCCAGGGGCAGCCTGCAGGCTCAGATCTGCGGCATTTAGCGTCAGCGCATCCGAGACGGCAGGGCGGTAGGGGGCCACGCCTAGCTGCTGCACCGGCAGCCCGGCGAATAGGTGGTGCATGGCAGTATTGCCCACGGCGACGATCTCGATGATCTGGGTGGGTTGGGCGCACAGCGTCGCGCTGAGCTGGTTGATCGCCTCAACCAGGCGGGTTTGCAGGGTGGCGGCATTCTCCAGGCGGGCCTGGGCATAGGCAATGCGGCTGATGACATCCTCGCCGAAGACGGTCTGCGGGTTCATCGCCCCGGCCTGCGCCAGGGTCTTGCCGCTGCGCAGGTCGCACAGGTAGGCCGCCAGCTTGGTGGTGCCGATATCCAACGCCAGGCCGAGAAGGGGAGTATTCTCCGGTACGGCGGCAAAGGCCGGGTTCGGGAGCGGCGGCTGGGCCAGCCAAGCAGGCAGTTCCAGGCTTTCCACCTGCAGGCGCTGCGGCGCGCTGAGTGATTCGGGCGGGATCTCGATCACCAGGTCGCTTTGCGGCAGGGCCTGGCAGGCCAGCCGCCAGCCATCTGCCAATTCCTGAGCGCTGAAGCGCCTCTGCTCGATGATCGTTGGCGGCGAGGCTTGCCCGCTGACCAGGCGTACCAGGCAGCACTCGCAGGAACCCGCCCCGCCGCAGGGCGATACCAGTGCGACCCCGGCGGCCTGGGCGGCAGCCAGCAGGCTCTGCTCGGCAGGGAGGCTCACGCGGATGCCGAGCGGCTGGAAGATGATGCGGTGCTGGGACTCAGCCGGCATGAGCCACCTGGTAGCGGCAGTTGGATTGGCGGTCGCAACCCTGGCAGGGGCTGCCATCCGCGGCGGCATCCTGCGAGAGGGGCAGCCCGGTGAATGCGCTGAGCGCAGTCCCTGGGGCCACGCCGATGACCATGGAGAGGCTCTTGCCCGGGATCATCATCGCCGAGGGGGTGAGCAAGACGCCGATGGCGGCGGCATCCAGCAGGTGGAAGATCTGCAGCTGGCCCTCAGCCACGCTCCAGCCGGGAGCGCCGGGGCAGAGCGGTGGGGAGGTGTGCCTGCCGGCTCGCAGGGCCTGGTTGCGGAAGTGGGCGCAGGCTCGCGCCGCCAGGGCTTCCACCGCGGCCGTTCCCAGCGCATCCAGGGCCATGCTTTGCAGCGGGGCATTGGGCATGCGCTGTTCAGCCAGGCTTTCCAGCGCCGCGCCGATAGTGCATAGGGCAACGATCGCCCTCCGGGCAGGCGCCAGTTGTTGGGCCAGCGCCGGGGCTGCCAGGAGATCCGGGCAGGCTTCTATATCCAATTCCGCGAACAGCACTGCCGGGGCGAGGGCCGGGCTGCCCTGGCGGATGGCCCATTCGGCGGTGCGGATCAACCGGGGGCGGTGGGGGCGCGCCGCGGAGGGCTGTGCGCCCATGGCGCGCAGCACCTCGTCAGCCGAGCAGGTGATCTTCCAATCGTGGAGGATGGGCATGGCGGATATTATAATCGACCTAACCCCCCTAGCCCCCCTTCCCGGGGCGGGAAGGGGGGAATTTCCGGACATTCAAATTTGGAGAAAGGGGGGATGGGGAAATTTGGCTAGCCGCGGATGGGGTAGAGCAGAATGCTCTGCTCTACCAGGGTATCTTTGCGCAGGCGGCGGGCCAAGACGCCCTTGAGCGTCCAGGTGAGGGTGCCGTTCTCGGTTTCGAGCGAGGGGGGCGCATCCGCAAGGAAGGGGGCCTGGAAGAGGAAGACCTGCTCCTTGCCCGCTTCGAATTTGGCCCCTTTGGCCAGGATCACCTTGTCCACTTTTTCGACATGGTTGCCCTTGTCGTAAGGAACGTTCTCGTAGTGCACCAACTCCAGGCGTACCTCGCTGGCATCGAAGTTTTTGTGCGGCAGGACGCGCAATTGCCCGCCGTAGGGTTGATTGAGGACGGCCTCCAGCCCGGGCAGGATGAAGTTCATATCGGCCTCGTATGGCTCGCTGGATTGGCCGTAATTGCCGGGCTGCACATCCACGCCAGGGGCAGGCCAGATCACGGTCAGGGGGGCTTCCTCCTGAATATCGCCAGCCAGCTTGCGGTCCAGCTTGACGGAGGCCTTCCACTCCACTTTCAGGATCTCGCCCTTAACACTGGGCAGGCATTCCAGCGGCAGGGTGTACTGGAAGGTGTACTGCTGCGGTTTGCCGTTGGGGAGGATTGTCTCGCGGAGAAAAACCTCCTCGCCAATGAAAAATTCATTCTGCACCCACCGATCGACCTGGTGGGTTTCCCACTTGCCGTCCGAGTCTTGCCTGGTCTCCTCGGTGGTGTAGCAGTACAGCTCTGTGCCGGTCAGCCTGAATCTTGCCCCCTGGAGCTTCATATCTTTGTCGGGTTCGATCTGCACGGTGATGCCCACGGTGTCGCCGGGGACGTAGACCGGGGTAGCCCGGTCAAAGGTGAACGTGATTTCGGTTTTCTTGCCTTTTAAGAAGTTGAACATGATGTGTGCCCTCCAGGGGTAATTATAAATCTAAAATAATGCTTTCACCAACCGNNTGGTGAAAGCATTATTTTAGAATCTTAGCCGGCCAATGGCCAGGCGCACGGGGACACCGCCGTTGACCAGCCCCAGGCTGGTATCGAAAGAGGCGGCGGCTTGATGGCCCATCTGGGCGATCAGGCTGGGGTCGCTGCACAGCACGGCGGCATGCCAGCCGGGGCACTTCAGGCGCAGCACCTTGCCAAACTGGGCGTACAGGTTGCGCAGGTCTTTGCCGCCGCTCACGCGCAGGCCGTAGGGTGGGTTGGTGACCACCCAGCCCGGCCCCGGCGGCGGCTCGACCGCTGAAACCGCCTGGCAGGTGAACTGGATATCCCCGGCGACCCCGGCGCGGGCGGCGTTGGCCTGCGCCATCTGGATCGCCCCGGCATCCCGGTCAGAGGCCAGGATGGGCGGGATCTCTGCCCGGCGCGCCGCGGCGCTCTGCTCCAGCAGGGATTGCCACAGGGCGGGGTCAAAATCGGGCCAATCCATGAAGGCGAAGCGGCGGCTGCGCCCCGGCGGCAGGCCGCGGGCGATCAGTGCCGCCTCGATGGGGATGGTGCCCGAGCCGCAGAAAGGGTCCAGCAGGGGGGATGTGCCATCCCACCCGGAGGCCAGCAGCAGCCCCGCGGCGAGAGTCTCGCGCAGGGGGGCCTTGGCGCTGGCTAAGCGGTAGCCGCGGCGGTGCAGCAGCTCGCCGGAGGTATCCAGGCTGATGGTGCATTGATCGTCCACCAGGCGGGCCAGCACCAGCGCCGGGAGCGGCCCCTCGGCCTGGGGGTCGAACTTCTGCAGGCTGACTTCTCCGCCCAGCCCCTGACCGATGGCCTTGGCCAGCTCGCGCCCGACGGCCGCGGAGTGGTACAGGCGGGATTGGTGGCAGGTGACGCGCACCGCTACGGCCTGCCCGGGGCGCAGGAAACGCGCCCAATCCAGGCGGCGGGCGCGCTTGTGCAGCTCCGAGAAGGCCGCGGCGTGAAATTCGCCCAGGCGCAGCAGCACGCGGCTGGCGGTGCGCAGGCCCAGGTTCAGGCGGTAGACTGTCTCCAAATCGCCGGAGACGGTTATACCGCCATTTTCTTCAACCCCACCCCCGGCCCCGCCCCAGTCTTGGGGCGGGGAGTTTTTATTGGGTGGTGAATTTGGCGAGCNNGCTCGCCAAATTCACCACCCAATAATATTTCATTTCTTGGGGCGGGGGCAGGGGGTGGGGTGAAGGCGGGTAGAGATGACCCGCCCATTAGGCGGATCATCTCATGCCCGCAAAAAGGCTCCAGGCCAGAGGCGCAGACGACGAACAACTCATCCACGGGTGCGCTTCCGGAGGGCGGGGCGGGGTTTGGCTGGCGCGGGACGGCGCGGCGGTGGGGGTGCGCCGCGCCGGGGTGCAGGCGCGCGCTGCGCTTCGTCTTTGCCCACCACAATCTCCTTCTGGCGGGCTTTGCGGCGCAGATCTTTCTCAACGAAGATCGGCTGGCGCGAGAAGGGATCCATCTCGGTGTAGTACATCACGCTGGAATAGGTGGAGGGCGTGGGGGTGAAGACCTGCACCTGCTCGGGGTTGATCTTGAGCCGCTGGCTGGTGAAGTACTTCAGGCGGCGCATATCGGTCTCGGTGCAGCCGGGGTGGGCGGCGATCAGGTAATAGGTAAGGTACTGCTCTTTGCCCGCGGCGCGGGTGGTGCGCTCGAACATCTCTTTGAACTGCAAGAGCGACCCGGCGTCGGGCTTGCCCATGCGCGCCAGCACGCCCGGCTCGGTGTGCTCGGGGGCGATCTTCATCTGCCCGGAGGTGTGGTGCGTCACCACCTCTTGCAGGTACTCCTGCCCGTTGTGACGGTCTGCCACGACCATATCGTAGCGGATGCCCGAGGCCACGAACACCTTTTTGACCCCCGCCACCCGCCGCGCCGCCCGCAGCAAGTCCAGGGCGGGCTGGTGATCGATCTTCAGCACCGGGCAGATCTGCGGAGCCAGGCAGCGCTTATCGGCGCAGACGCCCGACTTGAGCTTTTTGGCGCACTCGAAGCCGTACATGTTAGCGGTCGGCCCGCCCAGGTCGGGGATGATGCCCTTGAACTGCGGGTGGCTGGCGATGCGGCGCACCTCGTCGATGACGGAGGCCTGGCTGCGACTGCGTATGGTGCGCCCCTCGTGCACGGCAATGGCGCAGAAATTGCATTCGCCGTAACAGCCGCGGTGGGTGGAGATGGCAAAGCGGATGGTTTCCAGGGCTTTGACCGGACCCTGCTGCTCGTAGTAGGGATGCTGGGCACGCGCAAAGGGCAGGGCGTACACGGCATCCAGGGCGGCCTGTGCCGGGTAGAGAGCGGGCGGGTTCTGCACCAAAAAGCGGTCGCCGTGCGGCTGCACCAACCCCTGGGCGGTGAGCGGGTCGTTATTGTGGTAGAAAGCCTGGAACATGTCGATAAAGGCCAGCTTATCCTCTTTGACCGTCTCAAAGGAGGGCAGGCGCAGGTAGCCCTGGCTGAGGCTGTCCACCTCGGCGGCGCTGGCGATGAAGGACAGGCCGCGCAGGCGGCGCGCATCTTCGCCCGCGCCCAGGCAGTTCGCCAAGTCCAGCACAGAGCTTTCGGCCATGCCGTAGAGCAGGTAAGTGGCCTTGGCATCGAAGAGGATGGCGCGGCGCACGGAGTCGGACCAGTAGTCGTAGTGGGCGATGCGGCGCAGGCTGGCCTCGATGCCGCCCAGCACGATGGGGGCGGTGTTCTTGAACGCCCGGCGGATCAGGTTGCTGTAGGCGATCACCGCCCGGTCGGGGCGGCGGGTGTTCTCGCCGCCGGGGGTGTAGTCGTCGCTGCGGCGCTTCTTCTTCAGGGCGGTGTAATTGGCGACCATCGAGTCGATGCTGCCGCCGCTGACCCCCCAGAACAGGCGCGGCTCGCCCAGGCGGCGGATGTCTTCGTCGCTCTCCACGGTGGGCTGGGCGATCACGCCCACGCGGTAACCGGCCTCAGCCAGCACCCGCCCGATCACCGCCACGCCGATGAAGGGGCTGTCGATGTAGGAATCCCCGGTGACCAGGATCACATCCAGGCAATCCCAGCCGAGGTCATCCATCTCATCGCGGGTGGTGGGGAGAAATTCGGGCGTGAGCATATCTGAATTGTAACATTGATGGGGAATTTGCCGAAGCGGGTATAATTTATGGGAGGAAATCAAACGATGCTGAGAAAATTGTTCTTTGGACTGCTGCTTATCATTCTGCTTGGCGCGCTGGCGGCTTGCAAGAGCTCAGAGCCCCTCTCTGAGAAGGAGGAGTCTTTTCTTGCCCTGGTGCCCGTGGATAGCATGAATGACAAGCTCCAGCTAACACACCTGGATTTTGTGGGCGACGGGAAAACATGGTTAGTCATAGAGCTGATGATGGAAAACATATCGGATGAAGAGATTGTTTTTCCTTATGATAAAGGGGCGAGACTTTTTACTTACAACGAGTCTGAATCGACGTGGTTGGAAATAGATGATTCGTTTAATCTGCTATCACGAGATGATATTATCTTAACAACCAAAGAAAATCCGCTTTCAAATATAGCTATTGTCACTGTTGCTCCGGATTTATTAAATAATGACAAACCGTTCACAGTGCGGATCGTAGTGGTCGGCACGGTGCTGCGCGACGGCGAGCCCGCCGACGAGACGGTGGGCGCATTCGTGGATGTGACTTTACAGCCGTGATGTCGTAACACCCCTCAGGAATCATGAGCGCCCCTGCGGCGACTCGAACGTCGAAGCGGGTATAATTTGAGAGGAATATTTGCTTCTGGACCATCTGGAGGGTTAAGGAAATGCTACTGAAAAAGATAATCGTTTTGCTTGTTCTATTTATCTTGCTTGGCGTTCTGGCAGCTTGCACGCAACCCACCGCGGAAGCTATGCCTGCCGTCACGCCGTTGCCCACGCGCACCTCGCCGGCGCCCACGCTCTCGCCTACTGCTGCCGCTCCCACATCCACGCCGACCCCGGCGCTGGCACCCACGCAGACACGGACGGCCACAGCCACGAAAACGCCTCCTCCAACACCGCGCCCATCACCCACCCTAACGCCGTACCCCACCTTTGACCTTGCCCAGGTTACCCCCAGAGGGCCTCTGCCCACGGCGGTCTGCCCTGTTGAGGATCCCGACATGGAGATCGTGGTGGATCGGTCGTCCATAATTGATTTTCCAACTTTCATCGAGGCGATCTGGTTGCTGCTCGATGAGGGGGCATCATTAAGGCAGGTGGCGGCGGCTTTTAACGAAGCCTACCAGGTGGAAATGGCCCCTTTGGTTGACCTGACCGGGGACGGCTTGCCGGAATTGGTTGTGGGCGATCCCTGGGAAACCATCGGAATTGGTTGTGACGATGGGGAATATAAAGAGATTTTCAATTATTGGACGGAGGGGTGGTTTTGGCCAGCTGAAGTTCATTACCCGAAAGACATGAACCTGAATGGAATCCCTGACATTGTGATCACTTATCTGGCGACATCTGGTGCCAATGCCGTTGTGGATATTCTGGAATGGGACGGCGCACAATTTGTCTCGTTAGTCCAGATTAACCACGGCGAAAATTCACCCGATACGTCGGTGCTTGCCCGGGCCTTGTATTGGTATGAAAACTCATGGCTTGAGGGATGGGGAGGGGGGGAAGAGGGGAGGTTGCCAATGATGAATGGCGGCGCGCAAGTTGATATCCGTGATCTGGACGGCAATGGCACCCTGGAACTGATCGTGACCGATAGTGGACCGGGACACCCCGACACGCTGGAAAATTTTGGCCCGTGGAGAGGCAAGCAGGTGATCTTTACCTGGGACGGGGTGCATTACTTGTATTCCAGCCTGGAAATGGATGCCCCCATTTACCGTTTTCAAGCCGTTCAGGATGCCGACCGTTACTTCCTGTTGGGAAACTACGAGCGTGCCCTGGCACTGTACCAGGATGCCATTTTTAGTGACAAGCTGACATGGTGGAGCGTGGATTTGAGAGATTATCTCAATGATGTTCGTTATGCTGAAGAGTTTGGTGACGCTACGCCTACGCCGTTACCGCCCGATCCCAACGAATACGCCAACCTGGCAGCTTACTCGCGCTACCGCATCATGCTGCTGCAAATCACGCAGGGGCAAATGGAAAGCGCCCAGATCGTGTATGACACGCTGCAGGAGAAATATCCTGCTGGGGAGTTGGGCTACGAGTACGCATACATTGCCACGCTGTTTTGGACAACCTTTGAAGAGACGGAGAGCATGGCCTTATCTTGTGCAAGCGTCACGGCGTATGTTGAAGCCAACCCGGATATGCTGTTTTATCTCGGAGACAGCAAGCATGAGCATGGCGATCAATCGCATGCCTACACGGCGGGAGATGTGTGCCCGTTCAAGTAAATTCTTCTTGACTTGGAGGTTCTCATTGTGATGAGAAAACGATTGATCCCGCTTGTGCTGGTTACCCTGATCGGCGTGCTGGCGGCTTGCACACAATCCACTACCGAATCTGTACCTACCGTCACGCCGCTGCCCACGCGCACCTCGCCAGCGCCCACGCCCTCGCCGACTGCTGCCGCGCCCACTGTCACGCCCACTCCAGTGCTGGTACCCACGCGAACACAGACGGCCACAGCCACGAAAACGCCTCCTCCAACGCCGCGCCCATTGCCCCCAACGCCTACTGTAACGCCATACCCCACCTTTAATCTTGCCCAGGTCACCCCCAGGGCGCCGCTGCCTACGGCGGTCTGCCCGGTTGAGGATCCCGATCTGGAGGTTGTGGTGGATCGGTCATCGATAACAGATTTACGAACTTTTGTTGATACAGTTTGGCAATTGATCGATAATGGAGCATCGATCCAGCAAGTAGCCGCGGCTTTCGATAAAGCCTATCAGAGGGAGAATGTGCTCCCCCTGGTTGACCTGACCGGAGATGGGTTGCCGGAATTGATCGTGAGCCATTTCTTCGAGACGATTGGAATTGGTTGTGACAATGGAGAATATAAAGCGCTTTTTAGTTATTCGACAGTAGATGCTTTTTCGAGTGGCGAACTCGTGTCCCTGGAGGATATGAACCTGAACGGTATCCCTGATGTTGTATTCGCTTATCGGGCGACATCTGCAGGTAATGCCGTCGTGGATGTTCTGGAATGGGATGGTGCACAATTTGTTTCGTTGATCCAGGCCAACCATGGTGAAAATTCGCCAGATACGTCGGTTCTTGCCCGGGCCTTGTATTGGTATGATAGATCGTGGTATTGGAGGAGCAGGGGGCTAGTTGGCAATGTGCCAGTGATGAACAATTATGCAAATATCGAAATCCGCGACCTGGATGGTAATGGCACTCTGGAACTGATTCTGACCGATCCTGGACCGGGACACCCGGACACGCTGTACAGTTTTGGTCCGTGGAGAGGCAAGCAGGTGGTCTTTACCTGGGATGGGGTGCACTACTTATATTCCAGCCTGGAAATGGATGCCCCTATTTACCGTTTTCAGGCCGTTCAGGATGCCGACCGTTACTTCCTGTTGGGTGAGTATGACCGTGCCCTGGCACTGTACCAGGAGGCCATCTTTAGCGACAGGCTGGCATGGTGGAGTATGGAGCTGAGAGATTACATCAATGCGGTGCGCTATGCAGATGCCGCTGGCACCCCCAGGCCGACACCAATCTCGCCCGATCCCAATGAATACGCCAACCTGGTGGCCTACTCGCGTTACCGCATCATGCTGCTGCATATCACTCGGGGACAAATGGAAAGCGCCCAGATTGTGTATGACACGCTGCAGCAGGAATTTCCTGCCGAGGCGGCAGGCTACGAGTACGCCTACATCGCCACGCTGTTTTGGACAACCTTTGAAGAGACGGAAAGCCTGGCCTTATCTTGTGCAAGCGTCACGGCGTATGTTGAAGCCAGCCCGGATATGCTGTTTTATCTCGGGGACAGCGAGCATGAGCATGGTCTTCAGTCTCATATCTACACAGCGCAAGATGTGTGCCCGTTCAAGTAATAAGCTTTCCCCAAGAATCATGAGCGCCCCTGCGGCGACTCGAACGCCGGCTTCTACCTCCGGAGGGTAGCGCTCTATCCACTGAGCTACAGGGGCGTGCGGGGAGAATTTTACCATAGATAGGTTATGATTTTGCGGGCAAAGCCCGCAAAATCATAACCTAAATTTAAACTTCGGCCAGGGGCGCCAGGCGGGCCATCTCGGCGCGCAGGCGCTCGATGATGGCGGTGTTGCCGCCCTCCTCGCCCAGGGTGAGGCGCTGCTGCTTTTTATGCGCCAGCTCGGCGGCTAACTGGTAAAAGCGGGTGGTGGCCCGGTAGCGCCCGTTGAACAGTGCCCCCAGGCTGGCAGCGTTCTGCTGCCAGGCCGAGCAGGCTACCCTGTAATGGGTGGGCGAGATGATGCCCAGGGCTACCTCCTCGCGCAGGTGGGTGGCGATGGAGCGCTGATCGCGGTAGACGGCCCACATCACGAACAGGAACATGAAGATCCAGCCAGACCAATCAATGAACGTGCCGATGGCCAGCCCCTCCAGCCCAGGCAGGATGCTGGCAAGCAGGTTGTGGAAGGAGTGGGTCATCATCGCCAGGGTGAAGCCGGCGATGGGCGCAATGATCTTGACCAGCGTGTTGCGGCTCAGGCGGGCGGCGGCCAACCCGATGCCGGTGAAGGCGGTGTAGAAGGGGTGCTGCCAGCCTACCAGGATCACGCGCACAAAGACCAGGAAGATGATGCCGGTGAAGCCGCCTTCCTGGTAGCCGTAACTGAAGATGTAGTAGGCGTTCTCGGTGGCGGCAAAGCCCATGGCGGCGATGGCGGCATAGACGATGCCATCCAGGATCGAGTCGAACTCGTGCCGAAAGATCAGGAAGACCGCCAGCACAGCCAGGCCCTTGAGCGTTTCTTCCACCAACGGGGCGATCAGCGTGCCGGTGGAGATGTCGGTGAGCTGCTCGCTGGCAGTGAACATGTACACGCCCAGCCCCAGCAGAGTATTGACAATGAACGCACCCCCGGCAGCCACGATGGCGCCCCAGAAGAACACCCCAAAGAGGAGCAGTTTTGGCTCCTTCTCATAGCGGTCGGTCCAATATGCCAGGTAGGCGAAGAAGAACATCGGCACAAAGCCGAAGAAGATCGAGACGAGGATGGCGAGAAAGTCTTCCACGGAGGCCTCCATGTAACGGATGTGCCTATCAGTTTAGCATAAAAATGGTAATTTTGGGAAATAACCGGGAATGAGTGTGGAGCGTTGCTGCGCAACGCTCCACACTCATTCCCGGTATTAAACCCCCGCCCCTTGAGGGGCGGGGCGTAAGGTGGGCAGTAAGGTGACCGTTCTTGTCACCGTCGCCCACCGGCGGGGTGGGGTGATTTTATCGCAGGACGATGCGCGTACGCCGCACGCGGGCAGATGTGGGGGAAGCGCCCAGCACATCCACCACCTCCTCCGGGCGGCCAGTGGCGCCCTCGCGCACACTAAGGCGCATGCGCAGGTGCGGGCCGGGGCCATCCTCCGCCAGCAGGACGATCTCCTCGATCAGTGGGCGCAGGTCGTAATCTCTGTCCCGGCGGTGGCGCGGCAGCGTAGACTGCGCCAGCAGCGCCTCCAGGCGCTGCGCCAGCCCGGGCAGCGGGTCGAGCAGCGTCACCTCGTACTCGGCGGACTGCGTCTGGGTCTGCAGGGCGGGCAGGCGCAGGTCCACCTGCTCCAGCGAGCGGACGACCATGCCCGGCGGCAGCGCCAGGGTGAGCGCCTGCAGCACCTGCTCCACAGGCTGGACTGTCTCCAGCCAGGCATCCAGCAGCTCACAATCGCTGGTGAAGCCCAGCGGCAGAGCCGCGGCCAGGTTGAGGCGCGGCTGGGGGTGGAAGCCCTGCGAATAAGCCAGCGGCAGGCGCGAGCGGCGGAAGGCACGCTCCCAGGCGCGATGCAGGTCGAGGTGACCGGTGTAGCGCATGGCTGCGGTCTTGCTGAAGGTGATGCGCAGGCGCATCTGCTCGGCGCTCATTTAGAACTCCCCTGAGCATCCAGTTGTGTCTCCCCTGTCACGGTGTAACGACTGAAGTCGTTACTACGAGGCGCGGGGGATTTGACTTCCGGGCATTTCCAGGCCTCACCGGGATTTTCGCGGCGCAGATCGGCAAAGGCGGGCAGGATGCCGCAGGCAAAGCAACTCTCGCGGCAGTCGGGGCGGGTTTCGCCTGCCAGGCTGCGGCGGTATTCCTCGAGCAGGTACTTCTTGCGCACGCCGCTGCTGATATGCTCCCAGGGGAAGATCTCGTCCAGCGGGCGCGGCCGGTGCGTGTAAAAATCGGGCTCCAGTCCGGCCTCGGCAAAGGCCTCCAGCCAGGCAGAGTAGCGGAACAACTCCTGCCAGGCATCGAAGCGGGCGCCCTTCTGCCAGGCGCGGTAGATCACTTGCGAGAGGCGGCGGTCGCCGCGCGAGAGCCAGGCCTCCAGCATTGTCTCTGCAGGCGTGGTCCACGAGAGCTTGATATCCCGGTCGCGCAGGCTGTGCTTGAGCAGGGTCTGCTTGGCGGTGATCTGCTCTACCGTATCGCAGGGCACCCACTGGAAGGGGGTGTGCGGCTTGGGGATGAAGGTGCTCACCCCGGCGTTGAGGCGGGCGCGCCGCCCAATCACCTTGCGGCCTTCGGCGAGCACCG
Organism: Anaerolineales bacterium UBA6092; assembly: GCA_002428565.1. Taxonomy (GTDB): domain Bacteria; phylum Chloroflexota; class Anaerolineae; order Anaerolineales; family UBA4823; genus UBA6092. The sequence goes on along the minus strand of DIXA01000046.1, from coordinate 3,243 downwards.
CCTTGCACAGGTCAACGATGGCCTGCACGTCTTCCAGCGTCTCGGAGGGGTGGCCGATCATGAAGTACAGCTTGAGGGTGGTGTAGCCTCGGCGGTAGACTTCGGCGGCGGTCTCCAGCAGGGCCTGCGTACTGACCGGCTTGTTGATGATCTGGCGCATGCGCTCAGTGGCGGCCTCGGGAGCCAGGGTGAAGCCGCCGTGGCGCGCCCCGCGCAGCGCGTCCATCAGGTCAACCGAAAAGGTGTCGATGCGCAGGGAGGGCAGCGAGATGCCCAGGTGCTTCCCGGCGAAGCGCGCCGATACCGCCTGCACCAATTCGAGGATATGCGTATAGTCAGAAGAGGACAGGGAGAGCAGGCCGACCTCTTCGAAGCCGGTGTGCTCCAGGGAGTCTTCGATGGCGTGGACGATCTGCTCCACGCTGCGCTCACGCACGGGGCGGCTGATCATCCCGGCGTGGCAGAAGCGGCAGCCGCGCGTGCAGCCGCGCGTGATCTCCACCGGCACGCGATTGTGCACAGTGTCAATGTAGGGGACGATGAAATGGGTGGGCGGGGGCGGCAGCTTGGCGACGATGCGCTTGCGCACCGGCAGGGGGGCGGCATCTGCCAGGGGCTGGATGCGGGCGATCTGGCCGCTTTCCAGGTAGTGCGGCTGGTACAGGCTGGGCACATACACGCCGGGGATCTGCGCCAGGCGGCGCAGCAGCGCGGGGCGCTCGGCCTGGCTGCGTTTCCAGGCCTGGTAGGCATCGACGATCTCGTGGATCACCTCTTCGCCCTCGCCGATCACAAAGGCATCCATGAAGGCGTGCATCGGCTCGGGGTTGAAGGTGGTGTGCCCCCCGGCGATGACCAGGGGATGGGCGTTGCTGCGCTGTTCGGCAAACAGGGGGATGCCCGCCAGGTCGAGGGTGTTGAGGGCGTTGGTGTACAACGTCTCATACGGCAGGGTGAAGCCCAGGATGTCGAAATCGGCCAGGCTGTGATGGGTCTCGAGCGAGTAGAGCGGGATGCCCGCCTGGCGCATGGCGGCTTCCATGTCTGTCCAGGGCAGGTAGGCGCGCTCGGCCAGCGCGTCTGGGCGCTGGTTGAGCGACTCGTACAGGATGGCCAGCCCCAGGTTCGACATGCCGATGTCGTACAGGTCGGGGAAGATCAGGGCGAGGTGGGTTTCGATCGCCTGCCAATCTTTGACCACCTGGTTCAGCTCGCCACCTGTGTAGCGGCCGGGTTTTTGCACGCCGGGCAAGATGCGCTCCAGGCGCAGTTCAATTTCAGAAGGGGAAAGTACCGGTAAAGTCATTTGTCACCTTTGGTGCCGCATTATAACCGAAAATGGGTGTAAAGCGGCGCACAGCGCCGCTTTACACCCATTTTCGGGGATTATCGGGCGGCTAGAAATGTACGAAAACCCACGGATCGATGGGACGAGTCCAATCGAGTAGCTCTTCGCTGCGAAACCACAGGGCGATCTCTTTCTCGCCGTTCTCCACCGAGTCAGATGCGTGGGTCAGGTTGCGCTCGATCTCCAGGGCGAAATCGTGGCGCACGGAGCCGGGAGCGGCCTCGGTGGGGCGGGTGGCGCCCATGGTCTGGCGCACCGCGGTCACGGCGTTAGGGCCTTCCCAAACCATGGCCATCACCGGGGCTGAGGAGATGTAGTTGATCAGGCCGGGGTAAAAGGGCTTGCCTTTGTGAATGGCGTAATGCGTTTCGGCCAATTCCAGGCTGACGGAGATGAACTTGGCGGCGACCAGCCGCAGGCCGCGGCGCTCCAGGCGGGAAATAACCTCACCAATCAGGCCGCGCTGTACGCCATCGGGTTTAACCAATACCAGGGTGCGTTCCATGTACTCCTCCAAAAAATCCCGAAACGTGGTGTGATGCAGCGCTTAGCGCTGTATCACACCACGTTTCGGTTTATATATGTTTAGCGCAGCAGTTCCTCGGCTTTGATGTAAGCCTCCAAGGCATCTTGCAGCCGGTCACTGCGCAGGTAGGCATCGCCCAGGGTCTGCCAGATCTGGATATCGACCGGGAAACGGTACAGCGATGCCTGCAGATCGTTGACCACCTGATCCAGGTGCAGGCCTTGGCGCACCAGGAGTCTGTAATGCTCCACGGCCTCCCCGGCATTGCCATCCTCCAGGGCTTGCTTGCCCAGCACCAGCTCGGCTTCCGCCTTGTCGGCGGGCAGCGGCCCGGTTCTGGGCAGCGGGCCAGTCCTGGTCAGCGGCTTGGGGGCGGGTGCTTCCGCAGCTACCAGGCCGCGCACCTCGTTGACAATCCCGGCGCCAATGCCGTCGATCTTTTCGAGGTCGTCCACGTTGGCGAAGGCGCCGTGTTCTTCGCGGTACGCCAGGATGCTCTGGGCCAACACGTAGCCGATCCCAGGCAGCGCTTCCAGTTGGGCAAGCGAGGCGGTGTTGATATTCAGCCGGGGCTTCTCGGGCTCCTCGAGAGCGATCTCTTCCACCCGCATTGCCTCCGCGGGCGGCAGAACATCGGCGATCTTCATCTCCTCGGTGGGGATCTCTACCTCGGGCTCTACCACCGGGGCCAGGGCAATTTCCGGCTCGACAATATCGATAGGGGCTTCGGGCTGGACGATTTCTTCCACGGTTTCCACCTCGCCGGGCAGCTCTTCCTCAATCTGCTCCAGGAAATCCTCGGGCAAGATTGTCTCGGCTTCGGGTGCGGCAGCCGCGGTCTCGGCCAGCCAGGCAGGCAGTTCTTCCGAGATAGCGGCAGTCTCTTCGACCACCTGCTCGGATTCTTCCTTGACCCAATCGGGAGCAGACTCGAGACGGTCAGCCGGCTTGGTGATCAGTTCTTCTTCAGCGGCGCCATGCTTGGCCGCCAGGCTTTCCATCCAGGCCAGGGCGGCGTCTGCGTCACTCAGGTCGGGAGCGGCAGCAGCGGCAATGAGCGTGGGCGGCTCCTCGACCGGGGTCTCAGCCGCGGGGGTTTCAGCGGTCATCTCGCTCAGCCAGTCGGGCAGTTCTTCGGCGGGTGCGGCAGGTTCTTCAGTGATGGGCTGCTCGGCAACCGGGGTTTCCTCGGCCATGCCTGCCAGCCAATCGGGCAGTTCTTCGGCCGGGGCAGCGGCTTCTTCGGCGGCTTCAATCACCTGCTCGGACTCTTCCTTGACCCAATCGGGTGCGGACTCGAGACGGTCAGCCGGCTTGGTGATGAGTTCTTCTTCGGCGGCGCCGTGCTTGGCCGCCAGGCTTTCCATCC
>DIXA01000068.1 GCA_002428565.1 Anaerolineales bacterium UBA6092 | reverse complement strand
TCCTGACTTTGCAACAGCCCTATTAAATGCGGTCTGATTGTACCAGATTGGCGGCATTATGATAAAATACCCTGCGCGCGGGCGTCGCCAAGTGGTAAGGCATCAGCCTTCCAAGCTGACATTCGCCGGTCCGAATCCGGTCGCCCGCTCCTGAGGTTCCATGCGCAGGGCGCTGCGTTGCGCGGCGCGTGGAACCCGGCACTTTAACAGGGCCCATAGCTCAGTGGAAGAGCAGACGGCTTAAAGCAGCAAGTCTAAGTTCAGGTGCGGGTTGTGAAGCTCCGCGTGGCAATTGGCGCAAACCAGGATGCATTTTTGGATTTCCGCCAAGATCGGTTCTAATTTCCGATTGGATAACGAGCGCATGTCTAGCTTGAAATCCTTTGAACCAGTTTCTGTATGGTGGAAAACGAGCGCAGCCAGGTTTTTGTTGTAGCCACAAATAGAGCACCTCCCTCCCGCGGCTTTGACAATCTCCAGCTTCCGGGCTAATCCCCGGCGCTGTTGTGCCTCATAGCTTTGTAAGTCCCGATTCTTGCAGACAGATGAGCAAAACTTTGTCTGTCTGCCTAGAAGAGGCTTACCGCAAACAATACAGTTAGACCGTTTTATCATAACTGTATTTTACCTGGATAAGATAAGCTGTACAGGGCTGCGTAAGAGGTAACTTTTACGCGATACTTGCCAAATTCGGGGAAGCCTTTGAACTGGTGATCCCGAGCCAAGCCCGCAGCGAACCATGCTGCCGGGAAGGTGTAGAGACTGGATGGCAGGCCCCTGGCATTTGCCAGGGTGAAGGGACAGTCCAGCCCACAAACCCGAAAGGGGCGGTGAAAGCCGCGGTGGGATGCATAACCGTTTGATCGCAGGATCGAAACCTGCTGGGCCCACTTTTGACCACTAAAACATCGGTAGATTGTGCCATTGTTTTAGTTAAATTCCGGTTATTCATGGGTTTGCACCTTTCAAACGCGCCAGAAAAGTTTCTAACTCATCGATAAACTCGGAATTTTCCATATCCGGATGGGCTGTCTTTCCTAAACGTGTTATCCGTTTTTTAATCTCAGCCCGTTTTAGGCGCATATACTTTTCCGTCATCGCCATGTTTTCGTGCATTAAATTGGCCATGGCAGCTTCCATATCTGCATAATCTACGGCATTCGTCAAGCAGAAAACGGCATGGCCACGGCGGAACTTATGTGGAGAATGGTATGTTCCACCCACTTTAGCCAGCCATTCTTGAAGATCGTGTCGAAAGCCGGCATCACGGTGCTGGCTTGGCTCATGGCAATTGGGATCTAGTTCGCCAGTCAGCGGCGAAATTGGCGCAAACCAAGGGCTTTGCGGAGGCAAAACTGGCCGAACCCGATTATCCCAGCATTGAACAACGTTGAGCAGTTCTGGAACATCCAATAAGAAGGTGATGGCTGCTTTTTTGAATTTTGTTCTTACGCCCAAGCTGGGTAATTGTTGCACTTCCTTTTCAGAAATGTTTACCGCCCGGATTGGTAAAGAAACAAAGGCGTTAACACGCATCCCTGAAGGATACAGGAAACAGGCTCCTGCTCTAATTCGCTCTTCCATCAGCGTAGTCACTGGCGCCCTGGCAATTGTCTGTATTATTGAATTTGATCGAAAACTAAATGCCGACAGCGCCCTAATCTCTATTGGATGGGCTGCTGGCGAGTTCCATACAGGGATTATTTTGAATAGAGCGTTGCAGCAAGGGCTGGTCAGGTTCCCAGGCGTAGACCCCGATGACGATCATCCCCCCTTTCAATGGGATCCAAAGCGATTTTCGTTCGCGGAGGCGCTGGTCACGATTTGCAGGTGGTACCAAAAGTTGGTGCCGGGTGATGCCGAATGGCTGCAAGGATTAAGACGGTAGATCCAGTTTTACGCGATTTAGGAAAAAATTCTCGTTCAATATTCACAACCCCCAATCCGCAAGGAAAGGGTGTTTTGTTTTTAATGACCTTGAAGGCTATTTAGGGATTAGGCTTTGAGCGACCATAAAGATAATCCGGCCTGCGCTATCTTGAATCAGGGCTTCTGGGTAATAGATTCAGCCCTTCAGCATGGGAATCCGTCTTTCCTTGTACATCCAGAACACCCCAAATCACTTTGGCACCAATGGAACCTTTCCTGTAAAAAGTCGGCCAGCAGGATGGTGCAAATGTTTTCGGTGATTGGGTAAGCCAGCTGCCCAAAGCTTTTCGCACATCACTTTGGCGAACTAATCCCAAGGGAACATAAGTTGTGGCAAGCACACGGCTGAAATTGCCACGCACCCCCACCTGTGGGGGTGCGTGGAGGGTCAGTGTAGCAATGGAAGGGGCCTCACTTGGCCAAAGCTCGCGGAGTACCCATAAATAGCCCGTTAATGTGGTTTACTGAATTTCGGTATTTCCTTACCCGCAGCCTCCGCCGCTCTTATCGCGTTTGATCTCCATCTTGATCTTGGGCGTATACTCTAATCGCTCTGCCCAGTGATGGGCATCGGGGGAAGATGCCTCGTAGCGCGCCCCCAGCGCCGCCGGGAATGTGTAGCGCAGCCGTTCCGGCGGTACGGGCACCGCCGTGGGCTGGATCTGTGGCTCTTCAACGCCAAAGATGCTCAACCAGTTGTTCAAGCCGCCTTCTAGAATGTACACATTCGGCACGCTCTCTGCCGTCATGATCTTCCAGGCTTCCGTAGCGATGGCCTCATCGTTGCTCATCAGTACGTACAGCGTATTGCTGCTCGATTTGGCGATGAGTTCCCTGGCCAGGGGCTCCAGGTCTACCAGATCCACGCGCTGAGCGCCCTCAATGTGGAACAGGTTGTAATCGCTTTCGGGGCGCACATCCAGCATGATCACACGCAGTTGGTTGTTCGCCAGGCTGTCCAACAGTTCACCCGGGTGGATCTGCACCGCCCGTTCGGCCAGTTCGGCCTCTTTATCCGCCGACATCAGCGCCCATTTCTCAGCATTGCTCGGCGTGCCCAATACCAGCACACCCAGCGCACCCGCAAACAGCAGCGCCGCGGCGGCCTTGCGCAGGCGCGGCTCCTTGGAAAGGTCACGCTTGCCAAAGATGTGCTCTAACTGCTCGCCGCCCCAGAACATGAACAGCGCCATCAGCACCACCGCCACCACTACAACCCCGGTCGGCAGGTGAAACACATCCATCAGCGTCACCCGGCCAAAATAACCCGCCGTGTTCCACCACTCCCACACTGGATCCACCGTCTCACCGAAGGCCCACACACCAAACAGTGTGCCCAGAGCAAAGAAGATGCCGTCAACCTTCAGTGTGGAGGCTGCCACCAGCGAGGTGCCCGGGCAGAAGCCGCCGACGATGAAGCCCACTCCCATGATCAGCCCGCCCAGCAGGCCCGAGCCCAGGTAGGTGGGGTTCACCCATATTTTGTTGAAATCCAATATACCGATCCCCACGGAAAGGAAGATCAGCACCATGGCTACCACAATGGCGGTGAACATCACTTTCAACACAGTCAAATCTTTGAAATAGAACTGCGCGGCCAGTTTCTTTGAGTTGCCAAAGCCAGAGATCTCCAGGGCAAACCCAAAGCCAAAGCCGATCAGCCCAAACACCAGGTAGGTCCAGGGATTCTGCGCCAGCGGCGACAAAAAGGCTTCTAGAGGAAAGATTGTCATGGCAGGTCTCCTCTCAGTTCCACAGCTTGCGCAAGAAATAAGCCAGGGCATATGCCGAGGCGAAGATGCACATCATCAGCGCCCACGAGCCCGCCGAGAGCGTGGCGCCTCCCGAAAGCGCCTGGCCAGAGGTGCAGCCGCGCGCCATGCGCGCCCCATAAGCCATGATCGCCCCGCCGGCAAAAGCCAGCAGCAGCCGGGTGCGGTTGGAGACCTGCGGTCCCTTGTTCAATTCCACCTTGAAGCGCCCATGGAGGATGCCCGAAACCGCCCCGCCCAGCAGCGCCCCAAACACCACCGGCACGGTCCAGTCGTCCAGCGGATTGGCATCGCCACCGGCCAGTTTGAGCAGGTAGGGCGTGCGGTCCACGTGGCCCGGCACCACCAGATCTTCGGCGGCAGCCACCAACCGGTTCAGCCCGCCCGAGGCGCCCAGGCCGTTGCCGGTGACCAGGAAGGCCAAGAACAACACCACGCCCAGCAGCGCCCCGCCCAGGTAGGGATGCACATAAGGCTTTTCTGGGCGTTTGAAGATGCTTTTTAACGAGAACTTTGTTGCAGGTTTGCGTTTTGCAGGAGCAATTGCTGTCATCGCTTCCTCCTATACCGTTATTCCGTTGCCGCGGCAGCGCCGGGTTGGCTGTCCTCGGCAATTTGCGCCTCGGCCTGTGCCTCGTGCGCTTCGTGATCTTCCATATCTTCCCATCCGTACATCATCGCCTTGATGCCCGTCAGCGGCTTGTAGCCGGTGGTGGTGAGGTACACATGGGCCACAATGAACGCCCCAAACAGCCATGCCACCAGGCTGTGGAAAGGCGCCAGGAAAGGCAGCCCACCCAGCAGGTTGGCGATCTCAGGCCACTTCTGCACTCCCCACATCAACGCTCCGGTGAGGATCTGCAGCGGCAGCAGCACATTCAGAATGCCGAAGTAGGTCAGCTGCTGCAGCGGGTTCAGCTTCATATCCAGCGTCTTTTGGAAGGGGTGCGGATCACCCTTGAAGATGCCCCGGATGTAATAGCGGGCCTGCACAATGGCCTGATCGAAGAAACCATACGGGCGCGGGATATACTGCCGGATCTCGCCGCTGACCAGATGGTAGAACAGCGAAAGGCCCGCATTGACCACCAGGATCACGGCCAGGATGTTGTGCAGCGTGACCATGTAACGGAACGACAGAAAGCCGAACATATCTGGCCGGTGGATGATCAGGCCGGTGAAGAGCAGCAGCACAATGGTGAAGGTTTGCAGCCAGTGCCAGAAGCGCTCGTAGACGGCGTACATGTATACCCGCTTGAGGGCCGCCTGGCCCTTGGGACGGCGCAGGCTGCTGTAGGCGCGCAGCCCGCTGTGACCCGCCACCGCCAGCAGCACGCCCACAAAGAACAGGCCCCCCAGCCAGTCAACCCAACTGACCCGGTTGTGGCCGAACACATACAGCCCGGCTTCGCTCAGGTCGGGGGTGTAGACCAATACCCCATCGGTCAAGGTCAACTCATTCGAGACCAGCGTGTTGGTGTCTGCAGCAAAGGCCGGCAGCACCCCGCCAGGAACGTAGGCCGCCAGCACCATCGGCTCGGCCAGGCGCGAATCATCGGAATGACAGGTCTGGCAGTCGCTCACGGCCCACTTGCCGCGGGTCACATTGTGATTGATGCTGTACGGCTGCACCACGCCCTCGATGTGCGGGTTAGCCAGCCCCAGCGCCGCCAGCCGCCCGGCGATCAGCGCCTGCTTCTCGGGGGTATCCAGGCGCAGCTCCATCTCAGAGAGCAGCCCATCGCGGTCAGCATCGAAGGCTTGCAGCACCGCGGCCGCATAGCCGCTGCCATCCAGCCAGGCCGCCTGCAGATCATCCAGCGAGACCGGGCGCGGCCCATCAGCAGAGTCGTACACCCAATACCAGGAGGTGATCAGGTTATACGGCGCCAGCATGGTGTCGCCGTCAACGTTGGTGCGCTGCAAGGCCACCGGCTGAAAGCCCGTCACCAGGTCGGCAATCGTGCCCGTATCGCCTTCCACACCACGGCATTGGCTGGCCGGCTGGCCGTCGGCGGTCAGCACGGTCCAGTCATAGGATTGCACCGCCCCGGCATTCATCTGCGGCGTATGGCAGGTTTCGCAGGCCACCTCTTGCATGTGCCGGTCCACGTAGGGCAGCCAATCGGCGTGTGAGTTGGTGTTGTGGCAAGATTCGCAGCGGCGCATGGTGCCCTTCAGTTCGGGGGCAATGGTATACTGGGCGCTCTGGCCACGCGCGAAGTTGTGGTTGGGCTTCTCTAAATACGAGCCGATCTCAATACGCCGCGGATCGTATTCCAGGTGTGAGGGAGCATCCTCTGTCTGGTAATAGGCCGGGTTGTTGAGCGAGAAGTGGCAGTCGGTGCACTGCAGGCCGCGCTCGGCGTGGATATCCCACGAGCGCGTCAGGCTGCCCTTGCCGGCAATGTTCATCCCCGAGTTGGAAATACGCTCTCCAGAAATCACCTGCCCGGTGGTGGCGGTCTGCCAGTTGTCCAGCGAGCAGCCTGCCAGCACCAGCGGCTCAGCCCCACCGTCCTGCGCCAGGCCGTGGCATTGGGCGCAGTTGGCATTGGTGGGGTCTTGAATATTGACGAAATTGCTATCCAGTTCACCGTCCGCAGTGAAAGCCGCCAGGTTCCAGGCGTATTGTTCGCCGCTGCGCTCGACAATGCCGGTGCCCAGCAGCGTGGCCGTGCTGGCCCATTGACCCTGGCCCGATTGGATGACCGCCACGCGCTCAGCGTCGTTGGGCTGCTGCAGGTGGCACAAGAAGCAGTTCATCTCCACGCCGCTGGCAACAGCCGGCCCCCCACCCACCAGCCGTTCGGCGTTAAAGGCCACCCAATCGGCCGTGTTCAGGTCAGCCTGCGCGTCGCCAGCCGGTGAGAGGTAGCGGTAAGTGAGCGGGTCCCAGCCGCCGTACAGGCCGGTGCTGGTCTCCCAGGGCATGCCGCCCTCCACCCCGCCGGGGGCAGTCTGCTGGCTCTGGCCCAGGTCCACGTGGAAGCTGTTGCTGGCGATGTAGGCAGTGTCGTGGCATTGGCCGCAGGTCTGCATGGTCGAGACCGCCGCGCCGCTCTCCAGCACGCTCACCCCCTGGCTGTCCAGCAGGGCAAAGGTGGGATGCAGCGGCGAAATCTGCAGCGCGGGCTCAGCCTCTGGTTTAGCCAGCACCTGCTGCACTACCACCCCCACCGCCAGGAGCAAGATGAGTATCCCCAGACCCCAGAATCGTTGGTAAAGACGTGTTTTTTTCATCGTCCCATCCTTAGAGGCCCACTATTTGTTGATCGAGCGCCCGCCCCACACGATCGGGTCGCCGGGGTAGCCCAAAGCCGCCCAATCCAGCCGCCCGTTTTCCGAGTGGCAGTCGGTGCACTGCAGGGCATTCTCTTTGGGCTGCACCATGTGCGAGGTGGGCCAGTACATCCAGGTTTCGGTAAAGCCATATTCGCCGCTGTATTCCAGCCCCATTACCGACTCGGCCAGGTTGAAAGCCAGATCCCAGTCAAAGTTGGTCCAATAGCCCTCCGGCCCAGCCGTGATGGGCGAAAGCAAGTAGTTATTGCCCACATCATAGGGCTGGTTGGCCACGTGCACCTTGAAGGGGTAGATGAGGGCGTTCGGGTCGTTGATATCGCCGGCGGGCAGGTTGATGTAGGTGGGGCCGCTCTCCGCGATCGGGTCGCCCAGCAGATAGCGGTAAGCCAGGTTGCCGTTAAACCAGGTGTAGGTGGGCAGAAAATCGCTCTCGTACTCAAAGGTGCCCTTGATCTTGAGGTAGGTGTAATGGTCTTCGGGCAGGTCTTGTCCCGCGGTGGACCAATCCCAATAAGTTTTGGTGGGGTCTTTGAGCGCCATGGCCGGGATGTGGCAGGTCTGGCAGGCCACCGACTCGATGTGCAGGTTGATGCGCTCGTCATCATGCAGGCCGGGGGTGTGGCAGTTGGTGCAGGCCACCTGCTCGGCGGGGTCGATGGTGTAGTTATCGACAACCAATCGCCCCAAGATCTGGTGATCTTCGGTCCAGTGGCAGTCGGTGCACAGGAAATCCTCGCGCCCCATATGCACATCCAGGCTCTCGCTGGGGAAATACAGGCTCTCATCCAGGTCGCCGTGCTTAACGCCGTTGCCGCCGCCGCCATTGAAGTGGCACGCGCCGCAGTTATCACGCGTGGGGGCGCGCACACTCCGGGCTGCTTCCACCAGGTTTACGCCGAGGGCCGGGTTGCCGTAGGTGCCCTTGCCATAGGTGGCCGTGTCCGCGTGGCAGGCCAGGCAGTCCACATTGTACTGGTCCGAGAAATCGTAGGCTACCCCATCCTCCCAACCATAGCCGGCGTGGCAGCTCATGCACTGCTTCTGGTTGCCCTGCGCGCCGATGCAGAAGTTGTTGATCTGGTTGGCCTTGCCAATCGTCACCGGTTCATCTCGCCAGGGCACGTTGAACGGCTCGGACTCCCATGTCCAGTGAGTGGTAGCCATCACCTGAATGGCCGCCTCAGCGTGACATTCCAGGCAGGCGCGGGTCACGTCGGGTCCGCTTTCATAGGGGCCGTTCATCAGGTTGGCGTGGCTGGTATGCGTGGCATGCTTGGGCACATTCGCCTGCGGGTCATCGATCGGCCGGGTGGTCCGAGGCCAAAAGATCACCAGGGGAATGAGAATGACCGCCAGGGTCGCAATCAGACCGAGAAGCCAGGTGGGCAAGAATTTCTTCATAGGAACTCCGTCATTCGGCTTTTTCAGGATCAGGAGGTGATGAGGTTGGCGCGGCGGGCCAGGGAATCGCGCAGCACCGCCCGCAGTGTGTCCAGGGCATCGATGATACGCGGGTCAGTCAGGCTATACTCCACCGTCTGTCCCTGGCGGTTGGCGCTGACCAGGCCGCGCTCGCGCAGGATCTTGAGGTGACGGGAGATAGTCGGCTGGCTGGCTTCCAGGTGGGTGACCAGTTCGTTGACCGTGCTGGAGCCTTCGGCCAGGCTGTATAGGATCAAGATGCGGGTGGGGTCGGCTAGCGCAGAGCAGATATCAGCATGCAATTGATGGATCTCTTGGGAAAGGGATGTTTTTTGCATATTTTCGCCTTTAATATATCTGCTTATCCATATATGTCCATGTCGATTGTAACAAATGGCCCGAGGCGATGCTAGTGACAAATGTCACATTGTGCGGGCGTGAACAGGAAGCAGCCTGCAGGGCAAGTTGGCGCACGAAACGGGTTAATATCCAGGAAAATAACACAAAATAATGCGTAAGGGGGTTGAAATTCACCCATTTTGTACTATAATAATAGTTGAATAATCTCGTATTTGCGGAGGTGCCTGATGTTATCCAAACGACATTTGATGTGGATGGTGATGATTGTATTGTTTGGCGCTCTTTTTTTGCAGATCACCCCGGCCAGCGCCCAAGACCCCACCCCCACCGGAGAAAGCGATGCCAATTGTGTTACCTGCCACGAGCATCAATACTATGTGTATGACAGCGGCAAGTGGTATTGCTTATGCGAGGCCTCCATGCACTGCGTGTACTGCCACGGCGGCCGCACCGACAGCAACGTGGAAGAAGTAGCCCACGAAGGACTGGTGCTCTACCCCACCCGCGAGCATGCCGAACGCTGCCAGGCCTGCCACAGCGAAGATTACATGTCGCGCGTGGTGGCTTTCGAATCGGTGGCTGGCGTCAGCCCTACGCAGATCCCCATCATCACCGCCACCCCCGTTGCAACATCCATTGTGCCAGCAGGAATCGCCTCTGCCAATCCATTGCTGGTGCGCCTTGGCCAATTTGAAACATGGCAGTTTGTGGGTCTGGGCGCCCTGGGCATCGTTGTGATCGCAATCATGATCTTTGGATATCGCTGCTGGAAAGCAGATTGTTTCGCGAAAAACCAGCCATAAATCATTTAAAGAAGTTTAGGGATGTTTTCGGAGGCAAAACCCCTGAAGACATCTCTTTTTATCTGATCGCCCCGCCCGGTCAGCCGATATGGGTGATGGAGGGGTATTCAACAAAATGCCGCTTCACTGGCTCTAACTTGGCGCCGGGGGTTTGCAAGATCAGCAGAAATTCAGCCGTCTCATCAAAAGGGTTGCGCCACAGGTGCGGCAAACTGGCCTCAAAAACCAGGAAATCCCCGCGTTCTACCAGGTACACAGTACCATCAATATAGTACTCCAGCCTGCCCGTTACACAATACACCACCTCGTGTCCTGCATGGATCACCTGCCGCTCGCCGCTGCTGGTGTGGGGTGCCAGCTGCACCAGAAAGGGTTCAATCTCCTGGCTGGGGATGCGGCTGCCGATACTTTCAATGCGCACGCCCTGGCTGTCTACCGCAAATCTCTGCCCCGATTTGACGTGCAAGATGCTCTGCTCGGATTCATCCTGGAAGAAATAGCTGACTCGCACTTGCAGCGCGGTGGCCAGGTTTTGCAACGTGGCCACACTGGGGGATGTTTCATCGCGCTCGATCAGGCTGATCGAGTTGGGAGAAATCCCCGCCAACTGCGCCAGAGCACGCTGTGATAAATTTCGTTCTGCGCGCAAGGTGCGCAATCGCTCACCAACAGATGATTCTTGTTTCATAATTGCACCTCTTGTATTTTTCCTTCATAATCATACCAAAGCAACACGAAACTCACAATATAGCGGTCAAAGTGTTTCTGGGGGCAGCTATCCGCCGCGCCAAAGCAGCCCAGGCTGCAAATGATTGGATCCCGAAACCGCCCGATCCACAGCTGTGACAGTGTGGACTTCGACATCCTGTGGAAGATCGTCGAAAACGATTTGCCGGACTTGATCCAACAAATCGAAAGCATCCTTCGGATCACTTTGGCGCCAATGCAAGCCTGGCAGCCAGCAGTTTGGCACGAATGTTTTCGGTGATTGGGCAAGCCAGCGGCCCAAAGTTTTTCGCACATCACTTTGGCGAACTAATCCCAAGGGAACATAAATAGGAGGTTTCTATTCCATTGTGATTTATCATAATGTGAGTTCGGGTTAGCCGGGAAAGGGTCTCTTTGGGGGTGTTTTGGGCGGCTTTGCCGCCCAAAACACCCCCAAAAACCCATATCCCGTAATCACATTATCATAGGTTTTTCAGCGCTCGGGGAGAAAAAAGGCATTATACTTATCCAACCATACCTCATTGGACATATTGCTTGATGCTGCCCTTCCTTGCCGCTAAAACCCGTGTTCCCACACCATCCCCCAACCTGGTCACTCGCACCCATCTACTGGAAGCACTAGACCGGTGTCTGCAGCCAGGGATTCAATTGGCCCTGGTTTCGGCTCCGGCTGGGGCAGGTAAGACCACTTTACTGGCGCAATGGCTGAGGCGAGCGCAGGCGGATTGGAAGGTAGCCTGGTTTGCTCTAGATACAGATGATAATCATCTCGGGCGCTTCTTTTCCTACCTGGCGGCTGCCATCGAGTATGCCATCCCAGATTTTGGTGGTAATTTTACCGCCCTGGCAGAAGCGAACCCCAATTTTACACCAGACCAGGGTATAGCTTACCTGGTGGAGCAGGTGGTGGATGCAGAGCAAAACCTGCTGCTGGTTTTCGATGACTATCATGCCATCACCGAACCTGAAATCCACCAGGCGCTCAAGCTGCTGATTGATCACCTCCCGAACAACATGCGGCTGGTAATTGCTGGACGGGTGGAGCCGCCCCTGCCGCTGGCGCGCCTGCGGGCCCGCGGACAGCTCGTGGAGATACGCACTGCCGACTTGCGTTTCAGCGTTCAAGAAACCTCTGATTTCATGGGATGCTTTGGCGAACTGGCCAGTTTTGCTAAACAAGAAACATATCTCCAACAGTTGAATGCATCTACCGAGGGCTGGGCTGCCGGGTTGCAGCTGACAGCCCTGGCCTTACGGAGCGAAGTAAGCCACCATGACGGTGCTGCTGTTGCGCTCATGGAACGTTTTGTCCGCGAATTAAGTGGTTCGCAGCACTTTATCCTGGATTATCTGCTGGAAGAAGTGCTCAGCCGTGAAACGGACCACACCCGCGAGTTTCTTCTGCACACCTGCCTGCTGAAGCGCTTCAATCCAGCCTTATGCGCCGCCGTCATGCCTGGTATAACGTTATCAGCAGCCCACGAACTGCTGGACTACCTGGAACGCGCGAACCTGTTCGTTATCCCGTTGGATGACGGACAAGAATGGTTTCGCTACCATCACCTTTTTGCCGATGTGCTCCAGAAACAATTGCTGCACAGCCACCCTGGCTTGGCGCCAGAGCTGCACCGCCGCGCCGCCCACTGGTTTGATGGGCAAGGGATGGTAGACGAAGCCTTACATCATATCTTGCTATCTGGCGATCTTGATCTGGCGCTCGACTTGGTTGAAAAATACGCCTTGGAAGCCATTCTGCAAGGGCGCATAGCGTCTGCATCTCAATGGCTGAACAGCCTGCCCGGCGAAGCGCTGTTATCACGCCCGCGCCTGTGCCTGGATCGCGCCTGGGCGCTGACTTTCACCTCTCGCACCGAGGCGGCCTTACCCTACCTGGAACGCGCCGAAGCCCTGCTTCAAGGCAGGCATAACAATACGCTGGCCGTCAGGAGCGAAGTGCTCGGCTTACAAAGCTTCCGTGAGAGCATGTACGGGCACACGGACGAAGCACTTCGCCTGGCCCGGCTGGCGCTGGATCACGCCCCGGCACAGCAAGCCTTCTTGCAGTGCAGCAACCGTATTTTCCTGGCTGGCGCCCTGGCCCACACTGGCCAGATCGAGCATGCTCTGCAGGAGTACCGGGCTGTCCAACCCTTGTGCCAGGTGCAGGCCAACCTGGCCGGTCTGGCCCTGCTCGAGGCCGATTTTTTGCATGACCTGGCCATCTTCCTGCACGGCAGGGATCGGATTCGAGAAGCGATCACACTGTTGGAGCAGTCGATCAACGATTTCGAGGCGACTTCAGCAGCCAGGCGTCCGGCTGCGATTTTCCTCTACGTAGGACTGGGCAAAATTCTGTTGTTAGAAAATCGATTGGCGGAAGCTGAGCAAAGCCTCGAAAAAGGCTTGCGTCTCGACCCAGCAGGTGTAACGGTCAGCGCCTTTGATGGCTGGATTGCGCTCTGGCGCATCAAGCTCAATCAGGGGGATTTCCCAGCCGCGCGGCGCATCTTGCAGCATTTACAACAGATTGTCCAGGGGCGCGATCCCAAAGTTGCCCGCATGGTTATGCTCAATGTTGGCCTGCAAGATTTGCTCGAAGGCCAGCTTGACCTGGCCGTCGAGCGCTTGCAACGCCTGGGTTTGACCGGCAATGTAACGGATGTGCTGGCGGATGTCAGCGATAGCGAAATGGTGGGCTGGCGCATCAACGAATTTTTCACCTATGCCCGTCTGCTGATTGCCCAGGGATTTTATTCTGAAAGCCTCAGGGTGCTGGAACGCCTGGAAAACGCCGTTCAAGATGTCGGCGTCAGGTGGATGGCGTATCGTGCGCGTATCTTTCAGGCAATTGCTCAACAGCAGGCCGGGCATTTAGATCAGGCACTCGAAATCCTGACCAGTTTATTGGCGCAAACTTCGTGTATGGATGCCAACCCGGCGCGCCTTTATCTGGAGCCTGGAGAACCGGCGCGCCTCTTGCTCAAGGAAGCCCAACGGCGCGGCATTTTCCCTGCACATGTTTCCGCTTTGCTGGCTGAGTTTCCCACTGAAAAATCTCCAGCCAGCCCCCCTGACTTGCCCGAATCCCTCACCGAACGCGAATTGGATGTGCTGCGCCTGATGGCAGATGGGTTAAAAAACCAGGAAATCGGCGAGAGGCTCTATATCAGCCTGAATACCATCCGTTATCACACCACCAATATCTTTGGCAAGCTTGGCGTAGATAATCGCACCGCAGCGGTTGCTCGTGCTCGAGCGCTGAATATTTTGTAAAAAACCACCCTCTTGCCTAAAAAGCCCCCACATTTGTGCGGGGCTTTTTTATTTACCATCGGTTACACTGAATACAACAGAAGGAGAATGACCCTATGCAGTATCAGATAAAAATCCGCCAGACGCTCGACTCAACCTGGGATGAATGGTTTGCTCCACTGGAGATCCATCTTGAACCAGATGGAACCACCCTGCTGACCGGCGATTTAGCTGACCAGACCACCCTGCACAGCGTTCTGAACAAAATCCGCAACCTGAACCTGGAACTACTCTCGGTTACAGCCACCGAATCTTTGGGAAGTCGCAATACAACAAAATAAGGTAACTACTTTGACAATGTCACATTA
>DIXA01000014.1 GCA_002428565.1 Anaerolineales bacterium UBA6092 | reverse complement strand
CTTCGCGCAGGAAATTCCGCACGCGGAAGTAGTCGTTTTCGGTCTGGCAGCGACGAATATGCGGGTTCATCTCTCTCTGAAGTTCTTCGAACCCTTGCCAGGCCGGGATGCGGGAGATGGCCTGGTGAACGGGTTCCATTTTTGGATGGGCTTTCTGGGGCAGGACAGGGGTTGGAAAAGGCCGGGGGGCTGCGGATGCCTACAGCCCCCCGGCTCTTGACTGTGTTGACGGGCTGCGTGAACGCTTTAGCCCGGGCGCATCATCAGCAAGTCCAGGTCCTCGTCCAGAGATTGCAAATCCTCTTCGTGCTCCACCTCATCCTGGAGAATGGTCAGCACAACATTGTAAGTGACCGGGTCTTTTTCCCGCACCAGTTGGAGCAAATTCTGGTAAACACCAATGGCGCACTGCTCGCCCTTGATGTTTTGCTCCAGGATCTTCTTGACGAATGGATCATCGGGGGTCTCGTACCCGCAGTGGGTGTGCTTGAGCCATTCTTCCGGGCTGACAAGCGGCGTGCCGCCCAACTGGATGATGCGCAATGCCAGCAGGTCGGCGTGCGCCAGTTCTTCGGTGGCGTGCAAGAGCAGCTCAGCCGCCACGGCGTCTTTCATCGGGCCTTTGACGATTTTGGCGCCCAGCCAATACTGGTAATAAGCCAGCCATTCGTCTGCAAAAGCCTGGTTGAGCAGGCTCAACAACTGATCAACATCCATTCCTACAATTGAACGACCTTTGGTCCCCATAACTAACTCCTTTCGTTGGTTTTAAGTTGGAGGGTCAGCAGCAGGCCACGGGGGGTGCCTGTGCTGTTGATCACAATTATATCGAAAAATACTCTGCAAAGGGCGGTTCCCAGCCAGCCGGGGTGTATTCGCCGCTGGCGCGGTCCTGGGTGTATTGGCCCTGGTAATCGCCGCGGGCGATGCGGGTGAGCGCCTCCACCAGGATATCCACTTCTTCGATGGTGTTGTACAGGCCAAAGGAGGCGCGGATCAGGCCGGGCATATCCGAGCGGTCATCGGCGAGCATGCGCCGGCGCACCTCATCGGCTTGCTGTGTGTTGAGGCCGAGCAGGTGCAAGATATACGGGTGGGCGCAGAAGCAGCCGCTGCGCACACCAATGCCAAACTCGTAGCCGAGCACTGCCGCGGCCAGGAAATGCGGGGTGTTCCCCAGGGCTAAGGGGATCACGCCCAGGCGCTGGTGGGCGCGGGCGGGGTCGGCATCACCAAAGATGTGCAGGCCGGGCACGCTGGGCAGGCGCTGCAGGGCATAGGCGGTCAGTTCGGCTTCGTGGCGGGCCACCTCATCCATGCCTACGGCTTGCAGGGTGCGCGCCGCAGCCGCCAGCGCCACTGCGCCCACGGTGTTGGGGCTGCCGGCCTCGTCGCGCTCGGGCGCGCCTGCCCAGACCACATCGTCCAGGGTGACGATCTCTACCGTGCCGCCGCCGCGCATGTCGGGGTCGCCGTGTTCGAAAATATCCCGGCGGCCGATGATGGCGCCGGAGCCAAAGGGGGCGTACATCTTATGCGCCGAGATGCTGATGAAATCCAGGTGGGCGGGGTCATCCAGGGGCAGCATGTTCACTGCCCGGTGCGGGGCGTACTGGGCACAGTCGGCGCAGAACATGGCCCCGGCGGCATGCGTCTTTTCGGCCAGGCGGCGGATGGGGTTGAGGTAGCCGGTGACGTTGCTGGCCGCGGTGATGCTCACCAGGGCCACGTGCGGGCCGTATTGGGCCAGCCTGGCGTCGAAATCGGCTTCGTCCAGGCGGCCGTCGGGGGTCAGGTGGATGTGGATGGTTTTGGCGGCGGCGCGCCAGGGCAGGTCGTTGGAGTGGTGCTCCATGCCGCTGGTGAGCACGATATTGCGCTCGGGCGTGAAGGGGAAGCGGTGGGCCAGTTTGTTGAGCGCCTCGGTGGTGTTCTTGACGAAGATGCAGGTGTGCTCGGCCGGGTCTGCGCCGACAAACTCCAGCATGATGTGGCGCGCCTGCTCGTATGCATGGGTGGAAATCTGACTCTTGAAGCCGGTGCCGCGGTGTACGCTGCTGTAATAAACGAGAAAGTCGTCCACGGCTTGCTGGACGGCTTTCAGGGATGGGGTGGAGGCAGCGTTATCCAGGTTGACATAACAGCGACACGAGCCGGACAGCAGGGGGATCTCTGCATCCAGGCCAACGAACAGCGAGCGGTGATCAGATTTTTGCATAGAAGGAGTCTCCGATGTGGTGCGAGGTTGGGGTGGACTTGGTATCCTTGGTCATCTTGGAATGAAAAGTGCTTGCATTTTGGTTAAAGTGGGATTATACTTTGGTTAATTGTGGGACGAAGTGGGACGTTGTGGGAGGAGCGCCGGTTTATCCGGCGTTCAGTGTATTAAGAGGATAAGTAGAACATATGTTTCTGGGACTGTTCCGCCACAACTTGGATGATAAAGACCGACTGACCGTTCCCGTCCGGTTCCGCGAACTGTTGGATGGGGGTGCATACGTGACGCTGGGCTTTGACTGTAATCTGATGGTGCTGACGGAGGCCGCCTTTGCCTCCCTCTCGAAGAGCATCACCCAGATGAGCATTACCGACCCCAATTCCCGCGACCTGCGGCGGTTGATGTTTGCCAACACCACCCGGGTCGAAGTTGATAAAGCCGGGCGTGTGTTGATGCCAAAGTACCTGCGCGACCTGGTCAACATTGGCAACGAAGTTGTATTGGTGGGCCAACTGGATTACTTTGAGATCTGGTCTCCAGAAGAATGGGAGAAGCAGATGACCAAGATCCAGGATACGGCTGCCAATGCCCAACGCTACCAGGCGCTTAACCTGTTCACCCGGGCAGAGTAGGCGGCCGCCTGCGGCCTAACCGAGACTGCCATGAGTCACCAACCGGTCCTTTACCATGAAATTATACACGCAATCCAGCCGCAGCGGGGAGGTTTCTACGTGGATGGCACGCTGGGAGCCGGTGGGCATGCCTGGGGTATCTTGCAGGCCAGCCAACCAGACGGCCGGCTGCTGGGGCTGGATCTGGACCCGCAGGCGCTGAGCCTGGCGCAGCAAAAACTGGCTGAGTTTGGCGAGCGGGCAGTGCTGGTGCGTGCCTCATACTGCTCGATGACAGAGCAGGCGCAAGCGCTGGGCTGGCCAGCGGTGCAGGGCATCGTGCTCGACCTGGGCGTCTCATCCATGCAGGTAGACACCCCCGAGCGCGGTTTCTCCTTCCTGGCGGATGGCCCGCTGGACATGCGCTTCGACCCCCATGCGCTACACAGCGCCGCCGACCTGGTGAACGATCTGCCCGAGGATGAGCTGGCGGACCTGATCTACCGCTATGGCGAAGAGCGCCGCTCACGGGCGGTAGCCCGAGCCATCCTGCGGGCCCGCCCGCTGCACACTACCGCCGAGTTGGCCCGGGTGGTGGCGGGTGCTACCAACAGCGGGCGCAGCGGCATCCACCCGGCTACCCGCACCTTCCAGGCGCTGCGCATCGCCGTCAACGGCGAGCTGGATGCGCTGGAGGCGGTGCTGCCCGAGGCGCTGGGGCTGCTGGCTCCCGGCGGACGCCTGGCGGTGATCTCCTTCCACTCGCTGGAAGACCGCCTGGTGAAGCACTTCATGCGCCGCGAAGCCACCGATTGCCTCTGCCCGCCCCGCCAGCCGCTGTGCACCTGCGGGCACAAGGCCAGCCTGCGGGTGCTGACCCCTCAGCCAGTGCAGGCCAGCCCGGCAGAGGTGCAGGCCAATCCACGGGCGCGCAGCGCCAAGCTGCGCCTGGCAGAGCGTTTGGTGGCATGAATTTGATGAAAACAGGTGTCGGACAGTCAGTCTGGCACAAGAGTTGCACGGGTAAGAGCAGGACAATGGGAAAGTCACGATCCGAGAACCGTACAGATCGTCACGAAGATTGGGATGTAGAAAATGGATAACGTACAGCGCATGACACAGGCATATTCACAGGCCCCCTGGCGTAAGCAGGTGCAGATCATTGGCATCTTCCTGCTGGCGCTGGTGACCACGGCCATTGTGGCTGGCATCTACCTGAACATCACCGCCCGCACCACCACCATGGGGCGCGAGATCCAGGAGATGCAAATCCTGGTATATGGCTATCACAGCCTGTTCACCACGCCTCAATCTGGCAACATGCCCGTGGAAGAGCTGCGCCAGGATATTGCCAACCTGCAAGCTCAGTTAGCCTACCTGACCTCGTATGAGGTGATGGATGCGCGGGCGCGCTCGCTGGGCTTCCGCCCGACCGAACCGGACGAGATGGTCTACCTGGAAATTGAGGGCTACGTTGCGCCGCAGCCGGTGACATTGGCGCCTCCGCCCTCGCCGGTGGTGGTCTCCGCGGCGGGTGTTTCCGATGAATTCAATGAGCCGCTGTTCTCCTGGCTGGCTGACCAGATCGAGCAGACCGCCCGCCTGTTTGGGGAGGTGAAGCCATGAAAAATGAGCATACCTGGCGCTACACAATGTTGGGCGTCCTGTTTGGCCTGATCGGCTTCATGATCATTGTGCAGGTGTTCCGCCTGCCTTATACCCCCCAGGCCGAGGCGATTGTCAACGAAGGCAAGTTGTACGAGCGCACCTGGCACATTTATTACCCGCCGCGCGGCCAGATCTATGACCGTTGGGGCAGCCTGCTGGCGGGCAACACCCTGGTCTACGAGGTGGGTGTGCAGGTGGGCGCACTGCAGAATGCCGAAACGGTGGCTTTTGCCCTGGCCCGCGTGTTGTCGACGCACCCGGAGTATAACTACGCCGATTTCTACACTGATCTGCTGGATGTAATGGAAGCTGCCGAAGAGTCAGGCCGCGCCTATACCCAACTGGCTGATTTCGTCACCCCCGAAGAGTTGGCCCAACTGAAGCAGTGGGCAGAATCGTATGATGACCTGCCGGCGGTGCCGTACGGCGATACCAAGCAGCCCAGCCTGGTGGGGTTGGTATACCGGCCGCGCTTGAAGCGGGTTTACCCGGAAGAAGCGCTGGCGGCCAATATCCTGGGCTTTGTCAACCGCGATGGCGATGGCCTGTTTGGCGTGGAGCAGCAGTTCAACAATTTGCTGGCAGGCACGCCGACCGGGGTGTGGATGACGCTGGACCCCTACCGGGTGGACGAGATCCCGGAGATGGAAGAAGGCTCTGATCTGGTGCTGACCATTGACCGCGAGATCCAGGCGGCAGTGGAGCACGTGCTCGACAACGCCCTGGAAACCAGCGGGGCGGAGGGCGGCACGATCCTGGTGATGGACCCCAACACGGGCGAGATCCTGGCGATGGCCTCCTGGCCGCGCATGGACCCGAATGTGTACTGGGATTATGCCAAGTTCTTCCCCGAAAACCAGCCCTACAACCGGGCGGTGAGCACGGAGTACGAGCCGGGCTCGGTGTTCAAGGTGCTGACCATGGCTGCCGCCCTGGACAGCGGCGCGGTGACGCCCGACACGGTTTTCACCGATACGGGCATGTTCCAGATCGGCGGCATCTATATCTACAACTGGAACTACGGCGCCTGGGGCCCGCAGGATATGGGCGGCTGTATGCAGCACTCGCTGAACGTGTGCCTGGCCTGGGTGGCCTCGCAAATGGGCGCTACGAATTTCTATGAATATATGCAGGCCTTTGGCATTGGGCACCGCACCGGCATTGACCTGGCCGCGGAGGCTTACGGGCGCCTGAAACTGCCCGGCGACAGCGACTGGTACGAAGCCGACCTGGGCACCAACTCGTTTGGGCAGGGCGTGGCGGTCACCCCGGTGCAGATGCTGGCGGCGATCTCGGCGCTGGCCAACGAAGGCGAGATGGTCATGCCGCACGTGGTGCGCTCGATCGTGCGGGATGGCTACCAGTACAACCCCGCTCCGCAGGTGGTGGGTATGCCCATCTCTGCCGAGACAGCCCGCATACTGAGTGAGATGCTGGCCGATTCGCTGGAGGAAGAAGCCTCGGACGCACTGATCGAGGGCTACCGCGTGGCTGGCAAGACAGGCACGGCAGAGATCCCCGGCCCCTTCGGCTACGAATCGGACCTGACCAACGCCTCATTTGTGGGCTGGGGTCCGGTGGAAGATCCGCAGTTCCTGGTGTACGTGTGGCTGGAAAAGCCGACCAGCTCTCCCTGGGGCTCGGTGGTGGCCGCGCCGGTGTTCCGCCAGGTGGTGGAGCAGTTAGTGGTGTTGATGGATTTGCCCCCCGATGCGGTGCGGGCAATGATGGGCAGCGAATGAGGAGTGCGATGCAGTGTTGACAGCAGCCGATGTGATCCAGGCGTTGACGGGAGCGCGGCCAGAACAGGCTGCGCTTCACCGCGTCGTGATCACAGAGGGAACGGTGGACTCGCGCCAGGCAATTTCGGGGGCGATGTTCGTAGCCATGCCCGGCGAGAACGTCAACGGGCATGACTATGTGGAGCACGCCTTCAGCCGCGGGGCCTCCTGTGCGCTGGTGCAGCAAGATTTGAACAGCAGCCTGCCGGTGCTGGACCTGCGCAACGGCTGGAACCCGCACGGAGCAGAGAATCTGGATGGCCCCTTCTGCCTGCGGGTGGAGAATACGCTCAAGGCGCTGCAGCAAACGGCGCGTTTCTGGCGCGAGCAGATGGATGTGCAGGTGGTGGGCATCACTGGCAGCGTGGGCAAATCGACCACCAAGGAACTGGTGGCTGAGGTTTTGGGCCAGCGTTACCGCACCTTGAAAAACAAGGGTAACCTGAACAACGAGATCGGCTTGCCCCTCACCCTGCTGAGTCTGACGCCCGGGCACGAGCGGGCGGTGCTGGAGATGGGCTTTTACGTGCCCGGCGAGATCGCCCTTTTGTGCGAGCTGGCCCGTCCGCTGGTGGGCCTGCTGACCAACGTGGGCACGGTGCATGCTGAACGCGCCGGTGACCAGGAAATGATCGCCCGCGGCAAGGCAGAGCTGGTGCAGGCGCTACCCCCGGACGGCTGGGCGATCTTGAACTACGATGACCCCTGGATCAAGCCGATGAACAGCCAGACCCGGGCGCGCGTCTTTTATTACGGGCTAGACCCAGCGGCAGACCTGTGGGCCGATAACGTGGAAGGCCTGGGGTTGGAGGGTATTCGCTTCCGCCTGCACTATCACGGCGAGGTGCTGCACCTGCGCGTGCCCCTCATCGGGCGGCATTCGGTGCACACCGCCCTGCGGGCCGCCGCGGTGGGCCTGCTGGACGGGCTGACCTGGCAGGAGATCGTCGAGGGGTTGCGCTCGGCCTCCACGCAGCTGCGCCTGATCGCGGTGCGCTCGGAGAAGGGCGCGCTGCTGTTGGATGACACCTACAACGCTTCACCTGAGTCGATGCTGGCGGCGCTCAATTTGCTGGACGAGATGGTAGGGCGCAAGGTGGCGGTGCTGGGTGATATGCTGGAACTGGGCCGCTACGAATGGCGCGGGCACGAGATGGTGGGCATCCGCGCGGCCGAGGTGGCGCAGGTGCTGGTGACGGTGGGCGAGCGCGGGCGCATGATCGCCGCGGCGGCCTGCCTGGCCGGGCTGCCCGCTGAGATGATCACCGAGTGTGAGACCTCTGAGCAGGCGATTGAAGTATTACAGCGCAGCCTGCGCGCGGAGGATGTGGTGCTGGTCAAGGGTTCGCACGGGATGCACATGGAACGTATTGTGGCAGCATTGGAGTATCGATGATGAGAGAAGGCTCGGTTGCGCTGGCGTTGGCGGGGTTTGCGTTCTTGCTTACGATGATCTGGGGCGAGCCGCTGCTACGCGTGCTGCGTCACCTGAAGGTGGGTGAATCGATCCGCGTGGATGGGCCGCCCAGCCATGTGAGCAAGCGCGGCACCCCCACCATGGGCGGTGTGTTGTTCATCATGCCGGTGGTGCTGATCACCATTTTGCTGAACGGGGCCTCGCTGATCGGCCTGGCTGGGGTGGGGCGCTCCATCTTCCTGCCGCTGGGCACGCTGGCGGTCTTTGCCCTGCTGGGCTCGATCGACGACTGGCAGAAGCTGCGCGGCAAGCGCCATGCCGGCCAAAAGGGTATGA
Source organism: Anaerolineales bacterium UBA6092 (assembly GCA_002428565.1). Lineage (GTDB taxonomy): Bacteria > Chloroflexota > Anaerolineae > Anaerolineales > UBA4823 > UBA6092. The sequence goes on along the minus strand of DIXA01000014.1, from coordinate 21,563 downwards.
AGGCGCGCACCAAGTTTGCCATCCAGTGGGTGTTGGCCATAGCAGTTGCCATTGGCCTGCGCTATGTGCTGGATACCCCAGAAGTGGTCCTGCCGGGCGTGGTGGAGTTCGAGTTGAACCTGGGCTTCTGGTATATCCCGCTGGCGGCCCTGTGGATCGTCTTTTTCTCCAATGCCGTCAACCTGACGGACGGGTTGGATGGGCTGGCAGGGCTGATCGCCTCCACGGCTTTCGTGGTTTACGGCGGGATTGCCCTCTTCCAGGGGCAGTTGTACCTGGCGCGTTTTTGCTTCACCCTGGTAGGCGCCATTTTTGGTTTTTTGTGGTTCAACGTCCACCCGGCGCAGTTGTTCATGGGCGATACCGGTTCGCTGGCGCTGGGTGCGGTGCTGGCGGTGGTGGCCTTGATGACGGGTCAGTGGCTGCTGCTGCCGTTGATCGCCGTCATGCCGGTGGCAGTGGCGATGAGTGTGGTACTGCAGGTGGGCTATTTCAAGCTCACTAAAGGCAAGCGTTTATTCAAGATGTCCCCCATCCAGCACCATTTTGAGCTGATGGGCTGGAGCGAGACGCAGGTGGTGCAGCGCTTTTGGCTGATCAGCCTGCTGGCAGCCATGTTGGGTTTTGCATTGGCGATGTCGTAGCGAGGGTGATGGCATGATGAACTGGACTGGCAAAAAGGTGGTGGTGATTGGGGCAGCCCGGCAGGGCCTGGCCCTGGCGCGCTACCTGGCCCAGAAGGGTGCACAGGTGGTCTTGAACGACCAGCGCCCCGTGGTGCAGCTAGAGGCGGCGCGCCAGGCCCTGGCAGACCTGCCCCCCGCGGCGCAGGCGCGCCTGACCTGGGTTTGCGGTGGGCATCCGTTGGGCCTGCTCGACGATGCCGACCTGGTTTGCCCTTCGGGTGGCGTGCCGCTGGAGCTGCCGTTGGTGCTGGAAGCGCAGCGCCGGGGCGTCCCGCTGTCCAACGACTCGCAGATCTTCCTGCAAGAATGCCCCTGCCGCACCATTGGCATCACCGGCTCGGCTGGCAAGACCACCACCACCACCCTGTTGGGGCGCATGGCCCGCCTGGCAGGCCAAGCGTGGGTGGGCGGCAACATCGGCTCGCCGCTGCTCTCGGTGGTGGATGAGATGCAGCCCGGTGACCTGGCGGTGATCGAACTATCCAGCTTCCAACTGGAGATCATGAGCCTCTCGACGGACGTGGCGGTGGTGCTCAACATTACCCCCAACCACCTCGACCGCCACAGCACCATGGAAGCTTACACTGCCGCCAAGGCGCGCCTTGTTACCTGCCAATCGGCGGGGGGGGTGGCGGTTTTGGGCCGCGATGACCCCGGGGCCTGGGCTCTGCGGAATCAGGCCGCCGGGCAGGTGGTTTCGTTTGGCATGCAGCGCCCGCCGCACGGCGAGCCCGGCGCCTTTGTGCAGGGCGAGATGATCTACTGGTGGGATGGGCAGGCGGAGATGGAAATCCTGCCGCTGACCCATATCCACCTGCGCGGGGCGCACAACGTGCAGAACGTGCTGGCAGCCTGCGCCGCGGGCATCTCCGCCGGGCTTTTACCTGAGCACATGCAGGCCGCCCTGGATGGTTTCTCGGGTGTGCCGCACCGCCTGGAGTTTGTGGGCGAATGGGGCGGGGCGGCCTGGTACAACGATACGATCGCCTCCGCTCCCGAGCGCAGCATGGCTGCCATTCGCTCCTTTGATGAGCCGATCGTGCTGCTGGCGGGCGGGCGGGACAAGAACCTGCCCTGGGAAGATTTCGCCGCCCTGGTGCACCAGCGGGTGGATCACTTGATCTTGTTCGGCGAGGCGGCAGAGAAGATCGCTCAGGCAGTGGGCAGTGTGCAGCCGGGCAGCCGCCCCTACAGTATTCAGCGCTGCGCGGGCCTGCAGCAGGCCGTTTGGGCCGCCGCACGCGTGATCCAGCCGGGAGATGTGGTGCTGCTTTCACCTGGCGGGACGAGCTTTGATGAATTCCGCGATTTTGAAGAACGCGGGGAGGTGTTTCGAAAATGGGTCTCCGAACTTTCGTGAACGCATCGCACACAGATAAGCAGGACGGCGCCTTTGTCCGCTCGTCTCAGCCTCATCACGCCACGCGGCTGGGCATCGATGTGCCGCTGCTGCTGGCAGCCATCTCGCTGGTGGTGTTTGGCATCTTGATGGTGTATTCTGCCAGCGCAGACTTTGCCTACAAGATGTACGGCGACCCAACCCATGTGTTCCGCCGCCAGTTGATGTGGCTGGGGCTGGGGCTGGTGGTGGCAACCATTATGGCCTGGATGGATTACCATCTTTGGCGCAAGCTGGCTGTGCCCGCCATGCTGGCATCCATCCTCGGGCTGATCCTGGTGCTCTTCCTGCAAGATGAGCGCCTGGGTGCGGTGCGCAGCCTGTTCAGCGGCTCGGTGCAGCCCTCCGAATTGGCCAAGGTGGTGCTGGTGATCTACCTCTCGGTGTGGCTGTACAACCGCCGCGACCAGTTGAGTGACTGGAGCTTTGGCCTCATCCCGCTGGGTGTGATCCTGGGGTTGGTGGGCGGCTTCATCGGCTTGCAGCCCGACCTGAGCGCGGTCATCACCGTTTTCCTGATCGGCGGGATGATGTTCTTCCTGGCGGGCGGCAGCCTGCGCCAGATGGCATTTGTGCTGGTGCTGGGAAGCATTGTGGGCTTCATCATTCTGCGCTCGGGCGTTTTCGCCACCGGCACAGAGCGCATCGACAGCTTTCTCTTCGGTTTGAAGGACCCGCTCAACTATTCGGAGCATGTGCGGCGCTCGCTAGAGGCCTTCGTGCGGGGCGGTGTGTTTGGGGTGGGCATTGGTAACTCGTCCACCAAGTTGTATGCGCTGCCCTTCCCCCACACCGATAGTGTGTTTGCGGTGGTGGGCGAGGAGACGGGCGCCATTGGGGCTTCGATCGTGGTGCTGCTGTACATGGTGTTGATGTGGCGCGGGCTGAGGATTGCTCGGCGGGCCCCGGATGGCCTGGGTGCGCTGTTGGCAGGCGGGCTGGCCTTTTGGCTGGCGATCGAAGCCTGCATCAACATGGCAGTGATGGTGGGGCTGATGCCCTTTGCTGGCAATGCCCTGCCCTTCATCAGTGCGGGCGGTTCCAGCTTGATCGTGTGTATGGCGGCGATTGGTATTTTGACCAATATCTCTCGCCAATCAGAGGCAAGCAAGGAAAAAGAGGAGCGAACATTCAGTGCGGTTGTTAATTTGCGCCGGTGGGACCGGCGGCGGGGTGTATCCCGCCCTGTCCGTCCTACTGTACCTCAAGCACGAAGCCGAACGACCGAGAAATGAAGCGGGGGCGGTTGAAGGGCAGCCGCAGGCTTCTCTTCAACCCGCTACCGATCTTCAGACCCTTTGGGTTGGCGGTGTGGGCGGCATGGAGGCAGACCTGGTGAAACGTGAAGGTGTGCGTTTTGAAGCGATTCCTGCTGCACAGGTGCATGGTGTGGGGCTGAAGGCCCTGCCTGGCCTGTGGCAGGTGCTGCGCGGCTACTTTGCCTCGCGGCGGCTGCTGCGCAAGTTCCGCCCCGATGTACTGCTCTTCACCGGCGGCTATGTGGGCGTGCCCATGGCCCTGGCGGCGCGCCGCCGCCGGGGCATGCGCAGTCTGCTGTACGTGCCCGATATCGAGCCGGGCTGGGCGCTGAAGCTGCTGGCGCGCTTTGCTGACCATGTGGCGGTGACGGTGGAGCAGGGGCGGGCTTTCTTCCCCAAGCACCCCGCCGTAACCGTGACCGGCTACCCCCTGCGCCCCGGGCTGGGCGAATGCTCGCTGGAAGAGGCGCGCCAGGTGTTTGCACTGCGCTCTGACCTGCCGCTGCTGCTGGTCTTTGGCGGCAGCAAAGGGGCGCGCTCGATCAACCAGGCGCTGATGGCCGCGCTGCCCGAACTTTTACAGGAAATGCAGGTGCTACATATCAGCGGCACACTGGATTGGCCTCAGGTGGAGCAAGCCCGCGCCATGCTGACCGCCGAGCAGTCTGCCCGCTACCGGGCGTATCCGTACCTGCACAAAGAAATGGGCGCGGCGTACCGCGCCGCAGACCTGGCGCTGACGCGGGCAGGCGCCTCCACATTAGGCGAGTTTCCTTACTTTGGGCTGCCTTCCATTCTTGTGCCGTACCCGTATGCCTGGCGCTACCAGCGTGTCAACGCGGAATACCTGGCGCAGCGCGGCGCAGCCGAGATCCTGGAAGACGCCGACCTGCCCCAGCAACTGGCCCCCACTGTGCTGCGTCTGATGGGCGATGCCGCGCTGCGGGCGCAGATGGGGCAGGCCATGCGCTCCCTGGCGCAGCCGCAGGCCTCGGCCAAGATCGCCGATCTGCTGGTGAGCCTGGCAGGCCAAACCGTAGGTGAGAGGGTGTGAGCGATGGTTAATCTAACGTTTTTCTTCATCTGCTTTGTGGTCTTGTTTGCCATCGTGGGGGCGATGCGCGGCTGGGCCAAAGAGATGCTGGTCACCTTCAGCGTGGTGCTGGCGCTGTTCCTCACCCTGGTGCTGGAAAAATACGTGATTGTGATCAGGAATTCATTTGCGCCAGAGCACAGCCAGGCGCAGTTCTGGCTGCGCTCGGTGGTGCTTCTCTTGCTGGCTTTCTTTGGTTACCAGACGCCCAACCTGCCCAAGCTTGGCGGGGCGCGTTTTGCCCGCGAGCGCCTGCAAGACGCCCTGCTGGGCATTTTCCTGGGCGCGCTGAACGGCTACCTGGTGGTTGGCTCGCTGTGGGCCTTCATGGCCGATGCCGGGTATCCCTTCTCCAGCATCACCGAACCTATTCGGGGCACCACCATGGGCGATGCAGCTATTCGCCTGGTGGAGGCCATGGCTCCCAACTGGCTGGTGGAGCCGTATATTTTCTTCGCCGTGGGTGTGGCCTTTGTGTTTGTGATCGTGGTCTTTTTGTAAGAGGTTTTGAGGCATTGGGATGGAAAAGCGCGTGCATTTGATCGGGATTGGCGGGACGGGCCTTTCGGCCATTGCCCGGGTGCTGCTGGAGAGCGGCAGCCGGGTCAGTGGCTCGGACCGCGCCCTCTCGCCCCTGGCGCAGGCGCTGCAAGAGGCAGGCGCCACCATTCACATTGGCCACCGCGCCGAGAATGTGCAGGGCGCAGACCTGGTGGTGCGCTCCTCCGCCATCCCCGACGATAACGTGGAAGTGCAGGCGGCGCAGGCGGCGGGCATCCCGGTGCTCAAGCGCAGCGACTTTTTGGGGCAGTTGATGGTAGACCATTTTGCCATCGCTGTGGCGGGCTCGCATGGCAAAACCACCACCACCGCTATGATCGCCTGGATGCTCTCGGCGCTGGGGCAGGATCCATCCTACATCATCGGCGGCGTCTCTGCCAACCTGGGTGCCAACGCCCACGCCGGCGGCGGTAAGGCCTTTGTGATCGAGGCGGATGAGTACGACCGCATGTTCCTGGGCTTGCAGCCGAACCTGGCGGTGGTAACCAACGTGGAGCACGACCACCCGGACTGCTTCCCCACCGAGCAGGGTTTCTACCAGGCCTTCCTGGACTTTACTGGGCGGTTGGCGCAGGGGGGCACGCTGCTGGGCTGCGCTGACGATCCCGGCGCGGCCCGCCTGCTGGCAGATGCCAAGCGCCAGGGGAAGCGCAGCCTGGCTTACGGCCTGCGCACCACGCACCACGACTACTGCGCCCGCAACCTGCGCTCCAACAAAACGGGCGGTTACACCTTCGATGTGGTGTGGAGCCAGCCGCCCAGCACGGCAGTGCTTTGCCCGGCAGTGAAGCTGCAGGTGCCCGGCGAGCATAATGTGCTCAACGCCCTGGCGGCCCTGGCGGTGGCGCACCAGATGTCGCTGCCGGTGGAGCAGGCCAGCCGGACCCTGGAAGCCTTCCGCGGCACCGGGCGGCGCTTTGAGCTGCGCGGCGAGGCGCAGGGTGTAACGGTGATCGATGATTACGGGCATCACCCCACCGAGATCCGCGCCACCCTGCAGGCAGCCCAGGCGCGCTACCCCGGGCGTCCGCTATGGGCAGTCTGGCAGCCGCACACCTATTCGCGCACGCGCACCCTCCTGGATGCCTTTGCGCAGGCCTTTGACCAGGCCGATTGTGTCTTGATCACGGATATCTACGCTGCACGCGAGTCTGCACCGCAGGATGGTTTTTCGGCCCGGCAGGTGGTTTCTGCCATGCGCCACCCTGAGGTGCACTATACGCCAGATCTGGCCCAGGCCACTGGTTATTTGCTGGCCCGTTTGCAGCCAGGCGTGGTGCTGCTGGTGCTCTCCGCGGGAGACGCCGATCAGATCAGCACCCATGTGCTGGCGGCTTTGCAAGAGAGGAGAAATGGAAATGGCTGAAACAAAACCGAATGCTGAGAAGAGGAAGACCCAGTCGCGTCGCTACGAGTCTCAGGCGCAGGCGCTGACCTCGCTGCGGCTGATCGCCGCGCCCAACCCGAAGGATGATCTTTCGGAGGCGGAGCTGGTGGCGATCTGCCGCGACCCGCGGCGCTCGCCGGAGCTGATCCAGCACCTGATCGACGCGCTGAAGGAACTGTAGGCGGAAGGGCAGGCAGCGGGCGATGATGACGGCCTTTGAGCTGGAAGCAATGCGGGCAGTGTTTGGTGAGCGGCTGCAAACGGGCGTGCCCATGGCGCGCTACACTACCGCGCACACCGGCGGCCCGGCAGAAGCGCTTCTGGTGGCCAATACCGCCAACAACCTGGCGGAGATCGCCCAAACGCTGTGGCAGATTGGGGCGCCCTTCCGGGTGCTGGGCGGCGGCTCGAACGTGCTGGTGAGCGATGCCGGCATCTCTGGCATGGTGGTGGTGCTCAACCGTGCCCGCCAGGTGCGCTTCAGCGAGCCTCATGAGACGCCGACGGTCTGGGCGGAATCGGGGGCCAATTTTGGGGCGCTGGCGCGCACGGCTGCGGCCCGCGGGCTGGCTGGCCTGGAATGGGCGGCGGGCATCCCCGGTACGGTGGGCGGCGCGGTGGTCGGCAATGCCGGCGCACACGGCGGCGATATGAGCGCCAACCTCGTCCTGGCAGAGATCTTGCACCAGGAACCGGGTGGAGGCATTCAGCGCACGCAGTGGCCGGTGGAGCGCCTGGAATATTCGTACCGCTGCAGCGCCCTCAAGCATCAGCCCGGCAGGGGCATTGTGCTGGCGGCGGTGCTGCACCTGGAGCGCAGTACGCCCGAGGCAGTGCAGACCAAGATCGAGGCCTTTGCGGCCCACCGCCAGCGCACACAGCCGCCCGGGCCCAGCACGGGCTCCATGTTCAAGAACCCGCCCGGCGAGCGGGCAGGCCGCTTGATCGATGCCGCAGGGCTGAAGGGCAGCCGGGTTGGCGATGCGGAGATCAGCATGCTGCACGCGAATTTCTTTATCAACCGCGGGCAGGCCACTTCGGCCGATTTTTATGCTCTTATTGAAAAGGCACGCAGCACGGTGCAAGAAAAATTTGGTGTGGCGTTAGAGCTAGAAGTTGAACTTTTGGGTGATTGGGAAGGCAAACAATAACCATGGATAAGATCCGTTTGGGCGTCTTGTTTGGCGGCAGGTCGGGCGAGCATGAGATCTCGCTGCGCTCGGCGCGCTCTGTGCTGGGCGTGCTGGACCCCTCCCGCTACACGGTGACGCAGATCGGCATCACCCAGGAAGGCGCCTGGCTGGCCTGCACAGCTGAGACCGGCCGCAGCGTGCTGGAGGCGATGTGGGCGGGCAAGCTGGACATGCTGAGCCCGGTGGGTATCTTCGGCGACCCCACCCGCCCTGGCCTGTATGCCATCCAGAAAACAGCCGCCGGTGAGATGCTCTCGCTGCTGGCGGGGCTGGATGTGGTCTTCCCGGTGTTGCACGGCACCTTTGGCGAGGATGGCACCCTGCAGGGCCTGCTGGAGATGGCCGATGTGGCTTATGTGGGTGCGGGGGTGCTGGGATCGTCGCTGGGCATGGATAAGGGCGTGTTCCAGGCGGTGATGCAGGCTTACGGCATCCCGGTGGTGGAGACGATGGTGGTCTTGCGCGGTGAGGTGCAGAACGATCTGAACGCGGTGCTGGCCCAGGCCGAGCAGATGGCCCCCTACCCGCTGTTCACCAAGCCCGCCAACCTGGGCTCCTCCGTCGGCGTGACTAAGTGCTGCGGGCGCGCCGACCTGGTGGAAGGGCTGATGGATGCGGCGCGTTACGACCGGCGGGTGTTGATCCAGCGCGGCGTGAACGCCCGCGAGATCGAGGTGAGCGTGCTGGGTAACGATCAGCCGCAGGCTTCGGTGCCGGGCGAGGTGATCCCCAGCCGGAACTTTTATTCTTACGAGGCCAAGTACGTGGATGACAACTCCACCCTGATCATCCCGGCGCCCATCCCGGCTGAAACCGCCGAGCAGGCGCGCAGCCTGGCGGTGCAGGCGTACAAGGCGATTGACTGCGCCGGAATGGCGCGGGTGGATTTCTTGCTGGATAAAGACAATGGCAGCCTGTACCTCAACGAGGTCAATACCCTGCCTGGCTTTACCCAGATCAGCATGTATCCGAAGTTGTGGGAGGCCAGCGGTTTGCCCTACCCGGCGCTGGTCGACCGATTGGTGGCATTGGCCCTGGAGCGCAAGGCAGAGCGAGACCAGACCTTGCGCAAATACGAGGCAGGCGGGTAGGGGCCGCGGGTCGGCAGGAGAGATGATGATGGAGAAGAAGCAGACAAGCACAACAACAAGGCGCCCGGTTGGCAAAGCACGCCAGCGGCAGGCGCAGCGCAACAGTGAAGTGGCGGGTATCCTGGAGCGCCTTCGTGAAAACGGAGGCGGCAGCCTGGCACCAGCCGCGCCGAAACCTGCCCCTGCTGCACCCAACCGCCGCCCAGCCCAGCCTGAGCCCGCGGCCAGGCAATCTGACCGCCGCAAGCCAGCCCCGGTTCGCAGCGAGAAACCCGCTGCCAAGCCTGCGCCCCAGCGCACCAGGCACGTGGCGCCCTTTGTGGACGAGGCGGTAAAAGTGTTGGCGCCCAAGCCGCGAGCGCAGCGCACCAGCCGCACCAAAGCGGCTGCTGAGACACCCCGCGCGGAGAAGCCCCGCCGCTCCGCAGCCCCTGCGCCGCGGCGCGCCGCCCGCTCGGAGGGCGTCTCTACCCCCCGGCGCGATGGCGAGCGCAAAACCACCTCTCGCCCGGCCCGCACCCCGCAGGTCGAGCCGGAGCAGCGCCCGATGGTGGTGGCCCGCCGCACGGAACGCCGCGCCCCACCGGTGATGGCCCGCCGCAACCTGCACATGGCCTCGACCCCGCGGCAGACGCATTCCAGCGCCTCTCGCCGCACCTATTACGTGGCCCTGGATACCCCCGGCGCAGAAGTGCGCTTGCCGGCCCTGCCCAGCATTCAGATGGGCTGGCGGGCGGTATCGGGCGCCATCGTACTGCTGCTGATCGCCTCGCTGGCGTTGATCTTGCGCTCACCGGCTTTCATGGTGACCACCCTGCAGGCCGAGGGCTTGCAGCGCCTGACCGTGAGCGACCTCGGCACCGTCACCGGCGTTCTGGGCCAATCCATTTTTGCCCTGGACCCGGCCTTATTAGAGACCACCCTGCAGCAAGCCTTCCCGGAGTTCACCGAGGTGAAGGTCAGCGTGGGGCTACCCGCCAGCGTGCGCATTTCCGTCACCGAGCGCCAGCCAGTTTTGGCCTGGGTGCAAGAAAGCAGCACACTGTGGGCCGACGCCGATGGGGTGACTTTCCCGCCGCGCGGCGAGCCGCAGGCGCCCCTGGTGCAGGTGCAGGCGCACAGTTTCCCCGTGGCAGCCTCGGATGACCCCCGCGCCATCTTACAGCTGCCCGCCGGGCTGGTGGAAACCATCCAGGCCATGGCGGCCCACGCCCCCGAGGGCGCGGTGATCGTCTACGACGCGGAGCACGGCCTGGGCTGGAACGATCAGCAGGGCTGGGAGGTGTACTTCGGCGCAGAGGATGCCTCGACCATGCTGAGTGAGATGAGCATGAAACTGGTGGTGTACGATGCCGTTGTGGCCTACCTGGATGCAGAAGGCATCCAGCCCGAATTGATCAGTGTGGAGTACGTTCACGCACCGTACTACCGGATGGAGCGATAGGTATGGATGAACCGGTGATCGTTTCGATCGATATTGGCACCACCAAGGTGTGTACGCTGGTGGCGCGCGAGGAGCTCTCGCCGCAGGGCGGGGTGAGCACACTGCGCATCCTGGGCGTGGGCATTGAACCCTCGCAGGGTATCAAGAAGGGTGTGGTAGTGGATATGGCGGCGGCCTCGCAAGTGGTGATCCGCTCGGTAGAGAAGGCGGAGCGCGCCTGCGGGTTGGAGATCAGCTCGGCCATTGTCAGCCTGGCAGGCTCGCAGGTCTCCTCCATTAACAGCCGGGGAGTGGTGGGCGTGGCAGGCCGGACGATCGACGAGGACGATGTCAGCCGCGCCGTAGACGCCGCCCGGGCAGTGGCCATCCCCCACAACCGCGAGGTGCTGCACATCATCCAGCGCGGCTTCACCATCGATGGGCAGGAAGGCATCCGCAAGCCGCTGGGCATGCACGGCTACCGCCTGGAGGTGGAGACGCACATCATCACCGCTTCGTCGGCCTCGGTGGAAAACCTGCGCCAGTGCGTGGGTGCGGCCAACGTGGATGTTTTGCAGTTCGTGCTCAACCCGCTGGCCTCCGGTGAGATGGTGCTGACCGAGACCGAGCGCGAGATGGGCGTGGTGGTGGTGGATATTGGCGGCGGCACCACCGATATGGCGATCTACATCGGCGGCGACGTCTGGCACACCAACGTGCTGGCGGTGGGCGGTGATCACGTCACCTCCGATATTGCCCATGGGCTGCGCCTGCCGGTTTCGCAGGCCGATGACATCAAGGTGCAGCACGGTCACGCACTGCGCAGCGAGATCAGCCCGGATGAGTATTTCAGCATCAAGCCGTTTGGCGAAGAGCAGTCGGTGCAGATCAACCGCCAGGAGCTGGCGCACATCATCGAGGCGCGTGTGGAAGAAATTTTCGGCCTGGTGCTGCAAGAGATCAAGCGCTCGGGTTATGACGGCCTGCTGCCAGCGGGTGTGGTGCTGACAGGCGGGGCCAGTGCCCTGCCGGGCATCCGCAGCCTGGCCAGCCGTACGTTGAACCTGCCGGTGCGCCTGGCCAGGCCAGAGAACCTGGTGGGCATGATCGATAAATTGGATTCGCCGGCATTTTCTACCAGCGTGGGCTTGCTGCGCTGGGCGCTGCTGATGAGCGATGTGCTGCCGCAATCGTCTGGGCCGCGGCCCGGTGGCGGCGGCAAAGGCCGGACAGGTGGGTTTGATTGGGAAGCGGTGAAGGCTTTTCTGCGCCGCCTGCTTCCTTGAAAGGCATAGGTGATAAATGGTGAGATGGCTTCGACAAGATGTGCATAAATTCGTGACAATGCGGCAAATGGGCCGTTCAAACGTATCAAATTGATCTTGAGGAGGATCAAAATGAACCAAAGTGCAAATTTTGCAGGACAGTTGGAATCCTTCGCCAAAATTAAAGTCGTTGGCGTGGGCGGCGGCGGCTGCAACGCAGTCGAACGCATGATCAAAGAAAACCTGACCGGGGTTGATTTCATTGCCATCAACACCGACGCACAGGCGCTGATGCTCTCCAGCGCGCCCACCCGGGTGCGCATCGGCGAGAAGCTGACCCGCGGCCTGGGCTCGGGCGGTAACCCGGAGCAGGGCCGCAAGGCTGCTGAGGAGTCGAACGAGGCGCTGTACGAGGTGCTCAAAGGCGCCGATATGGTCTTCGTCACCGCAGGTATGGGCGGCGGCACCGGCACGGGCGCAGCGGCCATCGTGGCGCAGGTTGCCAAGGAACTGGGCGCACTGACCATCGGTGTGGTGACGCGACCGTTCACCTTCGAAGGCTCTAAGCGCATCCAATCGGCTGAGTCTGGCATCGAGAAGCTCAAAGAGCAGGCCGATACGCTGATCGTTATCCCCAATGACCGCTTACTGCAGATCGTCGATAAGCGCGCCGGCCTGCAAGACGCCTTCCGCGTGGCCGACGATGTGCTGCGCCAGGGCGTGCAGGGCATCTCCGAACTGATCACGGTGCCCGGTCTGATCAACCTGGACTTCGCCGATGTGCGTACGATCATGTCTGAGGGCGGCGCAGCCCTGATGGCTGTGGGCAAGGGCAGCGGCGATGACCGCGCCCGCCAGGCAGCCGAGCAGGCCATCTCCAGCCAACTGCTGGACATCACCATCGATGGCGCGCGCGGTATCCTGTTCAACGTCACCGGCGGCCCAGACCTGACCCTGTTCGAGGTCAACGAGGCGGCGGCGATCATCAAGGAAACCGCTCACCCCGATGTCAACCTGATCTTCGGCGCGGTGATCGACCCGAACATGGGCGACGATGTGCGCGTGACGGTCATCGCCACGGGTTTTGAGCGCACGGGCATGCCGCGGCGCATCATGGAACCGTCCAAGCCTCGCACCGAGGCGCGCACCATCGCGCAGCCCACCGAGCATCGCCCGACGGAGCAGGTTTCGGTGGGCCGTGCAACGCCGGAGTTCCAGCCGCGCACATTCAACACGGAAGACCTGGATATCCCGACCTTCCTGCGCAACCGCAACAAGTCGTAGGGCGGTGGTTGACCTTCGGTGAATTAAATGATCAACCCCTTCTGCTTCCCCGGTGGGCAGGGGAGGGGGATGGCTGGGCCTGAGAGGCAGTAAGCAGGCTCGGTCTCTGGGCGCACGCCTATGCGCGGCGCAAGCTGTACCGGTTGAGGAACACTCGCAGGTTTAAGTACGGCGAGGGGTTGCCGGTTCCTCCTCCCGGCAACCCTGCCTGCCGGTCTCTCCATATTCTGCCTTCGCATGGAGAGCCGGCAGGCACGATCGAAAGCAGGGCCAGGTGCAGCATCACGCTGCCCCTGGCCCTGTCCAATTTAACAGGGGGTGGGGTGTACCCGCGGACTCACCTTAAAATTTTGAATCCTTACAAAATTTTAAGGTGAGTCACTCATTTTTCACTTGCATCTGCTAAACAGTTGTGCTAGAATGTCCTTGCATCACATCCCCATCTGTACGGGTCACCAAATAATCTACCCCCACCTGTGGGGTAGACAAATGTTCTAGAAATTAATGGATACTTATGCGCTGCCCTTACTGTAAACATGAGCGTTCTCGAGTCGTCGATACCCTGCACGACCTGCGCGGCGGAGTGCGGCGGCGCAGAGAATGCGAGGAGTGCGGGCAGCGGTTCAGCACCTATGAGCGGGCCATCCTGGCAACGCCCTTGATCATCAAGCAGGATGGCACGCGGGAGGAGTTTGACCGCGACAAGTTGATCCGCGGCATCCGCATCTCGTGCGCCAAGCGCCCGGTTTCGGCGGCGGATATCGAGAGGCTGGTGGGCGAGATCGAGGCAACCCTGCAGGCCATGGGCCGGGCTGAGGTTTCTTCGCGCGTGGTGGGGGACATGGTGATTGCCGGGCTGAAGGAACTGGACCATATTGCCTATGTTCGCTATGCCATCGTCTACCTGGGGCTGGACGACCTGCGCTCAATTCGAGAAGAGATCGACCGTTTATTAGAAGGGTAAGTTCAGGTTCGCCATCGCTGCCGGGAGCGGCCCGCGCGGGTTCTTTTTCGCTCCGTTTTGATCAGGGGGTTATGTCGTTTGGTACGGAAAGTATGAATTGTTGGTCAGGAGGATATCGGAATGCTGCAAGCCACACAGGATAAAGAAAAATACGGTCTGTTGCCCACCCCGCCGCTTCCGGCGGATGTGCCCGCTATTCGCTTATCAGATAATGCCCGCCAGGTGCTCACCCGGCGTTATGTGCGCCGCGGCCCCGATGGCAGCCCGGCCGAATCGGTGGAGGAGATGTTCTGGCGCGTAGCCTATCACGTTGCCAAAGTGGAGCAGACCTGGGAAGCGGATGTGATGGAGCGGGCGCGGCAGTATTTTTCGCTGCTGACCAGCAAGGCCTTTTTCCCCAATTCTCCTACCTTTACCGGCGCCGGCACCCCACTGGGGCAGTTGGCGGCTTGCTTTGTGCTGCCAATTTCCGACGATATGGGCCGCCACGGGGCGGGTATCTTCCAGACGCTGCGCGATGCGGCGTTGATCCAGCAGACCGGCGGCGGCAACGGTTTTGGCTTTTCGCGCCTGCGCCCCAAGAATGCCCTGGTGCGCTCATCAGCGGGGCAGGCCACCGGGCCGGTGGGCTTCCTGCGCGTCTACGATAAGGCCTTCGGCGAGATCGCCCAGGGAGGCACGCGCCGCGGCGCCAATATGGCTGTGCTGCGCATCGACCACCCCGACGTGGAGGACTTCATCACCTGCAAGACCAACGAGAACGCCATCACCAACTTCAACATCTCTGTGGGCATCACCGATGCCTTCATGCGCGCCGTGGAAGAGGATGAGATGTGGGAGCTGCGCTTCCCGGATGTGTCGCATCCCAATTACAGCGGCTTCCAGGGCACCATCGAGCAGGCCGAGCAGGCCGGGTTGCCGGTGATCACGCACAAGCGCGTGCGGGCGCGCGAGCTGTTCCAGAAGATCGTCCAGCAGGCGCACCACAACGGCGAGCCGGGCATGCTCTTTTTGGATGCCGCCAACCGCGGCAACCCGGTGCCGCACCTGTATCAGCTGGAGGCTACGAACCCGTGCGTGACCGGCGAGACACTGATCTATACGGCCGATGGTCTGCGCCGCGCAGATGAACTTGCTGTTGATGCAAGCGACCAGAAAGTTGTGACGGATGCCCGTTTTGGCCTGCCCACTTTGTTGCCCGCCTCAGCGGTCTTTTCCACCGGGGTCAAAGATATTTATCGCCTGCTGACTCGTGAAGGCTACGAACTGCGCCTGACTGCTGATCACCGGGTGATGACCTCGCGCGGTTGGGTGGCCGCGGCGGACTTGCAACCCGGCGACCGTTTGCATATCCTCAATCGTCCGGGGGGCTTTGGCGATGGCGGTTCGATGGAAGAAGGGCGCGTGCTTGGCTGGCTGGTTGGAGATGGCACCATCAATGTTGTCCGTGCAGTGCTTTCCTTCTTTGGAGATGAAAAACGTGAGTTAGCACCCATGTTTGCCGAGATGGTTACAAGCCTGGTGGATAAGCCTGGACAGCGCCGTTCCTACCCGGTGGGTGTGATTGAGATTGCCGGGCGTGATGAAGCGCGGGTGATGTCTGACCGCTTGCGAGTTTGGGCTGAAAAGCATGGCCTGACGGAGGCCGGTAAGCATCTTGTGCCTCCAACCGTGCTGGCAGGCAGCCGGGATATGCAGAGCGGCTTCTTGCAGGCCTTGTTCACCGCTGATGGACAGGTCAATGATGGCGGCGAGAAGGGCTGCTCTGTCCGGCTTTCATCCAGTCACATGGATCTTCTAAAAGATGTGCAGCGCCTGCTGTTGAACTTCGGCATTGCCAGCCGCATCTACGAGAACCGTCGCCCTGGTGGTTATCGCCCCATGCCGGATGGCAAGGGCGGATTCAAAGAATATTTCCACTTGCCTCAGCATGATCTGGCGATCAGCAAATCCAACCTGATCACCTTTGCCAGCGAAATTGGCTTTCTCAGCGAAGCCAAACAGACGCGGCTGGTAGATTATCTAGCGCGGATGAGCCGCGGCCCATACCAGGAGCCTTTCCTGGCGACTGTTCTGGCGGTTGAGCCGGATGGCCGTGAAACCGTTTATGACCTTCAGCAGGCCGATACGCATTCCTTTATTGCCAATGGCCTGGTAGTACACAATTGTGGCGAACAATGGCTCGGCCCATACGAGAACTGCTGCCTGGGCTCGGTGAACCTGGCGGAGCACCAGGGCGCGCCCGGGCAGGTAGATTGGGAGAAACTGCGCGCCTCGGTGGCGCTGTCGGTGCGCTTCCTCGACGATGTGGTGGATGCCAATGCCTACGTCCCGGCGGTGCCACAGTTGAAAGAAGCCGCCCTCAATGCCCGGCGCATTGGCCTGGGCATTATGGGCCTGGGCGATCTGATGTACCACTGCGGCATCCGCTACGGCTCGCCGGAGGGGCAGGAGTTTGCCGCACAGGTGATCGAGTTTGTGCGCTATCATTCCATGCTGACCAGCGTGGAGCTGGCGCAGGAACGCGGCCCGTTCCCGGCCATCCAGGGCAGCATCTATGACCCCGATGCACTGGCCTGGCAGCCGCCGCAGTCCATTGTGCCGTACACGCACGATTGGGGCCGCCCGGCGGTGGATTGGGCGCAGGTGACGGCGGGTATCCGCCAGCACGGCATCCGCAACGCCGCCCAGACCACCATCGCCCCCACCGGCACCATCGCCACCGTGGCAGGCTGCGAGGGCTACGGCTGCGAGCCGGTGTTTGCCCTGGCCTACATCCGCCACGTCAACGATAACGGCAAGGACCTGCAATTGACCTACACCAGCCCGCAGTTTGAGCAGGCGCTGGCTGAGGCAGGCATTCAGGGCGAGGCGCTGCAAGAGGTGGTGGAGCAGGTGATGGAGCATGGCACTTGCCAGGGGGTGGAGGGTGTGCCGGAGGCGGTGCAGAATGTGTTCGCCGTCTCAGCCGATATCAGCGCCGATGAGCATGTGTACATGCAGGCAGCCATGCAGGCCTTTGTGGATAACAGCCTGAGCAAAACGGTCAACTTCCCTGCCGGGGCCACCGAAGATGACGTGGCCCGCACCTATCAACTGGCCTGGAAACTGGGCTGCAAGGGCATCACCGTGTATGTGACCGGCTCACGGCAGGTGGTGGTGCTGGAGACGAAAGCCACCGCCAAGGCCAAGGGGGCTGCCTCTGCCGAAGCTGCCGCTCCGGCGGCCAAGCCTGCCCAGGCGCCGCTGTGGCACGATACCAAGAAGCCGCGCCCGCGCAAGCTGCCCGGTTACACCTACAGCGTGGGCACGCCGGTGGGCAAGGCCTTCATCACCATCAACGAGAACGGCGGCAGCCAACCGTTCGAGGTGTTCATCTCCACTTCCAAGGCGGGCTCGGAGACGGCGGCGGTTTCGGAGGCCATTGGGCGGCTGATGTCGTACCTGCTGCGCCTGGCCTCGCCGGTGGCGCCGCGCGAGCGCCTGAAAGAGATCGTCAACCAGTTACAGGGCATCGGCGGGGGGCGCTCGATGGGCTTTGGGCCAAACCGGGTGCGCTCGCTGCCCGATGGCGTCTCCCAGGCGATCAGCGAATACCTGCTGGACAGAGAAGGCCGCGCCGAGGATAACCCCGAGGCCGCCGGCGGCAACGGTCACCACCACGCCCGGCCCGAGGCCGCCGCGGAGGAGCCTGCCCCACTCCCCCAGGCCGCCTTCCGCATCGGCGATCTGTGCCCCGAATGCGGCCAGGCCGCGGTGGTGAATGAAGAGGGCTGTAGAAAATGTTATGCCTGCGGGTATAGCGAGTGTTGAGTTTTTACAAAAGCCATAAAATAGCCCGATAGTCAAAAATGGGTTGTTTGCGAACTCTTTGCGCTCGCAAACAACCCATTTTTGACAGAATCTCCTCACCCATCTTATCATAAACCCCTATGGAATAATCACAACCCGGGTCAAGCGCGGCCAGCATTTCGGTGATATCCTTATCGTAAGGTGAGCACATGGATGGCTGGGATAACGTCAATGCAGTTCAGCGGATGCAGTCGTATATCGAAGCGCATCTCAATGAGCCGATCACGCTTCGCATGCTGGCAAAAGCGGCGGGATATTCGCCATGGCACGCCGCCAAGATCTTCAAAGCGCTGATCGGCAAGAGCCCTTTTGAATATATCCGTGCTGTGCGGCTGTCTCGAGCGGCTGTCCGGCTGAGGGATAAAGATGTCAGAGTCGCGGACGTGGCTTTTGATTTTGTCTTCGATTCACACGAGGGCTTTACGCGCGCTTTTTCGAAAGAGTTTGGACTGACCCCGCAACGGTATTCCCAAAACAAGCCACCGATCAAGTTGTTCATCCCCAACAGCGTCCGTGAAATTTACCTCGCCTTGCAAAAAGGAGAAACCAAAATGTCTGAAAGCATGAAAGCCAGCACGATTTTTGTCCAGGTGGTGGAGCGCCCAGCCAGGAAATTGATCCTCAAGCGCGGTGTCAAAGCCGCGGATTACTATGCTTACTGCGAAGAAGTGGGCTGTGAGGTGTGGGATGTTCTCACAGGCATCCAACAGGCCCTGTATGAGCCGGTGGGGATGTGGCTGCCGGAGAATCTGCGCGCACCGGGCACATCGGTGTATGCCCAGGGGGTTGAAATGCCCCTGGATTATGCCGGCCCCATCCCCGAAGGATTTGATTGCCTGGACCTGCCGCCCTGCAAAATGATGATCTTCCAGGGGCAGCCTTATGAGGATGCCGATTTTGAGCAGGCCATTGGCAGCCTGTGGGAAACGATCAAGAATTACAACCCCGAAATATACGGCTTCAAGTGGGCAGATGAGGATGGGCCGCGCTTCCAGCTTGAGCCCCAGGGATACCGGGGGTATATTGAGGGGCGTCCCGTCAGAGCGCTCAATACCTAACCTACCACCGGTCATTCTGTAACACAGGGTGCTATCCTTTTGGTTGGATAGCACCCTGTTGTTAATGCCCTGCCCCCAGAACTGGCCCAAAGGGAATGTGCTCAAACAGCCCTGAAATCGGCTCACATCTAGTAAAATGATGTGTAACCTCCAGTACCCCAGGTTATTGAGAAGACACCGCCAGTGTTTCATATGGGAAATCCGATGGAATACAATTACTCGTCCCCCAAATTGACCGCCCGAACAATCCGGGAGGGCATGTATGGCGCTTTTGCAAGCCAGGCCATTGAAGCGGGTGAGCTGGTGGCAGTTTGGGGCGGCAGGGTAGTGCAGTGGGAAGAATATAAATCTCTGCCGGTGATCGAGCAAATGCATTCCATTCAAGTGGAGGAAGGGCTGTACCTGGTCACTCCGGGAATGGGGGATACCGCAGACCTGATCAACCATTCCTGCAGCCCGAACTGTGGATTGCGCGGTCAGATCGCTTTGGTTGCCTTGCGCGATATACCGGCGGGCGAAGAAGTGACATTTGATTATGCGATGTGCGATGGCAGCCCCTACGACGAATTCGACTGCGACTGTGGCTCTATCCACTGCCGCGGACGAGTTACTGGACAAGATTGGAGGCTGCCAGAACTATGGGCGCGCTATGCGGGATATTTCTCGCCTTATCTACAGCGGCGCATCGACCAAATCCGAGGTTCCTAAAGCCGCCAACGAAGAAGCCCGATGAAGGAAACCCCAACCGATGAAACCATCACTCGCTGCTGTGCATCCTGAGATGCAGCAATTTGCCAGAATGATGCCGCGAATCTCCCTGAGGGCAAAAAGCCTTTGGCTTTCGCGGCCCCTGACCAGCTTATTATTCAAGATGCTCCCCATGCCTGCCGGTATTCGGGTTAAGAACACCTTCATCGAGCGAGCGGATCAAACCCAAATCCGCATTCGCATCTACCAACCTCAGGCGCTATCCTCGAAAGCCCCGGCTTTGCTGTGGATGCATGGCGGTGGGTATGTCATCGGCGCGCCGGAGCAAGATGATACGTATGTGGCTCCCTTTGTTCAAGAAATGGGCATGCTGGTCGTTTCGGTGGATTATCGCCTTGCGCCCGATCACCCCTTCCCGGCCCCATTGGAAGATTGTTACACGGCGCTGCGCTGGCTGGCGGCTCAGGCAGGAGCGCTGGGCATCGACCCGGGTCGTATCGCCATCGGCGGCGACAGCGCTGGTGCCGGGCTGGCTGCTGCCCTGGCTCAGCTTGCCCATGATCGCGGTGAAATCCGGCCTGCCTTTCAACTGTTGATCTACCCCATGCTGGATGATCGTACCGCTGCCCGAGCGGAGTTCGATCCGGAAGCCTACTTTGTTTGGAACAATGTCAGCAACCGCTTCGGCTGGGAGGCGTACCTCAGCCAGCCCTGCGGCGCAGAAACAGTGCCGGCTGGCTCTGTGCCTGCCCGCCGGGCTGACCTGGCGGGGCTGCCCCCGGCCTGGATCGGCGTTGGCACGCTCGATCTCTTCTACGACGAGAGTGTTGCCTATGCCCGGCGTCTGCAAGAGGCCGGCATCCCTTGCGAACTGGTGACCGTCCCGGGCGCTTTTCATGGCTTTGACCTCTTGGCCCCCAAGGTGCAAGTGGTCAAGGATTTCCGCAAGTCTCAGGTGCAGGCGTTGAAAAACGTCTTGACGGCATAGCGTTGAGTTTTGGCAGCTTCGTGCCTTAGGGATTGTGCGGTATGCAGATAGGTTAAGCGCACTTTACATACCTGGCGTATAATTGACCTAATATCAACCATCCAGGAGGAACCAATGAGCACAACAAACCTGTTAGAGGCTGTTCGCGTGGTCAAGGAAAATGAAAGGATAGCCCTGGAAAGCTATGCTGACGCAGCCAAGGCGATCAGCAATCCGGTAGGCAAAGAGTTATTCAAACAGTTGAGCGCCTTTGAGACATTTCATTACGAGCAGTTAACTGCCTTGGAGAAATCTCTGCAGGAAAAAGGCCAATTCATTGATTATGAAGGCAAAGATTTCCCCCTGCCGCCCATCTTTGCAATTGAGGCTGCGCAAGAGCCTCAGCGGAAAAGCATAATGAAAATCATTTCCGAAGCCATTAAACTCGAGCGAACGGCCGAGAAATCCTATGCCGGCCTGGCTGCCAAAATCGCAGACCCACAGGGCCATCAAATGTTCGTTCGGCTGGCTGAGGAAGAGTACAAGCATTCTCGCATCCTCACAGAGGCCTATTGGACTCTGACCAACCTGGGCGTTTGGAAGTGGTCTCGCCCATGATTTGGGCAGACCAGGGCTGCTGGTAAAGTTGCAGCCAAGCCCGCACTCCTCCGGCGTGGGGTGCGGCGCCGAAAAAAGAGTCTGCTGCAGGTGAACCTTTGCAGCAGACTCTTTTTATTACCGATCAGCCTGCCAGACACTGGCTGTTGGCCCGCGTTTTGTTCTGGGTATGCCCCCTACCTCTTGTGCTATACTAGATGAGCACCAGGGTTTTCTATTTAGCCCATAAAGTGGATTCAATGAGTATGGATCATACGCAGTGTCTGCATGAAGATATTATTGTTGATTATGATCATCCATATTTGTTGATTCGAAATGTGTCAATAAGGGAATTACAGAAATCGCCGAAAGAACTAACGCGACCTTTTATGATACTTTCGAATCCGCGATGTGGAATTTGCGGTAAACACATTCAAGAAGCAGAATTAGCCCCAAGGTTACAACGCGACGGTGATCTTTACGACGAGCGTTTTATTTTTGTTTACCGAAGATGGTGATCAAATTGTTCTATTCGGCACGCCAACGGGTGTAGAGCGGATGATGGTCAATGCAGACATCGATCAGATCCTGGCAGGGATGCGGTTTATCCGGCGGATGACGGAGCACCATGAGAGGTGTAGCATACTCCCCGACGCCATCGCGAGATGTGCTAGAGTGGAGATCGTCAGGAGTTGGATGTGTCGATGAGAAAAGAAATCCAGAATATCATTATCGATCATGCTTTCTCTAACGTAAGTTTTGTGCAAATAGAAGCC
>DIXA01000025.1 GCA_002428565.1 Anaerolineales bacterium UBA6092 | reverse complement strand
ACGGGCTGGGCACAAGCAGCTTGCAAAACCCCAGCTTCACCTTTGACGATGACGGCACCTATGCCGTCTGCCTGACCGTCACCGATGACAACGGCTCGACCGACACGCTCTGCCACGATGTCACCGTCACCGACCTGGGGCCAACCGCAGGCTTTGACTGGACACCCGAGCCGCAGGAGGAGGGATCGGCGGTGGTCTTCACCGACACCTCCACCAGCACACCCGATGTCATCACCGCCTGGGCCTGGGACTTTGACGGGCTGGGCACAAGCAGCTTGCAGAACCCCAGCTTCACCTTTGACGATGACGGCACCTATGCCGTCTGCCTGACCGTCACCGACGACGACGGTACAACCGGCATGATCTGCCACGACGTCACCGTTGTGAATGTAGCGCCAGTGGCAAATGACCAGGCGATCGCGACCGACGAAGACACCGCATACAGCGGCACGCTGACTGCCTCTGACGCAGGCAACGACCCGCTCGAATTCGGGCTGGTTACCGTCCCACTGCACGGCACGGTGAGCATTGCCCTGGACGGCTCGTTCACCTACACACCGACGCTGAACTACAATGGATCGGATGTCTTCACCTTCACTGTCACCGACGGCAGCCTGTTTGACCTGGGGCGGGTGGATATCACCGTCAATCCAGTCAATGATGTGCCGGTGGTGGATGCCGGCGAAGATGCGGAAACCTTCGAAGGCCAACTGGTGCAGTTCAACGGCGCATACACGGACCCCGGCAGGGCTCCCCAGGCCGTGACCATCTCCTGGGACTTCGGCGATGGCATCACCACGACCGGCACGCTGACCCCCAGCCATACCTATGTAGAAGATGGCATCTACACCGTCACGCTGACGGTGGATGATGGCGAAGGCGGCGTTGCTTCTGACAGCCTGCTAGTCACGGTGATGAACGTGGCCCCTGCCCTATCCCCCATCGACGACCAGACTGTAACCAGCGGCGAGACCTTCACCGTTACCGCAGCTTTCATCGACCCTGGTGCGCTGGATACCCACGTTCTGGTTGTGGACTGGGGCGGCACCCTGACGGAGACCTTCAACCTGCTGCCTGGCACACAGGCATTCCCGCTCAGCCACACCTTTGCTGAAACGGGTGTCTACACCATCACGGTCACCATCCGCGATGATGACGGTGGTGTGGGCGAGGTCAGTTTCGTTGTCACCGTTGAGCAAGCCGGTTACAAAACCTTCTTGCCCACGATCTACAAGAAGCCCTAAGACCTTGCAATAGCACATCTCCTCCATCTCATCTCGAAGCGAGAAGAGATGGAGGAGATGTGTTTTAATACTATGGTACACTTTCCCCATGCACACCGCCGCGGCCCAAGCATTTGCTAACATCGCCCTGATCAAATACTGGGGTGACCAGGACCCCTGCCTGCGCCTCCCTGCCAACGGCTCCATCTCCATGAACCTGGAGGGGCTGGTGACGCGCACGCATGTCACCTTTGACTCCGGCCTGCCCGCTGACGCGCTCAGCATCAACGGCGAGGCAGTGGGCGGCGAGGCGCTGGAGCGGGTGCGAGAGTTGCTCCACGCCGTGCATCAAATGGCGGATCTGAGCAGCCCGGCCCAGGTGGAAAGCAGCAATAACTTCCCCATGGGCGCGGGCATCGCCTCTTCGGCCTCGGCTTTTGCCGCCCTGGCGCTGGCAGCCAGCGCTGCCGCCGGGCTGCGTCTGAGCGAGCCGGCGCTCTCGCGGCTGGCCCGCACCGGCTCCGGCTCTGCCTGCCGCTCCATCCCCGGCGGGTTTGTGGAATGGCAGGCCGGGCGCACGGACGAAGAATCCTACGCCTTCAGCATCGCCCCGCCCGAGCATTGGGCGCTGGCAGATTGCGTGGCGATCGTCTCACAGGCGCACAAGAAAACCGGTTCCACCCAGGGGCACGCCCTTGCAGAGACCAGCCCTCTGCAAGCTGCCCGCGTGGCTGACGCTCCCCGCCGCCTGGAAATTTGCCGCCGCGCCCTGCTGGAACGTGATTTCGCCGCCCTGGCAGAGGTGGTGGAACAGGATTCGAACCTGATGCACGCTGTGATGATGACCTCCACGCCGGGCATCCTGTATTGGGCGCCCGCCACGGTTGCCATCATGCACGCCGTCCAGGCCTGGCGGC
Organism: Anaerolineales bacterium UBA6092; assembly: GCA_002428565.1. Classification (GTDB taxonomy): domain Bacteria; phylum Chloroflexota; class Anaerolineae; order Anaerolineales; family UBA4823; genus UBA6092. The sequence goes on along the minus strand of DIXA01000025.1, from coordinate 14,147 downwards.
GGGAGGGGCTGCCCGTGCTCTACACCATCGATGCCGGGCCCAACGTGCACGTGCTCTGCCCGGCCTCGCACCAGGAGCAAGTAGCGGCGCGCCTGGGCAACCTCACCGGCGTGCAGCAGGTGCTCACCGCCCACCCCGGCGGGCCTGCCATCCTTATCTAAAAGAAAGTAACCGAAAAACAGGATATAATCAGGCACAGAAGATCATCTTTGGCCCATCTCGGCGCAGCGCCGGGAAAGGCCAAAGAATTTCCTATTGGTAAGGAAAGGTTTATGTTAAACACTGCATTGAATGTCGTTGAGTTTATCATCGCCCTGAGCGTGCTGATCCTCGTGCACGAGCTGGGCCACTTCCTGGCGGCGCGCTTGTTCAAGATCGATGTCGAAGAATTTGCTATCGGCTTTCCACCCCGCATGCGCACCCTCTTCACCGCCGGCGGCACCAAATTCGTGCTCAACTGGCTGCCTTTCGGCGGCTACAACCGCCTGAAAGGCGAAACCGACCCCAACGTCCCCGGCGCATTCATCAATGCCTCTCCCTGGAAACGCATCGGCGTGCTCATCGCCGGGTCGTTGATGAACATGCTCGCCGCGGTCATCCTGTACTCCATCATCATCAGCGCGGTGGGCTGGCCCGATACCAGCAAAGTGGAGATTTTAGCCATTGCCCCAAACTCTCCGGCTGAGCAGGCTGGCCTGCGAGCAGGCGACCTGATCCTGAAGGTCAATGACCAGGTCATCGACAGCACCGAAACCCTTTCCGCGGAAGTGGCTAAAAACCTGGAGCAGGAAATCAACCTGGTGATCCTGCGCGAAAGCCAGGAGGGCCGGTTAACTCTGGTGCCGCGCGCCAACCCGCCCGAGGGCGAGGGCGCCATCGGCGTGATGATCGGCAACCCCACGCAGAAAGTCAGCCCGCTGGCTTCCCCCGTATATAGCGTGATAGCCATCTACGACTATAGCACATCCCTGTTCCAGTTCATCGGCAAAACCCTCACCGGCAATACCGCCCCCGGCGAAGGCCGCCTGAGCGGTCTGAAGGGCATGTTCGATATGTATGAGCAGGCCCAGGCTGAAACCGGCAGCGGCGTCCCCGTTATCCTGAACGTGCTGTACTTTTTCGCCAGCATCACTATCTCGCTGGGTCTGCTCAACCTGCTGCCTTTCCCCGGCCTGGATGGCGGGCAGATCATCCTGACCCTGCCCGAGATCATCCTGCGCCGGCGCGTCCCGCCGGAATACCACGCCATGATCAACATGGTGGGCCTGGCGATCCTGGTCATTCTGATGATCTACATCAACGTGCGTGATTTTGTCAGCCCGGCAGTCATCCCCTGAGGCTACAGATATGACCAAAGAAATGCCCTTCTCCCAAGTGCTTGAGGCCCTGCTGGATGACAGCATCCCCCTGCACCCGCGCTACCTCTACCGCCTTTCAGACCTGGGCCCCGAAAACCTGGCCCCCCTGGCAGAAGCCTGGGAGCACGTCTCGCCGCGCCGCCGCCAGGCTGTGATGGAAGATCTGTTCGACCTGGCCGAAAGCGACCTGCTGCTCTCCTTCGAGGCGGTATGCAAATTGGCCCTGGCAGACCCAAGCCCATCTGTGCGCGCCCTGGCTATTCGCGTCCTCGACCAATATGAGAACCCCGCCTATTTAGCGGATTTTTTACACCTGGCCGATCACGACCCCGACACCGGTGTGCGAGCAGCTGCAGCCTCGGCCCTGGCGGCCTTTATTTACCAGGGAGAGGTGGACGAGATCCCGCCCGAGCGCCTGCACGTGGTGGAAGAATGCCTGCTACGCCTGGTCAACAGCCAGGAAGCGCCCCTGCTGCGCCAAAAGGCGCTGGAAGCCCTGGGCTTTTCCTCCCGCCCCGAGTTGAATCCGCTGATCGAGGCCGCCTACCGCTCCGACGACCCGGCCTGGCTGGCCTCTGCTCTGAATGCCATGGGGCGCTCTGTTGACGCGCGCTGGAAAAAGCCCGTCCTGGATATGCTCGGTCACCTGCGCCCAACCGTGCGCGCCGAGGCCGCCAGCGCAGCCGGTGAACTGGAAATTGCCGCCGCCCGACGCCCGTTGATCAAAATGCTGGATGACCACGATACCGATGTGCGCGCCGCAGCCATCTGGGCACTCTCACAGATCGGCGGCGAAGGCGTGCGCAGCCGCCTGGCGCGTCTGCTGGCGCACACCGAGGAGGATGACGAAGTGGACCTGATCCAATCTGCGCTCGATAACCTGTCGCTGACCGAGGAGGGCCTGGGATTCACCCTGCTCGACCTGGACGAACCCGACCTGGAAGACGAGGAAGCCCTGATCATTGAAGAGATTCCGGACGATGACGACGACGATGACGATGAGGATGGCGGCGAGGAAGAAGAGGATGTTCTCCGGAAACTCCTGGGCAGTGAGGAAGAAGACGAGGATCTTCAGGAACCCCTGGATGATGAAGACGAGGAAGATGAAGAAGAGGACGATCTCCGGGAATTTCTAGATGACGACGAAGAAGAAGATGATGATGATGAGGACGACCTGGATTGACACAACTGGCCACGCTGTTCCTGAATAACCTGGGGCCTATTCTTCTGGTATCGGCGGCAGGGTTCCTGGTCAGCAAATGGCTCAAACTGAACCCCCGCACCTTATCGCAACTGATCTTCTACATCTTCAGCCCCTGCCTGGTCTTCAACCTGCTGGCTACCAGTGAGTTAAACGGACAGGAAATTGTGCGCACGATCTCCTTTGCCGCCCTGATGATGCTGATCCTGGGCTTGCTGGCCTGGGGCTTGGGCCGCGTCCTGCGCCTGGAACGGCGACTGCTGGCCGCGGTGCTCATTGCGGTGCTGTTCATGAACGCCGGTAACTACGGCCTGCCCCTGACCCAATTCGCCTTTGGCGAAACAGCCCTGGCCCACGCCAGCCTGTTCTTCGTCTGTACCTCGCTGCTCACCAACAGCCTGGGGATCGTGATCGCTTCCTCTGGCAGCCTGGGCTTGCTGGCCTCCATCAAAGGCCTGCTCAGGTTCCCCGCCATCTACGCCCTCGCCCTGGGGCTGATCTTCAACCGCACCGGTTGGGAGCTGCCCATCCCCATCGACCGCAGCGTGGATCTGATGGCAGGCGCGGCCATCCCTGCCATGCTCATCTTGCTGGGCATGCAGTTCACCAATATGCACTGGGATGGACAGCCGCGCGCCCTGGCGCTGGTGACCGGCTTGCGCCTGGTGGTGGCTCCGCTGCTGGCGCTGGTTCTCGCCGGCTGGATGGGCGTGCAGGGCTCGGCCCACCAGGCATTGGTGCTCGAATCGAGCATGCCCACTGCCGTGCTCACCACCGTGCTGGCAACCGAATTTGATATTTATCCCACCTTCATAACCACCACCGTTTTCCTGACCACCCTGCTCAGCCCGCTGACCCTTACCCCCCTGCTGGCCTACCTGGGAGCCTGATATGCACCACCGGATGATCTTTCCCCTGCTGTTTGTTGCCCTGCTCAGCCTGGCGCTGGCCTTGCCCGCTGCCGCACAGGAGGCGCCGCCCGCAGAGCCGCCCCCTTACACCTTCGGCGGGTCGATCACCTTCACCTACCTGCCGCCAGCAGACATGACCATCACCAACGCAGAGATCTTCATCCAGGAAGTTGAGGGCGGCATCGAGTCGATCGCGGGCACCGCCACCATCAGCGAAGGGCAAGCCACCTACATCCTCGACCTGAACAAAAATTCGCTGCGCGCCTTCTCTGAGGTGGAATACTGGTTCGAAATCACCCCCGCGGAGCAAGCGCCGTTCGCCACCCCGCACCAGCGTTTCTTCTACGAAGATAACCGCTTCACCTGGCAAACCCTGGAGGGCGGCCCCTTCCGCGTCCATTGGTACGAAGGTGATGTGTCGGTCGGGCAGAACGTACTCAACGCCGCCCAGGCCGGGCTGGAGCGCGCCCGCCTGCTGCTCGGCCCAATACCAGACCCCCAGATCACCAACATCTACGTCTATGCCAGCGGGCAAGAGCTGCAATCGGCGCTGCGCCTGGGCGGGCTGACCTGGGTCGCCGGGCACGCCGACCCAGACCTGGCGCTGGTGATGGTTTCATTGCCCACCGGCCCAGACCAAAAACGCGAGACCGAGCGCCAGATCCCCCACGAGTTGATGCACATCTTCATGTACCAGATCACCGGCGATGGCTATGCCTATATCCCCACCTGGTTCAAAGAGGGCGTAGCCTCTGCCAACGAACTGCGCCCCAACGCGGACTATTACGTGATCCTTAACAACGCCGTTGGGAAGGACAGCCTCATCCCGCTCATCAACCTATGCCAGAGCTTCCCCAAAGATGCCAACGTCTACCTGGCCTATGCCGAGGCCGATTCGTTCGTGCGCTACCTGCACCAGCAGTATGGTGCCAATGGCCTGAGCGCAATGATGACCTCTTACGCCGGGGGGGCGGGCTGCGAGGTGGGCTCTCAGCCTGCGGTGGGCAGCACGCTGACCCAGTTGGAGCGCTCCTGGCAGCGCGAAGTGCTGGGCCAGGAAGTGATCCTGGCAGCCCTGGAAAGCCTGCTGCCCTGGTTGATCCTGTTAGCCGTTGTGCTGGTCGCGCCGGTCATTCTCACGGTTGCCAACCTGCGCAGCCGCAAACACCAGAAGGAGAAAGCCAGCCTTGCCGCCTGAGGGTTACGCCCGCCTGCATGCCACCGTTCACGGACGGGTGCAGGGGGTCAGCTTCCGTTACTTCGTCATCGAGCAAGCCCAGACCCTGGGCCTGTTGGGTTGGGTGCGCAACCGCTGGGATACAACCGTGGAGGTGATGGCCGAGGGGCCCAGCGGCCGGCTGATCAGCCTGCTGGATGCGCTGCACAGCGGCCCGCCTGCCGCCCGCGTGGACGAGGTAGATGCCGAATGGCTGCCTGCCAGCGGCGAATTCACTTCCTTTTGGGTGCGCTCCACCGGCTAAGCGAATCCCAATCCCCGCTCTTTCAGCGATACAAACCTGCCGCCACCGATCACCAGGTGGTCCAGCACATCCACATCCAGCAGTTTGCCCGCCTGGATGATGGCGCGCGTGATGGCCACATCATCGGGGCTGGGCGTGGGGTCGCCGCTGGGATGGTTGTGCACCACGATCAGGTTGGCGGCGTTGCGGCGCACAGCCGCCTTGAATAGCTCACCGATGCGCGCCTGGGAGGAATTCACCGAGCCGCGGTACACCATGACGATATCCAGCACGCGGTTGCGCGTATCGAGCAAGACCACGCGCAGTTCTTCCTGCTCCAGGGCGCTCATCTCGTACTGCAGCAGCGCGGCGGCATCTTGCGGGCTGTGGATGGTGGGGCGCTCCTCCGGCGATTCCAGCGTCAGGCGGCGGCCCAATTCGATGGCGGCTTTGATCTGGGCGGCCTTGGCCTCTCCCAACCCGTGCTGGGCGCACACATCGTCAAAGGGCGCCCGGTGCAGCCCAGCCAGCCCGCCGAAGGTTTGCAGCAGGCGCTGCCCCATCTGGACGGCATTCTCGCCTGGCAGCCCCGTGCGCAGCAAGATCGCCAGCAGCTCTGCCGTGGAGAGCGCCTGGGGGCCCAGGTGCCTGAGACGCTCCCGCGGTCGTTCTTCCTCCGCCAGGTCTGTGATGCGGTAACTGGATGATTCAATCTGTTTCGCCATGCATCCTCCACTTCCCTATTCTCACACCTCGATGCTATAATTCTACTCGGAGTTGAACATGAATCCTGACCCTCTTGCTACCAGCAATTATGCCCTATTTCTGTCTGCCTGGGGAGCGGCTTTCGTGGCTGCCCTATGGATCAGCCTGATGATCTGGACCTATCGCGATATCCGCGCCCGCGCCCGCGACCCCCTGGCACGCTTCCTGGCAGTGATCGTGGTGGTTTTGCTGTTCCTGCCTGGCCTGGTGGTGTACCTGATCCTGCGCCCCATGCACACGCTGGAAGAAGAGTATCAGAAGACTCTGGAAGAAGAGGCCCTGCTGCAGGCCATCGAGGAAAGCCCGGTCTGCCCGGGCTGCGGGCGGCGCATCAAAGATGCCTGGACGGTCTGCCCCAACTGCCACACCAAGATCAAGAAGGCCTGCCACCAATGCGGCAAGCTGATGGAGCTGCCCTGGAACCTGTGCCCCTTCTGCGGCACCCCCGCCCCGGGCATGCGCCGGGAGGGCATGACCATCGATGATGCCCTGCGCCCCCTGCCTGCCGAAGAACCGCCGCCTGCGGAAGAATAATGTGATCGTTCTGCAAACAAAAGTGCTGCCGAGCCCAGCCCGGCAGCACTTTTGTTTGCAGAACATTTAAATTAACGCTTCAGGGCATCCCAGCCTGCATAGGCAGCCACCTCGCCCAACTCCTCTTCGATGCGCAGGAGCTGGTTGTACTTGGCCACTCGGTCCGAGCGCGCCGGGGCGCCGGTCTTGATCTGGCCCATGTTCAGCGCCACCACCAGGTCGGCAATGGTCGAATCTTCGGTCTCGCCAGAGCGGTGCGAAGTGACCGCACGCCAGCCTGCCCGATGGCAGATCTCCACAGCTTCGATCGTCTCGGTCAGTGAGCCGATCTGGTTCAGCTTGACCAGCAGCGCGTTGGCAGACTTCTCGTGGATGGCTTTGCGCACGCGCTCCGGGTTGGTCACCAGCAGGTCATCACCCACAATCTGGATCTTGCCGCCCAGTTCGGCGGTCATCAGCTTCCAGCCTTCCCAGTCATCCTGAGCCAGGCCGTCTTCGATGGAGACGATGGGATACTGCTCCACCCAATTCTTCCAGAAAGCCACCATCTCGGCGCTGGAGAATTTCTTGCCTTCTTTACGCATATTGTAGGTGTGGGTTTCCGTATCGTAGAATTCAGAGGCCGCCGGGTCGAGGGCAATGCCCACATCCTTACCCGCCTTGTAACCGGCCTTCTCGATGGCCGCCAGGATCACTTCCACCGCCTCAGCGTTGGCCTTGAGCGCCGGGGCGTAGCCGCCCTCGTCGCCCACCAGGGCTGTGTAGCCGCGTTCCTTCAGCACCGACTTGAGGGCATGGTAGATCTCTGCACCCCAGCGCACGCCTTCGGCGAAGTTGGGCGCGCCCAGCGGCATGACCATGAATTCCTGCGCGTCGGTAGATTGCCAACCGGTGTGTGCGCCGCCGTTGAGGATGTTCATCTGCGGCACCGGCAGCACATGGGCATACACGCCGCCAACATAGCGGTAGAGCGGCAGCCCCAGCGAGAAGGCCGCGGCTTTCGCCACCGCCAGGCTGGTGCCCAGGATGGCATTGGCGCCCAGGCGTGCTTTGTTCGGCGTGCCGTCCAGCTCGACCATGAAGGTATCGATACCCATCTGGTCCGTGGCGTCCCAGCCAAGCAGTTCTTCAGCAAGCTCATCATTGACGTTATTCACGGCCTTGGTCACGCCCTTGCCCAGGTAGCGGCCCTTATCGCCGTCACGCAGTTCCAGCGCTTCGTGCACACCGGTGGATGCGCCGGAGGGGACGGCGGCGCGGCCCAGGCTGCCATCCATCAAGATCACTTCCACTTCCACGGTGGGGTTGCCGCGCGAATCCAGAATCTCGCGCGCCACAATCGTTTCGATTATTGTTTCCATCTTTAACCTCATCTCATGAATATCACATTCTGCCTAACGCAGAGATGTGTGGGTGAATGTTGAAAATCGGCCTAATTGTACCGCATTTTAGACCAGGCCGGCCTTTTTACGCACGGCGTCGATGAAAGCCACAAACAGCGGGTGTGGGCGGGTGGGCCGCGAGAGGAACTCCGGGTGGAACTGTGTGCCCATCATGAAGGGATGGCCGGTCAGTTCGGCGATCTCCACCAGCAGCCCGTCCGGCGACAGGCCCGAAAAGCACATGCCATGCTGCTGCAAAACGTCGCGGTAGGCATTGTTCAGCTCGAAGCGGTGGCGATGACGCTCCTGCACCTCGTCGGCGTTGTAGGCGCAGGCGGCTGCCGTGCCCGGCTGCAGCCGGCACGGATACAGCCCCAGGCGCATCGTGCCGCCCATATCGGCAATGCTGCGCTGGTCGGGCATCAGGTCGATCACCGGGTGCTGCGTATTGCGGTCAAACTCGGTCGAGTTGACATCATCGCTGCTCAAAATGGAGCGCCCAAACTCCACCACCATCAACTGCATGCCCAGGCACAGGCCAAAGTAAGGCACATTGTTCTCGCGGGCGTAGCGGATGGCTTGCAGCTTTCCCTCGATGCCGCGGCTGCCAAACCCGCCCGGCACCAAAATACCATGCGCATTCTGCACTGCCTCCCAGCCGCGGTTCTTCTCCAGCTCAGCAGAATGCACCCACGAGATCTCTACCTCCACGCCCTGAGCCAGCCCGGCATGCTTCAAGGCCTCGCGTACGCTCATGTAGGCATCGTGCAGTTCCACATATTTGCCCACCAGCGCCACCCGCACGGGCTGTTTCTCTTGGCGAACCTTCGCCACCATGCCCTCCCACTGGCTCCAATCGGGCTGGCGGCGCGCTTCCAGTCCCAGGCGCTTGAGCACGTAATCGGCCAGGCCGGCCTTCTCGATGAGCAGCGGCACTTCATATAGGATAGGCGTGGTCACCATCGGCAGCACCGCCTGGCGCTCCACGTCGCAAAACAGAGCGATCTTGCTGCACAGGTCGTCATCCACGGGGTGATCGGAGCGCGCCACGATCACATCGGGAGAAATGCCGATCGAGCGCAGTTCGCGCACTGAGTGCTGGGTGGGCTTGGTCTTCAGTTCGTCGGTCGCGCCAATATAGGGCAGCCAGGTGACGTGGATGTAGAGGGTGTTCTCGCGCCCCACATCGCTGCGCATCTGCCGCAGCGCCTCCAGAAAAGGCAGCGACTCGATATCGCCCACCGTGCCGCCCACCTCCACCAGCACGATCTCCGCGCCGGTGGTCTTGGGCACCAGCGCAATGCGGCGTTTGATCTCGTTGGTGATGTGCGGGATGACCTGGATGGTGCCGCCCAGGTAGTCGCCGCGGCGCTCTTTGGAGATCACCTCGGCATACACCTGCCCGGTGGTGATGTTGCATACCCGGCTCAGGCTGATGTCGATAAAGCGCTCATAATGCCCCAGGTCCAGGTCGGTCTCTGCGCCGTCATCCAGCACAAATACCTCACCGTGCTGGTAGGGGCTCATCGTTCCGGGGTCCACATTGATGTACGGGTCCAGTTTCTGCGGCATCACCGAAAAGCCGCGCTCGCGCAGCAGCCTGCCCAATGCTGCTGCGGTCACCCCCTTGCCCACCGAACTGACCACCCCACCCGTCACAAAGATGTACTTAGTATTCACAGTATCTGCTCCTGAAACCTGAGGAATAAAAAAAGAAGTGGGGAGGGCCGTTGGTCGGCAACCTCCCCACCGCAATGGTTCACATCAACAAAACGCCCCAACCGATCATCCCACCAGCCGTTCCAATTCCTCGGCGGCGCGGCGCATCTCCAAAAAGATGAGGCCCAGCTTGGCCTGCTCGCGTGCCAGGGCTGTCAGCACAGCTTCCTCGCCAACTGCGGTCAGGATCACAAAGCCGTTGCCGCCGCGAATATAAACCTGCTCTAGCGAGCCGCGCCCCAACTCCATGGCAATGCGTTCGCCCAGGCTGAGCATGGCCGCGGACATAGCCGAAACGCGGTCTTCTTCCACATCTGCAGGTAGGGCCGAAGCCATGATCAAACCATCTACCGATACAACTGCAGATGCCTCAATATCGGGGGAGGCAGCCTGCATATCCCGAAGCCGGGCTACCATTAAGTCAGTGCGAGATCGTGTCATAGCCTACCTGGCCTTCCTGGTATGGCGGCTTAAGCCGTCACATTTCCCCTGAGTTTACCATACTTTCCAAAGCCAACGCAAGTCAAATCGAATGTTGCATTTCGAAAACGGCTATTGACCCGCGCCTGTCTCCGTGTTAAACTAACCAATTGTCATGCGTTACAATCGCCGCCGTGCCTGCCAGGATACTCGCCTGTTGCACATGCTGCACCAGGTCATTTTGCCGTTGCTGCTGGTGATTGCTGCACTGCTGGCAGCCCGCCCGGTTGCGGCAGGCCCCTCCGCACAGGTGACCTTGCCCTTCCAGGCCCTTATCAGCGCGCCGCTGCCCGGGCAGGCGCTGAGAGGGAACGTGGTCATCAGCGGCAGCAGCAACGTGCCGCGCTTCCAATCTGCAGAGATCTCCTTCGCTTACGCCGCAGACCCCACCGGCACCTGGTTCCTCATCCAGCGCAGTTCGGTGGCGGTGGCTAGCGGCGCCCTGGCCCAATGGGATACCACCACCATCACCGACAGCGACTACAACTTGCGCATGACCATCCACCTCAGCAACGGGGAGCAGACCGTGATCGAAGTGCAAGGGCTGCGCGTGCGCAATTACACCGCCATCGAAACGGATACGCCCACGCCGCTCCCGCCCAGCGCCACCCCAGCCCCCGGGCAGGTGATCGAAGTGCCGCCCACCGCCACGCCTGCTCCCACCCACACCCCCGTCCCGCCTACCCCCACACCCCTGCCGACCAACCCGGCAGTGCTCTCCTCCCGGCAGATCAGCGCCAGCCTGGGCATTGGGGTTGCCAGCGCCGCAGGGCTTTTGCTGCTGCTGGGCGCTTATCAAACTATTCGCCGCCTCACCCACCGTTAAACCCTCCCGCATATGCCAGACTCACTCCCCTCCCCTGTTGAGCCCACCCCACCCGCCGAAGCGCCCGCTTTCCTGATCGCCGGCCTGGGCAACCCTGGCCGCCGCTACATGAAGACGCGCCACAACATCGGCTTCATGACCATCGACCACCTGGCCAAGCGCCTGGAGCAAACCTTCGCCCGCGTGGAATTCAAAGCGCTGGTAGCCAAGACCACGCACCAGGGCTGCCGCCTGATCCTGGCCAAGCCGCAAACCTTCATGAACGAGTCGGGCCTGGCCATCGGCACGCTGGCGCGCTTCTACAAGATCCCGCTCGAGAACTTGATGGTTGTGTACGACGATGTGGACCTGCCCATTGGCACGCTGCGCATCCGCGCCGGGGGCGGCTCAGCCGGGCAAAAGGGCATGAAATCGATCATCGAGCGCCTGGGCAGCGAAGATATTCCCCGCCTGCGCCTCGGCATTGACCGCCCGCCCGGACAGATGGAGGCTGCCGCTTACGTGCTGCAGCCCTTTGCCAAGGCCGAGGCGGAGCTTATCCAATTGACACTGGGACGCGCCGCCGATGCCATCCTGACCTTCGTCACTGAGGGCCTGGATCAAGCCATGAACCTGTATAACGGCTGACCTGCACAGGGAACTTATGCCTCTCCAAATCCTCATCCAACAGATCATCGAATCAGAGCAAGCCCTGATCAAATCCGTGCAGGAAGGCGAGGGCCTGCCCGCGCTCAGCCTGCGGCGGTCTGCCCGCCTGCCCGTGGTGGCTGCCCTGCATGCCGCCCTGGGCCGCCCCACGCTGCTGCTCACCGACCGCACCGACCGGGCCTTGCTGCTGGCAGACGAATTGGCCTTATGGGCCCACGACGCCGCCCGCATGCCCTTCCCAGAGCCCACGCCGCTGTTTTACGAGAACGCACCCTGGGGCGTCACCACCCGCCGCGACCGCCTCTCCACCCTCACCAGCCTGGCGGCTTACCACATCCCCAGCACACCCCAACCGCCCCAAGCCCCGCTGATCATCGCCTCGGCCCGCGCCGTGATGACCCGCACCATGCCCCGCCGCGATTTCCTCAAGGCCATGCGCTCCCTGCGCCCCGGGCAGATCATCCAGCCAGATCAGATCATCCACGCCTGGGCAAACCTGGGTTACGAGAACACCAACACCGTCATCGCACCGGGGCAGTTTGCCCGCCGCGGCGGCATTTTGGATATCTGGGCCCCAGCAGAGCCCCAGCCCGCCCGCATCGAACTCTTCGGCGACGAAGTGGACACCATGCGCTCGTTCGACCCCTCCACCCAGCGCACCACTGGCCCGCTGGAGGAACTGCGCGTCACCCCGGCGCGCGAATTCCTGGCTCCTCCGGCCGATTCGCCCCTGGCAGCATCCCTGCCCAGTCCGCTGTCTGAGTTCTACCTGCCCCTGATCCACCCCGCCACGGCCAGCCTGCTGGATTACCTGCCGCGCCAATCGCTGGTGCTGGTGGATGATGCCCAGGCTGTGCGCGAGGCCGCTCAGGAGATCGAAGAGCAAGCCGTGGGTCTGCGCCAGGATTACGTCGAAGATGGCGACCTGCCCGCCGATTTCCCCCTGCCCTACCTCACCTGGCAAGAGGTGGAAGACACCCTGGCAGGCAAGCAAAGCATCGACCTGGGCCACAGCACCGGCGACGAAGACGATATCCCCATCACCTGGCCCAAGCCCACGCGCCGCTTCACCGCTGCGCCGCGCTTTGGCGGGCAGCTCAAGCCGGTGATGGAGTTCTTGAACCAGTGCCAGGCCGAAAAGCAAACCACATTGATCGTCTCGCGCCAGCGCGCCCGCCTGGAAGAGTTGTGGGCCGAGCAGCCCGCTCACCTTGCCCCCCCGGCCGGGCCGTCCTTCCTGGAAGGCAGCCTGGCGGAGGGCTTCACCTATAACCCGCCCGACCGCCCGGCAGTGCACCTGCTGAGCGATGGCGAGATCTTTGGCCGCCGCCGCCCCGAGCTGCGCTCGCGCCCCCGCCCGGTGGCAGAAGATCCCGAATCGGCTTACGCCGACTTGCAGCCCGGCGATTGGGTTGTCCACGTAGATCACGGCGTGGGCCGCTTCAGCGGTCTGGTGCACCGCACTGTGGATGCCGTGGAGCGCGACTACCTGTGCGTCGAATACGCCGAAGGTGACCAGCTCTTCGTCCCGGTGTACCAGGCAGACCGCCTGACCCGCTACGTGGGGCCAGATGCCCGCCCACCGGCCTACTCGCGCCTGGGCGGCGTGGAGTGGAAGAACACCCGCGGCAAGGTGAAAGAGGCCGTGGAAGAGATGGCCGGAGAACTGCTCGACCTGTACGCCCGCCGCAGCGTGGTGCAGGGGCATGCCTTCCCCGAAGACACCCCCTGGCAGCAAGAACTGGAAGCTGCCTTCCCTTATATCGAAACCGACGACCAGCTGCGCGTGATCCAGGAAGTGAAACAGGATATGCAGCGACCGCGCCCCATGGACCGCCTGATCTGCGGCGATGTGGGCTACGGTAAGACCGAGGTGGCCCTGCGCGCCGCCTTCAAAGCCGTGATGGATGGCCGGCAGGTGGCCATCCTCGTCCCCACCACCGTGCTGGCGCAGCAGCATTACCACACCTTTTGCGAGCGGCTGGCAGCCTTCCCGGTGATGGTGGAAATGCTCTCGCGTTTCCGCAGCCCACAGCAGCAGCGCGAGATCCTCTACCAACTGGCCCAGGGCAGCATCGATATCATCATCGGCACACACCGCCTGATCCAGGGCGATGTGGAGTTCAAGAACCTGGGCCTGCTGATCATCGACGAAGAGCAGCGCTTTGGTGTGAGCCACAAAGAGATGCTGAAGAAGATGCGCACCGAGGTGGATGTGATCACCCTCACCGCCACCCCCATCCCGCGCACTCTCTATATGACCCTGACCGGCGTGCGCGACATCTCCACCATCAACACCCCGCCCGAAGAGCGACTGCCCATCATCACCCATGTGGGCCCCTACTCGCCCCGCCTGGTGCGCCAGGCCATCCTGCGCGAGATGGAGCGCGGCGGGCAGGTCTTCTTCGTCCACAACCGCGTGCAAACGATTGGCGCCATGGAAAGCCATGTGCACAAACTGGTGCCCGAAGCCCGCGTCACCATTGCCCACGGGCAAATGCATGAGAATGAACTCTCTGAGCGCATGGACCGCTTCACCGCCGGGGATGTGGATGTGCTGCTGAGCACCTCGATCATCGAATCGGGCCTGGATATTCCCAACGCCAACACGTTGATCGTTGACCGGGCCGACACCTTTGGCCTGGCGCAGCTTTACCAGCTGCGCGGGCGTGTGGGGCGCGGGGCGCAGCGCGCCTATGCCTATTTCTTCCGTCACCGCCGCCGCCCGCCCACCATCGAAGGCCGCCAGCGCCTGGAAACCCTGGCAGAGAACACGCAGCTGGGGGCCGGCTTCTCCATTTCCATGCGCGACCTGGAGATCCGCGGCGCAGGCGACCTGCTGGGCAACCGCCAGCACGGCCAC
>DIXA01000063.1 GCA_002428565.1 Anaerolineales bacterium UBA6092 | reverse complement strand
TCTCTATTTGCGCAAAAACAAGGTTTGAAAGCCCGCAGCAGACGTATGTCTGCTGCGGGCTTTCAAAATCGAAATAAAACCCCCGCCCCTTGAGGGGCGGGGGCGTAAGGCAGGCCGTTTTTGCCTGCCGACGGGGTGGGGTGAATCAGGCGATCTTGCGGCACTCCATGTAGAAGCGCTTCTCGTGCGCTTCGCCCATGGAGAAGGTCTTGCGCGGCAGCGCCCCATCCAGAATGACCGTCTTGAACAGGTCACTCTTATCCATGCCCGGCACGTAAAAGCCAATGTTGCCGGGTTTGGCGCCCAGGGTGCAGGTCACTTCTTCGCCGTGAACGTAGTCGATCCGCTCAGCACCGCCGGCGCGCAGGAAGCCATCCAGGAAGGCTTGCAGCGTGCCCACGGGCAGGTTGGAAGTGGGGTTGGCAATGCGGATCACGCCGTAACCCTGGCTGTTGATCACCCCGATACGCTGCGGCCCGCCGTTGGCGGCATCCACCAGGCTGACCATCTCGGCCTGGCTGGCGCAGGGGGTGTAGGAGAAGCCCTCCCCGTAATTTGCCTGCATCTCCGCCAGGAGATCTTTCTTCAGCCCAAACAGCACGCGGTGGATAGGCTCGAATTCCAGCCCGGCGTCATGCACGTTCTCGATCTCCACCAGGGCGTAGCGGGCGGGGTGATCCATGCCCACCTGGTCTTTGATCTTCTCCCAGATGGCCTTGGCGGTGGCGAGCGAGTGGTTGCCATCACCCATGGCAAAGAGCAGCACCGGCGGCTCGCCGCGCAGCCCATAGCGATCCATGAAGCCCTTTGGCTCGGCCAGTTTTTCCAGGGCGCCGATGATCTGCGCTTCCATGGCCGGGTCATTCACCAGGTAACCGGCCAATTCGCCGGAGCCCGCCATCAGCGGGAACTCGTAGAGTTTTTGCAGCCGGGCTTTGGCCTCTCCCAGCGGGGCAATCACGGTGTGCTGTGGATCGTCGATCAGCACCAGGATGTGGGGTAGTTCCAGGGGGGCACCCTCACGGATGCGCATGCGCGGGGGCAGGCGTTCCACAATCGTGCCCTCGGTGGCGCGGATCAGGCTGCTGGAGCCTTTTTGGTAGTTGTAGCGCTCCAGGTCCAGCGCCAGCACCAGCCCACAGCGGCGCTTGCCATCTACCTGACGCTCCACGTAGATCATGCCCTGGTGAGGTTCCAGCAGGCCGGCGTCCAGGTATTCCTGCATCTTGCCACGGATGCGGGCGATGCGCTCATCGCCGCCGGGCTGTTCCAGGTACACCTCCGGGAAGATCAAGTTGAGCGTGGAGGGGGCATCGCCCACACCCTGCTCCACTTTGGTCCAGTACTCGGGCTGCGAGGTGAACTGGTCGCAGGCGATCACCGCCCATTTGGATAGATCCACGCCGGGTCTGGGCAGGTAGATCTGGGGGATTTGCACGCCAATGGCATCGTAGGTTTTCATGCTTGCTCCTTCCGCTGAGTGAGTGTCTGCTCTGGGTGTATTGTACCAAACTTCCAGAAACATGCTTCGCCCCGAACTTAATATTCGTGGTGTGTTATGTTTAGAACGTATTCCCGGTGGTAAAATCAAGCCCATGAGCACTTCTCGGCTGGTTGGCGGGCTGATCCTTTTCCTGGCGCTGTGCCTGGGCGCTTGCAGCGCCCCTGCCGCCCCCCCCCCGCCCCAGGCCTCCCCCTCCGCGGCTCTGCCCAGCGATTCCCCAGCCCTGCCCACGCTCACCATCCCCGCACCGCCCACACCGGCGCCTCCGGCGCCCAGCGCCACCCCGCAGCCGCCCGACCCTGCCCTGCTGCCCCCCGCTGCTTACAACCTGGATACCGTGCTGGATTTTGCGCGCCACAGCCTGAGCGTGGCTGAGAGCATCGATTATCCCAACCGCGGCCAGCAGGCGCTGGATGATCTGCTGCTGGTGGTGGAACCCAACCGCTGGGAGGGCGCCTTCCGCCTGCAAAGCCTGCTCTGGGCGGACGGCAGCGCCGTGCAAGATTACACCCTGGAAACCAACCTGCTGCGCATCCCCCTGCCAGCCCCGCTGCTGCCCGGCGAGCGCCTGCAACTCTCGCTGGCTTACACGCTCGAGCTGCCCCCCGTGCACCAGACGGCAGACAGCTTCAGCGTGGATCCCTTCGGTTACACCGCCTGCCCGGCCAACCTGACGGATCTCTTTGCCGAGTGCCAACTGAATCTGGTGGATTGGTACCCCATCGTACCACCCTACGACCCAGTGAACGGCTGGCTGGCCCACGCCGACTGGTTTTTCGGCGAGCACCAGGTCTACGAGGCGGCTGATGTGCAGGTGGCGTTGAGCCTGGCAGAGCCGGTGGAAGGACTGGTGATCGCTGCCAGCGCCCCGGCTGCCCAGCAGGGCGAGCGCCTGGTCTACCAGATCCAGGGGGCGCGCAACCTGGTCTTCTCCATCAGCCCGCTGTTCCAGATGCAAAGCGCCGCCGTCGATGGAATTACCGTCACCAGTTACTATTTCGCCCACCACCAGGCTGCCGGTGAGATGGCGCTGCAAAATACGCTCGAGGCGCTGGCGCTCTATAACCAACGTTTTGGCGCTTACCCCTACCCCAGCCTGAGTGTAGTGGAGGCTGATTTTGCCGACGGCATGGAATACAGCGGCCTGTACTTCCTCAGCGGCGATTTCTATAATCTATACAACGGCACCCCCAGCAGTTACCTCACCGCCATCGCCGCCCACGAGACCGCCCACCAGTGGTGGTACGGAACCGTCGGCAACGACCAGGCGCTGGAACCCTGGCTGGACGAATCGTTGTGCACCTATACCGAGCGCTTGTTTTACGAAACCTACTACCCCGATGCACTGCGCTGGTGGTGGGATTACCGCATTAATTACTACCAGCCCCAGGGACTATTGAACCAGAGCATCTACGATTACGCCGGTTACCGCCCTTACCGCGACGCCGTCTACTTGAACGGGGCACGCTTCCTGGAGGATCTGCGCACGCTGATCGGCGATGAGGCCTTCTTTGCTTTCCTGGCCGATTATGCCTCCCAACGCGCCGGTCAGATCGCCACCACCAGCGATTTCTTTGCTATACTAAAGGAACATACCCGCGCGGACCTCAGCCCGCTGCTGGCAGAATATTTTGGCGCATCGGAAAACCTGCCGTGATGCCTCGTAGTGAAGACTTTAGTCGTTATAGCGACTGAAGTCGCTACTACGAGGGAAGAAAGTTTGTTTTCAGAGGAGAAAATTATGCGCAAGGCAACCCTGATCGTGATGATCTTCCTGATGCTGTTCAGCGCGGCTTGCAGCAAGGTCGACAGCCAGACCGCGGCCGAAAACCTGCCCGAGGCCACCCCGGCTGCCATCCTGCCCATGGTGAGCAGCGCCGGGAATAGTGGGGAGGGCGCTTCCGCCGAGACCGCACCCACCCCCGCCGCCATCCTGCCCATGGTGGGCCTCGCCGGCCAGGCCACCGAGGCGCCCGCCGAGGCTGCGCCCACCCCCGCTGCCATCCTGCCCATGATCGGGGCCAACCCCGGCACCACCCAGGCCCAGGCCCTCATTGGCGACTATGCCCGTGCGGTGCTGGGCATCGAGGTGGAAGTGCAGATTGGCACAGGCCTGGCGCGTGACCTGAGCCTGCCCCTGGCATTAGAAGAGGGTGTTAGTGAAGCCCTGGCGCTCTCTGGCGTGAGCTACTTCGGCATATTAAAAAACGGCGTGGCCTTGCTGGGCATGGGCGAGGGCACTCTCAGCGGCGATACCAACGCTGACCTGCAAGACGGCTCGCTGGGCGTGTTCTCGCTGCAGCTCCGCCAGGATATGCCCGCCGATGCAGCCGCCGCCCTGGCGCTCATCCAGCAGACCTACCCTGGGCTGGCGGCGCGGGAATTCTTCGCAGATGGCACAGAAGCGGAGGTATTTGCCTTCAGCGCCTCGCAGGCGCAAGATTACAGCCTGAACAATGGGCAGGCCACCATCACTGGCACGCTGGTGCGCGCCGGGGTGTCGCCCTCCGCCCGGCCCAACGTGGTCATTGTGTGGGTGGTGGTGGCCTCGGGGGCCCTCACCGCCCCCTGGGAATAGCCGTGGAATTATTTCACCCCACCCCCTTCCCCCGCCCCTCAAGGGGCGGGGGGAGAGATGCCGGAATCAGGCGTTTGCAGGCAAAATGCGCCTGCAAACGCCTGATTCCGGCAATATTACCAAATTACGTAAGGAGGGCATGATGAGTGTTGAAGGAAGTCTTGCCAAAGCCTGGGGTGCGGGATGCCTGCGCGGAATGGCTATTCGGATTGTGGCCGGGATCATCGGGCTGTGTGTGGTCACCTCCCTGATCGTGGTGACCATGCTCATCCCGCTGCCGCCCGAGATGGAAGATTACCGCCCCATCCTGTGGGCGTTTGGCTTCGTCGGCTTCCTGGCGGTGTTCACCGTCTTCGCGGTGGGCCTATTCCTGGCCTTGAAAAAACAGCGCGCGGCGCAGTTTGACGCCGGTTTCACCCCCCTGGGGCTGACCGGCAGCAACTACCTGACCAACGGGCGGCAGTACCACGGGCAGGTGGGCGGGCGCAAAGCCGATGCCTACTTCTACCGCGGGCCCATCCTGGACCTGTACATCGCCTCGCCGCTGCGCACGCGCATGGGCATTGGCCGGCAGAGCGCCCTGGGAGGCCTGGCCTCTTCGGCAATGAACCGCCCGGCGCTGCAAACGGATCACCCTGAGCTGGCTGGCCTGAGCATCTACCCCATCGACGAGCGCTGGGGCCGCGAACTGCTGGAAGATCCACGGGCGCGGGCCATCATCCAGCGCCTCTCCACCCCGCGCACCTCCTTCGAGGTGCGCAACCTGCTGCTGCAGCCCGATTGCATCCAGCTCAAACTGGCGCACACCGCCGTGGGGCTGATCACCCCGGAGAACCTGCGCGGCTGGTTTGGCGACCTGACCGAGCTGGCCCAGATCGCCGAGCAGCTGCCTTCCCCCTCCGTCACCGCAGAACCTTCTGCGTTGGAGCAGGCCAGCCGTTCTGACCGCAACACCATCACCCGCAAGGTGGTCTGGATCACGCTGGGGGTGATGGGCCTCTTGCTGCTCTGCTCCGTCGCCATCATGGTGCCGCTGGCCATCTGGCTGGGCAGCTCAGGGTAAGCATGATCAATACCCGCATCCGCTTTGATGTTTTCACCCTCTTCCCGGAAGTGTTCGACGCTTACCTGGATAGCAGTATCTTGCAGCGCGCCCGGCAGAATGGGCTGGTGGAGGTGAGCCTGCACAATATCCGTGACATCACCACCGACCGCCACCATGTCTGCGACGATCTGCCCTACGGAGGCGGCGGGGGCATGGTGATGAAGCCCGAGCCGATCTTCGCCTCGGTGGAGAGTGTATTGGGCTCACCGCCCGCCTGCCCGCTGATCCTGCTCACCCCGCAGGGACGCGTCTTCAGCCAGGCCATCGCCGAGGAGCTGGCACAGCAGCCGCACCTGGCGCTGCTGTGTGGGCGCTACGAGGGCATTGACGAGCGCGTGCGCCAGCACCTGGTGACCGACGAGATCTCCATCGGTGATTATGTGCTCAGCGGCGGCGAACTGCCCGCCCTGGCCCTGGTGGATGCCGTCAGCCGCCTGATCCCCGGCGTGCTGGGCGACCCCGACGGCCCCTGGGACGATTCGCACGCCCTGGGCGTGCTGGAATACCCGCATTACACCCGCCCGCCCGAGTTCCGCGGCTGGAAGGTGCCGGATATCCTGCTCTCGGGCGACCATGGCAAGATCGCCCGCTGGCGCAGGGAGCAATCGCTGCTGCGCACCCTGCAGCGCCGCCCCGATCTGCTGGAGAAGGCAGAGCTTTCGGAAAAAGACCGCAAGTTCCTGGAGCAGGCAAAGAAAGAAGATTGACGAAATGCCAGCGTGCAGCCGCATAGCGGCTGCACGCTGGCATTTCGTCAAACAAAAAAAAGAATAAGGAGTGTGGCATGCGTTTTAACTACGGCAAGATCTTTCTACTGGGTTTTGGCTTTTTCGGCGTCAGCGTTATCTGGGCTACCTATAACGCTTTCGTGCCCCTCTTCCTGGCCAACAAGTTCAACCTGCAACCCGCCATGATCGGCTTCTTCATGACGCTGGACAACATCGCCGCGTTGTTCATCCAGCCGCCTGTCGGGGCCTGGTCGGACCGCCTGCGCACCCCCATCGGGCGGCGCATGCCCTTCATGTTGATCGGCGCACCGATCGGGGCAGCGGTGTTTGGGCTGATCCCCCTGGCCAGCGTGCTGCCGATCTTCGTGGCCTGCACCACCACCCTGCTGCTGAGCATGGCCTTGTGGCGCACCCCCATCGTGGCACTGATGCCCGATATCACCCCCTCGCAGTACCGCTCACAGGCCAACGGCATCATCAACTTCATGGGCGGGATCGGCTCGATCATCGCCTTCCTCATCGGCGCGAAATTATACGATATGAACCCGGCCTACCCCTTCTGGCTGGGGTCGGCGCTGGTGGTGCTGGCGGTGCTGATGGTTTTTATCTTCATCCGAGAACCGAAGGAGTACGAATCGACCAGCCAAGAGAAGCCGGATATGATCAAAAGCCTGCGCGAGGTGCTGGCAGAGAAAGAAAAGAGCGCCTTGTTCGTGCTGCTGGCCATTTTTGCCTGGTTCGTGGCTTATAACGCCGTGGAGGCCTTCTTCACCCTGTACGCCGTCAACCACCTGGGGCTGCAGGAGTCTGATGGGGCGCGCCTGCTGGGGCAGATGTCGCTCTTCTTTGTCATTTTCGCCCTGCCCGCCGGGTTCATCGGCAGCCGCCTGGGACGGCGGCGCACGATCATGACCGGTATCGTGGGGCTGGCAGCCTGCCTGCTGCTGATGTACTTCCTGCCGGTGGAAACGCTGATCACCCAGATCACCAAGCTGCCTGTGGTGGGCGTGGTGCCGGTGACGGGGCTGGTGCTGATGCTGGCGGGCATCTCCTGGTCGCTGATCAACATCAACTCGCTGCCCATGGTGGTAGATATGACCGATACTGCCCGCGCCGGCACCTACACCGGGCTGTACTACCTCTTCTCCACCCTGGCAGCCATTGCCGGGCCCAACATCAACGGCTGGATCGTGCAGCTGACCGGCAAGGATTACCGCAACGTGATGATCGCCGCGCCCTTCTTCATGGTGATGGCCTTCATCTTTATGCTGCGCGTGCGCCGCGGCGAGGCCAAGAAAGTCGCGGCCTAGCCGGGCCGCAGGGTGATGAGCGAAACGCCGCCCCTCCCGGTGATCTGGCTGGACGAGAGCCTGCTGGCGGTGGACAAGCCTGCCGGGCTGCGCACGCTGCCCGATGGCTACGACCCCAGCCTGCCGCACGCCCGCAGCCTGCTGGAGCCGCTTTACGGGCGGCTGTGGATCGTCCACCGCCTGGATAAGGAAACCAGCGGCGTGCTGCTGCTGGCGCGCAGCGCCCAGGCGCATCGCAGCCTGAACACGCAGTTCGAGCAGCGCCAGACCCGTAAAGCCTACTGCGCCCTGGTCAACGGCAGCCCCGCCTGGCAGGAGTACACTGTGCGCCTGCCGCTGCGCACAGACGGCGACCGGCATCACCGCAGCGTGGTGGATACGCGCCGCGGCAAGAGCGCCGTCACCTGCCTGCGCGTGCTGGAGCGCTTTGCCGCCCACACACTGCTGGAAGCCGCCCCCGAGACCGGGCGCACGCACCAGATCCGCGCCCACCTGGCTGCGCTGGGCCTGCCCATCGTCGGCGATCTGCTCTACGGCGGGGCGGCGCTGCCCGACGGGGAGGCTCCCCTGTTGGGGCTGCATGCCGCCTGGCTGGAGGTGGCGCATCCGCTCAGCGGAGAGCGCCTGCACCTGGAGGCGCCCCTGCCGCCCGCCCTGCAGGAGGCCTTGCATGCCCTGCGGGCAGGCCTTTGATCTTGCTCGCAAAAATGGGTATGTTGCGTGGCAAGATACCCATTTTTGCGAAACTTTTCCCTCTTCACATGGGGAAGAGGGCGTGTTATAATCCGCAACCGCGCTGCCCCATGGCAGCGGCTTGTTCTTAGAAAGACACTGCATGAGAGGTAAAAGAGATGACTGACATTTTAAAGACCCTTGAGGCCCCCGCCAACCCCGCAGTTCCCCAGCTCCGCCCCGGCGACCAGGTGAACGTTTATATCCGCATCAAAGAAGGCGCCAACGAACGCACCCAGGAATTCAAAGGCACCGTGATCAGCGAGCGCGGCCACGGCAACGACTCTTCTTTCACCGTGCGCCGTGTAGCTAGCAATGGCATCGGCGTCGAGCGCACCTTCCTCTACCGCTCTCCCCGCGTAGAGAAAGTCACCGTTTTGCGCCCCGCCTTTGTGCGCCGCTCCAAACTGTACTTCTTGCGCGAGCGCACTGGCAAGAACGCCCGCCTGAAATCCAAATTCACTTCCTGATTTGGGCAATATCTGGTTTAATCAGGGTGCAGCACTCACTGCACCCTTTTTCTTTTAACCGCCGGAGGCCGCTCCATGATCCGCACCTGCTATTTCCGCAGCCAGGACAAATCCCTTGAATCCCCCCAGCCTGATCAATTTGCCGAAGCGCTGAGCAACCCGCAGGGCTTCTTGTGGGTGGATATGGTGGGCGAAGACCCGCTGGTCTGCGAGCCGATCCTGCATGAGACCTTCCAATTCCACTACCTGGCGGTGGATGACGCCTTGCGCGAGTCGCACGTGCCCAAGGTGGATGATTGGGACACCTACCTGTACGTCGTTTTGCATGATGTGGTTTTTGCGCGCGGCGAGCAGGATCTTGAAACGTTGGAACTGGATGTGTTTCTGGGATCCAACTACCTGGTCACCCACCACGATCTGCCCATCCCGGCACTGGAGCGGGTGTGGACCGATTACCACAAAGATACCCGCCACCTGAAGAAAGGCACCGATCACCTGCTCTACCGCCTGACCGACGAGCTGACTCTGGATTATATGCATGCGGTGGAGGCGCTGGACGAGGAAATCGATGAGATTGAAGACCAGGTGTTCAGCAATCCAGACCCAACCATGGTGCAGCGCATCTTTGGCCTGAAGCGCGCCACACTGCACCTGCGCCGCATCCTTTCACCGATGCGCGAGGTGATGAACAAACTGGCCCGCGACGATTTTAACGTGATCGATTCTCGCGACCAGATCTATTTTCGGGATGTGTACGATCACCTGGTGCGCCTGCACGACATCTCCGAATCTCTGCGCGACCTGGTGGGCGGCGTGCTGGACACGTACCTCTCCGTGATCAACAACCGCATGAACGAGATCATGAAAACGCTGACCGTCATCACCACGCTGTTCATGCCGCTCTCGTTCGTGGCGGGCTTCTTTGGGATGAACTTCTTTACTCCCGAGCCGCCCCAGCTTGCCTGGACACAGACCTCAGTGTTCATCCTGACGCTGCTGATCATCATCGTCACGCCGTGGGTGATGTTCGCCTGGATGCGGCGGCGGAAGTGGATGTAAGCGCGACGGGGATGGGGGCATGAGAGAGTCTGTTACATGTAAGATATTTTACATTTCAGGATAATTATGTATGATTAGTTACGATTATGCCCGGCGCAAAGGCCTTCTCACCCTCTCCTGGGAGGATTTTGGCAACCTGTCCGGCCAACTCGCCGAGATGTTGGCCCCCCACCGCCCCCAGGCCATCGTCGGCATTGCCCGGGCGGGGCTGTTCCCCGCCACAGCCGTGGCCTGCGCCCTGCGCCTGGACCTCTTCCCCGCCCGCCTGACCCGCCGCCAGGCCGACCAGGTGGTGTACGCCCAGCCCACCTGGATCGTGCCCATTTCGCCGGAGGTGGCCGGGAAGGTGGTGGCGATTGTGGATGAGATGGCCGATTCCGGCGAGACGCTGGCCATGGCTGCCGAGGCGGCGCGCCAGTTGGGCGCGGCGCAGGTGCTCACCGCCGCACTGGTCTCTCACACCTGGGCCAAGCCTGCGCCTCAATTCACCGCCCTGGCTGCCGATGCCCTGGTGGTCTTCCCCTGGGATCAGCAGGTGTACCAGGATGGCGAGTGGCAGCCGCACCCAGAGATCGTCGCCGGGATGAAGGCCGCTGGGATAGTATAGATATCTCAAAAAATGGNNCCATTTTTTGAGATATCTATACTATAATATGCCTCCCTGACAAAACAATCTTTATTGGTGAGGTATTATGGCTTTAGACCGTTACGGAAGAAGAATTCATTACCTGCGCATCAGCCTCACCGATCACTGCAACCTGCGCTGCGTGTACTGCATGCCGGAAGAGATGGTCTTCCGGCCTAACGCCGAGCTGATGCAGGACGACGAGGTGCTCACCCTGGTGCAGTTGTTTGCCGGGCTGGGCTTCGATAAGATCCGCCTGACTGGCGGCGAGCCAACGCTGCGCGCCGGGGTGGTTGACCTGGTGCGCAGCATCGCCCAAACGCCGGGCATCCATACCCTGAGCATGACCACCAACGCGGCGCTGCTGTCGCGCCTGGCTGTACCGCTGGCACAGGCTGGCTTGCAGCGCGTCAACATCAGCCTGGATACGCTCGACCCAGAGAAGTTCCGCCGCCTGACTCGCTGGGGATCGCTGGAAGATGTTTGGGCGGGCATCCGGGCTGCCGAGCAAGCCGGGCTACTGCCGGTAAAGATCAACGCCGTGGTAGTGAGCGGCTACAACGAGAACGAACTGCCCGGTCTGGCGCGCCTGACACTGGAGCATCCCTGGCAGGTGCGCTTCATTGAACTGATGCCCTTTGCCGGGGCCACCGACCTGCAAACCCAGCAGATGGTCACCGCCCAGGAAATGCAGCGCGTCATCGAGGCGGCGCTGGGGCGGCTGGAGCCTGTCAACGGCGGCGCGCTGGATGGCGAGGCGCGTCTGTTCCGCCTGCCCGGCGCCCAGGCCGAGCTGGGCTTCATCTCGTCGGTCTCCTCGCCGTTCTGCGCTCACTGCACGCGCGCCCGCCTCACCGCGGATGGACGGCTGCGCCTGTGCCTGCTGCGCGAGGGCGAGGTGGATCTGCTCACGCCGCTGCGCGCCGGGGCCACCCTGGCGGAACTGCGCCAGCTCGTCATTGACGGCATCTGGGGCAAGCCCTGGGGGCACGGCCTGGCAGATGGGCAGATTCCGCTGAACCGCACCATGAGCGAGATTGGGGGATAATCCATGCACCTGAGCACCAACGGTATTTGCGCCGTCCTCTTTGACCTGGACGGCACTCTGCGCTACAACGTACCCTCCCACAACCAGACCTTCTTCGATTACGCCGCCGACCTGGGTGCGCCCGATTCGCCGGAAAAACGCCGCACCACGCAGCGTTGGATCCACTATTATTGGGCGCAATCGCCCGAGCTGCGCGAGGATGTGGAGGCGTATGGCAACCTGACCGATGAGTTCTGGAATTTCTACGGTTACCGCATCCTGCGCTGGTTTGGCTGCGAGGAGGGCGAAGCCACCTACAGCATGGGTGCGGCCATCCAACTGCGCATGGAAGAGGAGTTTCACAGCGAAGACCGCCTGGGCGAGGGGGTGCTGGCTACCTTAGAAACCCTGCAGGCGGCGGGCTTTGCCATGGGGGTAGCCTCCAACCGCGGCAAGCCCTATGACGAGCAGATCGCCAGCCTGGGGCTGGATAAGTACTTTGCCTTTGCCCTGGCAGCCGGGTCAATCCAATCCTGGAAACCTGACCCGGAAATCTTCTTGCATGCCCTAAATCTGCTGGGGGTCAGCCCGCAGCAGACCCTTTACGTGGGCGACAACTATTTTGCCGATGTGATTGGCGCTCGCCGCGCCGGGCTGCATCCGGTGCTGATCGACCCGGAGGGCGTCTTTCCCGATGCCGACTGTCCGGTGATCTGCTCGATTGGCGAGCTGCTGCCCTTGTTGGGCAACTGACGGGTAAAAGAGATTATGCGGGCTTCGCCCGCACAATCTCTTTTACCCGTAAATGAGCACAGCCACCAGCGCGCCCATCAGGGCGCAGAAAAAATTCACCACATCATTGTTCATCCAGTGAACGCCGCGCAGGTGCGTCGTTTGGCTGCCGCAGGTATGCCGCGGAGAGCGCTCGGTCTCTTTGTTGCATGCCGGGCAGTGGTAAATAGCCTGGACCGTAGCCCCCAGCAGAGAATCGAACAGCGAGCCGCACACACCGCCCAGGGTCACCGCCAGCAAGAAAGCCAGGAAACCCGCCTGCGGAGCCAACAGCACGCCCACCAGCGCCACCAGGCCCGCCCCGCCCAAAGAAGCAGCCATGCCCAGCGCCGAAACGCCCCCCGAGGTGCCGCTCTCCACGCGCTGCCCGGTGGTGATCAGGCGCGGCGGCACCGGGTTGAGCACGCCCAACTCGGTGGCCCAGGTATCTGCATTGACCGCCGCCAGCGCCCCGGCGTAAGCTACCCATAGCCACTCGGCCTCGGGCAGCAGGGCGTGCCCCATCACCAAAAGCGCCCCCAGCCCACCGTTCGCCAGCACCTGGCCCCAATCGCGGCGGTGACCCTTGGAGAACTTTTCGGCCAGGGAGGCCTTGCGGCGGCCAAACAGGCGCGAGAGGGCGCTGGAGGAGATGAAAAACGTCAACAGCAGGGCCGCCCAGGGCAGCCCCCCCAGGCCAAAGATCAGCCCGCCCGTGATCAGCGCCGCCCAGGCTCCGCTGGACGAAAGCGCCCCCACGCGCCAGGCCAGGAATGCGATCAGCGCACCAAGAAGAAAACCAAGGAAAAGAGAAAGCAGCATCGTGGAGAAAACTCGGGATAAACAGGGGAAAATCTGTGGATAAGTGGGGGATTACTGTGGATAAGTGCGGAAATCTCACTCAAGAAGCGTTGAGGATAAAGAACACCCCTCCCAAGAATAGGAGCGAGGTGAGAACCCCGGCGCCCCACATCAGGTAAGAGAGGGGCTGGGTTTCTTTGTGGCGGTAAAAGAAAAAACCCAGCAGCAGGTTGATCACCAGGAACAAGGCATTCAGCACGGGCAGCAGCAGCAGGCGCACGCCCGGCACCGGCTCCTCGGTGGAGGAGAGGCTCAGAGCCACCCGCGGGTGGGCGGGGATCGCCAGGCTGACCCAGATCAGCAGCCCCAGCCCTAACGCCAGGCTGGCCATCAGCATCAGGCGGGCGTAACGGTCGGCCCAGATGCGCGCCGCCAGCAGGTTGGGATACACAGAGCGGGGCGGGATGGATGCCAGCGAGCCAAACTCGGTCACATGGCGGAAGGCGCTCAGGAATTCTTCTGGTTTTTCGGGAGAAATGGCGAAGGCGCCTTCGGTCGTAGAGATGAGCACCAGACGGCTGGCCCGAGCAGCCAGGTATTCCAGCGGGCGACCGTCGGGCAGGGTGCGCACGCCCAGCACCGAGCCGGGCCAGACCAGCCACGGGCGGGGCAGCGCCTGGGGGAAAGCCTCTGCCATGCCCACCCAGCGCACCACATCCATGGGGATATCCTCGCTGCGCAGGCCCCAGCGCAGCAAAATACCATCTCGGCCCAGGGCATAGGCGGCGCGCTGCAGCGCCATAGCCCGGTAGAACAAGGCCGGCGCCAGCGCCACTGCCACCGTCCCCGGGGCCAGGTACAGCAGGAATACGGCTCCGGCGCGGGCACGTGAGGCCTGCCACAGGCCCCAAACGCCCACCGCCACCAGGATCAGGATCGCCGCGGCCTGGAAAACCAACCCCTGCCGCCGGGGAGGCGAAAAGGTGTACTCTTCCTTCATAAAGCAGTTATACCATAGGATTCCCCAAAAACAGTATGAGGCGGCGCTTCGCGCCGCCTCATACTGTTTTTGGGGGGAATGATGTGAGAGAGATTACTTGATTTCGTAGACCACGTTGACGTCTACCGTGATGGTCAGCTCACCAGCAGAGATGGGCACCGAGCTGCCGCCGTAGGCGCTCTCAGCCATCGCCCGATAGTCGTACACAGGGCTCGGGTAGCTGTTGTAGTAAGAGATGGAGTACACCGATCCCAGCTCAATACCGGCTGCCTGGGCAAGCTGCTCAGCCTGGGTGCGGGCATTGGCCACAGCCTTGCCGCGGGCTTCCAGCAACGCCGCTTCCTTATCATCGACATCGAAAGAGATGCCATAGACATTATTGGCGCCGGCCTGCACCACCGCATCCAACACCGCGCCCACGCGGTCGATGTTGCGGATGGTGACATAGACCGTGTTATTTACCACGAAGACGGTGCCGAGCTTCTCCATGCCGTTGGGGCTCCACTTATCCTGCGGGTAAATGCTGAAGTTGGTGGTGCGGATATCCTTGGCATCGATGCCCATGCCGATCAGGGCATCGGTGATGGCCTGGGCCTGGGTATTGTTGGCGCTGACTGCCTCGGCGGCGGTGGCGGCTTCGGAGTTCACACCCACCGAGATATAGGCGATATCGGGGGTGAGGGATACCTGGGCTGTGCCGTTCACGTTGATGGTGCGGGGCTGTTGGGTTGTGGCCGGTGCAACCGGGGCGCAAGCGCCCAGCAAAACGGCCAGTACCAGAGATACAACGATAAAGATGGTTTTGTTACGCATAAGAAACTCCTTTTGTGGTTTGGTAGTTGTATCACTCAGACGCCATCACCCCGCGAAAAGTTCCGGATGGGACGAAAATTGTCCGAAATTGGGTGTGCGCAGCGGGCGAATGCCCGCTGCGCACACCCAATTTCGGGTAATAGTACCCTCTGGTCAGGGCGGCGGGGTAGTGCTATACTTAATGCGTTAAGACAGGTTGACGCAATAACCATGGAGAACAAGATTACTTCGATGAACCCCTTAGAACAAGCCGCCTGCAGCGAAGACGGCGAGGAGCCTGCAAGTTTGCCACCAGCGGGCTTGCAGGCATTTAACAGCAAGAACAGGTTGGTCCAGAAGGCCTAACGGGAAGCGCCGCACAGCGCTTTGTTTTCACTTCCCGGAAGCCAGCCTTCCGGGAATTTGTTTTAAAAAACCATCATCAGATAAGGAACCGAGATGAACGAGGATCACATACAAACAGAATCAGACCCCCTACAAAGTTCTTCAGAACCCCCCTGACTGTTTATCACACCCAGGCAGTTGCCTGAAAGGAGCACGACCATGATCACTATCTACAAGAGCAGCGAGTCCAATGGACTCTTGACGATCACCGAACCAACCAAGGGCTGCTGGATCAACGTGGTTGATCCCTCCCCCGCCGAAATTGCCCGCCTGGAAAACCTGGGCGTCCCCCGCGATTACATCACCTACCCTCTCGACCTGGATGAGCGCGCCCGCACCGAGCGCGAGAACAGCGACCTGCTCATCGTGCTGCGCATCCCCTGGTTCCAGGGCAGCGCCGCCGATGTGCCCTTCTGCACCATCCCACTGGGCATTGTCCTCACCGAGCAGTATTTTCTCACCATATGCAAGCACGAAAATGAGATCATCCAGGAGTTCGCCTCGGGGCGCGGGCGCGGCTTTTCCACCGCCAAGCGCAACCGCTTTATCCTGCGCCTGCTGCTGAGTTCCTCCACGCGCTACATGAATTACCTGCACGAGATCAATAAGACGGTAGACGTGCTGGAAGATCAACTACAGGCCTCCACCCGCAACAAAGAAGTGCTGGAACTGCTCAAGTACCAGAAGAGCCTGACCTATTTTGCCACGGCGCTCAAATCGAACGAGCTGGTGCTGCAGCGCCTGTACCGCACCCAGTTGTTCCGCCAGTACCCCGAAGACGAAGACCTGCTGGAAGATGCCATTACCGAGACGCAGCAGGCCATCGATATGACCAATATCGCCAGCAACATTCTCAGCAGCATGATGGATGCCTTTGCCTCGATCATCTCCAATAACCTGAACGGGGTGATGAAATTCCTGGCCTCCGTCACCATTATTCTCACTCTGCCCAATGTGATCGCCAGTTTCTTCGGCATGAACGTGGACCTGCCCTGGGGTTTGGACACCCACATGCTTTCGTTTGCCTTCATCCTGGTTCTGGCTGCTGCCGTATCGCTCGGCGCGTTGTATATCTTTTCCAAGAAAGATTGGCTCTAAGAATCTACCGAATATGAAGGTTCGCAGCGGGCAAAGCCCGCTGCGAACCTTCATATTCGGAATAAGGCTCCCGCCCCGCAATGCGGGGAGGGGGTCGGGGGAGGGGTCAGGAGTAGATCACATATTGCCGCAGGAACTTATCGATGGTGCAGTACATGTGATCGATCGTCTCAGCCTTGCGGAAGCCGTGCCCCTCGCCGGGGTAGAGATGGTATTCGTGCGGCACGCCGCGCTGCCGCAGCGAGGCCACCAGCTCGTCTGATTGGGACGGCGGCACGACCACATCTTCAGCGCCCTGGAAGACCAGCAGCGGGTCTTGAATGCGCTCGGTGAAGAAGATGGGCGAGCGCTCGCGGTACAGCGCGGCGGCCTGGGGCAGTTGGCCCAGCAGCGTATCGGAGTAACGCGCCTCAAACTTGTGCGTATCTGCCGCCAGGGTGAACTGGTTGGCCACGCCGTACAGGCAGATGCCCGCCTTGAAGAAGCCCGGGTAATCCTCCAACGCCTTGAGCACGGTAAAGCCGCCGGCGCTGCCGCCCATGATCACAATGCGCCCGCTGTCTGCCAGCCCTTGCTCTATTAGAGAGCGCGCCCCGCTGACGGCATCTTGCACATCATAGATGCCCCAACTGCCGCGCAGCATATTGCGGTAAGCCCGCCCATAGCCGGTGCTGCCGCGGTAGTTCACATCCAACACAGCGTAGCCGCGGCTGGTGAAGAACTGCACCCCGCTATAGAAAGAAGCAAAGCGCTGGCTGGTCGGGCCGCCGTGGATGGTCACCACCAGCGGCGGTTGGCCGGGAGCCTCAAAGAGCGGGTTCTGCGGCGGATAATACAGGCCATGCGCCGGGTTGCCATCCATGCCCTTCCAGGTGAGGTGCTGCGGCTGCGAATAGGTAGAGGAGGGTAAATCTTCAGCGGTGCCGCGGCGCACCACCTGCACCTGCCCCTCCCGATCGCAGACGATCAGGCGCGGCGGGATCGCCCCGCCATCGGCCAGCAGGGCCAGGCGCTGTCCATCGGGCGCGGGGGCGATCTGCAGCAGGTTGGTGTAGCCCTCCAGCACGATCTGCCGTTCCTGCCCTCCAGATAGATCCATTTCCCACAGCGTAACACCCCCCTGGGCAATGCGGGTGAAGAACAAGCGGCTGGCATCTGGGGCGAAGGCATAGGTGCGCAGTCCCTGCACCCAGGCCGGCACGCCATGCTCGGCCTCGACGCGGGTCAATTGGTGGTGCTCGCTGCGGTAGAGATCGTACAGGTAGATCTGCCACCAGCCGCTCTCATCGGAGATATACGCCAGCCAGCGCCCATCCGGCGAAAACTGCGGCTGGAAGATGGAGATTTCTGGCCCGCCTGCCAGGCAGCGTGTGTTTTCCAGGGTGGGCAAGCCAGCCCCAGCCTCTGCCAGGCTGCCCAGGTACAGGCAGGTACCGTCCCAGGGCATATTGGGGTGGTCCCAGGCCACCCAGGCGGCCTGCCTGCCATTGGGATGCCAGCAGGGCTGCATGAAGAAATCGTGCCCTTCGGCCAGCACTGCCGGCCAGCCGCGGCCCTGCGCGTCGGCCACAACCAGCACATCTTTGCCCTCGTAGGTGTGGATGTAGAGCAGCCAGCGCCCATCCGGCGAAAGGCAGGGAGAGGCCGCCGCGCCAAAAGCCGGTGTGAGCGGGGCGGCGGTGCCCGCTTCCAGCGGCTGGCGGTACAGGCGGCCCGAAGAGGCCTCGGCAAACCAGGCAAAACCATGCCCGGCGCTGAAATCGCCGCCGCCGTAGCCCACCCGGCCGCGCACCGCGTACTCGCTGTTCAGGTCGCGCGGCGATTGCCCATCCGGCGGCTGCACAACGATCACGCCGCGGTCGGCGCGCCGCTCCAGCCAGAGCAGCGCCCCGCTCTCATCCCAGGCAACCTCGCCCAGGCCAATGCCGCGTGACAGGCTGAGCGGGGTGATGGGCGAATCCCATAAACCGTATTGGCGTTGTGTCTTTTCCATCGATCACTCCTCTGAAAACTGACTTTCCTTGTAGTGGCGACTTTAGTCGCTATGTGTAACGACTGAAGTCGTTACTACGATACACTTGCACGCATTTTTTACAGGGATGCACAGGATGAACAGGATGAGGGTGCCGACCCTATCTATCCTGTGCATCCCTGTTTACTTTCTTTCGCCATGGGCAGTAGCTGAAAACTGCGCCGGTGCCAGGGGCTGGCCCCCAGGGCGGCAATGGCGCGGCGGTGGGCGGCGGTGCCGTAGCCCTTATGTACTGCCAGGCCATAGCCCGGGGCGAGGGCCTCCATCGCCACCATCTGCGCATCGCGGGCGGTTTTGGCCAGCACCGAGGCGGCGGCGATGCTCAATGAGCGCTGGTCACCCTTGATCAGGGAGGTCTGCGGCTGCGGTAGGTCGGGCAGGAAGAGGCAGTCGAGCAGCAGGTGCTGCGGGGCGGCTGCCAGAGCCTGCACGGCGCGGACGGCTGCCAGGCGGGTGGCGGGCAAGATACCCAGGGTATCAATCTCTTCTGCAGTGGCAAAACCCACGCCCCAGGCTTGCGCCGCCCCCTGAATGCGCAGGCGGGCGGACTGGCGCTGGGCGGGAGTCATCTGCTTAGAATCGCGCACGCCGCTCAGGGCGGCCTGGATGTGCGGGTCGGCTGGCAGGATCACTGCCGCGGCAGCCACCGGCCCAGCCAGGGCACCGCGGCCGGCCTCGTCAATGCCTGCCACGCCCAGTACGCCCGCAGCCCACAGGGCCTGCTCGAAACTCAAATCGGGGGCAGGAGGGATCTGATCGGGGTGGATCCTAGCGGCGGTCATACAGGCCACGCCGACCGTTCAGGCGGATGGTGAGCAGATCCATGCCCATGCGGAACGAATCGCGCACCACGCTGATCTTGCTGTGGGCGTTGTAGTACCAGGGGATGGGTATTTCCAGGATGCGGTAGCCGCGCCGCCGGGCGATGAACAGCACTTCCACATCAAACGCCCACCCGCCCAGCGTCTGGCAGGCAAACAACTCTTCCACAATATCTCCCCGGAAGCACTTGAAGCCGCACTGGGTGTCTTGCAGACCGGGCAGGGTGAGGATGCGGATCATCCAGTTGTACACCCGCCCCACCAGGTGACGGTAATGCGGCTCATTGTAGCGCACGGCTCCCGGCGCCTCGCGCGAGGCAATGGCGATATCGCAGCCGACCAGCGCGGGCGGCAGGAAGCGGGTCACCTCGGCGATGGGCATGGAAAGGTCAGCATCGCACATGAAGCGGTACTCGCCCTGTGCGGCCAAAATGCCCAGGCGCACTGCCCGCCCCTTGCCGGGCTGCTCGCTTTGCAGCACGCGCACGAAGGGGTAGCGCCGGGCATAATCCTGGGCAATCTCCAGGGTGCGGTCTTGGCTGCCATTTTCCACCACC
Source organism: Anaerolineales bacterium UBA6092 (assembly GCA_002428565.1). GTDB lineage: Bacteria > Chloroflexota > Anaerolineae > Anaerolineales > UBA4823 > UBA6092. The sequence goes on along the minus strand of DIXA01000063.1, from coordinate 11,155 downwards.
AGCACCTCAGCCGGGAAGGTTTGCGTGTTTATGAAGCCAACCACCTGCTCCAGCGTATCGGGCAAGCGGGTTTCTTCGTTTCGAGCGGGGATGATGATGGAGAGGAACGGCGTGGTCAATGATACCTGTGGGCGGCCTGAACGGCTCAGGCGAGGGAAAAAACAATGATCAGGATGAGCGCAACCATCACCAGGGCAGACAGAAGCGCCAGGGCGCCCAGGATCAGCCATTGGCGCTTGCTGAAGGCCATCTTCTTGGTCACCGAGTCGGGCAGTTCCAGGTTCGGCACCTGGTAAGGCGTTTTGGCGGCGGCCGGCCTGGCGGCTGGTTGGCCCAGGCCCAGGTCTTTGCCGAAGATATCATCCGGCACGCCTTCCACTTTCTCAACCGGGCGGACGATCTTCTCCAGCGTTTCGGTGATCAGGCGCACATCCGGCAGGCTGATGGTTTCGCCGCTCTGCAGCAAGCTGAGCAGGAAACGGTCCACGCCATCAGCCAGCACCACCCGCACCGCCGGGCGGGTGGCATCCACATGCACGCCCGGGTTGCCAAACATCAGCACCGGCTGGGGGTCAGGGGCAGGCCGCGAATGCTCCGCCAGGTAGGCAGACACGGCCTTGGCATACGTCTGGCTCAGGCGGATCAGGTTGTGGCGGGCGGGCTGGAACTGGCGCGTGGCGGCGTTCATCTCGTACCAGGATTCTTCCTTGGCGCGGAAGAGACCCTTCTCGCCGCTGAAATGGAACACGAACAGCCCCGCCGGGCCCACCAGGATGAACGGCACCGGCAAGGGTGCGCCTGGCACGGGGATATCGCACAGCAGGGCATAGCGGTTATCCAGGGCGCGCTCAAAGCGCAGAATGGTCACCTTGCGGCTTTTGCGCACTGCCTGCCCAAAGGGCAGCATTTCCTGCAGGCGCTGCAAGATCTGCTCCAACTGCCCCGGTTCTTTCTTGGGTTTGCTGGCATCGACAAGCTTCATTTAAAAACTCTCCCTCCACCAGAGCCGAGACCCAGCCCGGCCAGGCCGCACCTTGAACGGGAGCGGTTAGATAATGGGCACGCCTTCGAGGTAGTCGCTGGCGTGGCGAGGTTCGCCGGTCACCACGGCCTCGCCGCTGCCCTGCTGTACCAGGCGCAGCGGAGAGCCGGTCTCGAAGACGCCGCCGAGATATTCCTTGCGGCTGCCCGTCACAAAGTGCTTGCCCGCTTTCAGGCGTTCCACCAGGGCGGGACGGCCGATCAGCACATGGTCCGAAAATGCAGGGCCGCGGCGCTCATAGGCGCGCACCCAGTCAATTTGCCCCTGCGGGGTATAACGAACTGCTTCCACTACGCCATCCAATTTAGCTTTTGCCATCGATTCACCCAGTGTATGTTGACAAGATATTGGTGTTACTTGCCGCGAATCTTACCATATTCTCCAATGAAACAACAAGGCATCAAGAAAAAAGGGAGAGATTGCAGACTGTGTCTGCAATCTCTCCCTTTACTTCAGGTCGGGGCGGGCGGACTCGAACCGCCGACCCCCGCGTCCCAAACGCGGTGCGCTGCCGAACTGCGCTACACCCCGGCGCGGGTGAGTATACTGCCATTTATCATTAAACGCAAGAAGATTATTTTAACGCACCTGGTTGTGCACATCTGCCACCAGAGCGTCCAGATCGCTCAGAAAGTCCGGCAGACCCTCGGCCTTGAGCAAAGGATCGTAAAAGACTTGCAGCGCATCGACCAGGAGCCGCCGCACCACCGGCCAGGAGGGATAGGTTGGCTCGGGGCTGGCATAAGGCAGCAGGTTCAGCGCAGAGACCCAGGGTTCGCTGGCGGCGGCAGAGGTGCTCAGATAGGTACGGGCAGCGGCGCGCGCAGGCAGGTAATTGCCTGCCTGCGCCCACTGAGCCTGGCTGGCAGGCGTGACCAGCCACTTGAGCAGTTCCCATGCGGCCAGGTCTGCGACAGAAGTGGTATGCACGACGGACAGGGAAGGCCCATAGGCAACGACCGCCGGCGTGCCGGCCTCGGAGGGGAAGGGAATGGCAATCCACTCATCTGTGCTGCTTGCCTGGGTAAATGCCTGCGTCAGAGCGGGCAGGTCTGAGGTGCTGGCGGCGTAAAAGAGCGCCCGGCGAGAGGCAAATGCTGCCGCGGGGTCGTCCGTCCCCGGCCTCCAGGCGCAGCCATCTTCCTGCAAGCCCTTGATGAACTCCAGGGCCTGCTGAGCCGGCGGCGTATCCAACTGGTAGCCCTGCCCGTCCGCGCGGCTGACCTGCCCGCCAAAGGCCTGCACCCAACCCGTCAGCACTCCCGGCTGCGGCGTGAGCAGCCACCCGCCGGTGTTGTTATTGTCCTTATCGACATCCGTGTTATTGGACCGCGCCGCGGCGCAAGCCTGGATGCGCAGCCCCGTCGAACTGACCGGCGGGTTCGAGAAGCCCAGTTCTTCAGCCCAGGTGCGGTTATAGAAGATCACCACCGCCAGGCGGTGCAGCGGTACGCCCAGGCGTTTCACCACGTCGGCCTGCTCGCCGGGCAGAGTCACCAGGTCGGCATCCCAAAAGGCGGGGTAAAAATCGGCCACGTCCGTCTCCGCCAGCCCCCACTGCGGGTCGGAGGTGTAGGCTTGCAGGTCCACCAGGGTGGTACGGCCCACATCCCAGCCTATTGCCTGGTAAGTGTAGGCAGCCAACAGGTTGGGCGGATTTTCTGCCAGGAAGGCGGCGTTGACGGCATCTTCCAGCGCACCCAGGCCCTGGTAACCCGTCACCGAGGCAGTGATGCCCCAAGAGTTGCCGCGGTTGAACTCAGCCACGCGGCTCTCCAGCGTGCGCCCGGCCTCTCCTGCCCAGGGATGCCAGAACTGCACCCGCACGCCGCGCAGCGCACTGGGTTGGATATCCAGGCTGGGGGTGGGCAGCGGCGTGGAACGGACCGAGGTGGGTACGGCGGTGGGGCGGGTGGCGCCTGCGGGGGTGGGCGAGGCAGTGACTCGCGCGGCCAGGGTGCCCGTCGGGGTGCTGGTCGCCTGCACAGGCTGCCCGGTGGGCTGGTTGCAAGCTGCGGCAGGCAGCAGCACTGCCAGGGCTAGAACAATCCGCAAAAATGGGGTAAGATTGACGCCTGTGTGTGCGGTGTGTGTGCGGTGACTCAAGAGAGGTCTCCCATCAGACCGTCATTATATCAAACACACCCCAACCCCGGAGAATGAGTATGCCCGACCTGACCAACCAACTGCTGCCCGCTATCCAAAACCACCGCCTGCCCGGCCTGGACCTGGATGAGACTTACATCTACCCCCACTACCAGGGGCGCTCCATCCTGAACATCCCGGGCAGCGTCTGCCGCCTGCTGGGAGCGCCGGAGATCGCCGCGCCCGGCCTCGAAGCGCAGATCCAGGCCCTGCTGGGAGAAGAAGCCCGCCAGGTGATCGTGATCCTGGTGGATGCGCTGTCGCTCTCTCGCTTGCAGCGCTGGATGGCCGACGGCACCGCCCCGGTGTGGCAAAAAGCCGCCGAGGCTGGCGCGCTGCTGCCGCTGACCTCCGTCACCCCCTCCACCACCTCTGCCGCGCTGACCAGCCTGTGGACCGGGCGCAGCCCGGCTGAGCATGGCACCGTGGGCTATGAGCTGTGGCTCAAGGAATACGGCGTGGTGGCCAATACGATCCTGCACGCCCCGATCAACTTCCGCGGCGAGGTGGGCACACTGTCCAAGGCCGGCTTCAACCCCGAAACCGCCCTGCCCTTCTCCACCATGGGCCAACACCTGAAGGAACATGGGGTCAATACCTACGCCCTGCAGCACCACAGCATTTTGCGCTCGGGGCTGTCGAAGATGTTTTTCAAGGATGTCGAATCGCACGGCTTTAGCACACACAGCGACCTGTGGGTGAACCTGCGCCACCTGGTGGACAGCACCCGCAGCCAGCGCCAGTTCATCTGGGTGTATTGGGGCGAGGTGGACCACTTCTCGCATCTCTACGCCCCCGATGACGAGCGCACCGTGGCGGAGTTTGCCGCCTTCAGCCGGGCCTTTGACGAGCTGTTCCTCAGCCGCCTCTCACCCGCGGCGAGGCGCGGCACGGTGGTGCTGCTCACCGCGGACCACGGGCAGCTCACCACGCACAAACACCCCCACTACGAGATGCGCAACCACCCCCAGATGGGCCGCCTGCTGCACATTAACCCCACCGGCGAAAACCGGCTGATGTACCTGTACCCGCGCCCGGGGCAGGTGCAGGCCGTGCGCGAGTACATCGAACAGACCTGGCCAGAGCAGTTCGTCTTCATCGACCCGGCAGAGGCGGTGACCAAGGGCCTGTTTGGGCCGGGCGAGCCGCACCCGCATCTGCGCGACCGCATCGGCGATCTGATCGCCGCCGGACGGCAGGATGCCTACCTGTGGTGGCCCAACGGCGATAATCCGCTCACCGGGCGCCACGGCGGCCTCTCGCCAGACGAAATGCAGGTGCCGCTGCTGACCTTCCGGTTGTAATTTCAGCAAAAACAGATGTGGGCGGGCGCTTTGCGCCCGCCCACATCTGTTTTTGCTGTCTTTTCGTTACGGCAAGAAATCCCAGGGGTTTACTTTGCCGTACAATTCGTGCATCATCTCAAAGTGCAGGTGCGGGCCGGTGGAGTTGCCCGTGCTGCCAAACAAGCCAATGGTATTGCCCTGGAACACGCTCTGCCCGCAGCCCACGTTGATGACAGACATGTGGGCATACAGGGTCTGCCAGCCATTGCCGTGGTCGATGACGACCACATTGCCGTAGCCCCAGTTGTTCCAGCCAGAATACACCACCACGCCGTTATCCGAGGCGTAGATCGGGTCACCCATATCGCCGTCAATATCAATGGCACGGTGGTTGCTCTCGGGCATGTAATCCCACCCTGAAAGGTAGTGGTGGTCGGCCGGCCAGACAAAATAACCCCAGCCGATCACGCCGCCCTCGATCGAGCCGCAAAAGCCAGGGCCAAGGATCTTGGCCACAGATGGATCACCGCGGGTAATGAGCGGAGCGCTCCACGAGATGAAATCGCGCGTCCCGCCTGGCACCACCAGCATCGTGCCGGCTTCAATGTTCGGGTGCGACCAATCGCCCAGCGTAGCCGGGTCCAGGTTGTTACCGGGCCAGTTGACGATCACATCGGCGGTCACGCCGTAGCCGCGCGCCACACCGTTCAGCCCTTCGCCCGCAGACCAGTAGTGATAGGTGCCGTTGAGCGGCAGGATGTTGAGCACCTGCCCGGGGGAGAGTTTGTGCGGGTTATCTGCCAACACATAGTAGTTGCCCCACAAGATCGTTTCCGCATCCAGCCCAAACTGTTCTGCGATACCATAAACCGTGTCCCCTGCCTGGACAGTGTAGGTGGTTACCTCGGTGCGGGGGCGGGCAGGGATGATGGTGTGCAGCATTGCCAGCCGCGGGATGCCGTTCTCAAAGTTGGAGATGGTGCGCGCATAAGTGAGCAGCACCGGGGCTTTGGGGGTAGGGGTGGGTGTGGGCAGCGGGGCCGCCAGGGCTGCCACCCTGGGTGCATCCCCTTCTGCCGGGCTTTGGATGTAGTAGTAAAAGGCGCGCATGCCCCAAATGGCCAGCACCACCAGGGTGATCGAGAGCAGGTGCGTGCCGGCGCGAAAAACGGTCTCACCCAACCCGGCATGAGACAGGCGCTCCCAGATCAACCACAAGCGGTTTTCTTTTTCGACCGTTTCGCCCGCCAGGCTTGGTACGCCAGGTTGGTCAGGCTCCCCCGCGGCCGCAGGAAATTCGTTTAAATATCGGTCACTTGACATGGTAAATGCTCCGTGAGCAATAACCTCCGTCGAATCTCATCATATCATCCGATTTAAATAGAGTCAAGCGAGTTTGGATCAGGATTTTCTTATCTTTTACCGCCGAAAAGGGTGCAAACACCCTTTTCAGCAAACGCATCAGGGCAAGCCTAAACGCTCCAGGGCTTGCTGGGCGGCGGTCTGCGGGTCAACCTGCAATTTAAGCACATGCACCACGGCCTCTTTCAGGGCTGGCCCCAGGCTGACGTTCATCTCGCTGGCAGGGGCCAGCACCGCCGAAATGTTCAGGCGGGTTGCCAGGCCGCGCAGAGAGGCATCGGGCCAGCGCTCCAGCACGGAGGCCGAAGGAGGCAGGTAACCCGCCGCCAGTGTCCACTCGGAGAGGAAATCATCCTGGGTAAGGAAAGCCGCCAGGCGGGCCGCGGCGGCGCGGTGGGCGGGGTCAGGGTTGGGCAGCGCCCACAACCAGCCGGTAGCCAGGGTGAAGGGGGTGCCATCCTGCGTGGGCAGCGGGGCAGCCCCGGCAGGCTCTTCCAGGCCGGAAGATTGCTGCATGAAACGCGAGAACCAGGCTACCGTCATCGCCGCCTGCCCATCGGCAAAAGCCGTCCAGGCCTGGTCATCCACATCGTATTGGGTGAGCCAATAGGGCAGCACACCCGCCTGGCTGGCCTGCTGATAAAAGGTCAGCACCTGCACCAGGGCAGCTTCGTCCAACGTGGGGCGGCCCTGGTCATCTTGCACCTTGCCGCCCACCGATTGGTACAGCGCCAGGGTATACAGGGCATTGGGGTCTGCGGCGGGGAAAGCCAGCACACTGCCCAACGAGACCACCGTCTGCCAGTCGGCGGGGGGCGTCTCCAGCACAGACGGCCGGTAGGCCAGCAGCAACGCATCTCCAGCAAAGGGCAACCCAAACAGGCTGCCCTGCAGGGTTGCCAGGCGCTGGGCGTAGGGATACCACTCTGTTCCATTCACGGCGGCATCCGGGTAGGGGTAGAGCAGGCCTTTGATCGCCGCTGATTCGAGCAGCGGGCGCGGCAGGGCGATCAGGTCGGGCACCGCCAATGGGGCCGCGGCGCTGGCTGCTGCCAGGGAATCGAGCAGGCCGCCCGGCCCATCCAGCGCTTTCAGACGCACATCCAGGCGAATTTCCGGGTTTAGGGCGGCAAACGCCTCCAACTGCGCTTTGAGCAGATCACCGGCAGGCGTGCCGGAATCGGGGTTGAACTGGGGTGGCAGCCAGATGCGCAGCAGGGTCACCCCCGCGGCAGCGTTGGGCGTGGGCGAGGCCGCAGGCAGGGACGTCTCAGCCGGTGAGGTCGGCAAGACCAGCCCCGCTTCGGTGGGAGCCAGCGTGGGGGTTAAAGCACCCTGCCCTGTGCAGCCAGCCAGGGCTAGCAGGAACAGGGCAAGGAAAAAGCGCAGCGCGCGTGAGGGAAAGGTCATGAAAGAAGATCCTGGTGGTCAGTCAGGCAGAACAGAAAAACGAACCTGGTTTTCGGGCAGAAGGGTCAGCGGCCCGGGCTAAAATTCCACCGGGTGGCTGAGCAGCTCTAAGAGCAGGCGCACCGAGTTCTGCACGTCGCCGGTATCCACCATCTCGGAGGGAGAGTGGACATAGCGGCAAGGCACCGACAGGCAGCCCGCCGGCACACCGGCGCGGGTCAGCTGGATGGCGCGCGCATCGGTCGAACCGCCCTCCAGCACTTCCATCTGGTACGGCAGGTGAGCTTTTTCGGCAGCCTTCACCATCCAATCCACCACGCGCGGGTCAGCCAGCATGCCGCCATCGCGCACCTTGATCGCCGGGCCTTTGCCCAGGCCCACATCCATCTTGCGCGCCTTGGGCGTATCGCCCACACCGGTCACATCCACCGCCAGGCCCAGGTCGGGGTCAATGCCATAGGCAGCAGCCGTGGCGCCGCGCACGCCCACCTCTTCCTGAACGCTGAAGACGAAGAAGAGCTGGTGCGGTGTATCCTTCAACTGGCGCAGCGCCTCGATCAGAATTGCCACGCCAATGCGGTCATCCATGGCTTTGGAAACCATGCGGCTGCCCAGGTCTACAAAGGGGCGCTCAAAGGCGGCTACATCGCCGGTGCGCACGCGGGTATCTTTGCTGTTGGAGGCGCCCAGGTCGATGAACAACTGCTCCAGGGTGGGCATCTTGGTCAGGTCTTCCATGCGGTCCGAGCCAATAACACCCTGCGCGCCATTGAGGAAGCGCACACGCCCGCCGTAGCAGGTGCGCGGCGAGACGCCGCCCAGGTTGGAAAAACGCGCAAAGCCATTCTCGTCCACGTGCGTGACCACCACACCAATCTCATCCATGTGGGCAGCCAGCATGATCTTGCGCCCGTTCTTGGCGCTCTTGCCTTTGCGCACGATCAGGCTGCCCAGGGCATCCACCTGCACCAGGTCGGCATAGGGGGCCACTTCGGCGCGGATGACCTCACGGATGGGGGCTTCGTAACCCGAAGGGCCAATGGTTTCGACTAACTTTTGGATCAACGATTTCATGAAAAGGCTCCTATTCAAATCAAGCGCGCTCTGCCGCCAGCAGTTCTGGCGTCAGGCGGGTCAGGGCAGCATGCACCAGGGTGAGGGTGTTCTGCCAATCGGAGAGGCGGATGATGGAGACCGGGGAATGGTGGTAACGCCCCGGCACCGAAACGGATACACTGGGGATGCCGGCAAGCTGCTTATGGATCACCCCGGCATCGGTACCGCCGCTGCCCGGCTGGCGGATCTGGTAGGGGACGCCCAGGGCCTCGGCCGTATCGATCAGGTGGCGGATCAGGCGGGGGTCTGAGAGCGTGCCGGTATCAGCCACGTAGATGGCCGGGCCGCCGCCCAGGCGGGTATTGTAGCGGGTGTTCTCGCTGTCATCCCAGGTGGGCAGGTCATACGCCGGGGTCGAGTCGAGCACCAGGGCCAGGTCGGGGTTGAGGGCAAAAGCCGCCACGCGCGCCCCGCGCAGGCCGATCTCTTCTTGCACGGTGAACGCCGCCAGCAGGTCAATGTTCTTGGGGGCGTTTTTCAGCAGCTCGATCAGGGTGGTTACGCCCAGGCGGTCATCCATGGCTTTGCCGCGCAGGCTGGGCCCCAGGCGGACAAACGGGGCCGCAAAGACCACCCGGTCGCCCACCTTGACCTTGTTCGCCGCCGGGCCAACATCCACGCGCAGCGTCTCCATGGCGATGGGGTGTTTACGCTCCTCGGCATCGGTGAGGTGAATGGGCTTGAAGCCGATCACGCCGGGGATGCGCTCTTTCCCGACCAGGATGGCCTTGCCAGCCAGGACGGAGGCGTCCAGCCCGCCCACGATGTCAAAGCGGTAGATGCCGTTGCCCTCGTCGATGGTGAGCATCAAGCCCACCTCGTCCATGTGGGCATCCACCATCACGCGCAGGCATTTCTTGCCCTGCCCGCGCCGGGTGACCAGCACATTGCCCAGGGCATCCACCTGGATTTCATCGGCGAAGGGGCGCACCTGCTCCAAAACGATCTTGCGCACGGCGCCTTCGTCGCCTGAGACGGCGGCAGAATTGCACAGGCGCTCTAGCAGGCGGATCTGGGCGGCCCCAATGCGGGGGGGCGAGTAAGTTTCAGTTGAGGATGTTTTTGCCATCCAGTTCTCCAATGCAGTTCGTTGGCGGCAGCCTGGGCGCTTAATCGTCCCAGGTCAACCGGCTCATGAAATCGGCATCCAGGCCGGCGATAAATTCCGCCATCAGGCGGCCGGCGCGGGTAATATCTTTGATCGCCACCATCTCCACCGGCGTGTGCATATAGCGCAGGGGGATGCCAATCACCATGCAGGGGATGCCCTCGGCAACGATCTGCATGGCATACGCATCTGTGCCGGTGTGGCGCGGGGCGGTTTCCATCGAGTAGGGGATTTCCAAACGCTCGGCGGTTTCTTTGAGGGTCTTGAACAGCACGGGGTGGATGTTGGGACCCATCACCAGGGTGGGGCCTTCACCCATCGGGTAAGTGCGGTGGCTGGGGCTGCCCGGGCTGCTGGCAAAGGTCACGTCAACGGCAATCGCCAGGTTGGGACGCAGTTGGTAGGTGGAGGTGAAGGCGCCGCCCAGGGTCACTTCTTCCTGCACAGAGGCCACCGCCCACACATCCCAGGCATGCGTCTGCTTTTTCAGTTCGCTCAGGCAGTGGGTCAGGGCAGCCACCGAGGCGCGGTTGTCCATGGTGTGGCCTACCATCGTCTCGGCAGCAGTCTCGAAGGGCTGCTGGGCAAAAGAGACCAGGTCGCCTACCCGCACCAGGCGCTTGACGCGCTCGGGCAGCAGTCCCGTATCCACCAGCATATACTCCAGCGGGATGGCCTGTCCGCGCAGGTGCGGGGGCAGCAGCCTTTCGGGCAGCGAGACGATCACGCCGGGCAGGTCCTGGCGCCCATGCACGGTGACCAGTTGGCCCGGCAGGATGCGCGCATCGATGCCGCCCACGCTGGTCAGGCGCAAAAAGCCGTCTGCAATCCCGGTCACCATCAGGCCAATGGCGTCCATGTGCGCCGAGATCAAGATGCTGGGGCGGGGAGGAGCGCCTGCGCCGCAGCACAAACCGTGCAGGCTGCCCAGGCGGCTGAATGTCAGCTCGTGGGTCAGGGGTTTCCAGGCCTCTTCGATCAGCTGGCGAACGGGCGTTTCGTGGCCTGAAAGTCCCGAGGTGGAGATCAATTGCTTCAATAGGTTGGGGATATCGGTCATGTCTTTATTTTACCCTATCAAGACCCGCCTGAGGTGGGGAGAATTTCCGGCGTTTTGGTAACGGTCGGAGAAGGCGGCGGGATCGTTTCTGTCGGCGTGGGCGGTATGGGGGTTGCCGTGGGGGTGGATGAAGGCAGCCGTGTTGGAGTGAGTGTGATGGTGGGAGGTAGCGTGGGGGAAACCGTGAAAGTTGGCGAGGTGGTGAAGGTTGGCGATGCCGTGGGAGACGGGGAGGCCGTCTCGGTGGGGGTGGGCGTGATGGTGGGGGTCAGCGTGGGCGTGCCCGAAGGGAAGGCCGTGTAAGTGGGCAGTGCTGTGTAGGTGGGGTAAACGGTGGGCGGCAGGGTCAACGTCAGGGTGGGAGAGGTGGTTGGAGATACGGTGGGGGTGGCAGGGCCCTGCTCACCTGGAGCCACGAGCGCGGCAACAATCCCGGCGCAGTAACACGGCAGTGTCGCCAGGATGATCAGCACCAACATATAACGCAGGCGGGAACGCGCTTCGGGATCGGCTGCCATGGATAAGTACCTAACAGGTAGATGATAACACCTCGTGGGCAAATGGGCAAGCCGTCGAATTTGGCCTTTTTCCGGCAAGGCCGTAAATCACCCCACCCCCTGCCCCCG
>DIXA01000052.1 GCA_002428565.1 Anaerolineales bacterium UBA6092 | reverse complement strand
ATCATGCTGGTCTCGGTCACCGAGCGCACCCGCGAGATCGGCCTGCGCAAGGCAGTGGGAGCGCACCGCAGCGATATCCTGATCCAGTTCCTGACCGAGTCGGCGGTGTTGAGCCTGATTGGCGGGATCATCGGCATTATGCTGGGCTGGCTGATCGCCATGATCGTGGGGCAGATTGCGGCGCGCAGCGGCACGCCGATCAACCCGCGCATCGGCATCGATATCATCCTGCTGGCGACGGTCTTCTCCACGGCGGTAGGGCTGTTCTTTGGCCTGTACCCGGCCAACCGCGCCGCCGGCCTGGAGCCGGTGGAAGCCTTGCGTTACGAGTAATTTTCACCCCGCCCATCAAGGGGCGGGGGAAAAAAGTCAAAAACGGGTCATTTGTGGGCGCTTTGCGCCCGCAAATGACCCGTTTTTGACAAAATCCCCCCTTCCCGCCCCGGGAAGGGGGCGGCGATGGGCAAAGCCCATCGCCGGGGGTTAGGTAAGCGCCACGCGCATGCGCTCCAGCGCTTCGAGCAGGGTGGAGCGGGGGCAGCCGAAATTCAGGCGCACAAAACCCTCCCCACCGGGGCCAAAGGCTTCCCCGTTGTTCAGCGCCACGCGCGCCTCTTTCAAGAAGAAATCATACGCACTGCCGATGATGCCCGCCGGTCGGCAGTCCAGCCAGGCCAGGTAGGTGCCTTCGGGCAGGTCCATCTTCACCCCGGGCAGGTGCTCACGCACGTACTGGTGTAAAAAGTCACGGTTGGCTTGCAGATAGGGCAGCAGCGCATCCAGCCAGGCCTGCCCATGGCGGTAAGCCGCCAGGCCAGCCACCAGCCCCATCAGGTTGACCCAGCCCACCAGGCCCTGCCCAGAATGCTGGAAGCGCTGGCGCAAGTCTGGATCCTGGATGATGGCAAAAGAGCATTGCAGCCCGGCAATGTTGAAGGTTTTGCTGGGTGCCATGAGGGTGATGGTGCTGCGGGCCACCTCCGGCGAGAGCGTGGCAATGGGAATATGTGCATGGCCCTGGTAGACCAGGTCGCAATGGATCTCGTCCGAGCAGATCGCCACGCCGCGCCGCAGGCAGATCTCAGCCATGCGCTCCAGCTCATCTCTGCGAAAGACGCGCCCCACCGGGTTATGCGGGTTGCACAAAATGAAGAGGCGCGTCTGATCGGTGATGGCGGCCTCGAAGCCGGCCCAATCGATCTGGTAGGACAGGTCAGCGCTGGGCAACAGCGGCGAGTCCTGGCGAGTGATGCCAGCATTTTTGGCCGCGCTCAGAAAGGGCGGGTAAACGGGTGTTTGCACCAGCACGCTTCCAGCGGGCGCAGCCAGGGTGTGACAGGCCAGGTTGATCCCGGTGACCACGCCCGGCAGGAGCACGATCTCCTCAGCCTGCACCTGCCAACCGTACAGGCGCATCATACGCTCGATCAGCACGCCGCGCAGTTCGGGCAGTTCATCGGGGCTGCCGAATACGGGCGGGTAGCCAAAGATGCCATGTGCGGCCCGCTCTTGCAGGGCGCGGATCACTGCTTCTGGGGCGGTGAAATCCATGTCTGCCACCCACAGCGGCAGCACCTCCGGACCATACTGCAGCCACTTGATGCTGTCGCCATTGCGGCGCTCGATCACCTGGTCAAAATCATAGCTCATACTTGTTTATCCTTCCTCGCCAGTGGGTCTTCCGGCCAGAATTTTCTGAGTATGCGTATATTTTACCCCCATCCATTAAACTCATACTCTCCGGTATGACATCCATCACATCTCGCTGTGTGGGCAGGCTTTTGGGGTACAATAAGGCCAATGGGGCGATTTTGCCTCCCCCGCGCGGGGAGGATCGGCCCTGGCTGTGTTTGTTCGTCATCAATTACCCATTGCGGGTGCCAAAATCACACGAAAAGGGAGATGGATATGACCAAGTGGAAAGTCTTAGTGACCGACGGCCTGACCAAAAAAGGTCTGGCAATCCTCAACGAAGCCGCACAGGTGGATAACACCCCCGACATCACACCCGAGGATCTGCTCAAAGTGGCAGGCGAATACGATGCCATGGTGGTGCGCGGACGCACCAAAGTCACTGCGGCGGTGTTTGAAGCCGCCAAGAAGCTCAAAGTGGTCGGGCGCGCCGGTGTGGGCGTGGATAATATTGACCTGACCGCAGCCAGCGCGCACAACGTGCGCGTGGTGAACGCTCCCAAGTCCACCTCGCTGGCCGTAGCCGAGCTGGCCATCGGCATGATGTTTGCCCTGGCCCGCCACATCCCCTATGCCGATGCCACCATGAAGGCGGGCAAATGGGAGAAGAAGAAATTAGAGGGCATCGAACTGAACGGTAAAACCCTGGGCGTGATCGGTATGGGCAATATCGGCTCTGCCGTGGCCCAGCGCGCCGCCGCCCTGGGGATGGATGTGATCGGCTATGACCCGGCGATCGCAGCAGACGAGATCCAGAAGCGCGGCGCCAAGCCCGTAACCCTGGCTGACCTGTATGCCAACTCCGATTTCATCACCCTGCACATCCCGCTCAAGCCCGAGACCAAGAACATGCTCAACGGCGAGGCCTTCGCCCAGATGAAGACGGGCGTGCGCATCATTGACGCTGCCCGCGGTGGGATCATTGACGAGACCGCCCTGCTGGGCGCTCTCGAATCGGGGCAGGTGGCTGCTGCCGCCCTGGATGTGTTTGCCACCGAACCGCCCGGCCTAAGCGCCCTGGTGGCGCACCCCAAGGTTGTCGCCACCCCTCACATTGGCGCACAATCTGCAGAAGCCCAGGACCGCGCCGCAGAGGATATCGCCAGCGAGGTGCTCAACGCGCTCCAGGGTGTACCCCTGCGCTGGAAGATCGTCTAAAACTTATCGCAACCCCCGTTGGCTGCAGGCACAACCTGCAGCCAACCATTCATCCACCTGACAAGGAACTTGCATGGACGCAGAAACCAAACTTGCTCAACTGAAAGAACTCCTGGCGGAGGTTTTTGACCTGAACGCGGCATCTGCTGTGCTGGGCTGGGATCAACAGACCTACATGCCCCCCGGCGGCGCAGAAGCGCGCGGCAACCAACTGTCCACACTCGACCGCCTGGCGCACGTCAAATTCACCTCAGATGAGGTGGGCATGCTGCTGGAAGACCTCAAGCCCTATGCCGCTCAGCTCGACCCCGAATCCGATGACGCCTGCCTGCTCAAAGTCGCCGCGCGCAACTTTCTCAAAGCGACGAAAGTGCCCGCCGACATGGTGGCAGAATTTTCCAAGGCCAGTTCCCAGAGCATGCAAGCCTGGCAGCAGGCACGCGCCGAGAAGAACTTTGCTCTCTTCCAGCCGCACATGCAAAAGATCTTTGACCTGCGCCGCCGCTATGCGGAACTGTTTGCACCTTACGATCACATCTACGACCCGCTGCTGGATGACTTTGAGCCAGGCCTGAAGACTGCCGATGTGAAGGCCATCTTCACCGCCCTGCGGCCCAAGCAGGTGGAACTGCTCAAAGCTATCAAAAGCCGCCCCCAGGTGGACGCCTCCTTCCTGCACCAGAATTACGACGGTCAAAAGCAGTGGGATTTCGGCGTGGAAGTGCTGACCAAGATCGGCTATCCCTGGGAACGCAGCCGCCAGGATAAGACCGCTCACCCCTTTACCACCTCGTTCAGCATCAACGATGTACGCATCACCACCCGCATCATCCCCGATTACATCGGCTCGGCCTTCTTCAGCACCCTGCACGAGGGCGGGCACGCCCTGTACGAGCTGGGCGTCAGCCAGAGCCTGGAGCGCACGGTCCTGAGCGGCGGTGCATCGCTGGCGATCCACGAATCGCAATCGCGCATGTGGGAGAACCTGGTGGGGCGCTCGCTGCCCTTCTGGCAGCATTTCTATCCCCGCCTGCAGGAATACTTCCCCTCCCAGTTGAGCAATATCTCGCTGGAGACCTTCTACAAGGGCATCAACAAGGTGGAACCATCGTTCATCCGTGTTGAAGCAGACGAAGCCACCTATAACCTGCACATCATGCTGCGCCTGGAACTGGAAATCGCCTTGCTGGAAGGCAAGATCGCCGTCAAAGATGCCCCCGAAGCCTGGAACACCCGTATGCAGGAATACCTGGGCATCGTCCCGCCGGATGATGCGTTGGGCGTTTTGCAAGATGTTCACTGGTCGCACGGGCTGGTGGGGTACTTCTCCACCTATGCGCTGGGAAACCTCGTCTCAGGCCAGTTGTGGGAAGTGATGCAGGCCGAACTCCCCGACCTGAGCGGGCAGATCCGCCGCGGCGAGTTTGCTGACATGCGCGCCTGGCTGGTAGAGAAGATCCACCGCCACGGTTCCAAGTTCGAGCCGCAAAACCTGGTGCAGCGCGTCACCGGCTCCAAGATCGACCCGGCGCCGTACATGCGCTACCTGACCAATAAGTACAGCGCCATTTACGGTTTCTAACAAGAATCTCCAGAATCGGGGATTTTACAGGCAAAGCCTGCAAAATCCCCGATTCTTTGATATGATGGGGTACAAGAGTTTTTAGTTTGGGAAAAAACCTGAGGCCCGCCTTGATTGCCCCCACCGCTCATAAAAAGACCCTTAGCCTGGCTGCCATTTTCTGCGCGCTGATGCTGGCGCTGCTGTTGAGCGGCTGCACTAACCTGCCCGGCGCGGGCCAACCCACTCCCTACCCCACCGAATACATCCCTACGGTGATCGCCCTCACCGTGCAGGCAGGGCTGGCAACAGAACCGGCGGCCGCACCCACGCCTTCACCTACCCAAGCCGCCTCGCTCACCCCGGCTGCAGCGCCAGGTTCCCCCAGCCCCACCCGGCGCATTTCTCCAACGCCCACCCGCCAGGCCTCGCAAACGCTCACCGCTCCACCGCAGACCCCCGAGGCTTCGCCTACCAGCACCCGCCGCCCCACCCTGACGCTCACCCCCTCGCCCACACCCGCCCTGCCCATCGCCAGCATCCAGGTCTACCGGCCCGGCCCCATGTCTATGGTTGTCTCGCCGCTGCAGTTCAGCGTCACCCTGCGCCCGGTGCCATCGGGCTATATGCTGTTCGAGCTGCTGGCCCCTCCGCTAAAAGAAGGCGATGAGGTGCGTATCTTGTACCGCAAGCTGACCAATTTCATCAGCCAGCCCGACCCGTGGATCTTCATCTCGGAGGAGATCGAATTCGAGATCAGCGGCGTATCCGAGCTGGCACAGCTGCGCATCAGCACCTATGATCCCTACGGGCGCCCGGTGAGCGTGGCCTCGGCGGAGGTGCTGTTGATGCGCTACGGCGAAACACAGTTCAACCCCTCCGGCGACTTGCTGGAAGCGATCGTCATCCGCGAACCGCAGCCCAACCGCCTGATCCAGGGGGGCTCGCTGCTGATCACGGGCATGGTACGCCCCCTGGGCGAGCCTTACATCACCATTGAGTTAGTGACCGCCGATGGCAAGGTGGTTGGCTACCGGCAGCTCTACGCCACCCCATCAGCAGATGGCAAGCACGTGCCGTTCAGCATTGAGGTGCCCTATACAGTAACCGCGGCCACCTGGGTGCGGGTGATCTTGCGCGAGGATGGTACGCTCATCGCCGGCCCGCGCCAGCTCGCCAGCCTGGAAGTGCTCTTAAGCCCCTAAGATGGGGCAGAAACAGGCTGATGCGTGCGCTTTGCGCACGCATCAGCCTGTTTCTGTTTTATGTGTTGCCTTTTAGGGCAGAATGCGTTAAACTTCGCTGCACAATTTGGGCATATTGATAAGGAGCACATGCATGACAAATCTTCCTTTCCCCTCTAAACGCGCCGCATTCTACGCCGATATTCCCGATGAGAAGTGGAACAATTGGCGCTGGCAGTTAAGCAACCGCATCAACACGGTTGAAGAGTTTGATAAAGTTCTGGCCCTCACCGATAGTGAGCGTGAGGCGCTTTCAACCCCTGGGCTGTTCCGCGTGGATATTACCCCCTACTTCATCTCGTTGATCGATCCCAACGACCCCAACGATCCTGTGCGCAAGCAGATCGTGCCCCTGGCTTCGGAGCTGGCGCCTTTCACCGCCATGATGACAGACTCGCTGGCTGAAGACCGCCACTCACCCGTGCCCGGGCTGGTGCATCGCTACCCCGATCGTGTGCTGATGCTCGTCACTACCCAATGCGCCTCGTACTGCCGCTATTGCACCCGCTCACGCATCGTTGGCGACCCCTCAGCCACCTTCTCGCGCGCCGAGTTCGAGATGCAGATCGAGTACCTGCGCAACACCCCCCAGGTGCGCGACGTGCTGCTCTCGGGCGGCGACCCGCTGGTGCTGGCGCCCAAGATTTTGGAAGAGATCCTCAGCCGCCTGCGTGAGATCCCCCACATTGAGATCGTGCGCATCGGCTCGCGCGTACCCGTCTTTATGCCTATGCGCATCACCGACGAACTGACGGATATGCTGCAAAAGTACCATCCCCTGTGGCTCAACATCCATGTCAACCATCCCAACGAGATCACCGCTGAGCTGGCTGAAGCCTGCGATAAACTCACCCGCGCTGGCATCCCCCTGGGCAACCAGGCCGTGCTGTTGGCAGGTGTGAACGACAACGTGCATATCCAACGCGACCTGGTGCAAAAGTTGGTGCGCATCCGCGTGCGTCCCTACTACCTCTACCAATGTGACCTGGTGCATGGCGCCGGGCATTTCCGCACCCCGGTTGCCAAGGGCATCGAGATCATGGAAGGCCTGCGCGGCCACACCTCCGGCTACGCCGTGCACCAATACATGATCGACGCCCCCGGCGGCGGCGGCAAGATCCCCGTCAGCCCCCACTACATGATCAGCATGTCAGATCACAAGATCGTCCTGCGCAACTTCGAGGGCTATATCTGCACCTACGAAGAGCCAACAGACTACCTGCCCCAGATGTCGGCCAAGTTCCTGGGCGAGAAGCGCCCCGAGCCCGGCCAAACCGGCCTGACCGGCCTGCTGGATGGCGATGATATGTTCATCAAGCCGGTAGGCTTTGAAGAGCTGCATAACCGCGGCGGCATCCAGCACCGCCTGAGAGATGATACAAAGTGGAAGCCCCTGGGCATCGGGCCTGGTGAAGAAGAGAAGAAAGAATAAACTCGTCCCTTATAGGTGCCGTAAAAAAGAGAGTGCTGCAGCGCAAAGCGCCGCAGCACTCTCTTTTTACAATCTCCCCCAATGGGTTAACCCCCTTTTTACCATTGCCCGGGTGGAGATCTTCCGCTATAGATATGGCATGAGCGGATTTCGCCTGGCCGCGCCCTGCACCCGCTGCGGCCAACTGTACGTAGATGGCACCAGCCAGATCTGCCGTCACTGCCTGCGCGGCAAAACTAAGCAGCGCCGCCGCACAGTGCTGTGCGACTGCGGTAAGCCCGCCGTGCAGGTGGCGCTGGTGGTGGTCGGCTTGCTGGACGATTCGCCCAGCACCGAGCGCATGCCATTGTGCGCCGCCTGCCTGGAGGCCCTGCGGCAGATGGAGGATCAGACGGGTTAAAACATCACCCGCCCCAAAAATGAGTTTTGGGGTGGGTGATGTTGCTTTTGGTTTAATGAATGGGTAGTGCCGATGTGATCTGGCTGTACAAGAGCGAAAGCCGGGTTCCCATGATGGCTATAACAATGATAATAACCACAGCAACTAATACAATCAATAAAGCGTATTCCAGGAACCCTTGCCCCCGCTCGCGCGGGGCGAACTTCATGGTATCTCACCTCCTTTCATTCGGCTGGTCGTGTTGTATAATTAAATAACGTAGCACAAGATACACCTATCATAGCCCATAATTTATTGTAAGGCAATCACCAATATTCCCACTGCACCTATCATTTTTGATAGAACAAGTCAACACTTCAGATCCAGAAAGGATGGCGACATATGCAACCCCCGGTAGACCATATTCATTGGCTTGGACACGACAGTTTCCGCATCGATGGGCAGGAGGCGGTGATCTACATCGATCCGTGGCGCCTGCAGGGTGGCCCGGCGGCAGACCTGATCTTGATCACGCACGATCACCATGATCACTGCTCGCCGGAGGACATAGCCAAGATCCGCAAGGCCGATACCGTGATCCTGACGACGCAAGAGGCGGCAGACAAGCTGCCCACGCCGGTGCAGGTGATCCGCCCAGGCGAGCAACAGGTCGTGAAAGGCGTGACGGTGCGCGCCGTGCCCGCCTATAACACCAACAAGTTCCGCAGCCCGGGGCAGCACTTCCACCCGCGCGAGAAGAACCATGTGGGCTTTGTGGTGACCGTGGACGGCACGATCATCTACCACACTGGCGATGCTGACCCCATCCCTGAGATGACCGGGCTGAAGGTGGACGTGGCGCTGCTGCCGGTGAGCGGCACGTACGTGATGACGGTGGAGGAAGCCGTGCAAGCAGCCCAAATGATCCAGCCCAAGGTGGCTATCCCCATGCACGTGGGGGCGGGCATCGGCACCACTGAGATGGCGGAGGAGTTTCGGGCACAGGCTGCCGCGGTGCTGCCCGGCTTGACGGTGGTGGTGCTGCCGCTGGAGGGCAGATAACCCCATCCCCCACGATGGGCTTTGTCAAAATTGGGGCCTATGCGGCGCAGAGCGCCCGCATAGGCCCCAATTTTGACTATTTCCCCCCGCCCCTTATATTAAATTCGGGAGCCGTTATGGTTCCCGGCATATGGTTAAGCAATGCCCATCGTCTTGATCAAGCCGATCAGCTTAGCCGCTTTTTCTCCACTGATCTGAAAATCTCGTTCGAGAGCTTCTTGGGCGACCAGATTCAGCCATTCGCGCGAGATTTTAATCGTGTGCGCTCTCACCTTCACAATGCTCGCTTGCTCATCGATCGAGAGTTCATACGACCCATCCATGCTGATCGGTTTTTCTTCCCCCTTGAACTCAACCACCGTGTGAAATGTCTGTCGCTGGTTGTCAATGGATAATTCCACGATCCGCTGGATGTATTTTTGGAGGTACATTTGCAGAGCTGATTTAATGATCAGATTATTGAACATGTTCATGAGTGATTCCGCCTTTCTGTAGCCATCGTCCCATCCTCTGAACCAGGCGAGGTACCGGTCAAAGCAGTTGTCAATGAGATAGAACACAATTCTAGCACAAGAAGAGTCTTTTTCCCCTTGCTTGGCAAGTGAATCACCGGACAATTCGCAGATAGAACACTTGTGCTAGGATAAGGGTTCTGCTACAATCGTAACTGTTCTCTCCCCTGGCACGGGCGATCACCGTGCCAGGTTTGTTTTAATCGCCCGTGCCAGGGGGAAAACCCAATAGGAGGCAGCATGTACTTCGGCACATTTGTAGATCAATGCATGAAAGCCATTGGCGACCCATTGGGCAGCCACTGGGCGCGCACGCTGGTGTTCGAGTTTGCCAAGGATGCCATCCGCGCCTTTCCCATCCCGCGCCCCATGCAGACCACGCTGACGGCCTCGGCCGGCGTGCACCTCTACAACCTGCCGCTCGCCTTCCGGGAGGTGGTCTCGGTGGAGTACCCCACCGGTGAGCAGCCGCCCGCCTATCTCAACCGCCTCTCGCACCAAAACCCGGCCTTCTGGCAGGCCGACGGGTACTATGACGTGGCCCGCAACTACGCAGACAGCGCCGGTCACCAGTTATGCCTCTCTGCCAGCCCCTCCGCCGGAGAGACGATCCTGGTGTGCTACCTGGCCGATCACGATACGGCCATGGGCGAATACACCACCATCAGCGTGCCAGACCGCTACCTGCACATCCTGATCCTGTACGTGGTCTGGCATGCCTGGCTGGAGCGCCTGGGCGCGGAGCAGAAAGATCCCACCGCCCACACTGCCCTGCTGGGGGAGTTGGCCGACGCCGCCCGCCAGGCAGAGACAGCCTACCAGGCCGCCGCAGGCCAGGCACTGGCTGAAAGCGCCGAGTCGCACCGCACACCCGCTCTGCGCATGGACGGCTTTGACCGTATCTATTAGTGAGCGAGGAGTCTGTCATGGCAGATTACCAGACTGTCATCACCACCAACACCCTGCTGCATACTGGCCCCGGCTGCCTGACCGGCGTGGTCATCTCCAAAGATACCACGGGCGCAGCCAGGGCCATCTTTTACGATGGCAAAGACGCCACCGGCAGCCCGATCCTGGCGGCGGCGGTCTTCCCCTCTCACCAACCTTTCGCCTTCTTCCCCCGCACCGACCTGCGGCCGCGTTTCAGCGAGGGATTGTACATCGTTCCCGATGGCGCCACGGTGGTGGTATGGGCTTACGGGGCCTGACCCAGCCGAGGCTTGCACCGCACAGAAAAGGAGACCTCCATGAGCGAAACCACCCGCACTTTTGCCACGCGCGGCATCCACGCCGAGCAGCCGGTTGACCTGGCTGCCGGGATCATCTACGGCGTATCCATTGCCCAGGCGGTCGAAGCCGCCGGTCACCGCCTGGTTTTCGATCATCACAGCCTCAACCAGTTGGTCAACCTGGGCAACGCATCCATCAAGGGCATCAAAGCGCGTTTTGCGCACCCCTCTTTCACTCAAGATGGATTGGGCAGTTACCTGGGCCGTTTTCGCAACTTTCGCCTGGAGGGAGAGAAAGCTCTGGCTGATCTGCATCTCTCGCGGGCGGCGGCGCACTCCCCTGCAGGCGATTTGCGCGCCTACATTCTCTCCCTGGCCCAGGAAGATCCCGAGTCGTTTGGGGTCTCTATTGTGGTTGACCTGCAAGCCGTGTGGACCACCCCCAACGGCGAAACGCCTGGTAAAAATCCCCGCCCAGCAAACGCCCTGACAACCCATCCCGTCGCCCGCATTACCCGCCTCTACGGCGTGGACGTTGTTGACGACCCCGCGCTGAACCCATCTGGCCTCTTCCAGTCTCCCCTGGATAACCCCGGCACGCCGTATTCGTTCACCCGACCACCTTCAAAGGAGATTTACCCCATGTCCGAAGAACAAGCCCCCTACGTCACCACCCCGCAAGACCCGCCCGAGCAGCCCGCCGCACTCGCTGCAGCTCCCCCCGCCGCCTCTGGCGGCGTGGTCCACATCGGCGGCACGCCCCCCCGGGCGCACCTCTCCACCGGCAGCCCCGGCGGCCTCGCTCAATTCCAATCCGCTTTCGATTGGATTTTCGGCGCATCCTCCGCCCCCTTGCCCCCGCCCGACCTCCGCAACTCCGCCCACCTGTACCGCCTTCTCACCGGCGATATCGAGCACCACGGCGTTTTTCGCCCCGAATATGCCTTCGCCAACGCCAACACCACCACCCTGGCAGATCTCGCAGTTAACGCCATGAATAAGGTTATCGTGGAGTTGTACGCCAACCTCATCGCCTATCGTTGGTATGAACTCATCACCGATGTCCAGCCCACCGATGGAACCCTTCACGATATGGCCTGGATTCAGTTCGGCGGCATTGCCAATTTGCCCACCGTCGCCGAGGGCGCCGCCTACACCGAGTTAACCGTCGGCGATACCAAAGAAACCTCCGCTTTCTACAAATACGGCGGCTATGTTGGCATCACCGATAAAATGCTTCGCAATTCCGAGATCGCCAAGATGCAGGCCATCCCCAAGGCCTTAGCCGTCGCCGCAGTCCGCACCCGCTCCGCTGCCATCGCCTCCATCTTCACCCAGGCCAGCGGCACCGGTCCCACCCTCGCCCAAGATTCCACCGTTCTTTTCCACGCCAATCACAGCAACGTCGCCACCACCGCCTATTCTTGGGCCGCCTGGAAGGCCGCCCGCCTCGAGTGCGCCAAGCACGCCGAGCCTACCAGCGCCAAGCGTCTCATGTTGTGGCCCAAGTACTGGCTTGGCCCCGCTGACCTGTACGACCAGGCCTTGATTGATTTCGGTTATGGCCAGGGCCCCGGCGGCCGCCCCGGCGAGGGCGCTGTTACCGCCTTCAATGATGTCAACCCCTACGCCCAGGACCGCCCCGGCGACCCGCGCCCCATCCCCCTGGCCGTCCCCGAGTTCACCGACACCGGCGATTGGGCCTACATTGTAGACCCGCGGCTCTTCCCGGTCATTTGCATGGCCTACGCCAACGGCAGCGCCCCCGGCCAGCATCCCGCCCCCGAGCTTTTCACCGCCACCGACCCCACCGGCGGCCTCCTTTTCACCAATGACACGCTCCCTATCAAGGTGCGTGATCAGTGGGCTTATGGTGTCGCCACCTATCGCGGCATCGGTAAGCGTAACGTGGCTTAGCCCCCGCCACTCTGCGCAGGCCTGCGGGGTGCTGGGTGCCCCCTCCACCCAGCGCCCCCAGGCCGATTACAAAACGAAAGGAGATCCATGCACCAATCCGCTGCTTACCACCGTTTCACCGATGACGACGGCGACACAATCACCACCGCCCCCGCTTTGCTTGTCGCTGTCAACTTCTCCGGCGCCTCTGGCGCATCCTATGCCGTCATCTATCATGGTACCGTCGCCGGTGGCGTGGTCGCCCTGCAGATCTTCGCCGCCGCTGGCACCACCGCCACTTTCACCCCCGCCTCCCCCGTCGCCCTGCCAAATGGCCTGGCGGCCTACTGCGCTGCCGATGGCGATCTTACCGTAATCTATGCTTAACCCCCTGTCACCCACTCAAAAGGAGTAAACCCCATGCAAGGCGATCACTTTACCATCACCATCCACGTACCCGGCACCCTCGCCGCCAACATCACCCCTGTCTTCACCCTGCCCTTCCATTGCTCCCTGGTCCACGTTTCGGCCGTCGCCACCAACGCCAGCAATGCCACCATCAAGATTGGCACCACCTCAGACGATGACGCCTATCTCACCGCCGCCGATGTCGGCGATTCCAGCGTCCCGGCTGAGTTCGTCGCCGCCAATTTTGTTGGCACGGCCGACCCTCATATCGTCGATGGTACCGTCATGCTCGTCACCGTCGATTTTGACGGTTCAGCCGGTACTGCCGCGGCCAATCTCACCGTCGTTCTCACCTTCTCCGAAGGATAACCCGCGCCCCATGCGCAGACTTGTAAACGCCTGGCTGCCTGACTACTCGTCAGGCAGCCAGGCTCCCCAAAGAATCGAGGCCCCCATGAGCAAGCCCGCCGCGCCCAATATCACGCCGGCCCAGGTGCAGGCCGCCCTGCAAGCGCTGCACATTGACACCCCCTATTACACCGCCCGCCTCGACCATGAAGCTGCCTGCGTGGTGATCACGCTCTACGGCGGCAGGGTAAGGCGCTGGCCCCTCCCCGTCGCCGCACCCGCCGCGCCGCGCAGAAAGAGCTCCCGGGTTGAGCGCCAAACGTAAGCCCGGCGCGCAGCCCGGCAACCTGAATGCGGTCAAGCACGGCTTGTACTCACGCTACCTGCGGGCTGGCGAGGCCGCCAACCCAGATGCGCTGGATGTGCACAGCCTGGAGCCTGAGATCAATCTGCTGCGCGTGCTCATCGGGCGCACCCTGGCCCTGGCTGAAGGGGTGGAGGATGTAGAAACGAGCGTCAAGGTGCTGGGTGCGCTGGGGATGACCGCCAACCGCCTGGCAGTGCTGATGCGCGCACAGCAGGCCCTGCCCCCTCCATCTGACTCCAAGGATGTACTGACCCAGGCACTGGAAGCGCTCTGCAAGGAATGGGGACTGCTGTGACCGACGGAACCAGCTTTGCCTTGCACAAACATCAGATGGATGATGTTGTGCGCTTTGTATCTGGCACCGGCCCGCTGTTCCTGCGCCTGTACCAGCAAGAAGTAGCCCGGGCGATCATCGCCTCCGTGCGTGAGCGGCGCGGGCTGTCGTTTGTGGTGCTTTTCCCACGCCAGAGCGGCAAAAACGAGCTGCAAGCGCAGATCGAGGCTTACCTGCTGCTGGCGCTTTCACCCACCCCCGCCGAGTTGGTCAAGGTCTCGCCCACCTGGAGGCCGCAGTCGCTCAACGCCATGCGCCGCCTGGAGAGGGTGCTCTCCGACAGCATTTTCGCCCGTGAGCGCTGGGTCAAGGAAAGCGGGCACATCTACCGCATCGGCCGCGCCCGCCTCACCTTTCTCTCTGGCGCGGCGGCAAGTCACATCGTCGGGGCCACTGCCAATACCCTGCTGGAATGTGATGAGGCGCAGGAAGTGCTGATCAGCAAATGGGACAAGGAGATCGCCCCCATGGCGGCCTCCACCAACGCCACGCGCGTCTTCTGGGGCACGGCGTGGACCTCGCGCAGCCTGCTGGCGCGCGAACTGCGCCTGGCGCGCCAGGCCGAGCAGGAAGACGGCCTGCAGCGCGCCTTTGTGCTGACCGCCGACCGGGTGGGCCTGGAGGTGCCGCCTTACCAGGATTTCGTCGCCGGGCAGGTCGCCCGCCTGGGGCGCTCTCATCCCATGGTGCGCACGCAGTTCTACTCCGAGGAGATCGACGCCCAGGGCGGTATGTTCCACCCACAGCGCCTGGCGTTAATGCAGGGCAGCCACCCGCCGCAGGCTGGTCCGCGCTCGGGGGCTTGCTACGCCCTGGCCCTGGATGTCGCCGGCGAGGATGAGTCCGCCCGCTCTGGCCTGGAGGCGCTGGCGCACACCGGCCGCGATGCCACCGCTCTGACCGTCTTCGAGATCGACCTGAGCGGCCTGGCAGACCCGCTCATCGCCCGCCCTGCCTACCGCACCGTCTGCCGCCAGGCCTGGGTGGGGGTCAAGCACACTGCCCTGTACGCCAGCCTGCGGGCGGCAGTCGAATTGTGGCAGCCGCGTTCCCTGGTGGTAGATGCCACCGGTGTGGGCGCAGGGCTGGCCTCTTTCCTGGCCAAAGCCTATCCCCAGGTGATACCCTTCGTCTTCACCGCCGCCACCAAATCAAAGCTGGGTTGGGATTTTCTCTCCATCGTCGAGACCGGGCGCTATAAAGACTACGCCGCCAACCCAGATGACCCGGCTGCCTCCCTGGCGCGCCAGTTCTGGCGACAGGCTGAATTCTGCCAGTATGAGATCGTCGAAGGCCCGCAAAAGATCATGCGCTGGGGCGTGCCGGAAGGGAGCCGCGACCCTGCCACCGGCGAACCGGTGCATGACGATCTCTTGATCTCGGCGGCCCTGTGCGCCGCGCTGGATGAGCAGCCCTGGGGGCTGGCGCATTCCGCCATCGTGCAGGCTGCTGACCCGCTTCGAGAACGAGGAGAATGGTTCTGATGCTCAAAAAACTTCGCTTACGTTTATCCGGCGCCGCTGCCTCGGGGCGGTTGGCGCGCGGGTTCAGCCGGGTGGATGACAGCCCCGGCTAGCACTCCATCTCAGCCCGCGGGCACGACCGCGGCTGGGGAGAGATCCAGGAGCAGTACACCGACGGCCTGACCGCCTGGCGCAAGAATCCCCTGGCATGGCGCGTTATCGCCACCACCACCGATTATGTCATCGGCAGCGGCATCCACCTGCGCAGCAATGATCCCCATCTCAACGCCTTCATCCAGCGCTTTTGGAACCACCGCCTCAACCGCATGGATGTGCGCCTGCCCGCCATGGCCGATGAGCTGTGGCGCTCCGGCGATCTGTTCATCCTGCTCTTCCGCAATCCGGCCGAT
The DNA here is from genome assembly GCA_002428565.1 of Anaerolineales bacterium UBA6092. Classification (GTDB taxonomy): domain Bacteria; phylum Chloroflexota; class Anaerolineae; order Anaerolineales; family UBA4823; genus UBA6092. Next base: position 12,377 of record DIXA01000052.1, on the reverse strand, counting down.
GGCATGTCGTACCTGCGCCTGGTAACCAAAGACTGCATCCAACAGGTGGAAACAGCCGAAAATGACTGGGAGCAGGAGCAGATCTACCTGGAACAGACCACAGGCGGGCTGGCGCCCCAGCGCTGGCTTTCTGCCGATCACCCCGCTGCACCCGAGGCGCAGGCGGTGATGCTGCATTACGCCGTCAACCGCCCAGTGGGCGCGCTGCTGGGCGAATCGGACCTGAGCACGATGATCCCCTGGCTGCTGCGCTATTCGCGCATGCTGGAAGACCGCGTGCGCCTGCACTGGGCGGCGCGCGCCTTCCTGTACCTGGTGACCGTACCTTCACCCAAGGTGGAGGCCAAGGCCGCCCAATATGCCACCCCGCCCGAGACCGGCTCGATCGTGGTGAAGGATGAAAGCGAGACTTGGGAAACCGTCACCCCGGCGCTACGCGGTGCAGACTCAGCCCACGACCTGAAAGCCGTGCGCGGCATGATCGACGCTGGCAGCGGCTTTCCCCCGCACTGGCGCGGCGAGGGCGGCGATGTGAACCGGGCCACTGCGGAGGCTATGCAGGCTCCGGCTGAGCGTCACCTGGCGCGCCGCCAGCAGTATTTTGCTTTCATCCTGCAGGATATCCTCTACCAGGCCTACCAGCGCGCCGTGCAGGCGGGGCAGCAGCCCGCGCTGGGCAGCGATGATTACGCCTCTTTGTTCACCGTGGAGATGACGGAGATTTCGCGCACCGACAACCTGACCCTGGCCAGTGCGGCGCGGGAAATGGCGCAGGCCATGCGCATCCTGGCAGAGATGCTGCCGGGTGGCAGCCCGGCGCTGGGCAGCCTGGCCACCCGCCTGGTGCTTAAGTTCGCAGGCGAGCCGGAAAAAATAAATGATCCTGAATGATAGAAGAAGCGGGCCGCAAAACGGCCCGCTTCTTCTATCATTCAGGGGTTTACTCCGCTATCTTGCGCATGCGTTCAGCCCGCCGGGCGCGCAGCTCAGCGGCTTTTTCTTGCAGGTTCTTGAAAGTCTCGCTCTGCGTGATGCGATCCACTTCCTCTTTCTTCTTGACCTCGTCGATCTGGATGCGCAGGGCATTCACTTCCTCGCGCAGGCGGCGCTCACGCATTTGCACTGCCTGGGCCATCTTCTTGAACACCCCCGCCAGCTCGGTCACCTCATCCTGGATGCGCCGCTCGATCAAGTGGTCAATGCGCTTGACATCCAACTCGCCCTTCTGCATGATGCGGGCGGCCTCGGTCAGCTCGGAGATAGGCTGGTTGATGTTGCGCGCCAGCAATACTGTGGCGGCCAGCAGGAAGAACAGGCTCACTGCGATGATCCAGACCATATCCTTTTGGATCTGGTCCACTGCCGCACCGATGATCTGGCTGGAGATGGCCCCGGCCTGCTCCACGTTGGTCACCGCCTCGCTGAATACCACCCCGCCGAAGATGCCTTTCTCGGCATATACGCCGTGGGCGAAATGGATTGGGATGTAAATATCCACCTTGGGCGTGCCCTGGCGGGTGGTGCTGTGCGAAACACCGCTCTGATCATCGAGTACCGCGCTGGAAATTTCCACCGCCTGCGCCTTCAGGTCAGAGGTAAGCATATTGAAGGGAAAGTCCAGATCCTTCGTCGCCAACATCTGGGTTTCCATCAGCACGCCGTTTTCGTCCAGGCCGCGCAGCGTGGAAAGGTCAGGATGGGCGATCAGCCAGCCCTGGTAATCCAGCAGGTAGGCATAGTTGCCGCTGGCATAATCGGGGTATGAGACCTTGCCAAAGGAGGACTGCACATGGTTGGAAATTTCCATGATGTGGCGATGATCGAGGGAGAGCACCACCACGCCGATCAGCGCGCCATTGCTATCATGTACCGGCGCAGCAAAACGGATGACCGCCTCATAGAGATGGTACGCAAAGCGCGAGGTGGCCGAATCGGTGGCGTAGCCCGGCTGGAGGCGGTTGGCGGCATACCAGTTCATCACCGGCGAGACGTAGATCTGCGCCATCGGCAGGGCCAGCGCCTCAGCAAAATAGGTTTCGCTGCGATAGGTGGTATTGACCGGGTCTGAAACATTGCGCAGCTCCTCGACGGGCAGCAGCTTGCCGTCACGGATGCTCACCTGTTCCTGCCCATTGATGTCCACAAAGGTCAGTTCGCGGTACAGGGGAATCGTGTCGAGCACGGAGTGCATTTCCAGGTCTGTGCCCAGCAGATACCAGAATGAACGGCTCCTCGACTGGTAGAACTGCATGTAAACCTGGGCATCGGGCTGCAGGGTAGAAAGGTAACGCGTATCGGAGGCCACATCCTCCAGCAGAGACTCAACCTCCGCTGCCACCTGCACCGCCCGCACGCGCAGGGCCTCGATAGATTTCTCATCCAACTGCTGCACGGCGGTATCCTGGGCGGCCTGCCCGGTGTCATTGATGGCATTGATGCTGCGGTAGGTGATCAGCACCAGGGGAATCAGCCCGGCAACGAAGGTGGCTAGCAAGATTTTCCACAAAAGAGGAAGGCGGAACTTTTTCATAGGCTGACTCCCATACTGCGGCGGTCCATCGTCCGCCACTGCAAACGATCACATCAATTGTGAGCAATACCCTGCCCATCCAGATAAGCCCGGAAGGCTTCTGAGGGGATGGGCGATCTGCCGTGCTGGAAGGCGTAGGCTTTGACCCACGCCAGGGCGGCTTTGGTCTGCTCTTTATTAAGAGTATACCCTAACTCTTGCGCAACCGCCGCAACAATATCGTGGTTGGCCAGGTGGGTTAAGAGCAGCTGAGGCGGCACACCCAGCACTGCCTGCGGGTCAAAGGGTTTGAACGCCTGGGGATTGTTGAAATAGGCCCCGGTGACGATGTGGTTCATGTTCAAGCCTACCACCGGATCGGTCAGGCGCAGAGGCACATCCAGCATTTGGCTGACCTGGCGGGCGATGGGCACCAGGTGGGTGAGATCGGGGGGTTGCCGCCAGAGGGGCGCAGAGATGCCCATGCGCTCAGGCAGAGTGACCGGGTCATGCCCCAGGGCAAAGAGCAGTTGCTCGGCAGCGGGCAGACCGGCGCGCTCGCCTAAGCCCAGCCACGAGCAGGCTGCCAGGCGCACGCCCAGGCGCACCGCTTCCAGAGTATTGGCCAGCGCCAGGCCGAAATCGTTGTGCAGGTGTGCGCCAATAAAGGTGCACTCCGATTTTCGCTCCATGATGCCGCGGAACAGGTTTTGGGCTTGCAGGGGGAACAACTCGCCAGTGGAATCGCAGATCTTGATCGTGCAGGCGCCCGCCTCGCACAGCCTATCCGCCGATTCGGCCAGGAAACCCGGATCCACAAAGGTGGCAACGCCAAAAGCCACGTCGATCGGGATACCACCGCTCTTGTCCATGGCATAACGGGCCATCTCCACCGCCTGCTGCATAGCGGCCTCTTTGGTCATGTGCATCATCACTTCGCAGCCGCGGTCCGAAACCGGTAAAGCAAACGAGACGCGCCCATACTTGGCCCCGCGCATGGCTTCCAGGCCCAGGTCAATATCGCCCTTGGTGACGCGCCCGTGGGTCGCCAGGTAACAGGTATCCACTTCTGCCACCAGCTGGCGGATGGCTTCAAACTCTTCTTTGCAAAGGGAAGGGTAGCCCGCAGCAAAGATCAGGTGGTGATGCGCCTGATCGCCAAAAATAGCGCACATCTGGTGTGCGATTTTTACCCGCTGCTCGCCGGTCATCACGGTCTCGGCTTGCGCCCCGTCCCGGGTGATCTCCTCCCAAACAGCTAAATGCCCGGCAGACATGGATTCGTGGATGAAGTCTCTCATAAGTAATGTGTGCTCCTGAGCAGGCTAAGTTTTTCCAGCCGGTTTATCTCGAATGGTATTGGGTAATGAACTCCAGGCTTGCGTCCAACACTTGCGCCGGGGTGAGCGAGGTGGTATCAATCACCGCGGCACGCTTTTCCCCCAGGGTCTGCATGAAGGAAAAGGTGGCGTTCAGGTCGTACAGTTCGCGTTCCGCGCTCAACAAGGTCAGCCGGTCGCGCAGATCTGCCGGGCTGATGATGCCGCGCCGCACCGATTCTAACAGCGTTTGCGCCTCATTGGAAGTGAACAACGCCCCCGCCAGGGGAACTCCCAAATCTGTAAGGTGGTCGATCTGCTCCTCAGGGCCATGGCAGGCGCCTCCGGCGGAGATGTGGTCATAAGCATCTCGCCGCTCCACCAGACGGTTCAGGCGCACATAATCGGTGGTGTACAGACCGATGAAAAAGGCCCGCGGCAAGTGGTTATAGGCGTACTGCACTTCCTCGGCGCCGCGCAGCCCGTCAAACATCAGCAGGGGGTTGCCCTGGGGCGCAATCTGTGCCGGGTCAACCGAGAGCTGGGTGATGGCATAACCCAGACCGGCAGGCTGGCGCTGGTGATAGCGGTGAATGTAGGGCAGGCGGGAGAGGCGGTCTAGTTTGTGCGGCGTGAGGCCGTCTTCCCGCTGGATAGGGGCAACGATCAGGCGTTCGGTCAGCTCGCGGCGGTTGGGCAGCAGCGTGAAATCCAGCCCCGCCTGACGCAGGGATTGCATGGTGGTGCTTTTGCCCGCCCCCATGCCCCCCACCAAAATGCCCAGGCGCAGGTCTGCCAGCCGCGCCCATCCTTCAGAGATGGGCGCGCCGGTGGCGAGATATATGTCCAGCAGTTCAACCATAGGCGTCGCAGCGTTCGGTCTCGCTCCCCTTACGGGATGATTTGCCCCTTTTCGCGCACCAGATAACCATCGATGCCGTAAACTTTGCTGGCGGTTTCAAACAGCGTGAAGGGAATGCGCAGGTTGATCTGGCGCGCCTTCATAAAGTTGATCGCAACATCGGGCGGGGTGATCAGGCCCACCGGCAGGCTGCCAGGCTCTTCGCCAGCTTGCAGGATGCGGATGCCATAGACCGCCGCCAGGATCGAGTTCGAGTCAAAGGAGACCGCCACCGACATCACCGCGCTGACATTGCCTTCTTGCACTTGCTCTTGCAGTAAGCTGACCACGGGGATATCGCCTGCCAGTTTCACCACCTCATCAAAGACATCCACGATCTTGCTGCTGTTAGTGAGCAGGAAGAGGCTTTGGTTATTATTGGGATCATCATGGCGCAAGGTGTTCATGATCGGGGGGAAGAGCGTCTGGAGCTCAATGCGCGTGGCATCGTTGGATTCCACCTGAGTGACCGCAATGGGGATCAGGTTAAACCCGTTCTCTTTGGCGTAGACATCCAGCGGCTCCACCTGGGTCTTGACGGTGGAGGTGTTGTTCTGATCGTAGAGGATCACAATGTTCTTTAGGTCAGGAATGAGCTGGCGGAAGTACGTCATCTGAATATCCACCGGCACGCTGACGGAGGTATAGGCAATGTTGGTGCCGCTGCCCACATCATAGGCTTCGATCTGGCCCAGCAGCACCGGGTCTTTGGCCAGCAGCGCCACCACGGGCAGATCGCCGCCGCGATAGTTATCGTGCACGGCCGCGGTGGCATCTGAGCCAATGGGGTAGATCAGGTCGTATCCATTGGCCTCGGCGTATTCCAGGGCAGCCAGGCACTTATCCACATCAGCCAGCTTGGTTTCCGGGTCCATCGCCAGCACCACTGCTGCAGAGGTGATGATACCCCGCTCCTGGAAGGTGGTCAGCACCACTTCAATGGCCCGGTTGTAGAGTACATGGCCGCGGGTGAGCAGGAAAAGCAGGTGGAACTGCGCCTCGCCTTCCTTGGGCTCCATCAAAACGGTTTCGGTTTGCCCGGGGGCCAGGGAGACATTCCAACTGGCTGCCAGAGGCGCCGCAGGGATGAACCACTCCACCGGCGAAGTGATCTCAACCGTCTCGGGAGTGCCCGTCTCAGGGGTAGGAGCAATCACCTCTACAACCGGCACCGTGGGCGCCGCCGTAGGGCTGGAAGAGTCGCAAGCCGCCAGGAGCAGCCCCAGCAGCACACAGGCCAGCAGGATCTGGGTGACTTTGTTGAGGGTCATTTTGCTACTTCCTTTTTCTTGAACTGCGCCATGAGGAAGAACAGCAGGCCAAACGAGGCAATTGCTGCGCCAATCCAGATGATCGTCTTGGCATCGTAGGTGGTCTGCACCATCAAAGCGCCGATCAGCAGCGGACCGCCGATGTTGCCGATGCGCTCATACAGGCGGTAGACCGAGCTGGCCGCGCTCTGCCCCATCGCTTTGGCCGTTTTGGTGCGCGAGATATGGGTGATAATGGGCGCCTGGATCAGACCGTGTGCCAGGCCGAGGACGATCATGCCAGCCAGCAGCGTAACCGTGGCCAAGGCGCCGGTGAAGTTCCCCATCAACCCCATCAGCAGCAGGCCCAGGCCGCTGAACAAGCCACCCAGGAACAGGATCAGGCGGGTGCTGCCCTTATCGGCCAGGCGCGAGATGATGCTGCTTGAAATCAGCACCGCGCCAAAGTACAACATCATGATCTGCCCCACATCTTGGGTGGGATAATTTTGCTGTTTCAGCACCAGCGGCAGCGAGGCCTTGATCAACCCGGCCACCACCACTTTGACCGGCACGCCCACCAGGATGGCTGCCGTCATGAAATTGAGATCAGAGAACGAAGAGGAAGCCTGCATCCACAGATCGAGCAGGAAACGCTGCACCGGGCCTTTGGTCTGGCGCAGCTTTCTCTCGCGATCGATCTCGGCCCGCATATCGTCGCGGGTGATCTTGGTGGGCTGCAGCGTCACCGAGTCAAACTGCTGGGTGGAGGTTTCTTCGAAGTGCTCGCCCTGCAGCGAGGGGATGGCAAAGATCACGTAGAGCAGGTTGAGGGCCGCCACCACTGCCCCGATGATGAACACACCGCGGATGCCCAGGGTGGGGTCAGCAGCCAGCAGCGAGCCGATGGCTGTGCCGGAGAGCCAGCCCCCGTACAGGCTGGTGACGATGATGGATGCGCCGCGAGTGCGCTGCCGGGCCGAAGATACCCGGATGATAAAGCTGAAAACAGCGTTGAACAACATCCCTTCGCCAATGCCGGTAATGGCCATCACCAGGTACATCATGTAGAAATTACTCACTAAGCCCAGCAGCAACAGCTCCACCGCCACCAGCACCGCGCCGATCACCAGGAAAGGCTTGGGACCATACTTATCTGCCGGGCGCGCCGTGGCAAACAAGGCAATGGTGTAGGTTACATAGTATGTGGAAAAGAGGGTGGATGTGCCAGATGTGACATGGCTGGCTTCTGCCAGGCTTTCAAAGTATGGCGCCAAGAAAGCCTGCGCCAGGCCATGGATGACAAAGATACTGAGGAAGTAAAACGGCCCGATCAGGCTGAGCAAGAAGCCGCGCTGCTTGCGTAGCTGACCGGGTATCAGCGGCGGGCGGTTGCTCATCGAGCGGATCAGCGAGAAGAACAGCGAAGAGAGAAATGCCGTAGCAACAAACAGGGCAACAAAGTTACGCGCACTGGTCAGCAGGCGGTTGTAGATCACGCTCTTGGGGATGCCCAGGTGCAGGAAGAGATTGCGCCCGGTTTGCTCATCTTGCATCAGGCTGGCATTCTCCTCAAAGTGGCCGCGCTGAGGCTCCCAACGCGTGCCATTCTGGCTGGCATCGGTATGGATGATCACATTGTCGTCGACCGCCAGCACCACGTAGGAGAGGTCCGGGTTGCTGGCGCGGTATTCATCAAACACCTGCTCGATGCCGGTGAAATCATCGATGCTCAGGCCCAGCTCCAGGGCCGAGTTGAGGCGGTAACCCAGCGAATCCGCCAGGGCGCGGATCTTGCCGCGCATGCCGTCCTGGTAAATATTGGTCAGGGTGATGATCACCAGCGCGGCTACCGCCAGGAATCCTGCCGCATACGAGAAAGTGATCAGCTTCGTACCCGCCTGCTGCCAACCGCTGGGAGGGGTGGCGGGAACCTTTTCCCCTGGCTTGACAAACACGTTCTCTTCCTCGTCTTCCTCCTTCACCATCCAGCGGCTGCTGGTGACAAATAAGAAGATCATGTACAGGCAGACCACGATCACCGCGCCGCCCTGCACCGGCAGGAAGGCGCTGTTGATCGTATTCTGCACCACCGACTTGGGCAAGGTAATATGCAGCGTGCCCACCTGGTCAAAACGGTTGCGCAGTTCAAAGCTGACCTGGTAATAACCATCATTTTCGGTCACCAGGTAACGCGAAGCGTCCGGCTGGGTGGCATAAGGCGCCTGCCCAGCCTGGATGGCACCCACATCTTGCACGCCCGCCCCCTGGGCAAACACCACCTGCCCCGGCACGTTGGTAACGTAGATGGCGTAAATATGGGGGTCAGAGCTGAGGATGGGCTGAGTGACTGTATTAAAACCGGGATACTGGTTCAACGGCAGATCTGCCAGCAAGAAGGGATGCATGGCGGTCTGCACCAACTCTCCCTGGGCAGCTAATTTTTCGACAGCGAATTGTGGGTAGGTGCGGCGGGCTTCACCCAAACCGATAAAAATGAGCAGCCCCAGCGAAATGCTCAACACCAGGGCAAGGCGGACAACATTGATCAGGCGTTTCATAGGCAGGCTCTTTGGACAGAGATCGATTTTACGTTCAGCAGGGGTCAGATTTTCCTAAGTTTATCCTATTTCGGGCAGGCTGTCTATCTCATTTATTTGGGTGCGTGCACACCGGCTGCTCTGCCAGCAAACGGGTAACCCTTTAATATGATAGAATCTAGATAATGTGCATTCGGGGCAATTTTGGGGTAGTTCTGCAGAAACGAACCAGGAGATAGTATGGCAAATCAGGCAGCCAAGATCAAGCGAATTGCCATCTCTACCGGCGGAGGGGACGCACCCGGGCTGAATGCCGTTATCCGCGCCGCCACGTTGGCTGCCATCAACCGAGATTGGGAAGTGTACGGCATCCGCGATGGCTATAACGGCCTGATGATGCCCGAAAATTTTGTTGAGGGCGGGGTGGTGCGCCTGACGCGCGACCGTGTGCGCGGCATCACCCACCTGGGCGGCACCATCCTGGGCACCACCAACCGCGGCAACCCGCTGCGCTTCCCGGTGCGCAAGGCCGACGGCACCTACGAAGAAGTGGACCGCTCCGATGAACTGGTGCGCTACTTCCACATGCGCGAGTTAGATGCGCTGATCTCGATCGGCGGCGACGGCTCGCTGGAGATTGCCCATGCCCTGGCGCAGAAAGGGCTGTGGGTGGTGGGCGTGCCCAAGACGATTGACAACGACCTCGACCAGACGGTGATCACCTTCGGTTTTGACACTGCGGTCTCCTTCTCTACCGAATGCCTGGACCGCCTGCACTCCACCGCCGCCTCGCACCGGCGGGTGATCGTGGTGGAGGTGATGGGCCGTTATGCCGGCTGGATCGCCCTGGAGAGCGGCATCTCGGGCAATGCCAACGCCATCCTCATCCCAGAGATCCCCTATGATCTGAACAAGATCGCCGAACACATCCTGGAGCGCGAGCGCCGCGGGCGCGACTACTCCATTATCATGGTAGCAGAGGGAGCCAGACCCCAAGGCGGCGCCGTGACTGTGCAGGATAAGGAAGTGGGCCGGGCAGAGCGCCTGGGCGGCGTCGGCGAAAAGATCGCCGCCGGGCTGGCCGAACTGACCGGCAAAGAGACGCGCGTGGTGGTATTGGGGCATTTGCTGCGCGGCGGCACACCCACCAGCTTCGACCGCCTGACCGCCCTGCGCTTTGGCGCGGCTGCGGTGCGCGCCCTGGATCAGGGCAAACGCGGCGTGATGGTCGCCCTGGCCCCACCCACGGTCAAGTATGTGCCCTTTGAGGAAGTCGCCGGGCGGATGAAAACCGTCCCCATTGATTGTGATATCATGCTCACCGCCCGCGACCTGGGGATTTGCTTTGGGGATTGAAGCATGCTTCTGAAAGCAGGGGATCATTCATGAAACACGATTCAGAACTCGCCGCCGGGGCGCCCACCCAGGCATCACCCCAACCGCGGCGCAGACTGCTGATCGTTGGCGCTGTCTGCCTGCTGGTCCTGGCGGGTTTCCTGGCAGTTGTGCTGTGGATCGATGATGCACGGCTGCGGGCGCAGTTCAGCAATTACACCCTGCCGCTCTTCAGCCTGCTGGCGGCGCTGGCCCTGGGCGCCGCGGCCCGCCGCCTGCGCGCCCAGTCTCGGCAGGCGGCGCGTGCCTGGGCGCTGATGGCGGCCGGCTACCTGGCTTATACCTGCGGCAATATCATCTGGTCTACCCTGGAGCTGGCCTTTGACCTGGCCCCCTTCCCCTCCCTGGCCAATGCATTCTACCTCCTATACTACCCGCTGGTGATTGCTGGCCTGCTCAGCATGCCCCTGCCGCGCCTGTCGCGGGGAGCCATGCTGCGCCGCACCCTGGATTTGAGCATTGTGGCAATCTCCATCATCGTAGTTTATTGGAACGTAGTGCTGGGACACCTGGTGAATGCGCTCCCAGAGATTGCCCCGTTAGAAGCTGCCGTCAGCCTGGCGCATGCTGTAGCTGACCTGACGCTGGGCTTTGTCTTGCTGACGGTGCTGCTCTACCGCTCGCCGGGCAATCGTTGGCCGGTGATGTTGATCAGCCTGAGCGCAGTCTTCATTATCTTATCCGATGCCATCTACGGCCCCCAGGTATGGGTGGGCGCGCACGTCAGCGGCAGCAGCATCGATGCAGGCTGGGTGACGGCTTATCTGCTGGCCATCCTGGCTGGGGTCACCCAATCTGTGCAGCCGGCGCCACAGGGCAAAACCAGGGTGATTGATTCCCGCCCGGTGTTGTGGTGGTCTTTGCTGGTGTACCTGTGGCCCACAGCCATCTTTCTATTGCTTATATGGAGCGACCTGGGGGTCTGGCCCATGTCGCATGCCAGCCTGGTGGTCACCGTGTGGGTGATCATCAGCCTGCTGATCGTGCGCCAGTTCATCGCCTTGCGCGAGAACGCCGCCCTCTACGATCGCCTGAACGACGAGCTGTCCAACCGCACCCAAACCCTGCAAGAGTTGAAAGAAAGCCGCGACCTGTTTGCAGAGCTGGTGCAGGTCGCCCGCGCCACCGCCAGCAGCACCTCGGTAGAATCCACCGTAGAGAGCGCCCAACGCATTTCACTCTCCATCACCAGCGCGGAGCGCGTCAGCCTGTTCCTGGTTGACCCGCTGGGCACGATCCTGTACCGCCTGCTGGATGATGGGCAATTGGACAGCGAGCAGCGCGGTGTGGCAGACGAGGTGATGCACCACGGCCTGGCAGGCTGGGTGTATGAGCACCAGGAGTCGGCCCTGGTGCCTGAAACGCGCCAGGATGAGCGCTGGATTGTCCTGCAGGACGAATCGATCATCCTGCATTCAGCCCTGGTCGTGCCGATCACCGCCGGCGCAGAGCGGCTGGGGGTGCTGTCTGTGTATCACACCCTGCCCAACCGCTTTAGCCCACAGCACCTGGAATTCCTGCGCGCCGCCGCCGATCAGATCGGCCTGGCGCTGTGCAATGCCCGCGCCTTTGACGAACAACGCCGCCTGGCAGGTGAATTGGAGCAGGCCAAAGAAGCCGCCGAGGCAGCCAGCCGGGCCAAAAGCCTTTTCCTGGCCCGCACCAGCCACGAGCTGCGCACCCCCCTGGCGATCATCCTCGGCTACGCCGAAATCTTGCAGGAAGAGCTGCGCCGCATGAACCGCCCCGATATGTTCCCGCGCCTGCAAAAGATCGAAAACGCTGCCCAGCACCTGCTGGATCTGATCAATGATGTGCTGGATTACTCTCGCCTGGATACCGGACGCATGGAGCTCAGCACAGATCTCTTCTCTGTGCCCGACCTGGTGCAAGAGGTGCACGACAGCGTTGCCCCCCTGGCGCTGAACCGGCAGAACAAGCTGCGGGTCACTTGCGGGCCAGATATGGGGATGATGAAGGGAGACCTGCAGCGGGTGCGCCAGGTGTTGATGAACCTGCTGCAAAATGCCTGCAAGTTCACCGATCAGGGCATTGTCTCGCTGGATGTGCAGCGCGAGCAAGGCCCGGAGAGTGATTGGATCACCTTCATCGTATCGGATACCGGCATCGGCATGAATGAGGAGCAGCTACAGCGCCTCTTCACTGCCTTCGACCAGGTGGATGCATCCATTACCGATGAATACGGCGGCATTGGGCTGGGCCTGGCAATTACCCACAGCCTGGTGCAGATGATGAAAGGCAGCATCGAAGTGCAAAGCCGGGTGGATCATGGGACTACATTTAAGGTGCGCCTGCCCATGACAGCTGCCACCCTCGAGACAGGCGTACCGCTTTGATACAGGTTTGCTGTATCATCTCAATAAAGCAGGGTGTGGGGTGTTTCACTTTCCCCCAACTTTTTGAGCAGTTACGGTTTGCTAACGTAGGTTTTGTGCAAATAGC